>WRHK01000068.1 GCA_009783295.1 Promicromonosporaceae bacterium
CCAGGCGACGGACAAGCTGGGCGAACTCGAGGAGCTGCTCGCCGAGCAGATGCTTGTCACACCAGGCGACTACGGTGCGCGCGTGTACGCATGGATCGACGGCACGACCCTCCGCATGAGCGGCAACCTCACGCATGACGTGCCAGCGCTCACGCTCGAGCGTCGTCCATTCGGCGAGCATCCCTAACGCCTCACGTGTCGTGGTCGCGTTGCTTCTTCAAGAACGCGGTGGTCAGGTTGCTGAGCTCGAAGCCGTCACGATGCCCGACCCAGTACCTCGCCTTGCCGTAGGACGCGGTGCTGACTGCGATGCAGAGGCCGATGAACACACCCCATAGAACCCATGACCAATCCTTCGTCGCACCGGCGGTCGTGACCCCGATGAGCACGCCGACGACACCGCTCATCACCGGTGTGAACCAGAGTGCCCAGCGCCGCCACAGCCACCTCATGACAGCCGCTCCATTGCTTCGGTGAGTCGGCGGTTCGTTCCCTCCGAGTCGGCGGGGTCGAACTCGACGATCGCGTCAGCGATCGCGGCGAGCTTCGGGAGCACGGGTGTGCCGGGGATCACGGCCAGGATGATCGGCTTGTCGAGCAGGATCATGAAGCCGAGCTCGACCGCGATCTTCGCGTCCGGCTCGACGCCGCTAACGATCTGCACCGTGAACGCGGAGTCCTGGATCATCGGCTTGAGCTCGTCGTCCGCTCGCTTCATCCACGCCCGCGCCTCGGGGTCGTCGAAGATGTCCCCGCTCATGCGCGTTCCCGTAGCTCGATGGCGGCCGTCACGAACTCGACGCGGCCGTCGAGCTCGTGATTGAGGCTGATGCCTGTGACGATGAGCTCGTAGCCCTCGACCTCGACGACGTCGCCGATCCTGAGCTGCACCGGATTCATCGTTGTCCTCCAGCGCATGCGCTGCAGAGGTCGATCTCGATCCAGTAGCAGGGAGATCCGGTGCGGGCGATACACGCGCTGCAGTCGTCGTCGGTGCATCCGCAGACTCGACAGCTGATCGGCTCGTCGGCGGTCATCGTTCGATCCAGACTGCGAGGGCACCGTGCTCGCCGTAGGGCCCGACGTCGAGCTTGCCGAGCCTGCCGAGCCGCTTCACGACAGCGGTCGTGGTGCGCAGGTGCCGGGCGGCGTCGTCGAGGCTGAAGAGCTGGAACGGGAAGTCGCTGCCCGGCGCGGCCGGCGCCGGTTCGGGTAGGGCCACGGCCTGGCCTTGGCCTGACCTCTTGGCCTGGTTGAGGGCGACCACCTCGTGCGCCGGCTTGATGTCGAGGGCGGTCACGCGCTGCGCGTCGGCGGGGATCTGCCAGGTGCCTTCGATCTTCACGGCGTCGGGGAGCTCGCCGGCCTGCAGCCAGCGCAGCACGGATCGCTTCGAGGTGCCGTGTGCGTCGGCCCAGGCTTGCGCGTCGAGCATCGGGGCGATCGGGTTCAGGTTCGTCATTCGTCGTCTTTCTGTTCTGGTGGATAGATGTCATTGACGGTGAGGTGCAGGGCTTTCGTGACGTCGTCGAGGAAGTCTTGACGCCAGGCGAGCTGACCGCCGAGGCGGGCGAGCTCGATCGCGTTGCGGATGCGCAGCTGGCGCGCGATCTGCTCGAGCGGAGAACCGTCGTCGGGGTCAGGCATCGGGTGCCTCCTTGGTTGGCTTGGCCATGGTGTGGCCGTGGCATGGGCAGCCGCATTCGTCGGGGACGGGGCAGTCGTGGTGGTGCTCGTGCCGGCAGGCGTAGGACTTCCCGGTGAGCCGGTCGAGGGACTGCATGATCGCGCCCCACTCGAGGTTCTCCTCGCCCTCCTGCTCCTGGACGAACATGCGTGCTTCGGTCTCGGTTTTCGCCCACGCGCCGCGCAGCCCGTTCGTGGCGACCCATCCGACGAGAGCGGGGAAGATCTTCCAGGGGGGCCGGCCACCCTGGCTCGGGGGAATCCCCAGGGTGGCCGGCGTTTCGAGATCGACGGACACGATGCCGTCGAACATTCCAGGGGTGAGCGCGAGATCCGGGCGAGGCTGCCCGGTCCAGTCGTGGCAGTGCCCGCAGTACCCCTCGGCGACGTCATGCGGGTTGTGGGAGGTCGACCCGCAGCGGGGGCAGGTGAACGTGTCAGGCATCCGCTGCGCCTCCGGCGATGCGGGCGAGGATGCGCAGCTGCTTCGCGAGTCGCTCGAGCTCGGCGTCGAGGGGCACGTACTCCTCGGGGCCGCCGATGAACTGGAAGGAGAGCGATACCTGCACGACGACGTTGTCGCTCGCTCCTGCCAGGGCGTCGCCAAGGCGGAGCGACCTCTCCATCTGGTCTGCGAGTGCGTCGGCGATGTCGGGAGTGATCGTGAACGCGCCCGTTTCCGGTGTGAGTCGCATCCAGATCCGGGCGTGATCGTCCAGCCATAGTTCGATCAGCTCTCCGGGGAGTTCGGACAGCGCCAGGTCTAGTGCCTCGTCGAGTTCGCTCATCGGTGTCGCCTTTCTTCTGCTGCCTCGGGCACGCTGCGCGTGCGCGAGGGCCTCGCTGCGCTCGGCCTGGGCTTGTCAGGATCCCTCTGCCCTTGCACTTCCCTCGGACCATCCCCCCTAACCGATTGACGGGCACGACCGATAGCGGTCTGGCCTTCGGCGAGATCGCTATGGTGTGACTCGCCGCGGGCCGTGCGCATGGTCGCGGCGAGGGGGCTCCCCCCAGCTGGGAGCTCATATGCCTGGGCGTCGATCGGTTTACGGCTGATGACGAGGAGAAGCGCCGCCGGGCGGCCCTTGTGCACGGGGCCGCCCGGATTCAGGTCTGCTAGGTGTCGGTTCCCGCTCCTCTCGTCCGGCTCGTGCACAGGAGCAGGAGGCACCAGTGCTCGAGCAGGGTTGAAGCTTCCTCGCCGCAGTAGATGCAGCGGTGGTCGTCCGTGATGACCTTGTGCCGGCCATCCGGTGACTGCAGGTCACGGCACTCGTCGAACTCGCCGCCCTCGTCATCGCCGTAGATCGAGGGCACCAGAACAGGGCTAGGGCGCCGCATGGTCCGCCTCCTCACGTCGTGTGGACGCACCGCCGTGCTTGTCGAGCTCGTGGCAGGCGCGGTCGAACTCCGCGTCGCTGCGATAGTCCCGCTCAGGGCCATGCCAGTCGCACAGGAGGCGACGGCAGTACGCCTGGAAGATCACTCGGCGCTTCACGCCCACCTCGAGGCGCGGCATCAGCTGTCACCGCCGAGGTCGAGCTCGCTCTGCCCGGCGCGGTCGATCGTGCCGCCGGGGCCGGCGTGCCGTCCGTCGTCGCGCTGCGCGCAGTGCAGGCACCAGCCGCTGACCGGGTCGAACTCGTGCACGTGCTCGCCGCGGCGACGTCGCGCAGACGCCGGCATGTCGAAGAGGGGCGTGGGTCGGGCGTCCTGCGCGATCGAGCGTGCGATCGCGAGATCCCGCCGGATCGGGATGATCTCAGCCATCGGCGCCTCGCAGCTGCGCCTCGAGCTCCTCGATGCGCTGTGCGGCATTCCGGAGCATGGTCTGCTCGATCTCGCGGCCCGCCTTGAGATCGAGGATCCGGAGGGAGGCTTCCTTCGCATCGCGCCCGTACTCGGCGGCTAACCGCATGAAGTTGCCGAGGATCTCGGGCCATTCCGCGACAGGTATCCACGAGCCCTCGACGAGCACCGGATCGGGCTGCAGCTCCACCTGGGTCTTCTCGAGCTCGTCGACGCGGGCGGAGAGGTGCTGCAGCATGTCCGCGATCCCCTCGGCGTCCGCTGCGTGGATCGCGATCATCTCCGACGCGCCGGCGTAGAGGCGCAGCCGGTAGACGATGTTCCCTACGTCCGTGAGGTCCGGGATGCGTGTATGGTGCTGCTCGGCGGTGTCACCTAGCTGATCATCCGAGCCATTGCCCCCCGAGTCCCAGTCCAAGAGAGCGGGGGGCTCTTTCTTGCTCATTGTCCGTCGCCCCGCTCATACTCCCGACGCTCCGCGTCGAGGATCTCGGCCGAGTGGCCACCGAGCCACGGATCGGAGGGGCCGGCGGCGCTGTGCGCAGATCCGCCGGCCCCATCCCCGCCGACACCCGAAGGCGTGTCGGCGGCATCCCCTACGGTCTTCTCGACGACACCAGGCGTATGGGGCGCCTGCCCGTCAACCGGAGAGGAACCCTCATGGCCGAACCCACTGTCGGCGGCCTCATCGCCGACGCCCGCGCCCACCTCGCCGCCCTCGGCGACGTCGCCTCGATGACCACCGCCGAGACGAGCAGCGGCGCTTTCGTCACCGAGGCTCTCGCCCGGCTCACCGCGATCGTCGCCGACCTCGTCGATGTTGTCGACCGGCTCAACGCCGGAGACTGACCGGGCGTAGCGCGTTCCCCACTTCGCGTCGTGCGCAGCGAGCACGGCATTGATCCGGCGGGCGATCGTGTCGGCTGAGTCGAGACCATCGGGCGCTCCGTGGATCACGTATTCGGCGACGGCGATCAGATCCGCGGCCGTGGGTGCTGTGGAGGTGAGGGGGGACGTTCTTGTCACCAACGCCTCACGCGCGACGAGCAGTGCGCCGGCACGAGCGCGCTGCGCCTCGTCGAGCGGCGACCAGCCCTGCGGCAGCTGCTGCTCGCCGCTCACGACGCCTCCCGCTGCGTCGAGGAGGGCACAATGCGCTCACGCAGCTCGAGGATCGACTCCTTGGAATAGCGCCGGTGCCCGCCGGGGACGCGAGCAATACGAACCTCACCGCGATCGGCGAGGTATCGCAGCTGACGCTGGGTCACCCCTCCGCCGAGCAGCGCCACGGCCGCGGCCGGCATGAGGTATTCATCCGACATGGTGTGAAGACTACGACGATTTGCAATAACTGTTAAGTAGACGCGCTTGATTCGGTTGATTTGTCAGAATCGGGGGTTATCGTCAGCACCATGACCATCCAGGAGACATCCCCGATCGGCCCGCGCGAGGTCGACGGCGACACGTTCGTCGGTCGGCGCGTGATGTTGCTTCTCTGGGATCGGCACATGACGCAAACCGGACTCGCCCGGCAGCTCGGGATCACGCAGGGCGCGTTGTCGCTCAAACTGCGCGGCGTGCGTGGCTGGACCGTCGACAATCTGCGCGAAACCGCGATCGCGCTCGGAACGAGCGTGGCCTACCTCGTGGGCGAGGTCGAGTCGCCTGTGGTGCCCCCAGAAGGATTCGAACCTTCGGCCTTCTGCTCCCATGGCGAACTTTCTAGAGCCGTAACATCCGCCTTTCGCACGATCCGCCTTCGCTCGCGCGGGACGATGAATCGTCCGCCTTCGCTGAGCAATGGGGACGATTCAAACGCCCGGTTCGCACCTGTGTACTATCTCCCCGCCCCTGCAGGCGACTAGGGTCCGGCCATGGATTGGGATCACGCGCTGACGGCCTTCGCGGTCGATCAGCAGACACAGGGGAAGAGCCAACGAACCATCGCTAACCGTCTCGAGCTCGCGCGCCGGATGCGCCGCTGGCTGGGAGATCCATCACTGACCGAGATCTCGCTCGACGACCTGCGTCGGATGCTGAATCGAGGGATCAAGCCGTCGTCCATGCAACGAGAGCGCGGCGACATGCAAGCCTTCTTCCGGTTTCTCCTCGAGGAGGGCATCCGGCAGGACGACCCGAGCGCCCGGCTCAAGCCGATCAAAGTGCCGCGCACTCGGCCGCGGCCGTTCACGGCGGCGCAGATCGAGGCGATGCTCGCCTCTGGCTGCTACCGAAAGACTCGGGTGATGATCCTGCTCGGCTTCTTCCACGGGCTGAGAGCGCACGAGATCGCGAAGTTCCACGCCGACGACATCGACCTCGACCGCGATGTACTGCGCGTGGACGGCAAGGGCGGTGTCGTGCGGTACATCCCGATCCACCCGCTGCTGCGCGCCGAGGCCGCCTTCATGCCGACCGAAGGTTACTGGTTCCCCTCCGACAACGATGAGGGCCATGTTCGATGGGACACGGTGTCCGCGTTGATCCGACGCGCGAAGAGGCGCGCCGGCATCCGCGATCCGCGTCTGACCGGTCACTCCACCCGGCACGGCTTCGCCACGCAACTGCTGCGTACCGGCGCCGACCTACGCACCGTGCAAGAGCTCCTCGGCCACGCGTCCCTGGCCACCACGCAGATCTACACCGAGGTCGACGAGGACATGATGGCGGCTGCGGTCGCCGCACTGCCCTCGATCGTCGTGCCGCAGCACAGCGGCCGTCGCCGCGCCGCCTAGCCAGACCATGCCACTGGCCAGGCCTGGCCACGGTCAGGCCTGGCCACCTATCCTGGGTGTTGTCTTCGGGGGAAGGACGCTGCCGTGCGGATCAGGGCTGCTCTTGCTGGCGTTGCGATCGTGGCCGGGCTCGGCTTGGCCGGCTGCTCGAGCGCGGAGGCGCCGCCGCCCTCGCCGACGACGGTCGCGCACAGCCAGGTTCAGCTGCTGGGGCCTCAGTCGTACACGGTCTGGAAGGCCGTCATGGTGAACTGGCCTACGGGCATCCCTTCCGACGTGCCGCTGAGCTCGGTGACCAAGGTTGAGGATCACACCGACGGGACGATTCGCGTCTACTCGAGCGATCGCCTCACGAAACCGGCCGCGGTCGATCTGGGCACGTTCGTGTTCCGGTTCGGCGCGTTCGACAACACGGCACTCACGACGGTCATCGTGCAGGATGCGCAGGGCCTGGACACGAACATCTTCCGCAGCGACGTGGCAGGCATCCAGCACTGACCACGGCCTGGCCATGGTCAGGTGTCGTCGCCTGGCTTTTCGGGCGGTGGCATGCTCCCGCGTTCCAGCTTCGGCGCGACTTGCTTCCAGAACGCCTGGTAGCTCGTGATCGTCACCACCGCGGTGAGCAGGATCGCGGACGGGATGCCGATGCCCTCGTACTGCCCGGTCAGCAGCGCCGTCACCGTCCCGGCCACCGCTGAGAAGCCGAGCGCGATCAGCGATTTCACCCACGTCGCCCACTGGTTGCTGATGATGAAGTTCAGCAGCAGGGGGGAGAGGAACCCGACGATCACGCCCCAGGCGGCGATGTCATCGAAGCGAAGCGGGACGTCGGCAGCGTCCGTGATCGCCGGGATCATCACTTTTCCTGCCTGGACCGGACGAGCGCGCACATGGCCTCGATGCCTTTCGCGCCGCCCTCGGTGACGGTGGCGAAGGAGGGCACGTCGAACGCTTTCTGCACGTCGGAGATCTTGATGTCGTTGTCCGTCCACGGCCACCAGAAGCCGGAGTCGGTGTTGAACACGGCGCGCACGTTTCGCTTGTCGGAGGCGCGCACCCACGCGCACCCGCTGTTCTTGGGCATATCGTCCTCTTCCTGTTTCGGTGGTTTGGGGGGTGCGGGCGGTTTGTAGACCGTCCCGTTCCAGTCGAAGTGCCACGCCTCGCGCTGGGAGAAGCCGTTCCCTGTGGGGGCGAGCCCGTACTTGGGGCCGTTGGCGTCGGCCCATTGCTTCTCCGGGGTGCCGTAGACGTCGATCCGGGATGCCCAGTCGATCGACTCGCCCCACCCGTGGAGGGAGGTGCCGGGGTAGGCGGCGAGGTTCCCCTTCCCGGACTGGTACGCGTTCCACAGCCGCACCTGCTCGGCGTAGTCGCGGTAGGACTCGACGATGACGGGCAGGTATCCGAAGCGGGCTCGGAAGGCGTCGCGGAAGGCGTTCACGCCGGCGGCGAACTCTTTGCGGACGCGCCGGTTCGTGCCGGCGATCGTCACCATGGCCGAGGCAGGGATCTTCCCGTTGGCGTGCCCGCCCCACGCTCCCCGGGTGGCCATCATGCCGGCTGCCCCGGGTAGTTGCGGGCGTACCAGATCACATTCCCGGCGACCCGGATGCCCGCGAGGTTGTAGATCTGGGCGGTGAAGCCGCTTGCGGTGAGCCCGGTGATCCGCAGCGTGGTCACGTTCGCGTCGGTCGTGATCGAGGTGACCTGCAGCAGCGGTGGCACGGTGAACATGCCGGCGGGGAAGGTCACGGCCGGGGTGCCGCCTGCGGGGACCACGTAGGTGCCGCCGGCCTCTTTCAGGGGGATGCGGGCGCCGACCGCCTCGGCGAGGGCGCGGATCGCGTCGGCGCCCTCGGCGGCCGGGTCGAGCGGGTCGGGGTACGGGAGCCCGCCGCTGGTGGTCCCGCCGCGCTGGATCGCAACGTAGCGATCGAAGAGCTCCTGCTCGAGCTGAGCCCGCTGGTCGGGGTCGGGGGTGCCTTCGGTGTCGAGCTGCAGGATCTGGTTGCGGAGGTCGACCCATTCCGGGTCCGGGCTGATCATGGGGTGACTCCAATCGGGGCGGGAAGCGGGGTCGGCGCACTGTAGGAGACGCCGTTGAGGTCGAGCCAGCTGATCGCCGGGTCGAAGTCGAGCCATGACCAGGCCATGTCCAGGCCGGCCCAGGCCACGGAGCCGCCCATCGCGGATGCCCGCGACACGGTCAGGGCGAGGGTCCAGGCGCCGTCGTCGAAGCTGTAGGTGCCGCCCTCGAGGTAGACCGGCAGCAGCCCGCCGACGGGTGTCCACTCCGGCATCCCGGTGAGCTGGATCGGGAGGCCGATCCTCGAGGTGCCATCCAGCAGGCGCAGCATCATCAGGATGGTGGGCTGGTCGACCAGCTGCAGCGAGTCGGGGTCGTCGATCGTGAAGCCGGTCGCCCGCCACCCGGTGAGGGAGGTGCGGGCGAGGATGCGCTCGGCGACGTGGTAGGCGTCGGTGCCGGACTGCAGCATGGTCGAGAACGAGATCCGCCGGTACCCGTAGTCGACCTCGAGCGCCTGGTCGATCACGGTGACGGTGCGTTCGGTGGTCTCGACCTGCCCGTCCTCGTCGAGCCCCTGCTCGAGCCAGGTCACGGCGACACGGGTGCTCACGTCGGCGACGGACTGGTCGAAGGCGACCGGGTCGCGCAGCACGTCGCACGCGGTGATCTGCTGCGCATCCTCGACCTCACCGATCGGGACGATGCGGACGATGCCGTCCTCGCCTTGCTCGAGCGTGTAGAGGGCGGCACGGTTCGACGGGTCCTCCACCCGCAGGTAGGGGCCGGTGGTCTGGTGCACGGCCGACCAGAGCACGGCGTCGACGGACTGCGCGAGATCCTTCAGCAGCCCGGCGACGGGCTGGTTGTCGACGTCCTGGTAGGAGATCAGGTAGTTCGCCACCGACGTGTCGATCTGCGCGTCGACGTCGGCCTGCGAGAGCGCCAGAATCCGCAGGAACCTCGCCTGCATCGACTCCACCGCCCACGGCTCATCGCCGATGTTGATGTTGTCCAGGTCCGCGGTGAAGTCCTGCGCGGTGACCGTGATCCGGGTGCCGCCGGCAGGAGCGAAGGTCTCGTCCCACTTCGCCTGCAGGTCCGTGATCCGGCCGGAGAACACCGACACGGTGCGGGTGGTGCCGGCGGCCGGCGCGAGGACGATCAGGTCGTCGATCCGGGTCGTCTCGTAGTCGAGCCACGACCCGGCCACGCCTAGCCACGGCCCGGCCATGTCCACCCACCTGGGCAAATCGGAGACGGTGACCATGACGCCGACCCACCGGCCGGCCAGCTGCGGGGTGACGGTGAGCTGCATCTGCTGCCACGCCCCGGTCGCGACCGCCTGCAGCACCTCGCCGCCGAGGCTGTACGCCCCGTTCGGGCGGGAGAAGTAGGCCGGCTGCACACGGATCACCGCGCCGGCCGGCGCCTGCACACTGGCACCGACCACCCACTGCTGGCCGGGGGCGGTGACCGGCAGCTGATCCCAGGCGTTGGGGAGGTCGGAGAAGTCGTCCGGGGCGAAGATCACGGATGCCGGCTGGGCTGCGTTGCGGGGCAGCATGATCACGTTGCGGGAGATGACCTCGTTCAGCCAGCGATGGGAGGCCGACGCATCCGGTGCGCCATCCCAGGTGAAGGTGAAGTAGTGGGAGGGGTCGATGGGCTCCTCGGGCAGGTTGCCGGCGATGAAGTCGCTCAGGACGGGGCCGTCCTCGAGCTGGATGCCGGTGATGAAGAGCGTGCCGGCGTCCGTGCCGGCTCCTGCCGATGCGCGGAAGCCGATCTGGCGCGTCAGTACGCCGGAGATCGTGTAGGACCAGCTGACACGCTGCCACTGCGTGGTGACGTTCACGTTCGGGGCACCGATCACACCGAAGATCGCGAAGCCAGCGGCCACCGGTGTGTCAGTGCGCACCCACGCGGAGATCGTGACCGACTCACCGGGTTGAAGAGCCGGCGTGAGCAGGAATCCGACGTTCGCCGAGCCCGCCGCCCACGTCGACCGGTTCGCCGTGGGAATCCCGAGCGGATGGTCGGCCACGCTGACGACGTCGACCACGCCCTGACCTGCTGAGTAGACCGGGTATGCCCTCGTCGCGTTCGGATCGGTGAGCCGGTTCGTGCCGTCGAGAACGACGGACGAGCCGGTGCCGGGCGTGACCGCGGCGTCCGCGTTGTTCAGGATCGAGGGCGGCATCTCCCCGATCGGTGTGAGCTCGAAGGACGGGTCCGCGATGGTGGGCTGGTCCGGGTCGGGGTAGATCGTCGCCGAGGCGTTCACGTCGATCCGGCGCCCCGTGCGCAGCTTGGAGAGGAAGGTGTCGCCGCCGGGAAGGTCCATGACGTCGAAGTCGCACGTCGACGGCTCGGGCTGGTCGACCGTCGTCGACCGGCCCCAGGTGATCTTCAGCCCGGACAGCGCGGTCGGCTCGAGCTCGGCGTCACCGGCGGAGCCGTCGGCGAAGTGCTGCCCGTCCAGCAGCAGCTCACACCTGATCCCGGTGCTCATGCGGTCCTCCGGGCCACGGTGACGCCGCCGGCGCGGCGGCCGCGGGCGGTGAGCAGCTGCTCGATGCGCCGGGCGATGGTGTCGGCCGAGTCGAGGCCGCCCTCCACGGTGATGAACACCGTGTCCCCACCGCCGCCGGCGGCCAGGCGGGGCAGCGAGGCGAGGCGGGGGAGGCCGGCGAACGTGGCGGCCGGCGCAGCGCCTCGAGCGAGCGGTGCGAACGGGGTCGCGGCCGCGTAGGTGCCGGTGACGGTCAGGGCGCGGCCGCCGCCGAAGAGGTTCCCGATCGAGCCGAGAATGTTCGGGATTCGGATCTTCGAGAGCCAGGAGATCACCGACTGAATCCAGCCGACCACGGCCTGGAAGGCGTTCGACACCGCCCGGATCGGGGTCAGGATCGCGTTGAACACCGAGGTGAAGATGCCCTGCAGGGTGCGGATCACGCCGGAGACGACGGAGACGGCCGTCTGCCAGGCGGAGCGGAAGAAGCCGGACACCGCGGAGACCGCGCCGCGGACGGTGTTGAACACGGCGGTGAAGACGATCGTGGCGCCGGTGATGAGGGCTTTGAACCAGCCCACGACGGTCGACCACGCCGACTGGAACCATGACACGACGGCGGCGACGACGCCCTTCACGGTCGACCAGACGCCGGACCAGACGGCCACGTATGCCCGCCAGACCGAGGAGAGCCAGCCGACGACGTTGTTCCACGCGGCGACGATCCAGTCGACGACGACCTTCACGACGGCGACGATCCCGTTCCACAGCCCGATCCAGAAGTTGCGGAACCACTCGCACTTGGTCCACAGCAGGATGAACACGGCGACCAGTGCCACGATGACGGCGATCACAATCAGCACCGGCCCGAGACCAGCTGCCATCGCAGCGTTCCATGCCCATTGCGCGGCGGTCGCGACCGCCTGCGCGCCGGCCACGATGAGGAACACGGCCTTGCCGGCGAGCAAGGCGACGTTCTGTGCGATCGTGCCGGCGGCGCCGGCGTAGGACGCGGCCGCGGTGCCGTAGGTGGCGGCTGCGTAGCCGATCTGGAACGCCTTCACGACGGCCAGGACGGCCCGGTAGGCGGTCATCACGGCCACGACGGTGCGGAAGCCGAGGAGGATGCCGATCGCGACCGCTGCGGCGATCCCGAGCCCCTTCACGAGGCCGGCATTCTGCTGCAGCCACGTGCCCATGTCGGCGATCGCCTGCCCGGCGGACAACGCCCACGTCTCGATGGGCTCGAGGAGGGCAGGGATGCCCTTCAGCCCCTCCTTTGTGCCGGTGAAGATCGGACTGAGCAGATTTGCGCCGATCCGGGCCAGCGCATTGAGTGTGTTGTCCCAGGCGCCGGTGAAAGTGTTCCCAGCCTCCAGCGCCGCGCCGCCAACGTTCTGCTTCATCGCGGCCGCGAAATCGGCGAAGTTGACCTTGCCTTGGCTGACCATCTTGCGGGCGGCGTCGGCGGTGACGCCGTAATACTTCGCGAGGTACTGCAGGATCGGGAGGTTAGCCGCTTGCAGCTGATTGATTTCCTGCCCATAGAGGCGATTGGAGGCGGCGACCTTGGAGAAGATCTGGCCGATATCGGAGATCGGGCGCTGCGACCGTGCGGCCGTGTCGGCGACGGTGGTGAGAACGCCCTGCAGCTCCTTGCCAGGCCGAATCCCGGCCGCCATTACCGTGGCTGCGATGCCGGCCGCGTCCCCGAGGCTGTAGGCGGTTCCCTTCACCGCGGCCGTCGCGTTCTTCATGATCACCGTGACGGCTTTTGCGTCGTACCCCAGCCCGCGAAACATCGCCTGCGCGTTGTCGATCGCCTTCAGTCGGTCCCAGCCCTTGAACAGGGCGGTGCCGAGCACGGCTGCCCCGGCGATGCCCGCTACTTTCAGGCCGACGCCGAGAGCCTTGTCGATGCCGTTGACGAGGGAGTTGCCGACGGCGACGCCGGCGGTCTTGGACTTGGTGCCGATCGCGGCGCCGAACTTCCCATACTGCTGCTGCGCCGTGGCCAGGCCACGGCCTACCTGTGACGCGTCGGAGAGGATGCGGACGGTGAGGATGCGGCTACTTCCGGCCACGCTTCTTCATCTCCTTCGCTTGCGCCTCGAGCTCGGCGATCGCGGTCGCGAGGATGCGGTCGTCGGCTTGCAGCCAGTACTCCGGGGTCGTCATCGTCGCGATCGCGAGCTGGATGATCAGTCGGGTGAGAGATCCGACGGGGTAGGGTCCACGGGCTCGGCCTCGAACTCCCGCATGTCCAGGCAGCCGGCCTCGAAGTCGGCCAGGGTGCCGGCCTGGATCTGCCCGGTGCGCTTGAGCGCGCAGTAGGCGACGGCGACACCGGAGAGCACGGGCCGGTCGTTGACGTTGAGCTTGCGGCGGGCGAGCTCGGCCTCGGCGCCGACGTTGTCGGCGAGGATGGTCTGCACGGTCAGCTCCCGCCACCCTTCCGGGTAGTCGACGTCGCCGATCACGACGGTGAGCTTCTGGTTGGACAGTTTGATCTCGCTCACGCGAGCCCTCTTCTCTGCATGACGTCGTCGATGAACTCGAGGTACCAGTTGCCCCAGGTGGGTTCGGTGGCGGCCGCGGCCTCGGTCGCGAACCGGTTCGGGGTGATGTTGTGCGGGCCGCGCCGGCCGGGGCGGGGGCCGGTACCCCAGTGCACGGCGTTCGCGTAGGGGACCGCTGCGCCGCCGAATCGGACGCTCGCCTCGGTCTTGGAGTTGGACGGCCGCCACGACGCAGCGAGCATCCCCGAGATCCGGGGTGCCCGCTGCGCCGCGGTCGCCCCCACGAACGAGGCGACCTGTGTGTTGAGTGCGCGCATCTCCTGCAGGTCATCGCCCATGGCTCTCAGGGCGGCGCGCAGCTCGCGCACGCCCTCGACCCGGTAGACGCCTGGGCTCATGCGGCCGCCGAGTCCGTCGATGTCGAGCTCGAGCTCTTCGACGACGTCGCGGCCGCCGGCGCTGGGACCGGCACGACGGCGGGACCGACCGGGGCCAGCGGGAGCACGTTGTCGCCGGCGAGGACGAGGTTCTCCCACCAGTTCGCCGTGGTCGACTTCGCGTTCACGCCGGCCGCGCGGGTGCCCTGGAAGTCGTACTCCGGCTCGCCGACGAGATCCCATTCGATGTCGCTGGTCATGTCTGCGCCGAACTCGTCGCCGCCGAAGTCGAGCGGGTCGATGATCACGACGCCGGACGCCTCCGTGCCCCCGTTGGCCGGGGTGAACGTGAACGGCAGCTGCGTGCCCTTCGCCTCCTGGGAGAGCGCGAAGAGCCCTTGCGCGTCATCGGAGTCGATGTCGACGTTGCCGGAGAGCGAGTAGGTGTAGTTGACTGCGCCGGGCCGGACGGTGCCGCACAGTTTCGTGGTCGAGTCGCCCTGATCCTTGTCTGCGGAGATCGTGAGCGAGTTGACGAGGCAGGACACCTCGAGCGGGGCCGTGCCGTTGCCGACAGTGAAGGTGCCGGGACCGAACTTAGGCATTGTCTGCCTCCTCCTTGTGACGGGTGGTGTAGGTGAACTGGTAAGCGGGCAGGGGCGGGCCGTCGGGCATCAGCGCCGGCTCGCGCGTGCGGTACTCCGACACGTCGGGGAAGCCGGTCTTGATCTTGGTGAGCAACGGACCGAACGCCGTGGTGGCCTCTTTGAGGCCGATGTCGCGCACGATCGCCCAGCACTCCCAGGTCACTTCGATGCAGCCCTTCGAGAAGCGCGGCACGATCGTCGGCGGCCGGATCAGGACGCCGGGCACGTTCAGGTCCTCCGGGTTCATCGCCGCGTTGACGCCGGCGGCAGCGAACGTGTCGATCTGCTCCTTGACCATCGCGCCGAGATCCACGGGTTACCTCACGCGGTGATCGGGCGAGCGAACTCGCCGGTCTGCAAGGCACGGTCGATGTCCGGGTCGAAACGGCGCACGAACGTGACGCCCTCCCCGTACACCTCGACGCCGGCGGGCGAGTTGCGGCGCCGGAACTCGCGCGCCGCGTACATCACCGCACCGTGATAGGTCTCCGCGTCGGGCTCGTAGCCGCCGTCCTTCGTCTTCCACTCGGGCCGGCAGCGTTCGACGTAGGGCTCGGCGGCCGCGCACACCGACACGAGGCGATCCTCGGAGTCGACGGGCTGCTGGTTCCCGTGCAGCCATTCCTTCACGTCCGCCGGCGAGAGCCAGACGGGCGTGAAGGTACGGCTTTCAGGGGCCGGCGGCTGAGCCTGGGCCATGAGCTGGTGCCTACTTCGACGAGGTCGCCGCGGCGGTGGTCTCCGGCTCGGTCGGCTCGGGGAGCTCGACGGCGAGCAGCGCCTCCGGGTGTGTGACGACGAACTCGGCGCGCGCCTCGGCGAGGATGACGAGCGTATTGCGGATGAAGTAATCCGCGTGCGAGTCGGTGAGGTACACCGAGTACTGGTTGCGGTCGAACCAGGTCACCGCGTCGCGCAGGTCGCCGACGTACGCGGTGCCCTGCGGGAGCGGTGCCGGGATTGTGTTCAGACCCCAGATCCGTCCGAACTGCGTCGGACCGCTGTTGGAGGCGTCCGCGGCCTCGACGTCGAGGTTCGCGTAGTCGATCGGGTTCAGCACGAGCGACGGGGCGGGAATGCCGAGCGCCTCGAGCTGACCCACGGCCTGGCGGATGCCGGTGAGACCGGTTCCGTCCGCTGCGGGGATCGTCGCGGCTGCGAAAGCCGCGAGGGCGACCGACTGCAGCTTGCGGCGCAGACCGTCGCGCAGCTGCGTCTCGACGATCGACTGGATGCGGGGCAGATCCTCGAGCGCCTGCCGGCTGATAGGCACCCAGTGCGCGTACGTCTTCAGGGACACCGGCACGATCTCGGGCGGGGCGAGGTTGGCCTGCGGCTTGAGGTCGGTCTCGGGGATAGGGCCGCCGGCCTCGGGGCCGCGCATGTCCCATCGCACATACTCGATGGCTCCCAGGCTGACCTGCTCGCGGCCGATCGCGTCAAGGAACGGGGTCGGAGCGATCGGGTCGGTGAACTCGACGCGCTGCGGCTGCGTCAGGGAGCTGAACCAGGATGCGCCGCTGCCGGTTGCCGTGGTGATCGCGCCGGAGATCGCAGCGCGGTGCTCGATGAAGCCCTGGAACTCGACCGCGTGCCCATTGCCTCGGCCGCTGTACTCCTTGACCTGCTCCGACTCGGCGAATTGCTGACCGAAGCTGCGGGTCTCGATCGGCGGCTCGCCGCGGCGCTGCGCCGCGCTGCGCTCTTCCTTCTCCTCCTGCTGGGAGAGGCGACCGGCGATCTCCATGTAGCGCTGGTTGGCGGTGGAGCGGGTCTCGAGCACCTCGAGCTCGTCGTCGATCTCTTTGGCGCGCTTCTCCTGCTTGTCCAGGGAGCCGCGCTCGGCCTCGGTGAGCGGGCGCTTCTCCTCGCCGGCCTTCGTGGTGATCTCCGACATGGTGTCGGCGATCGCGGCGCGCTCCTCGAGCAGCCGCTTCAGGTATGGGTTCATGACAGATCTCCTGATGAGGGGATGGCTAATCGGATTGATTGCCGAGTCCCCTACCGAGACCTGGCGGTCGCCCTACCGGCTGACCGCGATCGCCCTACCGACGATCTGGCTAGTTCCAAACGCTACGCAGCGGCCCGGACATTGCCGGGCATCCACGGCGTGTCGCGTCAGTGCAGGAGGCGTCGCACGCGCAGCGAGTAGGACGTGTCGTCGACCTCGTCGACCCACGCCGGCCGCTCGAAATGCATCGCCTCCGCGTACTCCGCAGCGCTGCGCACCGAGACGATCTGCGCGGCCTCGTACGCCGGCTCGTCGACGAGAGAGACGTGGAAGAGCCGCGCCTCCTGCACCTCGCGAACGCCGGCGACGACCGCATCCTTCACGCAGGCGAATCCGATCGAGAGACCGCCGTAGGTCTGCTCGAGCACGTTCGCGTAAGCATTGCGCCCCTCATCCGTCTCGTAGAACCGGAACCGGCCGTGCAGGCCGTCGCGGCGCTCCTCGAGCTGCGTCGCCACGCCGACCGGGCGTCGGCCGGCCGCGTGATTCTCGTCGGTCAGGCGGATCTTCGCGGCCGCCGCGATCGCGGCTGCGAACGCGCCGAACCGGAAGCGTTCTGGCCGGGCGGTCGGAGCTTTGCGCGTCTCGACGCCGTAGGGGACGCAAACGCCGTAGAGCTCGTGGTGCCCGTCGGCGTCGCGCACCTCGAGCTGGTCGAACTCGATGAAGGTGGTCTCCATGATTCAGTCCTCGGTTTGGGGCGGGTTGTCGGCCTCGCCACTCATCTGGATGGGTAGGTCTTCGAGCTCGCGCACCTCGTCGCGGGACATGAAGCCGGAGGAGAGTGCGATCGCGTAGGACTCGTAGCGGGTCTTGGTGTCGGCGCGCAGCAGCTGGCGGAAGTCGAGCTTGAGCGAGGTGCCCAGCGGGAGCCCGGCGCCGATCGCGGCCTCGAACTTGCGCGCGGGGAGCATGTAGGCGCGCTGCTGAAGGACGGTGTTGTCCGTCTCGAGGTTGCGGTAGGTGCCGGTGTCGCCCATGTTGATGCCCAGTTGCGAGGGCGGGATCTTGAACATGAGCGCGATCTCCCAGGAGGCGACGCGCAGCATGTCGATGATGTTGCCGATCTGCGGGTCCAAGTTGAGTGGGTGGAAGTGCGTCGTCGCGTTCAGGACCGCGATCGACTTGCGGACGCTGCCGTTGGCACGCATCCAGCTACGCTTCAGCTCGATGGCTTGGTCGTCGGTGAGGTCGGGCTTGTCGGACTCGAGGTAACCGTTCGGGATGCCGCGCTGGAACATGTTGTCGGTGTAGCCGCGGATCTTCCCGGCGAAGGCGAGGTCGTAGGCGTATGCCTGCAGGATGCCGAGGCCGCGCTCCTTGCCGGGCCGCGTGATGTTGCGCACGACGATGAGCTCGCGGTTGTCGAGGTACTCGATGCCCTCGTCGACGACGTCGGACTTCACGTAGTAGCGGCCCTCGTCGACGTCGACGTATTTCGGGTGCAGCAGATAGACCGGCGCGACGATATCGCCGGTGGGTTGCCCGAAGGCATCGCGAACTCGCGGCGTGTAGATGATCGCCTCGCCCCAGCCGAGGTAGGAGCGCACCGCCTGGGACCAGAACTCGACGTTCGACAGGCGAACGATGCCGAGGTCGAGATCGTTGCGACGGCCGTCGAGGGCGAGGTTCTGCGGGTCGGAGATCCACGCGGGCGTGTCCAGCTGCTCGCGGCCGCGGTAGACCTTCCACGGCATCGAGCCGAGCGTGTCGGAGACCAGGGACTCGCAGAAGCCGTAGACGGTGAGCGAGGTGCCCTCCATGACCGGGCCGAACATGCGCGCGTCCGGCGGCGGGTTCCCGTAGGGGCCTCCGGTGCCGTCACCGCCGGCGGGGCCATCCCACCAGAGCCATTGCCGGTCGACCTCCCATCCGTCGGGAGTGTTCTCGAGGATGTCGCGGCCGTCGGTGGCGTAGTGCAGCTGACCGACTCCGAACAGGGGAGGCGTTGCCATGAATCAGCCCTAACACCGCTACCCGGACATTCCGGGGTGTTTGCGCTGCTCGCGTTTCTCGGCCGCCCAGCGCACCTGGAACCGTTCAGGATGCACGCTGCGCTCGTGCTCCTCGGCCACGCGCCACGCCGCCTCCTGCGACAGGGCGAGGTCCCGCCAGCCGCAGTCGCACGAGGTGAGGACGGTCTCGGCGCTGCGGTCGTAACGGATCACAGCCGTCACCAGATCTGCGAGTCCGCAACTTGCGCCGGCTGGTGCTGGTACGCCCACGCGGCGAGGGTGGAGGCCATCACGGTCTTCGCGGGGATCGGGCCGCGGCGCTCGTACTGCCAGCCGCGGCCCGAGGTGCGTTGCACGGCGGCGATCTCGGCCTGCATGGTCGCGTAGTAGTCGGAGCGCCGCACGCGCAGGCCGCCGGCGCGCAGGCGGGCATCCCAGCTGAAGCACGCGGCGATCAGGTCTTGCGACTTCACCGCGATCAGCTTCGGGCCGACGAGCTTGTCGTCCTGCAGCTGCACGACGAGGTCGTGGCCGGCGCCGTAGTCGTCGACGGCGATCGCCGCGACGCCGGGAGCGAGCTCGCGGAGTCTGCCGGCGAGCCAGGCGACGCCTTGCCGGTCGTCGATGACCTCCTCGAGCAGTCCGTCCTTGTCCGGGTCGGCGGTGCAGGCGGTGATCGACGCGCCGCGGTCGTAGGGGTCGATGTCTACGCCGATGCCGGCGGCGGTGTCGGGCAGCTGCAGCTTGTCGGCGTCGACGCCGGCGGCATCCCAGCTGGTGCGCGAGACCACGGTCCACAGCTTCACGGTGTGGCCGGCGCCGGGCCAGACGCCGAAGTACTCGGCGGCGAACGACTCGTCGCCGAGACGGATGCGGTCGGCGCGCAGCTCCTCCATGCGGATGATGTTGTCGGCGATCGCCGGGTAGTACAGCGGCCAGGTGCGTTCGTCGTCGAGGTCGAAGCCGTCGTCGACGGTGAACTCGAAGTACGCGGTGCCCGTGGTGGCGCCGGACTCGACGATGCCGCGGCCGGCGGTCATCATCTCCCACAGCGCCGTCTGGTCGTTGTTCAGCAGGGACACGTTGGAGCAGCGCCAGATCTGCCCGTGCCCGCGAGCGTCGCCGAGCGTGGGTCCGGCGGCCGCCATGAGCTCCTGGCCGGCCACGGCGGAGAACACCAGGTACTCGTCGAAGGTGAGGTGCGCGATCCCGTCGCCGCGCACCGAGGATCGGGTCGGGGCGAACACCTGGATGGTGGATGCGCGGGGGTTGCGCCAGTCCTTCCCGATGGTGGCCGCGTCGATCGTGAGGGACGTGTCGCCGATCGCCTCGCGCAGCTTCACGCCGGCCCGCCAGACCGTGGGTGACATGGACTCGCGGTACGGCTCGACGAGATCCTTCATGAACCGTTGCCTGGCCTTGACGAGGTTCTGCGCGGTGTGCGCGCCGAGGAAGGGCAGCACGCGCCCGTTGTCGAGGGTGATCGGCCCCTGCAGGGATCGGGCGAGCGGGACGCCCATCGTCGTGACGGATTTCCCGCAGCGCCGGCCGACGATCAGGTCGACGTTCGCGTAGGCGAACGGGGAGCCGGGACCGTCGACGCGCTCGAGGCCGACGTCGAGGACGTACTGCTGCCAGCGGGAGGGCCGGCGGCCGAGCTTCGCGGCGATGATCGCCCCGTAGAGCTTCCCGTCGCTATACCGATGCTCGCTGCGCCTGGTCCGGTACGTCGGCAGGATCGGTGGCGGGCCGGTACTCGTCGAGGAAGCGGGCGATCCGGTCGCCCTCGTACTCAACGACATCGTTCGACTCCCGCACCGAGGGCTCCGGGAGCGACTTCAGGATGTCTTTCACCTGCGCGAGCTGGTTCGTGCGGGCGATGCCGCGCAGCTGCTCGGCGTCCCTCGCCGCATGGATCACCGCGGCGGTGAGGCCACGGTGCCACGGCTGCAGCGCGCCGGCCTCCTGCAGCGCCTCGATGGTCGCCATGACCTCGAGCACGAGCGCGCCGTCGGTCGGGAGCGGAGGCTCCAGGCCGGGGATCGTCGGCTGCTCGTCCATGAATCCATGATGCGCCCGCGATCGCAGATCGGCCCTGACCGGACGGCCTCGCCGGCAGATCCGGCCGGTTCGGCGCGACCTCCGTGCGGCCGGGCGTTTTTTCTGGCGCATCGGGGTAAATACGGGGAAGGCGCGGGGTGA
>WRHK01000069.1 GCA_009783295.1 Promicromonosporaceae bacterium
GCCGGCGCGTCCCCGGGCGGGGGCAGCCGCGCCGCCGGGTCGATGCTGCGCAACCACTGGATGGCCGCCGACTCGCTCGCCGCGGCACTCCAGCTCGACGCGCAGGTGCGCAACGCCGTCGAGCAGACCTTCGAGCGCTGGGACGGCAGGGGAGTGCCCCACGGGCTGCGCGGCGAGCAGATCCTGCTCGCGTCGCGGCTCGTGACGCTCGCCGACGTGGTCGAGGTCTACCACCGGGCGGGCGGGACGGCCGCGGCCGTCGCCGTCGCGCGCGAGCGGCGGGGCACGCAGTTCGACCCCGCCGTCGTCGACCTGTTCGGCGCCGAGGCCCCGGCGCTGCTCGACGGGCTCGACGGCACCAGCACGTGGCACGTCGTCGCCGACGGTGAGCCCGCGCTCGCCGAGCCGCTCACCGAGGCCGGGCTCGACGCCGCCCTCGAGGCGGTCGCCGACTTCACGGACGTGAAGTCGCCGTACACGGTGGGGCACTCCCGCGGCGTCGCCGACCTGGCCGGGCGCGCGGGCGAGGTGCTCGGCCTGGGCCCTGCCGCGTCGACGCGGCTGCGCCGGGCGGGCCTGGTGCACGACCTCGGGCGGCTCGGCGTCCCGAACACCGTCTGGGACAAGCCCGGACCGCTCACGCCGCCCGACGTCGAGCGCGTACGCCTGCACCCGTACCTCACCGAGCGGATGCTGTCGCACTCCCCGGGCCTGGCGCCGCTGGCGGCGCTCGCGGTGCTGCACCACGAGCGGCTCGACGGCTCCGGCTACCCGCGCGGGCTCGCCGGTGCGGCGCTCGGCACGGAAGGGAGGGTGCTGGCGGCCGCGGACTTCTACCGCTCCCGGCTGGAGCCGCGACCGCACCGCCCGGCCGCACCGCCCGCCGAGGCCGCCGTGCAGGCCCGGGCCGAGGTGACCGCGGGCCGGCTCGACGGCGACGCGGTGGCCGCGGTGCTGACGGCGGACGGCCACCGGGCCGGCCGCCGCCGCACGCACCCGGCGGGCCTGACGGAGCGCGAGGTCGAGGTGCTCCGGCTGCTCGCGACCGGGCTGTCCAACCGGCAGATCGCGCAGCGGCTCGTCATCTCGCCCAAGACGGCGGGCCGCCACGTCGAGCACATCTACCTGAAGACCGGCACGTCGAACCGCGCCCTCGCGTGCCTGTTCGCGGCGACGCACGGGCTGGTCGGCGCCGGCTGAGCTCAGCCGCCGGCCGGTGCCGACACGGTGCCGTCGAACGCGAACCGGAACGTGCCCGCCGCGAGGTCGGCGCCGCCGTGGGCGGTGCCGCTGCCGCTGGCATGCGCGAACCGCCCGGTGCCGCCGGTCACCACCCAGTGGCCGCTCCCGGCGAACCGGGTGCCGGTCGCGTCCTGCGGGCAGGCGACGTCGGTGGACGTGAGCGTCAGCGTGTCGCCGTTGGCGGCGGTGAACGTCTCGACGTTGGTGTTGGCCAGCCCGCCGGGGCAGCTCGCGTCCGGGCCGGTGATCTGGGCGGACCCGGTGTTGCGGGTCGCCCCGAGCTGCGTGCCCACGCCGGCGCCGGAGAACGCGATGAGGCCGGCGGCGAGGTCCGCCGACGCGGTGCCCGACACCGAGACGGCGAACGGGACCTGGTGCTGGGGCGCCGCGTCCGCGGACTGGGCGACCCCTGCCGCGAGTGCGGCGAGGAGTGCCGCGACGGTGCCGACCCTGCGGGTCGTGGTGGTGCGAGGTGTGGTGTTCATGGGTCGATCGTGGGCCGGGGCCGGGTGCCGCCTCATCGGGCGAACACCCCATCTTCCGCAGCAGGCTCAGGGCGTGCGGCGGGGCGGCTCGCCGGGCTCGTCGATCGCGTGGATCAGCTCGCCCAGGGCGGGCAGCGCTGCGGTGATGAGGTGCTGCCAGGCGGGGTGCAGGTCGTGCAGCGCGCGGCGCAGGATCGCGGCGTTGGTGGCCTGCCAGCGCTCGACGGCGTGCTCGCCGTCGGGCGTGAGGGTCAGCAGCACGGCGCGGCGGTCGTCGTCGTCGGGCGTGCGGGCCACCAGGCCCTGGGCGTGCAGGCCGTTGACCAGCGTGGTCACGGAGTTGGGGGCCAGGCGCAGCAGGCGGGCGACGTGCCCGGGGCGGGCGCCAGGGTTCTCGGCGACGCACGACAAGAGCTCGAGCTGCGCGACCGAGAGCGTGGTGCCCGGGTCGGCCGCGCGGGCGGCCCGGCGCATCGCCCGGCGCAGCTGCGCGACCGTCTGCGCGAGGGCGGCGTCGTCGTGCGCGTCCAGGGCCGTCATGGCGTGCTCCTCCGGGTCGGGGCCGACGTGCCCGCCAGCGCGGTCGCGGCCACGACGACGGCGCACACCAGCAGGACCGTCAGCGCGACGCGCGGCCCGGACGTCGGCGAGCCCGGGGCCAGGTGAAGGCTAGCGGTGACGGCGGCCACACCGAAGGCCGTGCCCAGGCCGCGTGCCATGTTCACCAGCCCGCCGCCCGTGCCCGCCGCCGACGGCGGGACGGCGCCCATGATCGACGCGTTGTTCGCGGGGATCAGCACCCCGAGACCGAGGCCCAGCACCAGCAGCCAGCACGCCACCCACGCGAGGTCGCGTGGGGAGAGCAGCAGCGCCCCGGAGGCCACGACGGCGGTGACCGCCCCGGCCAGGCCCCGCGCACGCGGCCCCCAGCGCTCGTCCCACCGGCGCGGCACCGCGCGCCCGGCGAGCACGGCGGCCAGGGCGAACCCCGCCGGCAGCGCGGTCAGCACCAGGCCCGCGCGCCCGCCCAGCACCTGCGGGAACAGCGCCAGCGGCCCGAACAGCACCATGTAGGCGAAGAGGGCGCCGAGCAGCCCGACCGAGACGGCGGCGGGGCGCAGCAGCGAGAGGTCCACCAGCGGGTTCGCCGTCGTGCGCTCGCGCCACGCGAACCCCGCGAACCCCGGCGCCGACGCCCCGACCAGCGCGGCCGCCGCCCACCCGGGCAGCGCAAGCCCCGAGAACGCGGAGACGCCCAGCAGCAGCGCGGTGGAGGCGGCCCCGAGCGCGAGCAGGCCCGGCCAGTCGAAGCCGCGCAGCGGCCGGCGCTGCCGCGTGCGCGGCAGCAGGTAGCGGCCCGCGACCAGGGCGACGACGCCGACCGGCACGTTGACCCAGAACACCCACCGCCAGCCCACCGAGGCGACCAGCAGCCCGCCCAGCGCCGGCCCGAGCGCGAGCCCGAGCGCCTGCGCCGCCGCCTGCACGCCGAGCGCCGCTCGCATCTTCTGCTGCGGAACACTCGTGACCACCAGCGCGACGCTGTTGGCCTGCAGCATGGCGGCGCCCCCGGCCTGCACCACGCGGAACCCGACGAGCCAGCCGAGGCCCGGTGCGAGCGCGCACGCCGCCGACGCCACGGTGAACACGGCGAACCCGTAGAGGTAGACGGCCTTGCGCCCGACGGCGTCGGCGAGCCGCCCGGCGGCGGCGACGAGCCCGACCAGGACGAGCAGATAGGCGAGGGACACCCACTGGACCACGGCGAGCGGCTGGTGGAGCTCGCGCTGCAGCGCCGGAAAGGTGAGGGTGACGATGCTGGCGTCGAGCTGGCCCATGAAGGCGCCGAAGCACACCGTGGCGACGGCCATCCAGCCCGCCATCGGGTGCTCCCGCACCGCCCGCGGGCGGGGCCGCTCCGCGAGGACCAGCACAGCGCGCCTCCCTGTCGTCCTTTGACCGTTTACTTCGGTCCCAGAACAGTCTAGGAGGCGGTGGGCCTACCAGGAACCCCGGTGCTCGGGCACCAGGAAGATCAGCCCGGTCGCCGCGACGAGCACGACGGCCAGCGTGAGGAACACGATCTGGAACGTGTGCCCGGCGTCGCCGGCTCGCGCCACCACGGCCGTGGCGACCGACACCGACGTGATCGACCCCGCCTGCCGGAACATGCCGCGCAGGCCGGTGATCGCAGCGATGCTCTCGGGTGCCAGCTGCATGCTCGCGTTGTTCGCGGCGGGGATGGCGAAGCCCATCCCGAGGCCCGTGACGGCACCGGCAACCGCCATCCACGTGTACGGGTCGGCGCTGCCCGGCACCCACGCCATGAGCGCGAGCCCGATCGCCACCAGCACGAACCCCACCAGCATCGGCGGCCGGTAGCCCGTGCGCCGCAGCGCGAAGGTGGCCGCGCTCGCGATGACGATCATGCCCACCGCGCGGGCCGTCAGCAGCGTGCCGGCGCGCAGCGGGTCGAGCCCGAACCGGTCCTGCGCGTACAGGGGGATCAGCACGGAGAACCCGATGGCGATGGACCCCCACAGGAAGTTGACCAGGTTCATGACGCCGAACCCGCGCCCGCGCAGCAGCCGCATCGGGATGAACGGCGCCTCGGCCCGGCGCGTGTGCGCGAGGAACGCGACGAGCAGCAGCACCGCCGCCCCGCCCGCCACGACGGCCCAGACGGGGAAGCGGCCGGGCGGGGTGTCGCCGACGGAGGTGATGCCGAGCATCGCCGTCAGCAGGAACGAGCCGAGCAGCGCGATGCCGGCGACGTCGAGCGGCTGGCTGGGGTTCTTGCGGCCCGACGGGATCACCATGAGGCCGAACACCAGCAGCAGCACGCCGATCGGCACGTTGACGAAGAACACGTACCGCCACGACAGGTTGGCGACGATGATGCCGCCGATGACGGGCCCGGCGATCCCGCCGATGGGGAAGATGCTGGAGAACATGCCGATGGCGCGGTCGCGGTTGCGCCCGAAGGCGTCCGAGACGATGCCCGTCGCCGACGGCATGAACGCCCCGCCGCCGATCGACTGGACGGCCCGCAGCACCACGAGCATGCCGATGCTGCGTGAGAGCCCGCAGCCCAGCGAGGCGAGCGTGAACACGACGACCGCGACGAGGAAGATCCGCTTGCGCCCGTAGAGGTCGGACAGCTTGCCCGCCAGCGGCATCACGAGCACCTGGCCGAGCGAGTAGACCGTCACGGTCCAGCTGGTCCACTCGATGCCGGCGCCCAGGTCGGTCTGCAGCGAGTGCAGGGCGGTGGCGACGATCGTGCCGTCGATGGAGGCCATGAAGAGCCCGAGCGAGACGACGGCGAACACCACTCCGCGGCCGGAGGCCGGGTCGCCGGGCACGTACGCGCGGGCGACGGGGGAGGATGCTTCCGTTCTGGTGGCCACGACGGCAGAATATGCCTGCTGGCAAGCAAGTAATGACGAGCGAGGAGTGCCCGTGAGCGACCCGACCGACGACGCCGAGGTGGCGGCACGGCTGCGGCGCGTCATCCTCAAGCTCTCGCGCCAGCTCAACGCCTCCGCCACCAGCGAGGGGCTCACGCCCGCCCAGGCCTCGGCGCTGGGGGAGATCGCCCGCAGCGGCCCGCTCGGGCTCGCCGCGCTGACCCGCACCGAGCACCTCAACCCCACGATGACGTCCCGGGTGGTGGGGCACCTCGACGCGCTCGGCCTGATCCGCCGCGCGCCCCACCCCGACGACCTGCGGGCCGCGACCGTCGAGGCGACCGCCGAGGGCAAGGCCGTCCACGAGCGCATCCGCGCGCAGCGGGCCGCCGTGGTCGCCGAGTGCCTGCGCGCGATGCCGGGGGCCGACCGGGACGCCGTCGTCGGCGCGCTGGCCGGGCTCGAGACGCTCGCCGCGGAGCTGACCCGGCGGGCCTGAGCCGGCCTGAGCGGGCCTGAGCGAGACTCAGGCGATGGCGATGTTGTAGCCCAGGTAGCCGGCGTAGCCGGCGACGAACAGCGCGCCCTCGCGGCGCGCGATCCGGCGGCCGGTGAGGAACACCGGCACGCACACCAGGCCCACCACCACCATGAGCGGCATGCTCAGCCGCACCAGCGACGGGTCGACGGCGATGGCGTGCGGCCCGAACATCAGCGCGGTGCCCAGGATCAGCGTGATGTTGAGCGTCGAGGAGCCGATGAGGTTGCCCAGCGCGAGGCCCCGCTCGCCGCGCACGGTCGCGATGATCGTGGTCACGAGCTCGGGCGCGGACGTGCCGATGGCCACGATGGTGAGCCCCACGATCGTCTCGGAGACGCCCAGGGCCTCGGCGATGCCGACGGCGCCGCGCAGCATGACGTCGGCGCCGCCCACGATGACGGCCAGCCCGAGCACCAGCAGCGCCACGGCGGTGACGACGGCGCGGCGCGTGGGCCGGGGGCCGTCGGCGGCGGGGACCGTGACGGCGCCGCCGTCCTCGGGCAGCGTCGCGGTGACGGCGCCGCGGCGCCGGGCCGTGTACAGCACGACGCCCATGTAGGCGACGCCGACCACCAGGAACGCGATGCCGTCCCACGTGGTGAGGAACCCGTCGAGGGCCAGCACCAGCAGGAACGCGGACGAGAGCGTCATCATCGGCAGGTCGATCCGCAGCGACTCGCGCGGCACGGCGATCGGCTTGATCACCGCCGAGAGCCCCAGGATCAGCAGCACGTTGACGATGTCGGTGCCCACCACGTTGCCGAGCACCATCGAGCCGACGCCCCGGCGGATCCCGTCGATCCCGACGGCGAGCTCCGGCAGCGACGTGCCGATCGCGACGACGGTCAGGCCGATGACCATGGGGGAGACCCTCAAGTACCCGGCGAGCCGCGTGCCGTGGCTGACGACCAGCTCACCACCGGCGACGAGCGCGGCAAGACCGAGGATGAGGAAGACGACGTCCACTGGGGCAGCTCCTGACGAGGCGGCGCCACGGTGGCGCCGCAGGGACGCTACCGGCGGCCCGCGACGGCGGCCGGGGGCTGGCCGCGCAGAGTGCGTCCACCCGGCGCCGGTGCGCGGCGGGAAACTGGGCGGTAAATAGTGTGCCAAGCGGCAAGCGCGCCGCCCTCCGCAGGGGAGCCCCTCTGCACAGGACCGAGCGCGCTATCTCGCGCCGCGCGGCGCTATCTCGCGGTCACCGGCGCTAACTCGCGAGATAGCACGCTGCCCCGCGAGTTAGTACGCGGCCCCGCGAGATAGCACGTCCACTCCCAGCGCCGGGGTCCGGCCGAGTCGTGGCACGATGCGCCCATGTCAGAGCTGACCGAGCCCGTCGCGCTCACCCTCCCGGACGGCACGCTGAACCGGGCCGCCGTCGGCTGGGCGCGGCAGCCGCTGGTCGACACCTCGGGGATCGGGCGCGACGGCCGCCGGTTCTGGGGCCGGAACAAGCGCTGGGAGTACTGGGCGGTCACCACGCCGACGCACGTGCTCGCGCTCACCGTCTCGTCGCTCGACTACGCCGCGGTGCACGAGGTGTGGGTGCTGGACCGCACGACCGAGCAGACGTGGGGCGCCTCGGCCACGGTGCTGCCCGCGCGCGGCGTGAGCCTTCCCGGCACGCTCGGAGGCGGGCCCGTGCGGGCCCGCGCGAAGGGTCTCGACGTCGCGGTCGACGAGGTCGACGGCGGCACCCGTCTGCGGGCGCGCGTGGCGGGCGCGTCCTTCGACGTCGTCGCTGCGCTGCCGCCCGGCCACGAACGGCTCGCGGTGGTGGTGCCCTGGAGCGGCACACGCTTCCAGTACACGGTCAAGGACGTCGCGCGGCCGGCGTCGGGCACCGTGACGACGGACGGCGCGACTGCGCCCGTCCCGGCGGGGGAGTCGTGGGCGGTGCTCGACCACGGGCGCGGCCGCTGGCCCTACGACGTGCGCTGGAGCTGGGGTGCCGCGGCGGGCGTCACGCACGGCCGCACGGTGGGCCTGCAGGTGGGCGGCCGGTGGACCGCCGGCACGGGCGCGACCGAGAACGCGGTGCTCGTCGACGGACGCCTGCACCACCTCCCGCAGGAGCTGGTCTGGGAGTACGACATGGCGCGCTGGCGCGAGCCGTGGCGCGTGCACGGCGGCGGCCTCGACGCGACGTTCGTGCCGTTCCACGACAAGGTGACGCGCACCAACCTGCTGGTGCTCGCGTCGTCGACCGACCAGTGCTTCGGCCACTGGTCGGGCACGTTCACCACGGCCGCGGGCGAGACGATCCCGTTCGACGGGCTGCTCGGCTGGGCGGAGGACGTCCACAACCGCTGGTGATGCTCGCCGCCTGTGTGCGCATCGATGTGCGCCTGCGCCCGCCGCGGGCGCCGTCGGCCCCGGACCATGACGGGCATGGGGAGACGACGGGACGACGCGACCGCACACGAGCCGAGGCGACCGCACCGCGTCCCGTTGCACCGTGTGGGGACGCTCCTGCTCGCGTTCGTGCTGATGGCGACGTCGGGCGGCGTGCTGGCTGCGGGCCTGGCGATCCCGGTGGCCGCGAGCGCCGACCGCCTGACGACGGCGGCGGTCGAGACGTTCGGCGCGGTGCCGACGGAGCTGGAGCGGACCCCGCTGGCGCAGGCGACGACGATCTATGCGGCGAACGGGCAGCACCTGGCGACCTTCTTCGCGCAGAACCGCATCGTGGTGCCGCTGGAGGAGGTGTCGCCGCACCTGGTGAACGCGGTGGTGGCGATCGAGGACGAGCGGTTCTTCGAGCACGGGGGCGTGGACTTCCGGTCGCTGGCGCGCGCGTTCGTGAACAACGCGCGGGGCCTGCCGACGCAGGGTGCGTCGACGATCACGCAGCAGTACGTGAAGAACCGTCTGATCGACGTGGCGTACCAGGCGGGGGACCCGTTCGGCGTGATCGAGGCGCGCGGCGAGACGATGGCGCGCAAGGCGCGTGAGGCGGCGATCGCGTTCGAGATCGAGCGGACGATGTCGAAGGAGGAGATCCTCGAGGGGTATCTCAACGTCGCGCAGTTCGGCCGGCAGAACATCTTCGGGGTCGAGACGGCGTCGCGGTTCTTCTTCGACAAGTCGGCGATCGACCTGACGCCGGTCGAGGCGGCGACGATCGCGGGGATCACGAACGCGCCGAGCCGGTTCGACCCGACGGTGAACCCGGAGCTGTCGCAGCAGCGCCGCAACCTGGTGCTGCACCGGATGTGGTCGCTCGGGTTCCTGACGACGGAGGAGTTCGACGAGGCACGCCAGACGCCCATCGAGGACACGCTGACGATCACGCCGGTGCCGACGGGCTGCGCTGCGGCGCAGGACGCGGCGTTCTTCTGCGCGTACGTGATCTCGACGATCCGGAACAGCCCGGAGTTCGGGGCGACGGAGGCGGAGCGTCTGGCGCTGCTGTACCGCGGCGGGCTGCGGATCACGACGACGATCGACATGGACCTGCAGGCGGCGGCGGCCGAGGAGGTCGCGAACCATGTCCCGGCGGGCAACACCCGGGACCTGGAGGCGGCGGTGGTCACGGTGCAGCCGGGCACGGGCAAGATCCTGGCGATGGCCCAGAACACCCCGTTCGACGCGAGCTCCGACCCGGCGCCGGGCACGACGGCGGTGAACTTCTCGAGCGGGCCGTTGCAGGGGGCGTCGCGCGGGTTCCAGTCGGGTTCGACGTTCAAGACGTTCGTGCTGGCGGAGTGGCTGCTCGAGGGCCGCACGCTGCACGACGTCGTGAGCGGGGCGCGCGTGCAGCGGCCGCAGTCGGCGTGGACGTCGTCGTGCTCGCAGTTCGGCGGCGCGCCGTGGGGCCCGGCGAACGCCGAGGGCAACGCGCGGGGCAACATGTCGGTGCTGCAGGCGATGTCGGACTCGGTGAACACGGCGTTCGCGACGATGTCGACGCAGCTGGACCTGTGTGGCGTGCGGGACACGGCGTGGGACATGGGCTTCCGTCCGACGACGCGGCCGGGTGCGGGCGGCGCCGTCGTGACGCTGTTCGACCCCGCGCGGGAGGACGTCCTCATCACGCCGGCGATGGTCATGGGCACGCAGACGACGTCGCCGCTGCAGATGGCGGCCGCGTACGCGACGCTCGCGGCGGACGGCACGTACTGCGACCCGGTGGCGATCACGCGGGTGCTGGGCCCGGACGGCGAGGAGCTGCCGGTGCCGGGCGCGCAGTGCAACGCCGAGGCGCTGCCGGCGAACGTGGCGGCGACGGTCACGTACGCCCTGGCCAACGCGATGACGGAGGGCACGGGCCGCAACAGCCAGCTCGCCGAGGGGCGCGTGTCGGCGGGCAAGACGGGCACCACGCAGGGTTCGGCGCAGACGTGGTTCGTGGGCTACACGCCGCAGCTGTCGACGGCGGTGTGGGTGGGCGAGGCGTCGGGCGACACCACCAACTTCAACTTCGACTTCAACGGCCGGTTCATCCGCACGCTGTTCGGGTCGACGCTCGCGGCGCCGCTGTGGGCGGACTTCATGGACCGGGCGCACGCCGGCCTGCCGGTGGAGCCGTTCAGCCCTGCCGACCCGGCCCTGGTGGGCACCCCGCCGGCGCCGCGCCGGCCGGCCGCGCGCCCGCCGGCCCAGACGACGCCGGCGCCCGCCGACCCGGCACCGGCCGACCCCGCCCCGCCGGTCGAGGAGCCCGCGCCGCCCGCCGCGCCCGAGGGCGCCGGCGAGCAGGCCTGAGGCTTCATCACCGCTTCATCGCGACTGCCTAGTGTCGCCGGGATGCAGACGACAGGCGGCACGGTGATCGGCGGTTCCCTGGACCAGGGGTGGTACTCGGCGGTGAACCGCTTCGCGGTGCACACCCCGTGGCTGCACGGCGCCGCGCGCCTGTTCGCGAACGACGGCATCGTGCTGTTCGTGCTGCTGCTGCTCGTGTCGTTCTGGTTCGCCCGCCGCTCGGGCAGCCTGGCGCGCGTGACCGCGGCGATCGCCGCCCCGTTCGGCGTGCTCGTGGCCCTGGGGCTCAACCAGCTCGTGGGCCGCGCGGTCGACGAGCCGCGGCCCTACGCGGTGCTGCCGCACGCGCTCGTGCTGGTCAGCCGCACCACCGACCCGTCCTTCCCGTCCGACCACGCCGTCATGGCCGGCGCCGTCGCCGCCGGCGTGTGGGTGGCCGGGCGCCGGCTCGGGGTGGTCGCCGTCGCGCTCGCGCTCGTCATGGCCGCCACACGCGTGTACGTCGGGGCGCACTTCCCGCTCGACGTCGTCGCCGGGCTGCTGCTCGGCGCCGTCGTGGCGCTCGCCTGGTACGCCGCCGTGCGGCGCGTGACCCTGCGTGCGGCGACGCACCTCACACGGACGCGCCTGCGCCGTTACGTTGTGACGTCATGAGGATCCTGGTCGCCGAGGACGACGTCCGGCTGGCCGCCGTGCTCGAGCAGACGCTCGCGGAGGCCGGCTGGTCGGTCGACGTCGTCCACGACGGCCGCAGCGCCTACGACCGCCTGCTGCGCGGCACCTCCTACGACGTCGCGCTGCTCGACTGGATGCTGCCCGGCCTCGACGGGGTGAGCGTGGCGCGGCGGCTGCGCGAGCTCGGCGTCGGCGGCATCCCCATCATGATGCTCACCGCGCGCGGCGACGTCCGCTCCCGCGTCGAGGGCCTCGACGCCGGCGCCGACGACTACCTGTCCAAGCCGTTCGACGTCGACGAGCTGCTCGCCCGGCTGCGGGCCCTGTACCGGCGCGGCACCGCCGCGGGGCAGGCGCCCGTGACCGTCGGCGACCTGGTGGTCGACCCCGCAGCCCGCCGCGTCACGCGCGCCGGCACCGAGATCACGCTCTCGGCCCGCGAGTTCGACATCCTGCACCTGCTGGTCTCCCGCGCCGGGCAGGTCGTGACCCGGCAGCACATCCTCGACGAGGTCTGGGACGGCGAGACGGACCTGCGCAGCAACGTCATCGACGTCCACCTCGCCGCGATCCGCGCCAAGGTCGACCGGCCGTTCGGCACCGAGACCATCACCACGCTGCGCGGCGCCGGCTACCGCGTCGACCCGCCGCCGGCCCCCCGATGACGGCGTCCTGGCGGTCGCACCTGCCGTTGCGGGTCAGGCTGGTCGCGGGGTTCTCCGCCGCGATGATGGCCGTGCTCGCCGCCGCGGGCGTCTTCGTCTACTGGCGCGTCGAGCTGGCCCTCGACAACGGCCTCGACACCGACCTGCTGCAGGCGACCGGCACGATCATCCCGCGCGTCGGCGCCGACGGGCGGGTCAGCGACCGCATCCTCGCCGACGCCACCGGCGTCGCCTGGCAGGTGCTGAGCGCCGACGGCTACGTGCTCGACCGCGGCGGCGCCGCCGGCACCGACGCCATGGTCAGCCCCAGCCGCCTCGCCCACGTCGGCACCAGCGCCCGCACCCTCGACATCGGCGACATCCTCGACGCCCGCGACACCTACCGCGTCCGTATCAGCCCGCTGACGGTCGAGAAGGGCGACTACCTGCTGGTGGGCGTGCGGCGCGACCACCGCGACGAGGCCCTGCGCGAGCTGCTCGTCACCCTCCTGTTCGCGGGCATCGGCGCGCTCGTCATCACCGGGTTTGTGGGCGACCGGCTCGCCCGCGCCGCGCTCCTCCCCGTCGAGCGCTATCGCCGCCAGGCGGCCGCCATCGCCGAAGGCGCCACCGAGCTGCGCCTCGACGTGCCGACCGAGCGCGACGACGAGGTCACCCGCCTGGGCCACACCTTCAACGACATGCTCGCCAGCCTCGAGCGCGCCCTCGACCGCGAGCGCCAGTTCGTCGGCGACGCCAGCCACGAGCTGCGGACGCCCATCACCCTGCTGGGCAGCCGCATCCAGCTCGCGCGCCGCCGCCCGCGCACCACGGCGGAGCACGAGGAGGTGCTCGACGAGCTCCAGGTGGACCTGGACCGGCTGGCGCACCTGGCCGACCAGCTGCTGGCTGTCGGGGCGTCCTCCGGGGCGGGCGGGCAGGGGTGCGACCTGGTCGCGGTCACGGCCCGGGTGATCGACCAGCGGCGGGTCGCCGACGTCGCGCACCTGGCCGACGTCGGCGTCGTGCTGCCCGACCGGCCGGTGCCGGTGGCGCTGTCCGACGCCGCCGTGGAGCGTGTGCTGACCAACCTGCTGGACAACGCGGCGAAGCACGGGGCGCCGCCGGTCGAGGTGGTCGTCGACCGGCCGGACCCGGGCTGGGCGCGGATCGTCGTCACGGATGCGGGGCGCGGCATGGAGCCTGACCTGCTGCACACGGCGGTGCAGCGGTTCGCGCGGGCCGACGACGCGCGGGCGCGGCCCGGTGCGGGCCTGGGCCTGTCGCTCGTGGACTCGCTGGTCACGGGCGCGGGCGGCGAGCTGCGGCTGTGCTTCGACGGGCACCACGCGTTCCGGGGCGCGCACGCGCCGGTGCCGTGCGAGCACGGGCGTGCGATGAGCGTCACGGTGCTGCTGCCCGGTCACTGAGCGACAGTTCATCTTTGGTTCATCCGGGCATCTTTAGCGTCCCGGGCGTGGCCACCACGACGACGCCCCCCGTCCCCGACGAACCGACCAGCGAGGACGCCGCGGTCGGCACCAGCCCCCTGAAGCGTCGCCTGCGGTTCGCCGCCTCGTGGCTGGTGGCTCTGGGCCTAGTGGCGGTCGGGCTGCCGAAGGCCGTGGGCGTGACGTGGCACGGGGTGGTGCCGGCGCTGCAGGGGCTCACCTGGTCGGCCGCGCTGACGCTGGCCGCCGTGTGGCTCGCAGGGCTGCTCGTGCACACGTTCGTGCTGACGGCGGCGGCCCCCGCGCTGACGCACCGCCGGGCCCTGACCCTCAACCTCACGGGCAGCGCGGTGTCGAACGTGCTCCCCGTCGGCGGGGCGGCCGGGATGGAGCTCAACCGCCGCATGATGCGCACCTGGGGCATCGACGTGCGCGCCTTCACCGGGTTCACGGTGCTCACCAACCTGTGGGACGTCGGCTCCAAGCTGCTGCTGCCCGCGGTGGCCGTCGCGGCGCTCGTGTACGCGGGCGACACGGTGGGGCGGTCGCTGCTCACGGCGGGCGTGCTCGGGGGCGTCGCGTTCGTCGCCCTGGTGGCCGGCGCTTGGGTGGCGCTGCGCAGCCCGGCCGGCGCCGCCCGCCTGGGGCGCGCGCTGAGCCGTGCCGCCCGCGCGGGCCTGCGCCTCGTGGGCAAGGACCGGCCGCTGGACCTGGTGCCCGCGGTGCTGGAGCTGCGCCGCGAGTGCGAGGCTCTCGTGACGCGCGGGTGGCTGCGCATGACCATGGCCATCGGCGGGTACGTGGCGCTGCAGGCCGTGCTGCTGGGGCTGTGCCTGCACGTCACGGGCGCGGGCGTGGCCTGGCCCATCGTGCTGGCCGGTTTCGCCGTCGAGCGGCTGCTGACGATCCTGCCGCTCACGCCGGGCGGCGTCGGCGTCGCCGACCTCGGCATGGTGGGCGTGCTGCTGGCGCTCGGCGCCGACCCGACGGCGGCCACGGCGGCCGCGGTGCTGTACCGCGTGTTCGTGTTCGCGCTCGAGATCCCGGTGGGCGGCGGCGCGCTGGGCCTGTGGCTGCTGGGCCGCCGTCGTGCCGGCGCCGCCGACCGCACGGGCTGGGCGGGACCGGCCGGCGAGGTGCAGCGGGTCGCGCACGTGACCGACGTGTTCCTGCCCCGCCTGGGCGGAATCGAGACCCACGTCGACGACCTGGTGCGCCACCAGCGCGCCGCCGGCCTGGACGCCGTGGTGCTCACCCCGACCGAGCCCGCCGCCGGCGCAGCCGACCCGGCCTGGGTGCGGCGCCTGCCCGCCGGGCAGGCCCGCCGCGCGGTCGGCGAGTACGACGTCGTGCACGTGCACCTCTCGCTCGTGTCCCCGTACGGGCTCGCCGTGGCACGCGCCGCCGCGAAGTCCGGCGTGCCCACCCTCGTGACCGTCCACTCGATGTGGTCCGGGGCCGGGCTCGCGCTGCGCGTCGCGGCCATGGGCATGCGGCTGGCCGGCTGGCCCGTCGTGTGGTCCGCCGTCAGCGGCGCGGCCGCGGCGTCGTTCGGCAAGGCGCTGCCCGGCGTCGAGGTCGCCGTGCTGCCCAACGCCCTCGACGTGGCCGCGTGGCAGCGCCCCTCCGGCGAGGCGGAGCGCGCCGGGTCGGTGCTGGTGAGCACGATGCGCCTGGCGCCCCGCAAGCGGCCGATCCAGCTGCTGCGCACGTTCGAGCAGGTCAGGGCCCTGGCGCCCGAGGCCGACGCTCGGCTGGTCATCGTCGGTGACGGCCGCCTGCGCCGCCGCGTCGAGCGTCGCGTGCAGCGGCGGGGCCTCGGGGAGCACGTGCGCGTCACCGGGCGGCTCACGCGCGACCAGGTGCTCGCCGAGCTCGGCGCCGCGTCCGTCTACGTGGCCCCGGCGCCCAAGGAGTCGTTCGGCATCGCCGCGCTCGAGGCCCGCTGCACCGGCCTGCCCGTGGTCGCGCGCCGCTGCAGCGGCGTCGGCGAGTTCGTCACCGACGGCCTCGACGGGCTCCTCGTCGACGACGACGCCGCGCTCGCCCCCGCCGTCGCGCGGCTGCTGAGCGAGGCTCCGCTGCGCGAGCGCATCACCGCCCACAACGCGCTGGTGCCCCCGCCGTTCGACTGGGCCGACGCGCTCGACCGCACCGCGGCCCTCTACCGCGCGGCCACCACGGCGGCCCGGCCCGTCGCCCAGCCGGCCCCGGTCGCCGTGCCCGTGCTGGTGGGTGCCTGATGGCCACCGTCGTGTGCCTGCACGCCCACCCCGACGACGAGGCCCTGCTCACCGGCGGGTGGATCGCCCAGCGGGCCGCCGCCGGCGACCGCGTGGTGCTCGTGGTCGCGACCGACGGCGAGGCGGGGCTCGCCGCCGGCGGCCCCGGTGCCGCCCTGGCCGACCGCCGCGTGCACGAGCTCGACGAGTCCGCCCGCGCGCTCGGCGTCGCCCGCGTGGTGCGCCTCGGCTACGGCGACTCCGGGATGGCGGACCGCCCCAGCGACGGCGCGAGCCGGTTCGTCGACGTGCCCCTCGGCGAGGCCGCCGACGCCGTCGTCGCCGTGCTCGACGAGGAGGACGCCGACCTGCTCACCGGGTACGACGACCGCGGCGGGTACGGGCACCCCGACCACCTCAAGGTGCACGTCGTGGCCCGCGAGGCCCAGCTGCTCGCCCGCCGCCGGCCCGTGCTCTGGGAGGCGACGATGGACCGCACCTGGCTGGTGCGCGTGCTGCACGCCGTGCGCCCGCTCGCGCGGGTGCTGCCCGGCCTGACCGTGCCCGGCGACGACGTGTTCACCGCGCGCGCCGACATCGCGCACGCCGTCGACGTGCGCGACCAGCTGCCCGCCAAGCGGGCCGCCCTGGCCGCGCACGCCTCCCAGGCGAGCGGGGGAGTGCGCACCGTCGCGATCCTGCTCGCGCTGCCGCCGTGGCTCGCACGCCGCGTGATCGGTACGGAGTGGTTCAGCGAGGTGCCCTGAGCACCCGCACCTCGCCCGCGGGGACCGTGGTGGTCCCGGAGGTCGAGTCGGTCGACGTCGCGCCCGCGCTCAGCAGGTCCGTGGTGCCCGCCGGCACCGGGAGCCGGACGTCCACGGGGGAGTGGTTGATGGCGATCGTGTACTCGGCGTCGTCCGAGACGCGGCGCAGCACCTCGACGTCGTCGGGCAGCAGCGTGGGCGTGAGCCCGGCGTCGGCGTAGACGCGGGCCATGAGCGGGGCCAGGGCGTCGGCGTCCAGCACCGTCGACAGGTACCAGCCCTTGCCCGCGCCGGCCTGGTGGCGGGTGACGGCCGGGCCGCCCGGGGCCGGGCCGTCGGCGTAGGTCGCGACGACCTCGGCGCCCTCGAGCACCAGGTCGTCGGCCCACACGGTGGCGTGGAGCGGGTCGCCGAGCCCTTCGAGCGTGACGCGCTCGCCCTCGCGCAGCGGCAGGAACTCCTCGACCCACACGCCCAGGGCGGTGCGCAGCGGGGCCATGAAGCCGCCCTCGTGCACGCGGTCGTGCTCGTCGACGATGCCCGAGAAGCACGACACCAGCAGGGTGCCGCCGCCCTCGACGTAGGCGGTGAGGTTCGCGGCGTCGGCGGCCGTGAGCAGGTACGACGCGGGGGCGACCACCAGCCGGTACGCCGACAGGTCCTGCGACGGGCGGGCCAGGTCGACGGTGAGGCCGTCGCGCCACAGGCGGTCGTAGAACGTCTGGATGCGCTCGCCGGCCTGCAGGTCCGCGCTGGGGCGCCACTCCAGGCCTTGGGCCCAGAGCGACTCCTGGTCCCAGAGCAGCGCGACGTCGGCCTGCGTGCGCGACCCCACGACCTCGCCGAGCCTGCCGAGCGTGGCGCCGAGCTCGACGACCTCGCGCCACACCCGCGAGCGGGTGCCGGCGTGGGGGAGCATCGCGGAGTGGAACTTCTCGGCCCCCGACCGGGAGGCGCGCCACTGGAAGAACATGATGGCGTCGGCGCCCCGGCCCAGGTGCGACATCGCGTTGCGCAGCTCCTCGCCGGGGCGCTTGGCCACGTTGCGCGGCTGCCAGTTGACGCCCGAGCTGGAGTGCTCCAGCAGCATCCACGGCTTGCCGCCGGCCACCGACCGGGTCAGGTCGGCGGCCAGGGCGAGCGTCACGTGGTTGCGCGGGTCGGCGGCCCACAGGTAGTGGTCGTTGGAGACGACGTCGACCTCGCGGCCCCACGCGAACAGGTCGGTGGCGGGGCACGCGACGGCCATGAAGTTGGTGGTGACGGGCACCGACGAGCGCGCACGGATCACGTCGCGCTCGGCCGTGAAGCACTCGCGCAGCATCGCGTCGGTGAACCGGGCGAAGTCGAGGCGCTGGGCCGGGTTGACCACCGACGGCGACGCGGCGGGCACGTCGACCTCGTCCCACTCGCCGTACACCTGGCCCCAGAACCGGGTGCCCCACGCCGCGTTGAGGGCCTCGAGGCTCCCGTACCGGTGCTGCAGCCAGAGCGGCCACGCGCGGCGGGCGTTCTCCGAGTAGTCGTCGCTGACCGGGGCGCCGTACTCGTTGTGCACGTGCCACAGCGCGAGCGCCGGGTGCGCGCCGTACCGCTCCGCCAGCTCGGTGGCGATGCGCACGGCCGCCGCGCGGTACTCCGGCGACGTCGGGGCCGCCATCCCGCGCGAGCCGAAGCCCATGACGGTCCCGTCCTTGGTGACCACGCGCGCCTGCGGGTACCGGCGGAAGAACCACGCCGGAGGCGACGCGGTGGGCGTGCCCAGGTCCACCCGGATCCCGTTCGCGTGCAGCAGGTCGAACAGGCGGTCCAGCCACGCGAAGTCGAACTCGCCCTCGCGCGGCTCGAGCAGCGCCCAGGAGAAGATGCCGACGCTGACCAGGTTCACGCCCGCCTCACGCATGAGGGCGACGTCCTGCTCCCACACCTCTTCGGGCCACTGCTCGGGGTTGTAGTCGCCGCCGTAGCAGATGCCGTCCACGCCCGGCAGCCAGCCGTCGAAGGCGGGACCGGGGACGAACGGGCCGTCGACGGAAGGGCTGGTCAATGAGGCTCCCTGGGCTGTGCGCGGTCACAGTGCCACGCGGCAGCTTCGTCGCGTGCGGGGCCCAGAGAACACCCGACCTGGGCCGCCGTGCAAATCGACCCCGTCCCGAAACCCGCGCCAACGCACCGTTACGGGATTGTGACTCCAGGCAACTTGCCGACCGTGCCGAGTGTGCGCGTACTGTGAGCGCGCACAGCCACCCGTGTGGCGCCGCACACGGAAGTGCGGCACCGGCACCAGCCGGTCAGCGGAAGGAAAGCAACGATGCTTCGCAAGATCCTCGCCGGCGGCGCCGTCGCCGTCCTGGCCGTCGCGCTCACCGCGTGCTCGACCCAGAACCCCACGCCCGACCAGGTCAAGGCCGCCCAGAGCGACGGCGCACAGGCCCTCAACACGAAGGACCCCATCGAGCTCACGGTCTGGGAGTCCCTCCTCGGGCCTGACGAGTTCGTCAAGGAGGCGGGCGCGAAGTTCACCGCCCAGCACCCGAACATCACCATCAAGTACGTGAACGTCGAGTCCGGCGACGCCGCGAAGCAGATCGCGCTCGACGGCCCCGCCGGCAAGGGCCCGGACGTGTTCGCCGCCCCGCACGACACGCTCGGCGACCTGGTCTCGGGCGGCCACGTGCTGCCGACGCAGGACCTCGACGCGGTGAAGAAGAACGTCACCCCGGCCGCCGTCACGGCCGACACGTGGACCGACGGCAAGATGTACGGCTACCCGGTCGACGCCGACACCTACGCGCTCTTCTATAACAAGGCGCTCGTCCCGAACCCCCCGAAGACGTACGACGACGTCGTCTCCTTCGCCAAGCAGTTCAACGCCGCCAACCCCGGCAAGTACGGGTTCGTCATGGACGTCGGCAACTTTTACTACACGGGCGCGTTCATGACGAGCGGCGGCAACCGCCTGTTCGGCAAGGACGGCCTGGACGAGACCGCGCCGAACATCGACAACGCGCAGTCGGTGGCGGGCTACACGGCCTTCCAGAAGCTCCACGAGATCCTGCCGGTCAAGGCGGCCGACATGAACACCGCCACCGCCGACAGCCTCTTCGCCGCCGGCAAGGCCGCCATCGAGGTCAGCGGCCCGTGGAACGTCAAGCAGTTCACCGACAAGGGCGTGAAGTTCGGCGTCGTGCCGATGTTCTCCCTGCCGGGTGACTCGACGCCCGCCACGAGCTTCACCGGCGTGCGCACCATGTTCGTCTCCGCGTACTCGAAGCACCCGGCCGAGGCCAACGCCTTCGCCGAGTTCCTCACCACGCCCGAGATGCAGCAGCTCCGCGCCGACATCTGCGGCACGCTCGGCGTCTCGACGACCAAGCTGACGTACAAGAACGACGCCATCGCCGGCTTCGCCGACCAGATGAGCACCACGTTCGCCATGCCGAAGATCGCCCGCATGGCCAAGGTGTGGGACGCCCTCAACGCGGCCTCCGCCAACATCTGGGACGGCAAGGACGTGCAGTCCGAGCTCACCAACGCGCAGAAGGCCGTCCTGGCCAACTGACGCCCCGCCGCGGCCCGGCCCCCCCCCCGGCCCCCCCCCCCCCCCCCCCCCCCCCCACCCCCCCCCACCCCCCCCCCGCGGGGGGGGGCCCGGCCA
>WRHK01000070.1 GCA_009783295.1 Promicromonosporaceae bacterium
GACTCCGGGAATCTTGCGGTCCACGCCGGGGAGGGAACGAACGTCACCCTCACCCTGAACTTCGAGGACATGAGCGGGAGCGAGATCCATTACGCCGTGCTGCAACAGGGCCAGTTCGAAGGCAGCCGGAGCAATACCTGGCTCTGCGACGGCGCATCCATCAACGGCGGGCCGGCCGCGATCATCACCCTCTTCGATCAGAGCGGCAAGTCGTATTATGCGGTCATTATTCCGGACAGCGCGCTGGATGCGAACGGCAACGTGAACGTCACCTGGCATGTGAATGCGCCGGATATCTCGCATGATACGGAATACGGCCTGAAGATGGGCGGCATCTCGGTTGAGCCGACAACCGGCGCCGGGGATAACAAGGAACTGACCCTGAGCAACAACTGGGCGGAGAACATCCAGGCCGTGCCCGTGCGTATCGGCGGGTTCGATACGACGGAAGTGCGGATCAATATGACAGGGCAGCTCGTCGAGAACGACACGACGGGCATTGCGCTCACCCTTCAGGCGCCCGCGGCGGGTACGAACGAAATCATCACCGGGGCGAGTTTTGTTTTCACCCAGGCGGGCGCGCAGGAAGGCGACATGATCGGAACCCTCTGGCATGACGGCGTGGCCCATGAGATCATCGCGGGCGCGGACGGCAAGCTGATCGCCCACGAGGAGGCGAGCCGGATCCTGAGCGGGGAGACCGCGGAGGGGATCCTCGGCTATCCGGAGGACGTGCGCGCCGCCCTCGAGGCGATGCGCGGCGGGCAGGCCGGTTCGAAGGGCTTCTGGGGCTACGACGGGCAGGTCTACGTCGGCTACGCGCCGATCGCGGGGACGCCCTGGACCCTCGGGATCCTCGCGCCGAAATCCGACTTCACGCGGGAGCTCGGGCGCGCCTCCGCGATCGGCGTCGCGATCATCCTCGCTTGCTTTACCGCCTTCGCCGCGGCGTTCGTCCTCTTGCTCCGGCATATGCTCACGCAGCCGCTCCGCGCGATCACGGCGAACGCGCGGGAGCTGGCGATCGGGCAATTCGATTTAAAGCTGTCACCGAAGCTGTTGCGCCGCAAGGACGAGATCGGGCAGCTCGGGACCGCGTTCGCGACGATGTCGGGGCGGATCATGGGGGTCGTTACGGAAATCGGGCGGATCGCGGGCCGGTCGCGCTCCGGCTCCCTCGGGGATCGGGCGAAGCCGTTCGGGCACCAGGGCGCGTACCGCGAGATCCTCTCGGGGATCAACGCCGCCCTCGAGGCGATCTGCGCGGACATGGATTTCATGCCCGTCGCGCTCGCGCTGTTCGACGAGAGCCGCGCCGACGTATACCGCAACGAGGCGATGGGGCGGCTCATCGAGCTGCACGGCCTATTGGACGAGGGCGGCACCCTGCTTGAGGGAATCGTCGGATCCGGCGAGGCGGGCGCGGCGGGGGCCGTTCACGGCTCCCCTGCGGCCGGGGGGCGGGCGGCCCCGCGTCTGCGGGCACGCGGTCGTCGGCCGGCCGCAGACCGTGCGCTCCCTCATCGGCGTGACGGGCCAGTACGCGTCCGTCGACGAGAACCTGTCCGCGACCGAGAACCTCGTGATCTTCGGCATGCTGCTGGGCCTGTCGGCGCGTGCGGCGCGAGCCAAGTCGGCCGAGCTCCTCGAGGAGTTCGCACTGACAGAGGCCGCCCGCCGGCCCCTCAAGGCGTTCAGCGGCGGCATGCGCCGCCGCCTGGACCTCGCGGCCAGCCTCATCGCCCAGCCGCCGCTGATCTTCCTCGACGAGCCCACCACGGGCCTCGACCCGCGCACCCGCAACCAGATGTGGGACACGATCCGCCGCCTGGTCGCCCAGGGCTCCACCGTGCTGCTCACCACCCAGTACCTCGACGAGGCCGACCAGCTCGCCGACCGGATCGCCGTGATCGACCGCGGCCGCGTGGTCGCCGAGGGCACCGCCGACGACCTCAAGCGCTCCGTGGGGCACCAGGCGCTCCAGCTGGCCGTCGCCCGCACCGACGCCGACCGGACGCGCGGCGTGATGCTCGCCGTCGTCGGGCAGGAGCCCGGCACCACCCCGCTCGCCGACGGCGTGCGGCTCACGGTGCCCGTGGAGGACACGGCCGCCGTCACGGAGGTGCTGCTGCGGCTGCGCGAGTCCGGCATCGACGTCCGCGAGCTCGCGCTCGCCAAGCCCTCGCTCGACGAGGTGTTCCTGACCCTCACCGGCCATGCCGCGACGTCGTCCGACGACGGCCACGAGGCCGACGCCACGCCCGCAGAGAAGGTGCTCGCATGACCGCCGTCACGCTCCCCCGGACCCCCGCCGCGAGCGCCGCACGCCCGCTCACGCTGGCGACCACGATCAACCAGTCGCTCACCATGGCGTGGCGCGGCATCCTCAAGGTGCGCCGCACGCCCGAGCAGCTCATCGACGTCACCGTGCAGCCGATCGTGTTCACGCTGATGTTCACGTACATCTTCGGCGGGGCGATCGCCGGCAGCGTGCAGAGCTACCTGCCCACGATCATCCCGGGCATCCTGGTCCAGACCGTCATCACGGCCTCGACGGTGACGGGCGTCCAGTTGCGCGAGGACATGGACAAGGGCGTGTTCGACCGGTTCCGGTCGCTCCCCATCGCCCGCATCGCGCCGCTCGCCGGGGCGCTGGTGGCCGACGTCCTGCGCTACCTCATCGCCACGACGCTCACCGTGGTGGTGGGCCTGATCATGGGCTGGCGACCCTCGTCCGTCGGCGGCACGATCGGCGCGGCGCTGCTCGTCATCGTGTGCGCCTGGGCGCTGAGCTGGATCTTCGCCTACTTCGGCGTCATCGGCCGCAGCGCGTCGTCGGTGCAGGGCATCTCGTTCCTGATCCTGTTCCCGCTGACGTTCCTGTCGAACGCGTTCGTCCAGGCGGACACGCTGCCCGCCCCGCTCAAGGCGTTCTCCGACATCAACCCCGTGTCGCACCTGGTCACGGCGATCCGCGGGCTCACCTCGGGCGCCGGTGCCGGCTCGGACGTCGCCCTGGCGCTGGCCGGCGCGGCGGTGGTCGTGGCGGTCTTCGCGCCGCTGGCCGTGCGCGCCTACATGCGCAAGGCGTAGCCCCGCAGCAGGTCGAGCGCGCGGTCCGGGTGCCCTGCCCGGCCCGCGCGCTCGACGCGTTCGCGCGTCTCCGCGAGCGCCGCGTCCCCGTAGCGCTCGGCCGCGGCGGCGAGCAGGGGGGCCCGGCGCAGGGACAAGAAGTCCTGGCGGCCGCCCAGTGCGTCGCCGAGGCACAGCAGCTCCAGCCCGCGGGCGACGTCGTCGGCCGGCGGGTCCTCCGGCCCGAGGGCGAGGGCCGCCCCGGCCCCGACGCACGCGGTGCCGAGCACGGGCCGGTCCACGCTGCGCGCCACCCACAGGTCCAGGAACGCGACGGTGCGGCGGGCCGTGTCCAGCGCGACCTCGTGCGCGTGCTCGCCTCGGCCGGCCTGCACCAGCCGGACGGCCGACGCCGCGCCCAGCATGACCGCCCACGGGGCGGCAGGTCCCGTCTCGTCGGCCAGGTGCTCGCGCGCGTGCTGGTAGGCGGCGATCGCGGTGTCGACGTCGCCGCGGGCGAACGCGATCTCCGCGCGGCCCGCCTCGGCCACGGCGCGCTGCTCGACGCCGACGCCGGGGCCTCGCGCGGTGTCGTCGGCGGCCTCGAGACGGTCGCACAGCCGCTCGGCGGCGGCGAGGTCGCCGCCGTCGAGCGCGGCGGCGAGATCGATCCAGTCGAGCATCCGCCCCACGACGTCGGCGCCGAGCTGCTGGACGCCGCTGCGCGCCCGTGCGGACCACTCGACCGCGGCGCCCGAGTCCCCCAGCTCGCTCAGCCCCGACGCCGCGAGCATCGCGGCGAACGCGCGCGTGCCGGTGTCGCCGACGGGCAGGGCGGCGTCGTAGGCCACCTTCGCGAGCTCGACCGCCTCCTCCAGGCGCCCGTCGTTCTCGGCCTCTTGCGCCATGGCCATGTGCGCGAAGAACGCGAGCAGCGGGTCCTCGCTCTGGCGGAGCGCCGCCATGGTCTCGAGGGCGGCGTCGGTCGGCACCGCACCGGACGTCCCCAGGGCGAGGAACATCCCGGCGAAGACGCCCGTCCGGTGCCCGATGGCGGGGCCCGCGGGGTCGCGCGCGTCGTCCCGGACCAGGCGGAGCAGGCGGGCGAGCAGCCGTGCCGTGGCGGGCCCGCGCTCCTCGAGCCGCGACAGCGAGGCGAAGGCCAGCGCGAGCGCGGTGCGGTCGCGGTCCTCGCGCGGCACGTCCCACCAGGTGGCGGCCTCGGCGACGGCCGGGGCGAGGCGCGTGACGCGCTCGTCGGAGCCGCGCATGGCCCAGGCCGCCGTGATGGCCACGAAGAGCCGCACGACGGCGTCGGCCCGGCGCACGGCGGACCGTCCCGTCCGGTGCGGGCGGTCGTCGGGCACCGCCGCAGCGCGAAGGGCGAACAACAGGTTCTCGTGCTCGCGGACGATCTCCTCGAGCGCTTCGACCTGGCCGGGACCCAGCAGCGCCGAGCTGCACCGGTCCGCCACGCCCACGGCCCAGGCCCACAGCGCGTCGCGGACCCGGTCCTCCTCCCCCGCGGCCTCGAGACGCGCCAGGCCCAGCTCGCGCACCGTCTCGAGCATCCGGTAGCGGGTGCCGCCCGGCGCGTCGACCGCGGCGACGATCGACTGGGTCACCAGCGCGTCGAGGTCGTCGAGCACGTCGAGGGGCCGCGAATCCGGGTCGAAGCGGCCCAGCACCGCGGCCGCCTGCGCCGTGAACCCGTCCGGCAGCACGGCCACGCGGCGCCACAGCTCCTGCTGCGCCGGCTCGAGCAGGTTCCAGCTCCAGTCGATGACCGCCTCGAGCGTGCGGTGCCGGTCGGGAGCGGTCCGGTCGCCGCCGCGCAGCAGCGCGAACCGCTCGTCGAGATGCACCTCGATCTCCTCGACACCCAGCGTCCGCACCCGGGCGGCGGCCAGCTCGATGGCGAGCGGCAGCCCGTCCAGCCGCTCGACGAGCCGCACGACGACGTCGGCGGGCAGCCGCACTCCCGGGCGCGCCGCCGTGGCCCGGCGGCGGAACAGCTCGGCCCCGGCGCCGTCGGCGGCCAGGGGCGCGGGCGCGTATGCCTGCTCCCCCGCCAGCTGCAGCGGCGCGCGGCTGGTGGTCAGCACGCGCAGGGTGGGCGACGCCGCGAGGAGGTCGGCCGTCCAGGCGGCCGCGCCGGCGACGACGTGCTCGCAGTTGTCGACCACCAGGAGCGTCGGGGCCGACCGGAGCCGCTCCAGCAGCTGGTCGCGGACGCCGCCGGCGAGCAGCCGGTCGGACAGGCGCGCGGTCGGGCTGGCGGAGACGCCGAGCGCGTCGGCGAGGGCGAGCACCACGTCGTCGTCCGTCCGGACGCCCGCGAGCTCGGCGACGGCGACCTGGAGCGGCACCGAGGCGGGCGTGCGCTCGAGGACGCGGTGGGCGACCTCCTGCGCGAGCCGCGTCTTGCCGAGCCCGCCGGGCCCCAGGATCGACACGAGCCGGTGCTGGTCGAGAGCGTCGAGCAGCGCGGCGACGTCGGCGTCCCTGCCGACCAGGGGCTGCGCGGCGGCGCGCAGGCCGTGGGAGCCGTGGCGAGTGGGTGCCTCGGCCACGGCGACGGTCGTCGGCGCGTCCCGTGCCGACCGCGCCAGCGCCTCGAGGTCGGGCGAGGGGTCGGTCCCGAGCTCCGTGACCAGCGCGTGCCGCAGCCGCGTGAACACGCGCCCGGCGTCGTCGGCGCGCCCCAGCGCGTCGAGGGCGGTGAGTAGGTCCCGGGCCGCGACCTCGTCGGTGGGGTCGGCGTCGAAGGCGGGGCCGGCGAACGCCAGCACCGTGTCGTGGTCGCCGAGCGCGGCTGCGGCCTGTCGGCGGACGGCAAGGAGGTCGTCGCGCAGCGGCGCACTGGTCGCGCGGAGCGCGCGGCGCAGGTCGTCGAACGCGGGCCCGAGCCCGTCGCCGGGCTCCCCCCGCCAGCAGCCGAGGGCCCGGTCGGCGGCGTCCGCGGCCGCCGGGGCGTCCCCGTGCGCGAGCGCAGTGCGCGCGTCGGCGAGGGCCCGCTCGGCGAACGTCAGGTCGCTGGGCACCTCGAGCGCGTACCCGCCGGGCCGCGCGACCACGACCGTCCCGCCCGCGGTGGCGCGCAGCCGCGACACGAGCGACTGCAGCGCGGCTCGCGGGTCGGAGGGGACGCCGTCGGTCCACAGGTCGTCGACCAGCGACGTCACGGGCACGGCCCGGCCCCCGGCCAGCGCGAGCGCGACCAGCAGCGCGGCGGCGCGCTCGCCGCGGGGCGCGCGTGCGGTGCCGTCGGGTCCCGCGACGGTCACGGGCCCGAGGACGCCGACGGACGGCTCGCTCAGCAGAGGGGGCACGCCGCAACCTTAACCGCGCGGCCTGCATGGACGCGGCCCGCCGACGTCAGACGGGCAGGGTGCCCTTGCGGTACGGCCAGGGCGCGTCCACGGGGCGCAGCGCCGTCCACGCGCCCGCGCGCGCCGCGAACGCGGAGAGCGCGCCCACGACCGTCGAGGGGTTGTGCAGCGAACCGTCCAGCACGCGCGCCACGACCTCGTCGAGCGGCACCCAGCGCACCTGCATGGCCGCCTCCTCGTCGGTGCGCACGTGGCGCTCCGCCGCGGGCACCGGGCTCAGGTCGCGCGCGAGGAACACGCGCAGCGCCTCGTTGCTGCCACCGGGCGAGGTGAGGAAGTCGGCGAGCACGTCCCAGCGGCCGGCCCGCAGGTCGGCCTCCTCGGCGAGCTCGCGCGCGGCCGCCACGACGGCGGGCTCGCCGGCCACGTCGAGCAGCCCGGCCGGGATCTCCCACAGCACGGACCGCACGGGGTGGCGGTACTGGTCGAGCAGCGCGACCCGCCCGTCGTCGTCGAGCGCGACGACCGCGACCGCGCCGGGGTGGTCGACGTACTCGCGGGTCACGGTGCCGGCCTCACCGAGGTCGACGTCGTCGACGACGACGTCGAAGATGCGGCCCGCGAACCCCTCGCCCCGCCGCGTGGCGGGGCGAGGGTCGACGACGTCGCTCAGCGCGTCGTCCGAGGTCACGCGCCCTGCCGCTCGACGGCGGCGGCGATCAGGCCGCTGAACAGCGGGTGCGAGCGCGTCGGACGCGACTTGAACTCGGGGTGCGCCTGCGTCGAGACGTAGTACGGGTGGGTGTCGGCGGGCAGCTCGACGAACTCCACCAGCGACGAGTCCGGCGAGGTGCCCGAGATCCGCAGACCGGCGTTCTCGAGCTCGGCGCGGTAGGCGTTGTTGACCTCGTAACGGTGGCGGTGACGCTCGGAGACCTGCTCGGTGCCGTACGCCTTGGCCACCTGCGACCCGGGCGCGAGGGCCGCGTCGTACGCGCCGAGGCGCATGGTGCCGCCGAGGTCGCCCTGGCCGCCCACGATGGCGAGCTGCTCCTCCATCGTCGCGATGACGGGATGAGCGCTGTGCGGGTCGAACTCGGTCGACGACGCGTCCGTGTAGCCGAGCACGTTGCGCGCGTACTCGATGACCATCGACTGCAGGCCCAGGCAGATGCCGAGCGTCGGGACCAGGTTCTCGCGGGCCCAACGCAGCGCGCCGATCTTGCCGTCGATGCCGCGCACCCCGAAGCCGCCGGGGACGAGCACCGCGTCGACGCCCTCGAGCGACGCCTCGGCGCCCTCCGGCGTCTTGCAGTCGTCCGCCGCGACCCACCGGATCGACACCTTGGCGTTGGTCGCGAACCCGCCCGCGCGCAGCGCCTCGGTCACCGAGAGGTAGGCGTCCGGCAGGTCGATGTACTTGCCCACCAGGGCGACCTCGACGTTGTGCTCCGGCTCGTGCACGCGGTCCAGCAGGGTGTTCCAGGCGTCCCAGTCGACGTCGTGGAACGGCACGTCCAGGCGGCGCACCACGTACGCGTCCAGGCCCTCGCCGTGCAGCACGCGCGGGATGTCATAGATGCTCGGGGCGTCCGGGCAGCTGACGACGGCGTCGTTGTCGACGTCGCAGAACAGCGCGATCTTCCGCTTGATCCCGTCCGGTACCGGCCGGTCGGAGCGCAGCACCAGCGCGTCGGGCTGGATGCCGAGGTTGCGCAGCGCGGCCACCGAGTGCTGCGTCGGCTTGGTCTTCTGCTCGCCCGACGGGCCGATGTACGGCACCAGGGACACGTGCAGGAAGAAGCAGTTGTCACGCCCGAGCTCGTGGCGCACCTGGCGGGCGGCCTCGAGGAACGGCAGCGACTCGATGTCGCCGACCGTGCCACCGATCTCGGTGATGATGATGTCGATGTCCTCACCGGCCTGGTCGCGCATGCGCGACTTGATCTCGTCGGTGATGTGCGGGATCACCTGGACGGTGTCGCCCAGGTACTCGCCGCGGCGCTCCTTGGCGATCACACGGGAGTAGACCTGCCCGGTGGTGATGTTCGACGACGCCGGCAGCTCGACGTCGAGGAACCGCTCGTAGTGGCCGATGTCGAGGTCGGTCTCGGCGCCGTCCTCGGTGACGAACACCTCGCCGTGCTGGAACGGGTTCATCGTGCCCGGGTCCACGTTGAGGTACGGGTCGAGCTTCTGCATGGTCACCCGCAGGCCCCGCGAACGGAGCAGGCGGCCGAGCGAGGATGCGGTCAGGCCCTTGCCGAGAGAGGAGACCACACCGCCCGTCACGAAGATGTGGCGCGTCGTGTGCGTAGCACCCGAGCGGCCGGCGGAACGAGTCTGGGGGCGGTTGAGGTGGTCTGCCACGGAACTCCATCCTAAGCGACGTCGTCCGCGTTGCCCGTCGCCTGCGGTGTGGGACTCCGCACGTGTCGCTGCGCGTCCGTCCGGCGTGCCCGCCGCGCGGGCCTGACAGGTCCGTGCTACGCGGCGGCCCGCCCGCGGGCTCAGCGCCGCCGCAGCCTCGCGTTGACCGCGCGCCCCAGCCCGAGCACCCGGCCGCGCAGCGCCGGGTCGGCCATCGTGACGGCGGCCAGCACCACGAGCGCGACCAGCGCCGCCGCGACCCCGAGCCCGAGGTTCGTCGCCAGCGCTCCCCCGTGGAACCGGACCTGCCCGTGGTAGGGCGCCGTCCCGTGCACGGGCACGAGCCGCCCGGCGGACGCCCCCACGGTCACGCCGACGGCCAGCACCCCGAGCGCGGACGGGACGCCCTGGAGCGCCTCGGCGCCCAGGTGGCGGCGCACGGCGGCGAGCAGCCCCGCGCCGGCAACGCACATACCGAGCGTCGTCGCACCGCCGAACCACGTGAGCACGGTGTGCGGCGGGGCGTGGTGGCCGAGAACCGACGGCGCGACCGCCACACCGACCGCGACCACCAGCCAGCCGACCGCCGTGGCCACGACGGCCGCACGCCCCCGGTCGACGGTGTAGAGCACCCGGGACAGGTGCAGGATCAGCGCGAACCCGACCAGGCCGGGCGCCATCCACGTCAGGCCCGCGACCATCCCGGGCGCGTCACCGGTGACGATGAGGTCGAAGACGGCGCCGATCTGAGGCGCCGCCGCCACGAGCATCGCGACGCCCGCCGCGGCGGCGAGCAGCAGCATGCGCGTCGTCGTGGCCACCATGGACCGCAGCTCCTCGAAGCGGCGGTGCGCGGCATGCTCGGCGAACGCCGGGAACGCGCTCGTGGCGATCGGGAACGCGAGCACCGCATACGGCAGCAGGTAGACCTGCTGCGTGTAGTTGAAGACTGGTAGCGAGCCCGGGAAGGACTGCGACACCCGGACCACGAGCAGCGTGGAGAGCTGCTGGGCCACGACGGCGCCGATGCCCGCGAACGCGAGCCGTGCCGCACGGGCCCCGTCGCCCGCGGGGAACCGCAGCGTGGGCCGCAGCCGCAGCCCCGTGCGGTAGGTGGGCAGCAACAGCGGCACCACCAGGAACACGACGCCCACCGTGGTGCCCCACGCGAGCCACCCGAGCGCCCGACCCGAGAGCCCCGCCAGGTCCAGCGGGTTCTCGCCGAACAGCCGGAAGCCCAGGTAGACGGCGATCACGACGAGGCTCGACACGAGGGGCGAGAACGCGGGCCAGAAGAAGCGCTTGTGCGCCTGCAGCACGCCGCCGAGCACCACGGCGACGCCGTACAGCGGGATCTGCAGGGCGAACACCCGCAGGAAGCCGGTGACGATCTGGGCCGCCACCGGGTCGTGCACGTCGAGGATGCCGCCGGTGATCGGGCGGGCGAGGAGCGCGACGACCACGCCGATCGGCACCAGCACCGCCAACGCCCAGCCCAGCAGCGCGGAGGCGTTCCGGGACGCGAGCTCGCGCGACTCGTCGCCGTCAGACGTCCCGATGGCGCGGCTCAGCGGCCCGGCGACCAGCGGGATGATCGCGCCCGCGAGCGCTCCGCCGGCGGCGACCTCGAACAGGATGTTCGGCAGCATGTTGGCCGTGTTGAACGGCTGGCCGAGCCCGTCGGACCCGATCGACCACCCCTGGGCGAGCCACCGCCCGAACCCCACGACGCGGCTGGCGAGCGTCACCAGGGTGATGAGCAGGGCCGCGCTCGCGACGGTCTGCGCGCGGGGAGCGCGCGCCTGGGTCAACGCCGCCCCAGGTCGTCGACCGCCTTGAGCCACGGCGTCTCGGCGATGACCTTGGAGAAGCTCACCTTCTCGCTCGCGAGCGTGAGCCCGACGACGCCCGCGAGCGCCACGATACGCAGCGGCCGGGGCAGCCCGAGCGCGAGGCGCGTGCCGAGCAGCGCGCCGAGGGCGTTCGCGCCGCCGTCGCCGAGCATGTCGCCCTCGCCCAGGTCGCGCTGCCACGCGGCGGCACCGGCTCCCGCGACGGCCCCGGCACCCGCCGCGGCGAGGGGCCCGCCCACGGGCAGGGCCGCGAGCGCGGCGGACGCCTTGATGGCCCGACCAGGCCGCAGGTCGAGCAGGTTGAGCAGGTTGGCGGTCCCGGCGATGAGCGCCCCGTTGACGACGACGTCGGCGGCCCACGCGGCCCGGCCGCCCGGACGCCGCGTGCCGACCGCGGCCGCGACCAGCGAGGTCGCGCCGATGCCGAGCACCTTGAGCCCGCCGGTGGTCAGCCGACCCTCGCGGAGCGCGCCCAGATGCCCGCGCAGCCCCTTGGTCCGGGTCGAGGTGTCCTCGGCAAGGTCGTCGACCAGCCCGAACGCGCCCGCGCCGGCCGTTGCCACGAGGCCGGCCGCGCGCCCGCGACCCGAGCCCGCGCAGAGCGCACCCGCGGCGAGGCCCGCGGCGACCGCGGGCCCCTCAAGAAGGCTGATCGGCTCCCCGCGGTGGTTGGTGCGCGTCCAGCGCTCCGCGCCGCCCGGCGGCGACGCCTCGGCCGCCGTCCGCACCCCGGCCGTGACGGCCGCAGCGACGACGCTGCCACGGACGAACGCCCGCAGGCCCATCAGCCGTTCCCGCCGGCCGACGTGCCGGACGTGACCGCGGTCGACGGCCGGACGATCGGCGGGAGCGGCGTCGCGCCGTCCTCGAACCCGTACTGGCCCGCCTGGCCGCCCAGCTGCGCGGCGACGGCGAGCGGCACCACGATCTGGCCGATCGGCGTCTCCACGCCGCTCACGGTGGTGACCTTGGCGGCAGTGGCCTTGTCGTCGCGCACGCCGGACACGACGTCGCCGGAGGAGACCGTCGGCCCCGCGACGACCACGGGTACCACCGACTGGGCAGTCTTCGCGAGCGTGACCATCGAGGCGACGACGTCCTTCGTCGGCTCGGGCGAGGCGCCCTGCGGGGCCGCGGCGGGCACGGCACCGGCGAGCAGCACGACGGCGTCGGCCGGCTTCGCCTGCTCCCCGTCGAGCGTGATGAGGTTCGCCTGGACGAGCTGCTGCTCGAGCGCTGCCGCGTCCTCGCTGCGCGCGTCCGACACGCTCGTGCCCGCGAGCGCCACGGCGAGCGCAGCCGACAGCACCTGCTCCGGCGTCGCGCCCTGGGGCAGGTCCGCCTCCCCCCCTGTCAGGCGCGGGCGCAGCCCGTTGGCGATCGTCTCGCGGAAGTCCTTGTGGTCGGCGTCCGTCCACGACGAGCCCACCGACGCGACGACGGCGACGGTACCGCCCGCCGCCTGGATCTGCCCCGCCACGCCCTCCTGCACCGCCGGGGCCGCACCCTCGAGGTCGACGATCGCGACCCGGCGACCCTCGAGGCTCCCTGCGACAAGGCTCGGCCCCGCGGCCTGGATGAACTTCAGGCTCTTCTGCGCGTCGGCCTGCGACGCGTTCAGCGAGTCGCGCAGGTCGTTGCGCTCGGAGCGCAGGGAGTCGACCTGGTCGTTGAGCGTGTCGCCGATCGTGCCCTGCAGCGGGCCGGCGCCCAGGATGATGCCGACAGCGAGCGCGAGGAACACCGAGATCAGCGAGACGAGGTGGTAGCGGAAGTCGATCACGGTGAGCGGGCGCTCCTTGGTGTGTGCGGTCGTGCGGGCGAGGTCGTGGGCGGGTCAGCTGCCGACGAGGTGGCCGACCCAGGAGACGATGTCGTCGAACCGGGCGGCGACGAGGCCGAAGAACGTCTGCCCGACGTTCGTCGCCAAGAGTGCCGCGACGACCGCCGCGATCCCTGCGAGGGACAGCAACGTCAGCTGGGTGTTCGAGATGCGGGTGCGGTAGAGCCGCGAGACGCCCTTGGCGTCGACGAGCTTGCCGCCCACCCGCAGCCGGGTGAGGAACGTCGAGGCCATGCCCGCGCGGCCCTTGTCGAGGAACTCGACGAGCGTCGCGTGCGTGCCGACGGCGACGATCAGCTCGGCACCCTTGTCGTCGGCGAGCAGCATCGCGATGTCCTCGCTCGTGCCCGTGGCCGGGAACACGACGGGATCCACGCCGAGGGCTCGGACGCGCTCGAGGCCCGGGGCGTTGCCGTCCCGGTAGGCGTGCACCACGATCTCGGCACCGCAGGCCAGCGCCTTGTCCGAGACGGAGTCCATGTCGCCGACGATCATGTCGAGCCGGAAGCCCGCGTCGAGGATCGCGTCGGCGCCGCCGTCGACCCCGACCAGCACTGGCCGGTTCTCCTTGATGTAAGGGCGCAGCATCGCGAGGTCCTCGCGATAGTGGTAGCCGCGGACGACGATCAGCACATGCCGCCCGTCGAACTCCGTGCGGACCACCGGGACGCCGACGCCGTCGAGGAGGAGGTCCTTCTCCTTCTGCAGGTACGTCATCGTGTTCTCGGCGAAGCGCTCGATCTCCGTCGACAGCCCCTCGCGCGCCTCGGCGAGGTTCGCCTCGACGGTCGCGTCCGTCTGGCGCACGCCGTCGGCGACGGTGTGGCCGTCGATGCTGATGGTCCCGCCGTCGATCTCGACGTCGGAGCCCTCCGGCAGCTTCATGATCGAGGCGCCCAGGTCGTCGACCAGGCAGATGCCGGCCTCCAGCAGGATCCCCGGGCCCGCGTTGGGGTACCGGCCCGACGTGGACCGGGCGGCGTTGAGCACCGCCGCCGGCCGGGCCGCCACCAGGGCGTCCGCCGCGACCCGGTCGATGTCGACGTGGTCGATCACGGCGATGTCGCCGGGCACCAGCCGCTTCGTCAGGTCCTTCGTCCGGCGCCCGACCCTGGCCGGGCCGCGGGTCACCACCTCGGTGTCAGCATCGTGGTGGGCGCGCCCGAGGTGGCCGCCTGACCTGCGGAGGTTCAGCTTCATCGCGCTCATCGTCCCACGGACGACGACTGCAGAAGCTCGAGCGCGTGCTGGCGAGCGGTCTCGGAGTCCTCCTGGCCGGACAGCATGCGAGCCAGCTCACGCACTCGCTCGTCCGCGTCGACCCGCTCGACACCCGTGACGGTGCCCGCCTGCCCTGCAGACTTGGTCACCACGAGGTGCGCGTCGGCGAACGCGGCCACCTGCGCGAGGTGCGTGACGACGATCACCTGTGTGCTGCGCGCGAGAACAGCCAGGCGACGCCCGACCTCGACCGCCGCACGGCCGCCGACGCCGGCGTCGACCTCGTCGAAGACGAACGTCGGCAGCACCGCGGTGGCGCCCCGCTCGGTCGCGAGCGCGACCTCCAGCGCGAGCATGACGCGGGAGAGCTCACCGCCGGAGGCGCCCTTGCCGAGCGGGCGGGCGGGCGCGCCGGGGTGCGGCACGAGCGAGAAGCCGACCTGGTCCGCGCCCCACGGCCCGGGCTCGCCGTCGGCGACCTCCACCTCCAGGCTCGCGCCGCCCATCGCGAGCCCGGCGAGCTCGGCCGTGACGGCTGCCGCGAGCCGCTCCCCGGCCGACGCACGCCCCGCCGTCACCTCCGAGCTGAGCCGCGCGAGCTCGCCGTCCAGCTCCCCGAGCCGCTGGGCCAGCCCGCGCCCACGTTCGCCGCCGTCGTCGAGGTCGAGCAGGCGCAGCCCGGCGTCGGACGCCCACTGCAGCACGTCGTCGACGTTCTGCCCATACGTGCGCGTCAGCGCCGTGAGCTCTGCGAGGCGCCCGTGCGCGCGCTCGAGAGCGGCCGGGTCAGCCTGCAGGTCGTCGACGTACGCGGACAGCTCCGTCGCGACGTCCGCGACGAGGTAGCCCGCCTCGGCCACACGGGTCCCGAGGTCGGTGAGGGTAGCGTCGTCCTGCGCGGCGGCCTCGAGGGCACGACGGGCCCGCGTCAGCAGGTCGACGGCGGACGCGACCTCGCCCAGGTCGTCGCCGGCGAGGGCCTCGTGGGCCTCCGTGGCCGCGATCCGCAGGGCCTCGACGTTGCCCAGCCGCGCGACGAGCGTCTGGAGCTCGACGTCCTCTCCCGGGCGCGGGTCGACCCGCTCGACCTCCGCGAGCCCGAGCCGAAGCAGCTCGGCCTCCCGCGCGCGCTCGGCCGCGCGCGCCTCGAGGTCCGTGAGCTCGGCCTGAACGGCGGAGCGCTCGGTCCACGCCGTGCGGTACGCGTCGAGTGTATCCAGGTGCTTGGTGCCCGCGAAGGAGTCGAGCGCCTCGCGCTGCTTCGACGGCGTGCGCAGGCGCAGCTGGTCCGCCTGCCCGTGCACCGTGACCAGTTCGTCGGCGATCTCCGCCAGCACGCCCTGCGGCACGGACCGTCCGCCGAGGTGCGCCCGGGACCGCCCCTCGGCGGCGACCGTGCGCGCCACGACGACGGTGCCGTCGTCGTCGACCTCCCCGCCCGCGTCGACGACCCGTGCGACGACGTCCGGGCTCTCGCGCACCTGCCAGCGGCCCTCGACCGCCGCGCTCGCCGCGCCCGGGCGGACCGCCCCCGCGTCCGCCTTGCCCCCCATGAGCAGCCCGAGCCCGGTGAGCACCATCGTCTTGCCGGCGCCGGTCTCACCGGTGATGACTGTCAGCCCCGGGGCCAGCTCGACGCGCGCCGAGCGGATCACTCCCAGGTTCTCGATCGCGATCTCCTCGAGCACCTCAGGCCTCCTCTTCGTCGTCCTCGGTGACCGCGTCCGTCAGCGCGGCGGCCCGGGCACGCGCGGCGGCGGCGTCGTCGGCGGCCTCGCGCCAGCCGACGACGGGGAGCGAGAACTTCGACACCAGGCGGTCCGTGAACGGCGCGGTCGAGAGGCGCGCGAACCGCAGCGGGTGCTCGCCGCGCCGCACCTCGACCTCCGACCCGGCGGGCAGGTCGATGCTGCGCCGCCCGTCGCACGTGAGCACCGCGGACACCGGCGAGCGGTCGAGCACGGTGATCCGGTACGAGGACCGCGGCCCGATGACCAGCGGCCGCGCGAAGAGCGCGTGCGCCGAGAGCGGCACGAGCAGCACCCCGTCCAGCTCCGGCCACAGCACGGGGCCGCCCGCGGAGAAGGCGTGGGCAGTCGAGCCCGTCGATGTCGAGACGATGATCCCGTCGCACCCGAAGCTGGACAGCGGCCGGCCGTCCACCTCGATGCCGACCTCGATCATCCGCTGGCGCTGCGCCTTCTCGATCGTCGCCTCGTTGAGCGCCCAGCCGGTCAGAACCTCGTCCTCGCCGGGCCGGCGCACCGTCACCGCGACGACGCTCCGCTCCTCGACGACGTAGTCGTGGCGGGCGAGCCGCGCGACCGCCGCGCGCAGGTCGTCGCGCTCCGACTCCGCGAGGAACCCGACGTGCCCCAGGTTGACGCCGAGGATCGGCACCGAGGTCCCGTGCGTGAGCTCGGCGGCGCGCAGGATCGTGCCGTCGCCGCCGAGCACCATGACGACCTCGCACTCGCCGACGCCCTCCCGCAGCCGGGCGGTGGCCATGTGGTCGCCGAAGGTCTCGGCGAGCTCGTCGTCGTGCAGCGCGACCTCGAAGCCCGAGGCCTCGAGCTCACGGACGGCTTCGTCGAGGGAGGCGATGGCCTCCGCCCGTCCGCCGTGGGTGACGACGAGGACTCTGCGGGTCACGGTGCACCTCCGGTGCCGGAAGACATGGTGGCCTCGGCGCGGGGCGCGCGGCCGAGGATGAGGACAGGGGGAAGGGCGGCGCCGTCGTCGTCGGGGCTCCACGCCACAGCGGCGGCGACCTGCTCGGGCGCGTCCGGCGCCGCAGAGCCCGGCTCGCCACGCTCGAGCACGACGACGTACTCGCGGTTGCCGCTGGGCCCGGGAAGCGGGCTCGGCACGACGGCGAGCGCGTGCAGCCCGACCCGTGCGCCGGCGTCGATGGCCCCGAGCACCGCCGACCGGTGCAGGGCAGGGTCGCGGACGACGCCGCCCGACCCCAAGCGCTCCTTGCCCACCTCGAACTGGGGCTTGACCAGCATCAACGCGAGCGTCCCGGGTGCAAGCACCGTCGCGAGCGGGGGGAGCACGAGAGCGAGGGAGATGAACGACAGGTCCCCGACGACGAGGTCGGGAGCGCGTTCGAGCGCACCGGGCGCCAGCTCGCGCACGTTGAACCCCTCGATCACCGTGACCCGAGGGTCGTCCCGCAGCCGGGGAACGAGCTGCCCGTGCCCGACGTCGAGCGCGACCACGTGCGCCGCGCCGCGCCGCAGCAGCACGTCGGTGAAGCCACCGGTCGACGCGCCGAGATCCAAGCACCAGGCTCCGCTGACCTGCGGTGCGACGTCACGGCCGGCGGAATCCGCCGCGAGTGCGTCGAGCACTCCGGCGAGCTTGAGCGCGGCCCGCGACGCGTAGCCCGGGTCCGCGGGATCGGCGGTCACCTCGAGGTCTGCGCCGTCGGGGAGGACAGCGGACGGCTTGGTGACCTCACGCCCGCCGACGCTGACCCGACCGGTGCGGACGAGGTCAGCCGCGTGGGCACGCGACCTGGCCAGGCCCCGGCGCACGAGCTCGGCGTCGACGCGGGCAGACGTCACGCGGCACCGCCGTCCGTCGCCGGACGCGCGAGCCGCTCACGCAGCGAGTCCTGCATCGCCTCGAACCGCGCGACGTGGTCGGCGACGGGAAGGTCGTCGAGACCGTCGAGCAGATCGGCCAGGTCCTCGACGGGCCCTGCTCCGCCCACGTCGTGCGACATCGCTTCCTCCGTCGTCGAGCGGCCGGTCCCGGCCGCGTGCCGTGTCAGGCCCGATCGGCCCGCCACAACGCTACCGGCAACCACCGACGACGCGGGTACTCCACCCACAGGTCGCCCGCGCAGCTTCGCAGAGCGCGCCCGACCGCCCCCGGATCAGGCCGAAAGCTCCGGGACCGACTCCGCGGCAACAGGCGTACCAGCGTCGGCCGAGGCCCAGGCCGCGGCGCACGCCGCACGCACGACGTCGATCCCCTCCGGCCCCTGGCGGTCGAGCTCCAGCCGACCGTCCACGACGCGCGCTGCGCGCCCGGCGCACTCCCACCAGCCGTCGGACCCAGCCACAGGCAGCGGGTGCGGCTCGAGAAGTGACCGCAGATCGGCACCGACGAAGTGTGGCCGCAGGCCCGGCTCCGCCAGCACGTCGTCCCGCGCCGACGACACACCCGTCAGCACGTGCAGCCCCGGGTAGTCCCCGGACCGCGCGCCCGCGAGGTCGGTGTCGAGCCGATCGCCGACGACGAGCGGACGCTGCCCACCCTCGCGCTCCACGACCAGCCGGTACATGGTGGGCGACGGCTTGCCGGCGCTCGCCGGCTCGATCCCCGTCGCCGCCACGACCGCACCGACCAGCGCTCCGTTGCCCGGCGCGTACCCGCGGGCCGTCGGGAGCGAGAGGTCGCGGTTGCTCGCGACGTGCCATGCCCCGCCCGAGACCGCGTACGCGGCCTCGGCGAGGTCGGCCCACGCGAGGTCCGGAGCGAACCCCTGCGCGACGGCGTCAGGCCGATCGTCCGCGGAGGTCACGATCTCGAAACCCGCCGCGGACACCGCCGTCTGCAGCCCCTTGCCGCCGACGACGAGCACCCGAGCGCCCGGCTCAAGACGAGTTCGAAGTAGCGCCGCACACGCCTGGGCCGCCGTCATGACCTCGCCCGCCGACGTCGGGATCTCCAGCTCGGTGAGCTGTCCCGCGACGTCCTCGGGCTCGCGCGACGCGTTGTTCGTGACGAACACGAGGCGCAGGCCGCGCTTCCGTGCATCGACGAGACTGGGTGCCGCGTGCTCGATCGGCAGGTGCCCGCGGTACGCGACACCGTCCAGGTCCACGAGCGCGAGGTCGTACGCCTCAGCGAGCGGACGGTCGCTGCCGAGCAGACCCGCGGACGTCACTTGCGGTCTCCCTCGACACCCGAACCGGAGTCGCGGGCCCCAGCCTCGTCCTCGTCGTCCTTCTTGGCGTCGTCCTCGTCGAGATCGCCCGCGGCGTCGCCAAGGTCCTCGTCCTCGTCCTCGCCGGAGTCGTCGTCCTCGTCCAGGTCGGCCGCGTCATCGGCGTCGAGATCGTCGTCCCCGTCGAGGTCGTCGTCCTCGTCGAGGTCCACGTCCTCGTCGAGGTCGACGCGGTCACTCTCCTGGACGTCATCGGCGTCCGCCTCGTCGTCGTACACGTCATAGACGACCACGTCCTCATCGGGGACGGCGTTGCCCGTCGCCCGCTCGAGGTCCTCGGGATCGACGCCGGCGAGGAGCGCCTCCGCCTCGTCGACGCGGCCGGCCGCCTCGAGGGCAGCAGCACGCGCCGCGAGCACGCGGATCGCGAGGTCCCCGCTCTGGGGACCGAGTTTGTCGAGCACGGCCAGCGCTGCGTCGTGCTCGCCGAGGTCCGACCGCGCCCCGCTCACGACGAGCGCCAGCTCGAGCTTGGCGTACCGGTCGAGGCTCTCAGCCTCGGGCGTCGTCGCAAGGGCGATCGCGCGCTCCGGGCGGCCGAGCCCGCGCTCGGCGTCGGCCATGATCGGCAGGTGCTCGGACGACCCGTTCAGACGGCGCACCGTGCGGAGCTCACGCAGAGCCTCCGCGAAGCGGCCGGTCCGGTAGGCCGCGATCCCCGCGGCCTCACGCACGACGTCGATGCGCCCACCACGCCGCACGGCGGCCTGCGTGTGCTCGTACGCAAGCTCCGGGTCGACGTCAAGCAGACGCCCAGCCATCACCAGGTGCTCGCCGACACGCTCAGCATTCTCCTTCGAGAGACCCCGAAGGCGCTCGCGTGCGTCCTTCGCAAGCTGACGGAACGAGACGTCCTCGGCGATCTCCGGCTCCTGGATCCGCGGCTGGAAGGGCCGCTCGTCCCGACCCGGGCGCGAGTCGCGGGCCGGACGGCCACCGTCGCGGGGGCCACCGTCACGACGGTCACCCCCACGGAAGCCACCCTCGCCACGGTCATCACGACGGAACCCGCCCGCCGGCCGGGCGGCGCGACGGAAGCCACCCC
>WRHK01000071.1 GCA_009783295.1 Promicromonosporaceae bacterium
GGCACGCTCGTGATCGCCGACGCCACCGAGAAGCCGGGCATGGTGCTGCACGACGTGCCGCACGTCGACCACGTGCACAAGACCATCCAGCAGCTCCTGTGGAACCAGGACGACGGGACCGACGAGGGTGACACCCCGCCCACCGAGCCGCGGCGGGGACGCCGATGAGGACGTGGTTCGTCACGGGGGCGTCGCGCGGGATCGGGCGGGCGATCGCCGTCGCGGCGCTCGAGCGGGGCGACCGCGTGGCCGCCACGGCACGCGACGTGAGCACGCTCGACGACCTCGCCGCCGCGTACGGGCACGCCGTGCTGCCGCTGCGCCTCGACGTGACCTCGCCGCAGGAGGCCCGCAGCGCCGTCGGGGCGGCGCACGCGCACCTGGGCGGGATCGACGTCGTCGTCAACAACGCCGGGTACGGGCTGTTCGGGTACGTCGAGGAGCTGGACCCGCAGCAGCTGCGCGACCAGCTCGAGGTCAACCTGTTCGGGGCGCTGCACGTCACGCAGGCGGCGCTGCCGCTGCTGCGGGCGCAGGGGTCGGGGCACGTGGTGCAGGTCTCGTCGTCGAGCGGGCTGGCCGCGTGGCCGGGGCTGGGCGGGTACCACGCGTCGAAGTGGGCGCTCGAGGGGCTCAGCGACGCGCTCGCCCAGGAGGTCGCGGGTTTCGGGATCGCGGTCACGCTGGTGGAGCCCGGGCCTGTGGACACCGCGTGGCGGGGCGCGTCGGCGGTGCACTCGCCGCAGCTGCCCGCGTACGACGACGCCCGCGCGGCGGCCTGGCACCCGGCGGGCTCGTCGACGCCTGAGGCCGTGGCACGCGTGGTGCTCGCCGTCGTCGACGCCGACGAGCCGCCCCTGCGGATCCTCGTGGGCGACCTCGCGGCCGACGCCGTCATCCCCCTCACCGAGGCCCGCCTGGCGGGCTGGCGGCAGTGGGAGCACCTGGGCCGGAGCGCCGACCACGACGCCTGAGCGCCACGGGCGGGTCTCGACGGGCCCAACGCTCCGGGCGCTGTCACAGTGAGCGCATGGATCCCTCCGTCCCGCTGTGGGTTCGCCTCGCGGTCGAGTTCATCGGCACGGCGATCCTGCTCATCATCGGCAACGGCACCGTCGCGAACGTCCACCTCAAGGGGTCGAAGGGCTACCGCGGCGGCTGGAATCTCATCGCGATGGGCTACGGCCTGGGCGTGATGATCCCGGCCATGATGTTCGGCGGGATCAGCGGCAACCACATCAACCCCGGCTTCACGCTGGGGCTCGCGGTGTTCGGGCTGTTCCCGTGGCACCTGGTGCCCCTCTACATGCTGGCGCAGCTGCTCGGCGCGATGGCCGGCCAGCTCGCGATCGTGGTGACGCACAAGCCCTACTACGACCAGACGGACAGCGCCGAGGACGTGCTCGCCACGTTCGCCACCATCAACGCGGCCGGGTCGCGGCTCAACGGGTTCCTGTCCGAGCTGCTCGGGTCCGTGGTCCTGTTCTCGTGCGCGCTGGGGCTGGTGCACTCGCCCCTCATGGCCAACGAGCCCGGGGTGGCGCACCTGGGGATCGGGTTCCTGGTGTGGGCGCTCGTCGTCGGGCTGGGCGGGCCCACCGGCCCCGCGCTCAACCCCGCCCGCGACCTGGGCCCGCGCCTGGTGCACCAGCTGCTGCCGACGTCGGTGCTGCACCACAAGGGCACGTCCGACTGGAGGTACGGCTGGGTGCCCATCGCGGCGCCGCTGCTGGGCGGCATCATCGGCGTGGGCGGCTGGAAGCTGATCCTGGGCTGAGGCACTCTATCTCGCGGGGCTGGGCGCTATCTCGCGGGGCTGTGCGCTAACTCGCGGGCCCGGGCGCTAACTCGCGGGGCCGGGCGCTAACTCGCGGGGCCGGGCGCTAACTCGCGAGATAGCGCGCGGGAGCGCGAGTTAGCGGGCTTGCTCGCGAGATAGAGCGTCTGGCCGCGAGATAGAGCCGTTACGCCGCGCGGCGTTCCGTTCGCGGGAGGTCTTCCTCGCGGAGCAGGTCCGACAGGCGCCAGCCCTCGAAGGCTTCCTTGTAGGCCGCCGCCAGGCCGTCCGGGCGGGCCTCCTGGATCGCGTGGTGGTGGACGCCCTTCGACTCCAGGGTGTGCGCCAGCCGGAGGACGTCGTCGCGCGTGTGGACCGTCGGGTCGACGGTGGTGCGCACCTCGTGGGCGATGCCGCTCGCCAGGACGGCGTCCAGCGCCTGCCACGCCGCCCGGCCCGACGTCGGCACGCCCGTGACCTGCGCGTACTTCTCCGGCAGGTGCTTGACGTCGAGGCCCACCCAGTCGAGGGCGCCGTCGTCGAGCAGCGCTTGCAGGCGGCGCGGCCACGCGCCGCCGGTGTGCAGGCCCACCTCGAAGCCCAGGGAGCGGACCTCGGCGACCGCCGCCGGGAGCGCCGGGGAGAGCAGCGGCTCGCCGCCCGAGAAGACGACGCCGTCCAGCAGGCCGCGACGGCGGCGCAGGAACGCCACCACCTCGGACCAGTCGATCGTGCCTGGCGCGCGCGGGTCCAGGATCGCCTCGTTGTGGCAGTACGTGCACCGCCACGGGCACCCCTGGAGGAACACGACCGCGGCGAGCCTGCCGGGCCAGTCCACCGTGGAGAGGCGGACCAGCCCGGCGACGACGGGCTCTGCGTCAGACGAGGGCCGGCTCACGGAACGTCACTCGCTCGTGGTACTCGCCCTGCTTGCCGGTGTTGAACGACGACACCGGCCGCAGGTACCCCATGACGCGCGTCCACACCTCGGTGATGCGGCCGCACTTGTCGCACTCGGTCTGCTCGCCCGGCAGGTAGCCGTGGAGCTCGCACACGGAGAACGTGGGCGTGATGGTGATGTACGGCAGGCGGAAGTTCTCCAGCGACCGCCGCACCAGGGCCTTGCAGGCGTCGGCGTCGCTGACCCGCTCGCCCATGTACAGGTGCAGCACGGTGCCGCCCGTGTACTTGGTCTGGAGCTCCTCCTGCTGCTCGAGGGCCTCGAAGGGGTCGTCCGTGAACGACACGGGCAGCTGCGACGAGTTCGTGTAGTACGGCTCGACGTCGGTGCCGGCCTGCAGGATGCCGGGGAACCGCGCGCGGTCCTCCTTGGCGAACCGGTAGGTGGTGCCCTCGGCCGGGGTGGCCTCGAGGTTGTAGAGGTGCCCGGTGCGCTCCTGTGCCTCGACCATGCGGGACCGCACGTGGTCGAGCACCTCGAGCGCCAGCAGGCGCCCGGCCGGGGTGGTGATGTCGTCGGCGTCGTGCGAGAAGTTGCGGACCATCTCGTTGATGCCGTTGACGCCGATGGTCGAGAAGTGCGAGTCCAGCGAGCCGAGGTAGCGGCGCGTGTAGGGGAACAGCCCGTCGTCCATGAGCTTCTGGACGGTGACGCGCTTGGTCTCCAGGGAGTCGACGGCGAGGTCGATGAGCCGGTCGAACGCGGCGAGCAGGTCGGTCCACGACCCGGAGTGCAGGTACCCGAGCCGGGCCATGTTGACGGTGACGACGCCGATAGACCCGGTCTGCTCCCCCGACCCGAACAGCCCGTTGCCGCGCTTGAGCAGCTCGCGCAGGTCGAGCTGGAGGCGGCAGCACATGGAGCGCACGTCGCCGGGGTTGAGCTCGGAGTTCAGGAAGTTCTGGAAGTACGGCGTGCCGTACTTGGCCGTCATCGCGAAGATCTTGCCGGCCACCGGGGCGTCCCAGTCGAAGTCCTTGGTGATGTTGTACGTGGGGATGGGGAACGTGAACGCGCGGCCCGACGAGTCGCCCGCCGTCATGACCTCGACGAACGCCTCGTTGATCATCGCCATCTCGGGGGCGAGGTCGCCGTAGGTGAAGTCCTGAACCGCCTCGCCGATGATCGGGTGCTGGTCTCGCAGGTCGTCGGGGCACGTGAGGTCGAACGTGAGGTTGGTGAACGGCGTCTGGGTGCCCCAGCGCGACGGCACGTTGAGGTTGTGGACGAGCTCCTGGATGCCCTGGAGCACCTGGTCGTAGGTGAGCGCGTCCTTGCGCACGTACGGGGCGATGAGGGTGTCGAAGCTCGAGAAGGCCTGCGCGCCGGCCCACTCGTTCTGCAGCGTGCCGAGGAAGTTGACCACCTGGCCGAGCGCCGACGAGAAGTGCTTTGCGGGGGCGCTCTCGATCTTGCCAGGCACGCCGCCGAACCCCTCCTGGAGCAGCTGGCGCAGCGACCAGCCGGCGCAGTAGCCGCCCAGCACGTCGAGGTCGTGGACGTGGATGTCGCCGTTGCGGTGGGCCTCGCCGAGCTCGGGCTCGTAGACCTCGTCGAGCCAGTAGTTCGCCACGACCTTGCCGACGACGTTGAGGATCAGCCCGCCGAGGGAGAAGCCCTGGTTCGCGTTGGCGCGCACGCGCCAGTCGGAGCGGTCCAGGTACTCGCCGATGGTCGAGGCGACGTCGATGCTGCGTCCCATGCTCTGCTTCCTTACCGAGTGGGGTGGTGGTCTCGACGGGCGCGACCACCGGTGGGCGACGGGGTCAGGTCTACCACAACATCTAGTAGTTAGCCCGGCAACACACCACAACATGTCGTGGTTTGATGACGCTGCGTCGGATCAGGCCCGCGACGCGTGGAGCACCAGGTTGTCGGGGGCCCGGGTGGGCCCGCCCGGACGCTGCAGGCAGGTCAGCACCACGAGCCGGGACGCGCCGTCGTCGCGCACGCCCCAGATCGCCTGGTCGCGCTCCGCCACCTCCTTGCGCATCACCTCGACCGAGTCGACGACGTAGAGGTCGCCGTCGACGTACAGGCGGTCGCCCGGCGCAACGACGACGGCGCCCGAGGGCTCGGCGAACGCGTTGCCCGCGGCGCGCCCGCCGTTGACGGCGTGCATCGCGACGATGCGCGGGCGTGCCCCGGCGACGCCGTCGGGCACCGGGGCCGGGTCGCGCACCAGGAACGCCTCGGTGAGCGTCGGCGGGTTGAGCACGGTGCCGGCCAGCCGCATCGTCATGAGCGGCACGTCGAGGCCGTGGTCGGGCGCGACGAAGCGCCCGCCGGTCGGCTCGACGGCTGCCGCCTCCGCGTCCGGGGGCAGGTCGAGCTGGACCCGCCGGCCGTCGAGGTCGCGGAGCGCCGAGACGGAGTCGGGCCGCAGGTGCTGGTCCCAGACGTACAGACCGGCACCGGCGACGGTGAGCAGGAGCATCGCCACGAACGCGATGCGCAGGACGCGCCTCACGGGCTACCTCCTGGTGGTCGGGTGCGGATGGTCGGACGGACGAGACCCCGAAGGGGAGGCGCTCACGGGGCTACCGCGAGCACCTCCCCTTCAGGGTCGTGCGTGTCAGCCGATCTCGTCGCCGGCTGTCGGCTCCTGCTCGTCGCGCCTGCGCCGAAGGAGCGCCAGGCCGAGCAGAGCGGTCAGGCCGGCACCCGCGAGGGCGACGACCCCCCAGATGCTGCCGCCGAGCACCGTGCCACCCGTCTCGGCGCTGACACCCGGCCTGCGGGTGGGCGTCGTCGGGGTCGGAGCCGGGGTGCCCGGGTCCGCCGACCGGAGGGCGACCACCAGGATCGCCTCGCCGTCGTGGTCGTCCTCGTCGATGTGCTCGGCGACCAGGTCGGGCTGGTGGTGGATCACGTTGCTGACCCACCGGGCCGCCGTCTCGCCGGCGCGCACGATGTGGTCCGCGCTACCCGGCGTCGAGTCGATGTCGACGACCTGCTGCCACGAGCCGGCGACGCCGTCGAACGGCTCGGCGTAGACCGTCGGGCCGAAGCCGAACGGGCTGACCGCACCCTCGAAGCGGGCGAGCGGGTCCGCGACCACCTCAGGGGCGTCGGGCACCCAACCGCTGAACTTCGAGATCTCGGTGAACGTGTGCAGGAGCGCCTCGTCGTCGGCCTGGGCCAGCGCCTCGGACGTGACCTGCTGCGTCAGCGTGACCGTGAGCTCCTCGCCCGGGGCCAGCACGATCGGCGCCACCTCGAGGTCGAGGTAGTAGTTGCCGCTCGCGCCCAGCGCCCAGCCCTGGTTGTCGTGGCCCGGGACGGTGTCCATGAGGCCGTCGTCCGCCACCACGAGGCCAGGGACCGCGTAGGTGACGAGCTCCTCGACCCGCATGGTCCGGTCGCCCTGGTTGAACAGGCGGATCGACTTCACCAGCAGGTCGCCCACCTGGACGTCGGTGTTCGGGTCGTCGTGCGCCGTGTACGGGAACTCGTAGTCCGGACCCGACGTGTCCGCGCCGGCATGGTGGTCGAACACCCGGCCGTCGCCCACGCGGTGGATCTCGGAGATCCAGGCGCGCAGGGCCAGGTCGAACACCATCGAGGTGACGGTCACGGTCTCCTCGTCCTCGACCGGGTCGCGGCCGTCCGGGGTCACCCAGGCGACGTTGCGGAACTCGGCAGTGTCGCCGTGGGGCACGCCGGCCCCGCGCTCGGCGGCGTAGGTGAAGGCCCACGTGCCCGACCGCTCGTCCGTCGGGACCGTCAGGGTCCGCTCGGCCTCGGTGAACTTCGCCGCGAACTCCGGGAAGGAGTCGTCGACGACGGCGCTCGGCGCGTTCCGGGTCTCCGTCGCGTCGGTGAGGACGGCGTCGGCGGTGCAGAACGTGTGCGCGAGCAGGACGGAGTCCTCCTCGGTCGCGTTCTCGAGCATCGACCCGAGGTCGTCGCACAGCTGGAAGCCGACGAGGCGTGCCTCGACGTCCTTCGGCAGCTGCTCGGTCCACTCGGTGCCGTCGGCGTCGAACGTGACCGTGAAGTCCGCGAGCACGGAGCTGCGCGGGCCCACCTCGGTGACGCCGTCGGGCAGCGTGACCGTGGCCGGCTGACCGCCCACGGTGACCACCACGTCGCCGTCGAGCGGCACCGTCACGTCGGAGACGTTCTCCAGGGTGACCTGGCCGCTCACGACCAGCTCCTGGATCTCGCCCAGCGCGTCGACCACGACGAGGTACTCGAAGGCGACGTCCTCACCGGGGACGGTGAAGCGGTCGTTGCCCGAGAGCACGCTCTTCTCGATGGACCACTGGAAGTCGACGTCGTAGGCGCCCTGGACGTCCAGGCCGAGCACCAGCGGCAGCGGGACCAGCAGGCGCAGGGTCTCGCCGTCGTGGTCGTCCTGGTCCGTCGCCTGGGAGGCGAAGGCCGCGAAGCTCATGAGCCCCGTGGTCGCCTGGGCGCCGACGAAGTTGTCCACATCGAACGACCAGTGGTCGACGTTGTCAGTGCTGGGCGTCGAGTCGACGTCGAGCACCTCGTCGATGCCCAGGTCGGTGGACCAGACGCCGTCCGTGAGCCCGCCCGCGGCGCTCGCCGTGAACGGAGCCGCCAGGAGCGCCATGGCCCGCTGGAGGAACGACTGCTCCGCCTGGACCGTCGCGTCCGGGACCCAGCCGTCGAACCCGCTGATCTCGGTGATCGTGTCGAAGTTGACGTGGACCTGGTTGTCCTGGTTCGGGTCGTCCGGGCCGTCGGTCTCGTCGTGGATGCCGGACCCGGTCAGGGCGGCGTCCGTGGTGACCAGCACGACGACGGTCTCGTAGTGCGCGCCCGGCTGGAGGACGATCGCGTCGTTCGCCGAGAGCTCCAGGACCGCGTCACCGTTCTGGTTCAGCGCCCAGCCCAGGTCGGTGTGGCCGACCTCGGCCCACGCGGAGGCGGGGGCCAGCTCCAGGCCGGGGACCAGGTAGTTGACGATCCCCGTCACGCGGGCGGCGTGGTCGCCCTGGTTGAAGACGACGACCGACTTCACGAGGGTGTCGCCGATCTTGAGGTCCGCGTCCGGGTCGTCGAACGTGGTGTACATGATCGGGTCCTCGGGACCCTCCGAGCCCGTGACGGTCACGCCGCTCGGGTGGCCGGTCGGGTTGCCCTGGTCCAGTCCGTGGTGACGCGAGTGGATCATGCCGTCACCGGGGCGGTGCAGCTCGGAGATCCAGCCGCGCAGGGCCAGGTCGTAGCCGACGACGGTCGCCTCGGCGTCGTCAGCGAACGGCGCCTCGATCGGCAGGCCGTCGATCCAGGCCGTGTTGGGGTGCGTCACGGTTCCCGGGCCGGTGGCCGCGGGTCCGGCCAGCGTCAGGGAGTACCGGAACGTGGTCGGCGTGCCGGCAGCGTTCCACTCGACCGTGCCGAGCTCGACGGGCTCGCCGTCGGCGTCGGTCTTGTCGTCGAGCACCGTGATGGTGCGGTTGACCAGGGTCGTGTCCCAGTCGCCCTCGTCGATGTCGACGACGTGCTCCGCCGAGTCGTTCGCGGAGCCCGCGGCGTCCGCGTTCCACTTCACGCGGGCGGTGTTGTTGCCCGCGAGGTTCGGCGCGCCGGCGAAGTGGCAGGCGTACTCGAACGTCAGCTCGTCGCCGGCCCCGATCGTGACCTCGTCGTCACCCACGATGGAGCACGTGACGTCGTCACCGAGGTCAGGCATGTCGACGACGGTCACGTCGACGTCCCAGGTGTTGGGGTTCGAGACGGTGATCTCGCCCTCCATCACCCACAGCGCCTCCGAGTACGGGAGCGGGGTCACCGTCACCTCGTACTCGAACGTGGCGGTGCGGTCGAGGCCCGCCGGCAGGGTGCTGTTGCCGAGGATCTGCTTGCTCAGCTCCCAGTTGAACGTGCGCTGGAACGAAGACACGACGGTCTTCTCGATGCCGAGGTCCAGGCCCGTGCACAGGTTGACCGTGACCTGGTCGGTCAGCTGGTCGTCGTCCAGGGCGAGCGTGGCCGTGTTGGTCCACTCGTCGCACTGGCCGGGTCCCACCTGGTCGCCGCGGAGTGCGTCGTAGGTGAAGTGGCCGTCCTCGGCGCTCTCGATGAGGTCGAGAGCGTCGAGGCGCACGCTCGGCCCGAACTCCGGGAAGGTGTCCGAGAGGTCCGCGAAGCGGTTGACCTCGTCCGGCGTGACGTCGTCGAAGTCGACGGCCGCATCGGCCTGCGTGCCCGCGGTGTTCGTCACGACGATGGTGCGGGCGCCGGGGCGCGCGTCGTCGTCGTGCAGCGTGAACGTCAGCGTGGAGGTGCCGTTCGCGGGGATCTCGCCGTCGGCCGTGACCGGGACGTCCGTGCCGTTGACGTTCACGGTGAAGCCCGTGAGGGGCACCGGGAACGGGTTCGGGTTGGTGAGGGTCACCGTCGCAGTCGCGAGGAAGTCGCGCTGCTCCAGCTCCTCGGCCGTGACCGTGATGCCGAAGCCGAACGTCTCCCCCGTCTCCGGGCGGGCCCGGGCCGGCGAGTTGTCCGACGTCAGGACCTTGCCCAGCGTCCAGTTGTACTCGATCGTGTACGAGCCGGTGGCCTCGACGACGACGGCCAACGGGCTGTTCGTCACCGTGACGACGGCGTCGTCCTCGATGTCGGGCAGCTCGGCGATCCACGCGCGGTTGGTGTGGTCGACCGTGTTGGCCGGCCAGACCGGGCCGTCGACCGTGATCTCGTACGGGAACGTCGTCGGGAGGCCCTCCGCGTTCCACGTCGCCGTGCCGAGCTCGACCGGGTTGGCCGGGTCGGTCTTGTCGTCCATGACCGTGACGGTCTGGTTGGTCGGCGAGAACACGAACTGGACGCCCTCGGTGTGCGAGGCCGTGCCGGTCGCCGAGAAGGCGACCTCGGGGTCCCACGTCACCGTGACGACGTTGGTGCCCGCGAGGTTCGGCTGGCCCGTGATCGAGCAGGTGTAGCCGATCTCCAGGAAGCCGCCGGCAGGCACCACGTGCTGGTCACCGTCCGCCGGGGCGTCCGGGGTGCAGACCGCGGAGGTCACGCCCACGCCCAGGTGCGGGGTGTCCACGACCGACGCGAGCGGGACGGCCCACGCATTCGGGTTCTCCACGCGGATGGTGCCGCTGAGCGTCCAGTCGGTGTCGGAGAAGCCGCGCGGGGTGGCGGTGACCAGGTAGGTGAAGGTCGCCTGGTTGTTCGCGTCGGCCGCGAGCGTGCTTGGGTCGAGCACGTCCTTGGCCAGGTCCCAGAGGAACGTGCGCTGCATGGAAGCAGGCGCCGTCTTGGAGACGGCGAGGTCCTCGCCGACGCAGACCTCGGCGACAGCCGACGCCTCGAGGGCGTCACCGCCGACCGTGAGGGTCGCCAGGTTCTCGAACGGGAGGCACTGGCCCGGGGTCACGGCCTGGCCGCGGGTGGCGGAGTACGTGAAGTCACGGGCGCTGAGGTGTTCCCGGGCGTCGAGCCGGCCCAGGCCGGGGAAGGCCGCGGCGAACTCGGGGAACTCGTCCGTGAGGTCCGCGAAGCGGCCCGGCTCTGCGCGCGCGGTCCACACCGAGGCCGTGGCCACGGTGACGGGTGCGGCGGAGCCCGGAAGCGTCACGGTCACGTCGGGCGTGCCCGGGTGCTCGGCGAGGGCCCAGGTAACCTCGAAGGTCTGGCTCGCACCCGGCGCGAGCGTGCCCGTCAGGGCGGGCTGCACCGACGTCGGCGCACGGCCGCCCAGCAGGATCGACACGTCGGCGAGGCTACGGGCGCGGCCTCCGTCGGGGTTGGTGATCGTCACGGAGCTCGTGGCGACGAACTCGGCCTGGGCGAGCGCCTCGGCCTGGACGGTGATGGTCCAGTCGAACTCGTGGCCGGCGCCCGGGCGCGCGTTCGCGGTGGGCTGGTCGACGCTCTTGTCGATCTCCCACGCGTACGGCTGCACGTAGGTGCCCGCGGCGGAGCCGGCGGCGGCCAGCGCGTCGTACTGCACGTTGAGCACGTCGCAGACGACGACGTCGTCCTTGCCGACGCCCGGCACGGTCAGCGTGGCGCCCTGGAGCGTGAAGCCCGCGGCGGGCGCGCCGTTGACGGTGCACACGGCCTCGGCGAGGCGCCAGTCCTCGCGCAGGGTCTCGGTGACCGTCACGGTGCCGCGCTGCGTCATGTGGGCGACGCCCAGCTCGTAGGTGACGCGGCCGTCGTCGCCGGTGGTGCGCGTCGCCGCGCCGTCCACGCTCAGCGGGTCGGTGGCCGAGGCCGTGAACTCCCAGCCGGCGCCGGGGCGCTCGGCGCCCGAGGCGGGACGCTCGGTCTTGTTGACGGTGAGCTCGGCGGTGCACGCCTGCGGCGTGGTGATGGGGATGCCGCCGATCCAGTCGCGCAGGTTCGCGGTGAACGCGTGCGACGTCATCGTGCGGACGTTGAGCATGCCGAACCCGCCGAGACAGAAGTCGGTCAGCCCGGGGGCGTTGTCGAACACCGCGGAGACGTTGACCGAGGCGGTCACGATGCGGGTGTCCTGGTTGGCGGTGAACTCGAAGAACCTGGCGTCGGCGGCCGACGGGGCGCTCCAGCCGGAGCCGGTCCAGCGCCGCAGCTCGACGCGGGTGTTCCCGCCCTGGTGCGAGATGAAGAGGACGACGTCGCCCGCGACACGGTCCGGCACGGGGAAAGCGCCCGGGCGGTTCTCGTTCTGGTTCAGCTCGACGACGAACGCGACCGAGCCTGTGAATGCCTCGAGGTCGAACGCGACGTTGGCCCACACGTCGCCGTCGCGCAGCGTGGTGCGCGCGTGGACGGTGCCGAGGTCGGCGTCGGAGTTGTTCGGGTTGCCCTGGAAGTGGCCGGCGTTCCACGGCCAGTGGGCGTCGGTGACGCCGCCCGAGAACCACGGCGCGTCGTTGAAGCCGTCGTAGTAGCCGTCAGGGCCGGTGCCGCCCGGTAGCGGCGTGCCCGGCGGGTTGAAGGCAAAGGCGGCGGGAGCGATCCCGACCGGGGGCGCGTTCGGCTGGGCGTCCGGTGCGAGGGCGCTCGCGTAGCCCTGCGGGCCGGAGGCGGGCGGCTCCGTCGGCTCGGCCGACGGCTCCGGCACCGGGGTCGCGGCGGGGGCCTCGGCCGGGTCGCCGCCGGGGTCGCCGGTCGGCTCGTCCGTCGGCTCGGCCGACGGCTCGTCGGTGGGTTCGGGGGTGGGCTCCTCGACCGGGTCCTCCGCCGTCACCGAGGCGGTGGGAAGCAGGTCGTCGTCGGGGCCCTGCGCGAAGGCGACGGAGCCGCCCGAGATCACTGCGAGCGCCGTGAGCGCCGCGACCAGCTGCCGACGAGGCGTGGTGAGCGCCCCTCGGGACTTCCCATGTCTGGGCATGTGAAACACCCTTTCGCCTTTGACAGATCCGATGAACCGGGACGCTCACGGTAAAAGGACTGCCACACCGGCACCTCGGGCGTGTCCCTCTGGCACGCGTGGGATGGCGCACACTGTCGCCCGGTGCGTCTGCCCGTGCTTCAGACGGTCGGCACGTCCGCCCCACGACGACGATGCGCAGACTCCCGATGGTGCAGGTCACGGCGGTCGGGTGGGGCACCCCGAGGGGGAGGCGCTCACGGTGTCACCGTGAGCACCTCCCCCTCAGGGTCGTGCGTGTCAGCCCCTCTCGGAGGCCTGCCCGTCACGCCGGCGGCGCAGGAGCAGCATCCCCAGGAGGGCCGTCAGAGCGGCGGCCCCGAGGGCGACGATCCCCCAGACGCTGGTGCCCAGGGCGGCACCACCCGTCTCGGCGCTGACACCCGGGCCGGGCGTCGGGGCCGGAGCCGGAGCCGGCGGCGTCGGGATCTCCGGCGGGTCCTCCGTGTCGCTCACCGGGAACACGACCCGGATGATCTCGCCGTCGTGGTCGTCCTCGTCGAGCGTCGCGTCGAGCGTCACGTCGCTGCCGAAGATGAACCCGGTGTTCGTCACCGTGTTGTCGACCCAGTTGTCGAGGTTGAGCTGACCGTTCTCGTCGAGATGGTCGGCGCTGTACGGAGTCGAGTCGATGTCGACCACGCCGGCCATCCACGTGCCGGCCTCGGCCGCCGCCGGAGCGGCGAGGACGAGCCCACCGGAGAACTCCTCGTCCAGCGGTGCGAACGCCGCCGAGAACAGGCCCATCGGTGCGAGGTACGGCTGCACCTCAGGCTCCTCCGGCTCCGGGATCGGGCCCCCGGCGGGCACGTAGCCCTCGAACCCGCTGATCTCGACGAACGAGTGCAGGTTCACGTGCCGCTGGTCGAGGTTCTCCGCGGCCTCACCAGGGAGCGGGTCACGCTCGTCGATGAGGGCGTCGTCGTCGCTGATCCCGTACCCGGTGACCACGAGCCGGATGGTCAGCGCATAGTGCTCGCCCGGCTCCAGGACGATGGCGTCGTCACCCTCGAGGGACAGGTAGGCGTTGCCGTTGGCACGCACCTCCCAGTCCCACCCGTTGTCGGGTGCCAGGTCGATCGCGTCCTCGAGGTCGAGGTAGTGGACGATCTCGGTCACGCGAACCGCGTGCTCTCCCTGGTTGAAGACCACGATCGGCTTCACCAGCTCGTCGCCGAGGTAGACGTTCGCCTCACCGTCGTCGAACGTGGTGTACGGGATCTCGTAGTCGGGACCCTCCTGGAAGTCCGCGTACCGGACGTACGACGGGGTCGTCGCTCCGGGCCGGAAGACCTCGTTCACCCAGGTGCGCAGCGCCAGGTCGTACAGGACGATCGTCTGCTGCGTCTCGTCGTCGTCGAGGACACCGTTCTCGTCATCGTGGCCGGAGATCCACGCCCGGTTGTCCGACGTCGTCGAGAGCTCACCGTCGTCGGCCGCAAGGACCAGCGAGTACATGAAGCGGAACTCGCCGTCCTCGAATGCGACGTCGACGCCATCGCGGACGTTGATCACGGCGTCAGCCGAGTCCCCGTACCAGTCGTCGATGGTGCCGAGGAGCACCGGGGCGTCGACCGTGCCGGCCAGGTCGTCGTAGACGTTCACGACGCGGTTGACCGGGGCGTGGTCGGCGTCCCACTCCGCCTGGATGGTGAAGGAGTCGGCGGTCTCCGTGGAGAACGCCTCGTCCTCGTCCCAGGCGATCGAGATCACGAGCGAGTCGAACTGCTCGTAGTCGACGTCCTCCAGGATGGCGGCCAGGTCGAGGTCGACCGACCCGCCGGCCTCGACGAGGAAGTCGCCCAGCTGGACCACCACGGGCTCGTCGAGACCCACACCGGAGATCGTGGCGGTGACGTTCCGCGCCGTCACGTCCCACGCGTTGTCGTTGTGGATCGTCGCCAGGCCCTGGAAGGCCCAGTCGCTGTCGGTCGACCCGGCAGGACGGACGATCACCCGGAAGCGGAACTCCGCGTTGCCGTCCGCGTCAGCGGGCAGCGTCGCGGCGTCGACCCAGGTGCCGTTGACGTCCTGGACCTGCTTCACGAGCTCCCAGCCGTAGGTGCGGACCAGGGTGCCCCAGCCCTCACCGACGACCTCGAGCGGGAGGCCGGTGCGGACGGTGACGATGGCGTCGTCATCGTCCGACGGGCCGTCGCCGTCCGGGTCCACCGTGGCGGTGTTCTCGAACTCGCCATAGCCACCGGGCGGGACCTCCTCGCCGCGAACGGCGGTGTAGGTGAAGACCCAGGCGCCCGACTCCGCGTCCCACTGCGCGTTGGCAGTCGGCTCCAGGGCGTCGAGCCGGCGGTCAGCCTCGCCCTCGAACGCGTCCTCGAACTCCACGAAGGTGTCCGAGACCACGGCGGTCGCGTTGGTGAACGACCTGTCCACGTCCGCGGACGCGATGGTCGCCGAGTCCTCGACGCTGCCGAGGGTGGCGTCGACCGCGAGCGGCCACGTGACCGGGTGCCCCAGGCTCTGGGAGAACGCGAGCGTGACGTTGCCCGTCGCCGGGACGACCAGCGCGTCGGCGGGCAGCGGCAGCGTGACACCACCGAGCTGGACGACGACGTCGCCCGCCTCGAGCGTCAGCGGAGTGGCGTTGTCGTTGTGGACGACGACCTCACCGCTGACCGCCACCGGGGTGGACGGCGTGCCGGAGGCACGGACCACCAGCCGGTACTCGAACTCGACTCCGCTGCCCGGGACGGCCCGGGCATCGGCCGCGTCAGCCCACTCGGCGTTCGAGCCGGCGACACGGACCTGCTTGACGATCTCCCACGTGAAGTTCGTCGCGTACTCCGCCTCGGCAGAGACGTCGATCCGCGGCGCGACAGCCGGGGTCGTGATGATGACCCTTGCGTCGTCGTCGTCGGGGTCGCCGTCGCCGTCCGGGGTCACCACGGCCGTGTTGTCGGCCGTGACCGAGTCACCCGGGAGCGTCGGCCCGGCGAGCGTCGCCGGGTAGACGAGCTCCCAGACCAGGTCGCCGGTCGGACCCGGGTTGGTCACCGACGCACCCTCACCGAGCGGGTCGGCGTGGACCGCCGTCCGCCGCGGCGCGTCGAGGACGACGTCGGCACCGAACGCGTCGCCGAAGGCGTCGAGGTCGGCGAACGGAGCCACGAAGGCGTCCGTGAGCGCGGCGGTCCCGTTGGTGACAGTCACGACCGGCGTGACCGTGATCGACTCGACGATTGCGCCGAGCGTCGCGGTGACGGCCAGCGGCGATGCCACCGGGTGCTGCGGCGTCAGGTTGTTCAGAAGCCGCACGATCTGGCCCTCGGCCGGGACCCCCCAGCCGTCGAGCTCGAACGTCTGCGTCGCGCCCCCCATCTCGACGACCAGGTCGTCGGACACGATCAGCTCCGAGGCGTTGTCGTTGTGGATGCGGACCGCTCCGGTGACGACCGGGTTGGTCGACTCACCCACCGCCCGGACCACCAGGCGGTACTCGACGGCGACATCTCCACCGGGGACCGTCTCAGCCCGGGCCTCGTCGACCCACCCGGCATCCGAGCCGGCGACACGCACCTGCTTGACGATCTCCCAGGTGTAGTCGGTCGAGTACGCCACGCCGGCGACGATCTCGATGCGAGGAGCGACGGGGTCGGTCGTGATGATGACCTTCGCCTCGTCCTCGTCGGGGTCCCCGTCGTCATCGGGGGTGATGACCGCCTCGTTCACTGCCGTGACCGAGTCGCCCGGGAGTGCCGGGCCGTCGATGGTCGCCCGGTAGACGAGGTCCCACACCAGGTCGCCGTCCGCACCCGGCGATGTCACGCTCACCGCACCCGGACCCAGGGGCCCGACGGTCGCCACGCGGGCGACCGCGTCCAGTGTGACCTCACCGAAGGCGTCGCCGAAGGCGTCGAGACCGGCGAACGGCGGCGCGAAGGTGTCCGTGAGCCTGGCGGTCGCGTTGGTGACCGTCACGTCCGCGGACGCGATGGTCGCAGTTGCCTCGACGTTACCGATGCTCGCGGTGACCGCGAGCGGCCAGGCGACAGGGTGCGCCAGCTGGTGCTGGAACGAGAGCGGGAGCGAGCCCCGAGCGGGGATCACCGCACCCTGCAGCGGCACCGAGACCTCTCCCAGCTCGACGACCAGGTCGCCATCGGCGAGCGTCAGCGGGGTGGCGTTGTTGTTGGAGACGACAACCTGCCCGTTGACGACGACCGGCGTCGAGTCGCGCACGGCGCGGACGACCAGGCGGTACTCGAACGTGGCGTCCGAGCCCGGGTCGACCGTGGCCTCAGCCACGTCGGCCCACGCGTCGTCCGCGTCGGCGACACGGACCTGCTTGACGATCTCCCACGTGTAGTCCGTCGAGTACGCCGCACTGGCGGTGACCTCGAGGCGCGGAGGGACGGGCTCGGTCGTGATAATCACCGTCGCGTCGTCCTCGTCGTAGTCCTCGACGTCATCGCCCGGGGTGACCCGCGCGATGTTGTCGGCCTGGACCGAGGCGTCGGGGAGCGTCGGGCCGGCGAGAGTCGCCGGGTACCTGAACTCCCAAGCCAGCGGACCGCCCTCGGTCGGGTCGGTCACCGACGCGCCATCTGCCACGGGTCCCGTGAGGGCCTCGCGTGCCGTGGCGTCGAGCGTGACCGTGCCGAACGCGTCAGCGAAAGCCGTGACGTCGGCGAACGAGTCCAGGAACCTGTCCGTCAGCGCCGCGGTCGCGTTCGTCGTGCTCGTCAAGCTCGGGACCACGATGGTCGACTGGACCTGCGTGGAGCCGATGTACAGCGCCACCGTCGCCGGAGCACTGCCGGGAGCGGGAAGTGCTGACTGCGGCACACTGACCGTTGTGGTCCCGACCGGGAAGCCCGAGAGCGCGGCTGCGTGGACCTCTGTGCCGTTGATCACGACCCGGACCTGCTCGCTACCGACGTTCGCGCCCGCCGGGCGGGTCACGTCGAAGCTCACGGCCGTCGCCCGGTGGGTCTCCGCGCGCTGCGCGGTCACCGCGAGACGGTAGTCGACGCCGACCGAGCCACCAGGGAGCGTCGAGAACGTCGCCTCGTCGACCCAGTTGCGCTCGACATCCTGCACCTGCTTGGTGATGCCCCAGGTGTAGTCGACGCCGTAGGTGCCGGAGGCCTCCAGGTTGGCGACGGATGCCGGCGCCGGACGACGGTTGACCACCTGGCAGGTGATCGAGTCCTGGAAACCGATGTGGCCGACCCGGAAGCCGAGGTCACCCTCGTTCTCTACGCCGAGCCCGCTGGACGGCGTGCCGCCTGCCACGGCTTGGGTGCAGACCGCGTTGGCGTCACCCGGCCGCTGGACCAGCGAGTACCCGAGCTGCTGCGTCTCGGTGATGGTCACGCTGCCGACGGTGGTCGTGGCGGCCGGCTCGAAGAACCAGGTCGTCTGACCGGTGGAGTCGGTAGCACGCTGGAAGCCGCTCATCGTGCCGAACGAGCTCGTAGGCGCGAGGTCGCTCGCGGTGAAGACCCAGCCGGCGCCCGCGCGGTGACCGGCGAGACCATCGGCCTCGGTCCAGTTCCACGGGACCGTGTACTTCTCGACCGTCAGGTGCGGTGTGCAGGAGTACAGGATCGCGTCACGCAGGGCCTCTGCGGCGTCTGCCCAGCCGCCCGTGATCACGGCGTCGGGGGAGCCGATCGCGGCGAGGTTCGGCACGGATGCGGCGGCCTGGCCGACGATCGGGCCGATGCCGACGGGGGTGATGTGCGTCCCCCCGGTCTTCAGGGTGTTGGCCGCGAGATC
>WRHK01000072.1 GCA_009783295.1 Promicromonosporaceae bacterium
AGCGAAGTTATGCGCATGTTCACGCTTTGGTCCACGCGCAAGGGCGCGCGCCCGTCAAAAAGCGGCAACGCGGCGTTATCGCCCAGAATACGCGGCGTCAGGTGCAGGCGGAATTCGTCCGCCAGCCCCTGTTCGAGCAGGGAGAGCGCAAGCTTGCCGCCCCCTTCGCAGAGCACATAGAAGCATGCGTGATCCTTCCATAGTAGGCGCAGCCCCGCATGGAGGTCAAGCCCTTGATGTCCCTGCGCCCTGTCAAGGCCATGGACGTGCGCGCCGATGCCCCGCAGGGCTTCCGCCTGCGGCGAGGCGGCAAGCTCGCGCGGGCAGAGAAAGACGCAGTGCCCGGGGCGCTGATGCAGCAGAGCGATGTTTGCCTCCGGATCCGGCAGGCGCGAGGTGATGATGCAGGCCAGCGGCTGGCGGGGGGCCTCCGGGCGGGGGCGGGGCCCGGAGGCCCCCGCCCCGACCCCGGACCCTCGCCCCGCGCTGCTAGCGCGCCGCCGTCCGGGCCGCGTGGTGGTCCAGGAAGCGGCCGACGGCGGGCGCTACCTGCTCCGGCTTGTCCTCCGGCGCCAGGTGGTCCAGGCCCTCCAGCACCATCCCCTGTGCTCCCGGGATGGTCGCCGCGAGCCGGTCCAGGGCGGCCGCGCCCGGGCCGCCGCCGGTGCCGTCGCCCCGCAGCACCAAGGTGGGTGCGGTGATCGCCGCGTAGTCGGCCAGGCGGGAGTCGAGCCGCCCCACCTCGACGTGCTCGCGGATCGCCTGGGGCATCAGCGCGAGCATGCCGCGCAGGTGGTCTGCCGGGATGGCGCGGCGCAGCGCCGGGCGCAGCACCCAGCGCGGCACGCGGCCCGAGCGCTCCGGGTTGGTGCCGCGGACGAAGGTCAGGAACGCCTCGAGGTCCTCCCCCGCGTCGACCTCGCGCTGCGCCCGCTCGATCCACCCGACGGGCACGGACCCGGCGTCGGAGACTCCCGGCTCGTAGACGGCGACGGCGTCGACGTCGGCGTTCCCCCGCGCGAACCGGAGGGCGACGAGCCCGCCGAAGCTGTGCCCGAGCAGCAGCCGCGCGCCGGTCCGGGCGCGCACCGCCTCGAGGTCCTCGCACTCCCGCTCGATGCCGTACCGCTCGCCCTGCGGGCCGCTGCCGCCGCGGCCCCGGCGCTGCACCACGTGCACGGTGTACCGGTCGGCCAGGAGGCCGGCGAGCCCCGCGAGGCTCTCGGCGGTGGCGAGCGCGCCGGGCACCACGATCAGCCCCGGGCCGCGCCCGGTGCTGAGGTACTCGATCCGGGTGCCGTCGGCTGAGCGTGCTGCCTGCGTGGTCGTGTTCATGATGGTCGCTCTCCCTCGTCGTGCCGGGCTCCCTGCCCGACACGAGACAACGTACGCACCGGGTGCTCCAGGCCGACAGGGAGAAGCGTTGCGACCTAGTGCACTTCGCGTTCTCCCATGTCACGATGGGTGCTCGGCGCCCTCGAAGGGCGCACACCGTACTAGTGCACCTGGAGGACCCGGTGCCGCAGCGCCCCGCGTACAGCCGCATCGCCGACGAGATCGCCGACGACATCCGCTCCGGCCGCCTCGCCCCCGGAAGCCGCGTCCCCTCGACGCGGCAGATCGTGCGCGACCACGGCGTCGCGATGGCGACGGCCAGCAAGGTGCTCGCCGCCCTGCGCGCCGCGGGCCTGGTCGAGGCGGTACCCGGTAGCGGCACCGTGGTGCGCGACGCCGCCGACGGCCCCGCCCCGGCTCCCCGTCCCGCGGCGTCGGCCCGACCCGACCTGACGCGCGCCGAGATCGTCGAGGCCGCCGTGCGGATCGCCGACGCCGACGGCCTGCCGCTCGTGACGATGCGGCGCGTCGCGGCCGCGCTGGGCGTGTCGACGATGGCGCTCTACCGGCACGTGCCCAGCCGCGACGACCTCACGCTGCGCATGGCCGACAGCGTCTTCGCGGGAGTCCGCGTACCCGACCTTCCCGACGACGGCTGGCGCCTGCGCCTCGAGACCGTGGCGGGCCTGTTCTGGACGACGTTCGGGCGGCACTCGTGGGCGTGCGAGCTCATCTCGCTGAGCCGGCCCCAGCTGCTGCCGCACGTCATGCCGCTGGCGGAGCTGTCGCTCGGCACGCTGCGGTCGATGGGGTTCGACGCCACGGAGGTGCTGTGCGCGCACGTCACTCTCTTCGGGCACGTGCGGTCCATGGCGCTGGCGCGGCTCGCCGAGGAGCGCGCCGAGTCGGACACCGGCGTCTCGGCGGACGACTGGGTGCGCGACCACGCCGACGGGCTGCGGCAGTGGCAGGAGCGCCCGGGGGCGCCCGGACTGCGGTACGTCATGCAGCAGGGCGTCGACTTCGACCTCGACACCGTCTACCGGTACGGGCTGCAGCGCCTGCTCGACGGCCTCGACGCCCGGCGGCGGGCGCTCGGCGCGTAGCCGGCGCGCTACCGCGTCTGGGTCACCCAGGCCGCATGCATGCGGGAGTACACGCCGTCCGCGGCGGCGAGCTCGGCGTGCGGGCCCACCTCGACGACGTGGCCCTTGTCGACCACCACCACCAGGTCGCTCGCCTCCGCCGTGGACAGGCGGTGCGCGATGGTGATGGTGGAGCGGCCCGACGTGAGCGAGTCGAGCGCCCGGGCGATGCGCACCTCGGTGGCCGGGTCGACGGCCGACGTCGCCTCGTCGAGCACCAGCAGGTCGGGCTGGGCGAGGTAGGCGCGCGCGATGGCGACGAGCTGCCGCTCCCCCGCGCTGAGCGACTCGCCGCGCTGCCCGACGGGCGTGCGGACGCCCTGAGGCAGGTCGCTGACCCAGTCGGTGAGCCCGAGCGCGTCGAAGGCGGCCAGGACGGCGGCCTCGACGTCGGCGGCCGAACCCGCCGCCGCCTCGCCCACCCGCGACGCCCGGAGCCCGTACGCCGCGTTCTCCAGCACGGTCCCGTCGAACAGGAAGCCCTCCTGCGGCACCAGCACCACGCGCTCGCGCAGCGACGCCAGCGTCAGCGCGCGCAGGTCGGTCCCGTCGAGGTGCACCGCGCCCGCCGTCGGGTCCATGAGCCGGGTGGCGAGCTTCGCGATGGTCGTCTTGCCGGAGCCGGTCTGCCCGACGACGGCGACCTTGGCCCGGGCGGGCAGCTCGAGGTCGACGCCGTGCAGCACGTCGGGGCCGCCCGGGTAGGCGAACCGCACCGCGTGCAGCGACACCTGCGCCGGCCCGCGCGGGGACGCGACGGCGTCGGGCGCCTCGGCCACCTCGACGTCCGTCTCGATGACGGCGAGCACGCGTCGCCAGCCGGCGACCGCGTTCTGCAGGTCGTTGAGGATCTCGGTGGCCTGCTGCACGGGCCCGGTGAAGAGCTGGACGAGGAACAGGAACGCGACCACCTGGCCGGCCGTGACGCGCCCGTCCATGCCGAGCCGGGCCCCGACCACCACCACGGCGGCGAGCGCCAGGTTCGACAGCAGCGTGCCGCTGGCGAACATGGTCGCCACGAGCCGCTGGGCGCGGCCCTGGGCCTGTCGGGTGGACTCGATGGCGCTCTCCATGCGCCGCCCGGTGCGGGCCGTGACGCCGTAGGCGCGCACCGTCTCGGCGCCCACGACGGCCTCGGAGATCGCGGCGAGCATCGTGCCGAACCGCTCGCGCACCCGCGTGAACCGGCGCGAGACCGCCTTCTGGCTGAACCGCATCACCAGGTAGAGCGGCACGAAGCAGGCCCAGACGATGAGGGCGAGCTCCCACGAGTAGATGACCATGAGCACCGTCGCCACGGCGATCTGCAGCGTCGAGACGATCAGCATGATGCCGCCGGACTGCACGAACTGCGTGATGGTGTCGACGTCGCTGGTGACGCGCGAGACGAGCGCACCGCTGCGCTCCGTGCTCTGCGTGAGCGTCGCCAGGTCGTGCACGTGCCGGAACGCGCGCACGCGCAGCGCCGCCAGCCCGGCCTCCGTGCGCCGCACGAGCCGGCGGTTGACGAGGCCGGAGCACGTGCCGGCCGCGAGCAGCGCCAGGGCGGCGAGGCCCACCATGAGGGCCACGCGCCCGGCGTCCGGCCCGCCCGCTGCGAGGATGCCGTGGTCGATCGTGCTCTGGACGGCCAGCGGCACGACGACGCGGCCGCCCGCGGCGAGCACCGCGAGCACGAGCGTCAGGCCGATGCCCTGGACCATCTGCGGGCTGATCTGCACGCCGCGGCGCAGCGTCGCCAGGACGCCGAGGTCCGATGCCGAGGCGATCCGGGCGCTCATGCGGCACTCTCCCGGCGACGGGTCTCGGCCTCGTAGGCGGTGGCGATCGCGCGGTACCCGGGGTCGCGGGCCAGCAGCTCGGCGTGCGTGCCGATGTCGGCGACGCGGCCGCCGTCCAGGTGCACGACGGCGTCCGCGAGCGCCACCGACGACATGCGGTAGGCGACCATGAGCACGGTGGTGCCGGTGGCGCCGAAGCCGGCGAGGATCTGCTGCTCGATGCGCGGGTCGACGGCGGAGGTGGCGTCGTCGAGCACGAGCAGGCGGGGGCGGCGCACGAGGGCTCGGGCGATGGCGAGGCGCTGGCGCTGGCCGCCGGAGAGGTTCGCGCCGCGCTCGCCGAGCGGGGCGTCGAGCTTGCCGGGCAGGTCGGCCACCACCTCGTCGAGGCGGGCCAGGCGCAGGGCGGCCCAGACGTCGTCGTCGGTCCAGGGGCCCTCGCCGTCGTCGGTGAGCGTGACGTTGCCGCGCACGGTGTCCTCGAAGACGAACGTGGACTGTGCGACCAGGGCGACGTGGGCGGGCAGCTGCCCGGCGGCGAGGTCGCGCACGTCGGTGCCGTCGAGCAGCACGCGGCCGCGCGTGGGGTCGGACAGGCGGGCGAGCAGCGAGACGAGCGTGGTCTTGCCCGCGCCGGTCGAGCCGACGACGGCGACGGTGCTGCCGGGGGCGACGTCGAGGTCGACGTCGTCGAGCAGGGTGACGTCGCCGGACGGCGTGGGCACGTCGAGGCCGACACCCTCGAGGCGCACCGCGATGCCTGCCGTGCCGTCGGCCAGGGCGGAGCGGCCCGGCTGGAGGGCGTCGGTGCGGTCGACGACGTCGGCGATGCGCTCGTACCCGACCAGGCCGCGCGGCAGCTCGCCGAGCACCCAGCCGAACGCGCGCACCGGCACCGCCATGACGGTGAGCAGGTACCCGGCGGTGACGATGTCGCCGGCGTCGACGGCGCCGCTCGCGGCCCGCCACGCACCGACGCCCAGCACCAGCAGGGTGCCGAGGTTGGGCAGCAGGTCGATCACGGGGTCGAACACGGCGCGCACGGAGCCGACGCGCACGTTGGCGGCGCGCAGCTCGCCGGTGCGCCCGGCGAAGCGCTGCTCCTCGCGGTCGGCGGTGCCGAGGGACTTGACCAGCAGGGCCGCCTCGAAGGACTCGTGCGCGACGTCCGCAACCTCCGCGCGCACGCGCTGCGCCTGCGTCACGGCGGGCGTCATGTGCCGCTGGAACACCACGTTGGCCACCACCGTGAGCGGGATGATGACGAGCGCCGCGACGGCCAGCCAGGGGTCGGTGAGGAACAGCATCACGGCAGCGACCACGATCATCACGATCACGGCGAGCGCGTACGGCACCGAGTTGAAGACGCCGGTGGCGGCCTCGACGTCGGAGCTCGCGTGCGCGAGCAGCTGGCCGGCGGGGTGCGAGCGGTGCCACGACAGCGGCAGCCGCAGGTACGCCGTGGCGAGGCGGCGGCGGTGCGTGGCGCCGACGTCGACGTAGCCCCAGCCGGCCCACACGCGGCGGCCCCACACGCCGAACGTCAGCACGGCGGCCACGGCGACGAGCACCAGACCGGCCTCCCAGATGCGGCCCTGGGCCGCGGTGTCACCGGCGATGGCGGGCACGACGACGGCGTCGGTGGCCCACCCGACCGCCCGGGAGACCGCGACGGTCGCCGCCCCGAACACGGCGGAGCCCGCGATGGCCTGCACGTAGATGCGCGGCGAGGTCTGCATGCCGCGCCAGATGAGCTGCACGGACCGCCGCAGCCGGGAGCCCGTCAGGGCCGTGCTGCCGACCACGTCTCTAGCGCACCTCGAGCCCGGCGGCGCGCATGGCGTCCTTGACCTGCCCCACCGTGAGCTGGCCGAAGTGGAACACGGAGGCGGCGAGCACGGCGTCGGCGCCCGCCTTGGCGGCCTCGACGAAGTCCTCGACCTTGCCCGCCCCGCCCGAGGCGATGAGCGGCACCTGCACGCGCTCGCGCACCATCGACAGCATCTCGAGGTCGAACCCGTCCTTGGTGCCGTCGGCGTCCATGGAGTTGAGCAGGATCTCGCCCGCGCCCAGCCCGGCGGCCCGCTCCGCCCACTCGACCGCGTCGATGCCCGTGCCGCGGCGGCCGCCGTGCGTGGTCACCTCGAAGCCCGACTCGGTGCGGGTGTCGCCCTGCACGCGTCGCGCGTCCACCGAGAGCACCAGCACCTGGGAGCCGAAGCGGTCGGCGATCTCGGCGACCAGCTCCGGGCGGGCGATCGCCGCCGTGTTGACACCCACCTTGTCGGCCCCGGCCCGCAGCAGCCGGTCGACGTCGTCCGTGGAGCGCACGCCGCCGCCCACCGTGAGCGGCACGAACACCTGCTCGGCCGTGCGGCGCACGACGTCGACCATGGTCTCCCGCCCGCCCGACGACGCCGACACGTCCAGGAAGGTCAGCTCGTCGCAGCCCTCGGCGTCGTACCGCGACGCGAGCTCGACGGGGTCGCCGGCGTCGCGCAGGCCCTGGAAGTTGACCCCCTTGACGACGCGCCCGGCGTCGACGTCGAGGCAGGGGATGACACGCACGGAGACGCTCACTTGGCTCCTTCGTCTGAGCCCTCGTCGGTGACCTGGAAGTGCGCGTCGAGGATGTCGACGACGTAGACCAGCGTCTGGTCGGCGAGAGGGTTGGAGGTCCCACCGTATCCGAGCGAGGGGGGCACCACGAGCAGCACCTGGGACCCGACGGTCTGCTCCAGCAGGCCCTGGTCCCAGCCCTCGATCACCTGGCCGATGCCGATCATCACCGACTGGACGGCCTTGGGCCCGTCCGGGGTGTCCCACGTCGTGTCGAACGTCTTGCCGTCTCCCCACCGCACCCCCGTGAAGCGCACGGTGACCACCTCGCCGACCGAGACCTGCGGGCCGGTGCCGCGCACGAGCGGCTGGACCACCAGGTCGGTGGGCGGCTTGGCGCCGTGCGGGATCGTGACGGCGGGGCGCCCGTCGTCGCCGAGCGTCACGGTGGGCAGCCCCGCCGCGGGCGCCACGGCGGCGCCCGACGCGCGGGTGGGCAGCACGTCGATGACGAGCAGCAGCGGCACCGCGCCCTGCTGCTCGAGATAGAGCAGCCGGGCGCCGACACGCTGGCCCGTGAGCGCCTCGTGCAGGTGCTTGCCCAGCGACGTGACGCTCATCGTGTGCCACGCCGGGGCGTCCTGGAACGTGGACTGGACGACGGTGCCGTCGCGCCCGTCCTCCGCGTAGAGGTTGAGCAGCACCGGGCCGCCCTCGTCGAGCCGCGGCCCCGTGCCCGGCCACACCACCCGGGTGCCGGGCTGCGTGATCGCGAGCGGCTTGGTGTACGTGAGCTTCGGCTGCTGGCCGGCGACCCCGGTCACGCCCACCGGGGCCTGCGACGCCCCCGCCGACGGGTCCCCACCGACGGCCCCCTGGACGGCGCTGCAGCCCGCGAGGACCGCGGGCAGCACGAGCGCGAGAGCGACGAACAGGGCGAGCGGTCTGCGGCGGAGCACCGGAGCACCTTACAGAGGCACCTTCGGGGTCCGCTGTGTCCGCCGCTACATCGACTCGATGAGCCGGTCCACCCTCTCGTCGACCGAGCGGAACGGGTCCTTGCACAGCACCGTGCGCTGCGCCTGGTCGTTGAGCTTGAGGTGCACCCAGTCGACCGTGTAGTCGCGGCGGGCGTCCTGCGCGGCGCGCACGAAGTCGCCCCGCAGCTTGGCGCGCGTGGTGGGCGGCGGCACGGCCGTCGACTCGAGGATCTCCAGGTCGGTCGTGACCCGCTCCACGAGCCCCCGCGCCGACAGCAGGTTGTACAGCCCCTCCGTGCGCGAGATGTCGTGGTACGCCAGGTCGAGCCGGGCGATGCGCGGGTCGTCGAGCGTCAGGCCGTGCTTGGCCTGGTAGCGCTCGATGAGGCGCAGCTTGATGACCCAGTCGAGCTCGCGGTCCACCAGGGACAGGTCGCCCGACTCCAGGGCCCGCAGCCCCCGCTCCCACAGGTCGAGCACGGCCTTGGTGGTGGGCGACGGGTCCAGGTGCGCGTCCACGTGCTCGCGCACGCGGCGGAAGTACTCGGCCTGGATGTCGACGGCGCTCATGGTGCGCCCGTCGGCGAGCTGGACCGGGTGCTTGCCGGTGCGGTCGTGGCTGATCTCGCGGATCGCCCGGATCGGGTTCTCGAGCGTGAGGTCCCGCATGATCACGCCGGCCTCGACCAGCCGCAGCACCAGGTCGGTGGCGCCGACCTTGAGCATGGTGGTGGGCTCCGCCATCGAGGAGTCGCCGACGATCACGTGCAGGCGCCGGAACAGCTCGGCGTCGGCATGCGGCTCGTCGCGCGTGTTGATGATGGGGCGGCTGCGCGTCGTCGCGCTGGAGACCGCCTCCCAGATGTGGTCGGCGCGCTGCGACAGGCAGTAGACGGCGCCGCGCGGCGTCGCCAGCACCTTGCCCGCGCCCACGAGCGCCTGCCGCGTGATGAGGAACGGCACCAGGATCTCGCTGAGCCGCGCGAAGTCGCCCTGGCGCCGCACCAGGTAGTTCTCGTGGCAGCCGTAGGAGTTGCCGGCCGAGTCGGTGTTGTTCTTGAACAGGTGCACCTTGCCCGGCAGGCCCTCGTGCTCCAGCCGCTGCTGGGCGTCGGCCACCAGGCCCTCGAGGATCCGCTCGCCGCCCTTGTCGTACGTGACCAGCTGGCGCACGTCGTCGCACTCGGCGGTGGCGTACTCGGGGTGCGAGCCGACGTCGAGATAGAGCCGCGAGCCGTTGCGCAGGAACACGTTCGACGAGCGGCCCCACGCCACCACCTTGCGGAACAGGTAGCGGGCCACCTCGTCGGCGGACAGGCCGCGGCCGTCCGGGGCGGCGCAGGTCACGCCGTACTCGGTCTCCAGGCCGAAGATGCGTCGTTCCATCAGGCCTGCCCCTCGGTCGTGGTGTCGGTGGCGGTGGTCGTGTCGCTCGGGGTGTCGCTCGGGGTCTGGCCAGCCGTCGACTCCGCCGTCGCCGCCGTGAGCGCGGCGCCCTGGAGGCGGCGGAACGCGCGTCTCTGCCGCGTGCGGTCCAGCACGGCCACCTCGAGCTGCGCCGGCTCGATGGTCCGCTCGCTGCCCGCGGCCAGCAGGCCGCCGTCCGTGCCGACACCGCCCAGCGTGGTGGTCGCCAGGCGCAGCGCGGCGGCCAGCCCGAGGCCCTCGGACCAGCCCTCCGCCAGGCGCGCGGCGAGCTGCTCGGCCTGGCCGCCCATCACCACGTGCCCGCGCTCGTCGGCCACGGAGCCGTCGTAGGAGAGGCGGTAGATCTGGTCCTCGGCGCTCGTGGCCCCGACCTCGGCGACCACCAGCTCGACCTCGAGCGGCTTGGACTCCGTGGTGAACACCGTGCCCAGCGTCTGCGCGTACGCGTTCGCCAGGCCCCGGGCCGTCACGTCCTTGCGGTCGTAGGAGTACCCGCGCAGGTCGGCGTACCGGACGCCCGCGACCCGGAGGTTCTCGAACTCGTTGTACTTGCCCACCGCGGCGAACGCGATGCGGTCGTAGATCTCCGAGATCTTGTGCAGCGCCCGCGACGGGTTCTCGGTGGCGAACAGGATGCCGCCCTCGAACGCCAGCACCACCACCGAGCGGCCGCGCGCGATGCCCTTGCGCGCGAAGTCCGCCCGGTCCTTCATCAGCTGCTCGGGCGACACGTAGAACGGCATGGTCATGCGAGCCGACCCCCCTCGGTCCGAGCGGCCACGAGGGCCGTGACGACGTCGGCGAGCTCGTCGTCCGGCACCCGCCGGTACCCGGCCGACGTCACCGTCGCGACCACCGGCCAGATGCGGCGCACCGGGTCCGGGCCGCCGGTCGCGGAGTCGTCGTCGGCGGCGTCGTACAACGCCTCGACGGCCACCCGTACGGCGTCGGCCGCGGCCAGGCCGGGCTTCCAGAGCTTCTTGAGCGCGCCGCGCGCGAAGATCGAGCCGGAACCCGTCCCGTGGTGCTCGTGCTCCTCGTACCGGCCGCCCGTCGGGTCGTACGAGAAGATGCGCCCGATGCCGCGGTCCAGGTCGTAGCCCGCGAAGAGCGGCACCACCACCAGACCCTGCATCGCCAGCGGCAGGTTGGCGCGCAGCAGCGTGCCCAGCCGGTTGGCCTTGCCGTCGAGGCTCAGCAGCGAGCCCTCGATCTTCTCGTAGTGCTCCAGCTCGAGCTGGAACAGCCGGGCCAGGTCGACGCCGATCCCCGCGGACCCCGAGATGCCCACGGCCGAGAACTCGTCGGCCGGGAACACCTTCTCGATCTCGCGGCTGGCGATCATCGTGCCGGCCGTCGCGCGACGGTCGCCCGCCATGACGACGCCGCCGTCGAACACGAGCGCCACGATCGTGGTGGCGTGCGGGGCGAGCGGCGTGCCGCCCTCGGAGGCGCGCGCGGGCAGGCGCCCGGGCAGCAGCTCAGGCGCCTGCTGGGCGAGGAAGTCCGCGAACGACGACGACCCCGGCCGCAGGAACGCGTCCGGGAGCCGCCCGGAGCCCGTCACTCGCCGCCCTTCTGGACGAAGCCGCGCACGAACTGCTCGGCGTTCGACTCGAGCACGTCGTCGATCTCGTCGAGCAGCGCGTCCACGTCGGCGTCGCGGTCCTGTGCCGCGGGCGCTGCCGGGGCGGGGGGATCGACGTCGTCGTCAGGCGTGCGGTCCTCGTTCTGCGGGTTGATGCGTTCCTGACCTGCCATGACAGCCTCCCGGGTCCGAGCTCGTCCTCTGATGTCACCCTATGCCGAACGGTCGCCGCGAAGGCCCTTCAACAGGGCCGCCGCGTCGTGGCTCGCCTCCAGCAACGAGCCGATGTGGGCCCGCGTCCCCCGCAGCGGGTCGAGCATGGGCACCCGCTGGAGCGCCGCAGCGCCCGGGACGTCGAAGATCACCGAGTCCCAGCTGGCCGCCGACACCTGGTCCGGGTAGCGAGCCATGACCTCGCCGCGGAAGTACGCGCGCGTGTCCGTGGGCGGGTGGTGCACGGCGTCGGCCACCGCGTCCTCGTCCACGAGCCGCTCCACCGCGCCGCTGGCGAGCAGGCGGTGGTAGATGGACCGCTCGGGCCGCACGTCCGTCCACTGGAGGTCGAGCGCGTGCAGCCGCGGGTGGTCCCAGTCGATGCCGTCGCGGCGGCGCAGGCCCTCGAGCAGGCGGCGCTTGGCCACCCACTCGACCTCGCGCGCGCACGACTCCGGGTCCGTGCCGAGCCGCTCCAGCAGGGAGCGCCACCGGTCGAGCACCACGTACGTCTCGGCGTCGTCGTCTCGGCGCGGGCCGATCGCGGCGAGCGCGCGGGCCACGACGTCGGTGTACGCCTCCTGCACCTGGAGCGCGGTGAGCGTGCGGCCGTCGGCGAGCTCGAGCTTGCCCACCAGGTCGATGTCGCGCGAGACGCGGCGCACGTCGCCCACGGGGTCGGCGAGCCTCAGCGCGGCGAGCTCGTCGCGCGCCGGGACGCCGGCCTCGGCGAGCTCGTCGAGGTGCTCGAGCACCCACAGCACCAGCGACGTGGTGCCGAGCTTGAGGTAGGTGGCCACCTCGAACAGGTTCGCGTCGCCCAGGATCAGGTGGAGCCGGCGCCACCGGTCGCGGTCGGCGTGCGGTTCGTCGCGCGTGTTGACGATGGGGCGCCGCAGCGTCGTCTCCAGGCCGATCTCGGCCTCGATGTAGTCGGCGCGCTGCGTGAGCTGGAACCCGGGACGGTCGCCCGTCGGCCCGAGCCCGACGCGCCCCGACCCCGCGAACACCTGCCGCGTGACCAGGAACGGCGTGACCAGAGCGGCCAGCACGGCGAACGGCAGCGCCCGGTCCACGAGGTAGTTCTCGTGCGTGCCGTAGCTGGCGCCCTTGCCGTCGACGTTGTTCTTGTACAGGACGACGTCGGGCCCGATCGGCGATCCGGTCAGCGACCGCGTCGCCGCGAGCATGACGCGCTCCCCCGCCACGTCCCAGAGCACGGCGTCGCGAGGGCCCGTGACCTCGGGCGACGAGTACTCCGGGTGCGCGTGGTCGACGTACAGCCGCGCGCCGTTGGTGAGGATGCAGTTGGCGGCGCTCGGGTCGTCGGCCTCGTCGACGTCAGGGCGGGCGACCTGGGACGGACCCGGCGCCGTGGCCTGCACCGGGCCCGCCGGGGCCGGGACGGCCGGGTCGTCCGTGAGCATCGACGGGTGCGCGGACGCGCGCCGCAGGTGGAAGCCGCGCGCGTCCGCGAGGGGGTCCTCGTCGTCGTAGTCCCAGCGCGCCGCCGGGCGCGCCCCCGCCCGCGCCACGAGGGCGCGGTATGTGGTCACGACCTGGCTGGAGAGCAGCATCGGGTTCGCGGCGGGCCGCCCGGGTGCGAGCACGCCGTACTCGGTCTCGATGCCCATCACGCGCCGGACGCTCACAGGTACTGCCCCGTGCTCGTGACCTGCTCGATGGTGCGCGGCGACCCCTGCTCCCCCTTCTTCTGGACGATGGAGCGGATGAAGACGATGCGCTCGCCCTTCTTGCCGCTGATGCGCGCCCAGTCGTCGGGGTTGGTGGTGTTGGGCAGGTCCTCGTTCTCCTTGAACTCGTCGATGCACGCGGCGAGCAGGTGGTCCACCCGGATGCCCCGCTGGCCGGTGGCGAGCAGGTCCTTGATGGCCATCTTCTTGGCCCGGTCGACGACGTTCTGGATCATGGCGCCCGAGTTGAAGTCCTTGAAGTACAGGACCTCCTTGTCGCCCGAGGCGTAGGTGACCTCGAGGAACTGGTTCTCGTCGTCCGTCGCGTACATCTGCTCGACCACGGACCGGATCATCGCCGCGACGGCCTCGGCCTTGCTGCCGCCGTGCTCGCGCAGGTCGTCGGGGTGGATCGGCAGGTCGGGCGTGAGGTACTTGCCGAAGATCTCCTGCGCGCCCTCGGCGTCCGGGCGCTCGATCTTGATCTTCACGTCCAGGCGCCCGGGGCGCAGGATCGCGGGGTCGATCATGTCCTCGCGGTTCGAGGCGCCGATGACGATGACGTTGTCCAGCCGCTCGACGCCGTCGATCTCGGCGAGCAGCTGCGGCACGATCGTGGTCTCGACGTCGGATGACAGGCCGGTGCCGCGCGTGCGGAACAGCGACTCCATCTCGTCGAAGAACACCACGACGGGCATGCCCTGCGACGCCTTCTCGCGGGCGCGGGCGAAGATCAGGCGGATGTGCCGCTCGGTCTCGCCGACGTACTTGTTGAGCAGCTCCGGGCCCTTGACGTTGAGGAAGTAGCTCTTCGCGCCCTCGCCGCCGCCGTCGACCATCGTGGCCAGCGACGCCGCGACCGCCTTGGCGATGAGCGTCTTGCCGCAGCCCGGAGGGCCGTACAGCAGCACGCCCTTGGGCGGCCGCAGCCCGTGCTCCCGGAACAGGTCCGGATGCGCGAACGGCAGCTCGACGGCGTCGCGGATGGCCTCGATCTGCGGGCCCAGGCCGCCGATGTCCTCGTAGCTGATGTCGGGGACCTCTTCGAGCACCAGCTCCTCGACCTCGGACTTGGGCACGACCTCGAACACGAACCCGCTGCGCGTGTCGACCGTTAGCGAGTCCCCGGCCCGCAGCGCGCGCCCGCGCACGGACCCGGCGAGTCGCACGACGCGCTCCTCGTCGGCCCGGCCCACCACGAGCACGCGTTCGTCGTCGAGCACCTCCTTGACCGCGACCAGCTCGCCCACGCGCTCGAAGCCGCCGGCCTCGACCACCGTCATGGCCTCGTTGAGCTTGACCTCCTGGCCGGGCTGCAGCGCGGTCACGTCGAGGGTCGGGCTCGCGCCGACGTGCATCTTGCGGCCGGCCGACGAGATGTCGACCGAACCGTCGTCGTGCGCGGCGAGGAACGTGGCGTAGGTGCCCGGGGGCTTGGCCAGCTCGTCGATCTGCGTGCGCAGCTCGACGATCTGGTCACGCGCGGCGCGGAGCGCCTCGGCCAGGCGCTCGTTCTTCGCAGCGAGAAGCGCGAGCTGCGCGTCGCGTGACACTCCAGGGTTCATACCGGGCTGGTCGGTCATGCAGGTCCCCTCTCGTGCGTCCGGGAGGCGGGACCTCCCGGAGACGCCACCCTACGCAGGAACACCGACAGCGCGGAGGGAAATCCCGGGCGATTCACCCAGGGCGGATCAGTCGCCGTCCGGCGCGGCCTCCTCCGCAGCGGCGAAACCGCGCACCACCTTGCGGATCTTCTTGTCCGAGACCGGCATCTCGCCGAGGTCCTCCTCGGTCCACTCCGTCTCAGCCGTCGGATAGCTGCCCTTGGCCGGGCGCCGCTTGCGCTCGGGCGGCACGACGCCGTCGGCCAGGCGGCGCGACGTCAGCAGGAACCCGGTGTGCCCGATCATCCGGTGCTGCGGGCGCACCGCCAGCCCCTCGAGGTGCCAGCCGCGCACCATCGACTCCCAGGCGACGGGCTCCGCGAAGCGGCCGTCGGAGCGCAGGTCCTCGGCCAGGCGCGAGAGCTGCGTCGCCGTCGCGACGTAGGCGAGGAACACGCCGCCCGGCGTCAGCGCGGTGGCGGCGGCGTCGAGGTTCTCCCAGGGCGCCAGCATGTCCAGCACCACGCGGTCGACGGTGCCGGCCGGCTCGACGCTGCCGACGACGTCGGCGAAGTCGCCCGTGTGCAGACGCCAGGCGGGGTGCTCACCGCCGAAGAACGTCTCGACGTTGCCCTTGGCGACGGCCGCGAAGTCCTCGCGGCGCTCGATCGAGTGCAGCCGCCCGCCGTCGCCGACGGCCCGCAGCAGCGACATGGTCAGCGCGCCGGACCCGACGCCCGCCTCGACCACGACGGCCCCCGGGAAGATGTCCGCCATCTGCACGATCTGGCCGGCGTCCTTGGGGTAGACGACGGCGGCGCCGCGCGGCATGGACAGCACGTAGTCGCTGAGCAGCGGGCGCAGGGCCAGGTACTCGATGCCCGCCGTGTTGGTGACGACCCAGCCCTCGGGCCGGCCGATGAGGTCCTCGTGGCGGAAGTAGCCCTTGTGGGTGTGGAACGTGCCGCCGGGCTTGAGCTCGATGGTGTGCATGCGGCCGCGCGGGTCGGTCAGCTGCACCTTGTCGCCGACGCGCAGGAGGCCGCGGCGCAGCTCGGCACCCGTGGACGTGGAGACGGGGGTGCCGGCGGGGAGGTCTGAGGTCACGGCGGAAAAGCCTACCGGGCCACCTACCGCGTCGGCCCCCGCAGCGCCGCGGCGACACGTGCGACGTCGAGCACTCCGACCGCGCGGCCGCCCTGCGTGAGGGGCACGATGCGCGCCCCGGCCGACGTCGCGGCCAGGTGCTCGAGCAGGTCGGTGCCGCTCATCGTCACCTCGACGGCGGAGCCGGGCGGGAACGGCACGACGACGGCGTCGACCACGGTGGCCGTGGCGGCGTCCGGCGGGACGGCCGACGCGGCGGCCGGGTCCACCCAGCCGAGCGGCCTGCCCCAGGTGTCGACGACGACGACGGCGGCGTCGGGCACGCCGGTCACGGCCCGCACGGCCTCGGCCACGGACGTGCCCGTGAGCACCGTGACGGCGCGGCCGCCGAGCGGTCCGGCGGAGAGCTCGTCGACGATGACCTGCCGCCGCCCGGCCTTGATCGCCTCCCCCGCGCCCGACCAAAGGAACGCACCGATGATGGCCGCCCAGACAATCTGCGTGTAAGAGATCGCTCCGCCAACCACGAGAGGAAGCAGCAGCACAAACGCAAGGACGCCGATGGCGACCACGCGCCCGATCCAGCCTGCGGCAACGGTGCCCTTCGTCCGGGACCCGGTCAGCCGCCAGACGATCGCCTCGAGGATCTGCCCGCCGTCCAGCGGAAGGCCCGGGAGCAGGTTGAACGCGCCGACGAACGCATTGGAGTAGAAAGCCGCGTACAGGAGCAGAGCGGGCACGGTCTCACCCGGGGTCGCCCTGTAGGCAAGCCAGAACCCCGCCGCAAGCACGAGGTTCGCGACCGGCCCGACCACGGCGACGAGCGCCCCGTCCAGGGGGCGCTTCTGCGTGCCGGTGTAGGCGGTGTGGCCGCCCCAGAGTGTCATCGCGAGCTCGGTGACTCGGTGCCCGTGCGCCCGCGCGACATAAGCGTGCGCGGCCTCGTGGCAGAGGACGCTGACGAAGAGCAGCAGCACGAACGCGAACGCGACGACCACGACGCCGGCGTTCGAGAGGCTCGGCACGCGTGACCGGACAGACGGCGCGAAGACGAGCGTCAGCACCACCGCCGCGAGGAACCAGGACGGGGTCACGATGACCGGCGCGCCGGCGAGGCGCCCGATCACCCAACCGCGCGAGCGGGGCGGGTTCGAGGTCACTCGCGCAGCCTAACGGGGCGCCCTGTGCACGACGTCGGAGACGTGTCGGAGGTTCCGCCTAGGGTGGCGCCGTGACGATCCAGCCTCCGGTGGCCGCCCCTGTCGAGGTGGGCGCGCCCCGCGCCCCCGCGCTGTCGCCGTCGCGCGCCAACGACTTCATGCAGTGCCCGCTGCTGTTCCGCTACCGGGTGGTGGACCGGCTGCCCGAGCCGCCGTCGTCGGCCGCCGCGCGCGGCACCCTGGTGCACTCGGTGCTGGAGCGGCTCTACGACGCACCGCGTGGCGAGCGCACGCACGCCGCCGCGCTGGGCCTGCTCCCCACCGAGTGGGAGCGGCTGCTCGAGGCCGACGCGCGCTATCGCGAGCTCGTCACCGACGACGGCTGGCTCGACGGCGCCGGCCGACTGCTCGGCACCTACTTCACGCTGGAGGACCCGAACCGCCTGGAGCCCGAGGCCCGCGAGCTGCGGGTCGAGACCCGGCTCCCGGACGGCCCGCTGCTGCGCGGCATCGTCGACCGTCTCGACGTCGCGCCCGACGGCGCGCTCCGCGTGGTCGACTACAAGTCGGGCCGGTCGCCGCGACCGGGGTACGAGGCCTCGGCGCTGTTCCAGATGCGCTTCTACGGCCTGGTGCTCTGGCGCGAGCGCGGCGTGCTGCCCAAGATGCTCCAGCTCGTCTACCTGGGCGACGGCCAGGTGTTGCGGTCCGAGCCGCGCGAGCGCGAGCTCGAGA
>WRHK01000073.1 GCA_009783295.1 Promicromonosporaceae bacterium
GCGGGGGCGCGCCGGCACCACCGCCCCGGCCCCGGAGCCGTTCTGCGCCGACTGCCGCCGCACCCGCCTGACCGCCGAGGGCGCCGTGCGCGACTGCCTGTTCGCGCACACCGAGACCGACCTGCTGGGCGCCCTGCGCACCGGCGCCGACGACGCCACGCTCGCCGACCTGTGGCGCACCGCCATGTGGGGCAAGCACGCCGGGCACGGCATGGCCCGCCCCGACTTCGTGCAGCCGGAGCGCACCATGAGCGCGATCGGAGGATGACGGCGATGCCGACCGCACAGCTGCGCGCCTTCGCCGCCGCGCGCGCCGCGCTGGGCTGGTCCCAGCAGGACGCGCCGCTGGAGCCGGGCACCACCGTGGCCGCCCTCCTGGCGCGCCTCGCCCACGGCACGCCCGACGCCGCGCCCGTGCTGGCGCGCTGTGCCGTGCTGCTCGACGGGCGACGCGTGGCCGACCCGGCCGCCGCCGTCGTGCCCGACGGCGCCCGCCTCGACCTGCTGCCCCCCTTCGCGGGCGGCTGACCCGCCCCTTTCCGCAGGGCCCGGATTTGGCCGGCGGATGCGCATATTCCCAGGCAGGTCGCCCCGTGAGCCTGTCCTGGGCCTCTGACGCTCGGCTGCCGCGTGCTGGCCGGAGCGCGTCTGCGAGGTAGTACGTACGGTCGCGGCGCCACGCCCTGGTCGCGGCGTTGTATGGGAGTGCTCGGCACCGCCCAGCAAACGACGCCACCTGACCTCGGCCCGCCGAGTGCACCACCGAACGGAAGCGCCATGACCCCGAACCGCACCCTGCACCGCCACCGCGGGATGGCCGCGCGGCACGCCCACACCGCCGCCGTGGCGGGCCGGGCCCCCGAGCGCGGCCAGGCCCGCTCTCGCACCGCCCGGTTCGGCGAGCTCCAGGTGACCTACCTGGAGCACGGGCCGGTGCAGCTCGAGGCCGAGCGCGCGTGGGGCGTGGACCCCGACACGCTGCGCCTCGTCGTGGTTGTCGACGGCGAGATCACGCTGCGACACTCGGAGGCCGCGGCCACGCTGAGCACGCGCGACAGCGCCCTGATCCTCGGCACCAGCCCGGTCACGTACGCGTCCGACGCCCCGGCCCGCATCGTGCTGTGCGACATGCCCGCCGACCACGGCGGCCTCGCCGCCCTGCCCCGGTCGGCCCCGTTCGTGGTGGGCCGCGCCGACGCCGCCGTGCCCTGCGCGCTCGGCGCGTTCCTTCTCGACCTGCTGCGCCAGGACGCCGAGCGGCTCGCCCCGCTGGCCCGCGCCCAGGTGGCCGACGTGCTGCGCACGCTCGCGACCAGCACGATCATGGCCCTGGCCGTGGCCGGCTGCTCCGGCTGGGAGCTGCGCCGCCAGCGCCTCGCCGCGCTGCGCCACATCGCCGCCCGCTACACGGACCCCGACCTGTCCTCGGCGTCCGTCGCCGAGCACCTGGGCCTGTCGCGCCGCTCGCTGCAGCGCCTGTTCGAGGGCGAGGAGCGCACCGTCGCCCAGCGCATCCAGGAGGTGCGCACGCAGCACGCGATCACGCGCCTGCGCGACGCCCGCCTCGCCGCCGCGTCGCTCGCCGAGATCGCCACGCTCTCCGGCTTCGGCTCGACCGTCGCCATGCGCCGCGCCGTGCAGGACGCGACCGGCCTGACGCCGTCGGACCTGCGCCGCGAGGCCGCCGCCAACGGCACCCTGACCGACGGCGACTACCCGACGGACAGCGAGCCCTTCGTCGCCGGGTGACGCCGCAGCAGGCGACCCACCAGCTCGCCCCGGGCCGCGTACGGCCGGGGCCAGGTGCGGGCGTCGTCGGACGCGTCCCGGTGGTCGCCAAGCAGCAGGTAGCTCCCGTCGGGGACGTCGAACACCCCGCGATACCACGACGCCGACGCGTACGGCTCGGCCAGCGGGCGCCCGTCCACCGTGACGCGCCCGCCGTCGAGCGTGACCCGCTCCCCCGGCAGGCCGACCACACGCTTGACGACGCGCCGCCCGGCCGCGGCGGGCTCCGCGACCACCAGGTCGCCGCGCCGCACCGGGTCGCCGGGGCACAGCGACCGCGTGGGCCACAGGCTCCCCGCGCGGAGGGTGGGCTCCATCGAGCCACCCTCCACGCGGGTCAGCCAGAACCGCACCATCAGGCGGCCGCCCGCACGCGGTGGTGCACGGTGAAGTGGATGTAGTCGACATACGCGACCACGGCCTCGCGGGCCGCGCCGAGGTCGTCGACGTCGTGGTCGCGCAGCGCGAGCGCCCGGTCGAACCGCTCGGCCACGCCGTCCCGCGCGGACTCCTCGACCAGCGGCAGCACCAGGTGCACGTCGCCGGCCGCGAGCGCCTCGTCGCCGAGCGTGACGGCGGGGGGCTGGGGTGTGCCCGGCGGCTTGATGCCGGTGAAGTCGTGGCCCTCGCCGGCCCGGTGGACGGCCACGAGCGTCTCGAGGAACGCGAGCGCGGCGAGCCGGTCGCCGCCGGCCGCGGCCGCGAAGGCCGCGCGCACCTGGGGCTCGTGCTCCGGGTGGACCCACTTGAGCGCCCGGTTGACGTTCCCGCTGGCCAGGGCGGCGCGGCCGGCGGTGACGACGGGGCCGTCGGCGGTGTCGCAGTGGGCGCTCGCCGGCTGGACCGCTCGGCTCGCGAGCCGGTTCACGAGGTGGGCGATGGAGGTGACGACGGACATGGGGTCTCCTTCTCGGTCCCGTCTGCCTGACGGTGCGCCCCACGGTAGGAAGTGGCGCCGCGCGGCGCCTTGACCTGCGTCAAGCCGCCGGGTCGCCCCGCTGCCCGAGCCCCGCCGGGTCGAGGATGGCCACGCCCCGGCCGGGCAGCAGCTCGACGAGGCCGTCGCGCTCGAGCGCGGCGAGCCGGCGGCTGAGGGTCTCGGGCGTGGTACCGAGGTAGGCGGCCACCTGGTTCTTGGGCAGCGGCAGGTGCACGACGGCGCGCCCGCCGTCCCACGTGCCGGGCAGGTCGAGCAGGTAGGCGGCGACGCGGGCGCCGACGTCGGACGACGCGAGCGCGGCGACCATGCGCTCGGCGGAGACCAGCTTCTCGGCGAGGGCCCGCAGCATCCCCACGCCGATGCCCGGCAGGGCCGTCAGGAGGCCGGTGAGCTCGGCGTGGTCGAACGTGCACACGCGGGTGTCCTCGACGGCGACGGTGTCGGCGACGGGCGGCGCCCCGGTGAGGAACGCCTCCTCACCGGTGACCTCGCCAGGCCCGACGACGCGGACGATCGTCTCGCGGCCGTCGGCGGCCAGGCGTCGCACCTTGACGCGGCCGGTGTGCACCACGAAGAGGCGGGACGTGGGCTCGCCGGCGCGGGCCAGGGCGGTGCCGGCGGGCACGTTCACGGGATGGGCGTGGCGGGCCACCTCGTCCTGCTGCGCGGGGCTCAGCCCGGCGAACACGGGGACCAGGGCCACGCAGGTCTCAGCCACGGGCCCATGCTCGCACGGCCCGGAGGGCGTGGGACGATGGGGCGTGACCCCACCCCCCGCGAGGACCTCCCGTGCGACGCCGTGGCTCGTGTGGGGGGCCGGGCTGGTCGTCTACGTGCTGGCGGTCGCGCAGCGGTCGTCGTTCGGGGTGGCGGGGCTCGAGGCGGCGCACCGGTTCGGCGTCCAGTCCACGGTGCTGTCGCTGTTCGTCGTCGTGCAGCTGGCCACGTACGCGGGCATGCAGATCCCCATGGGCATCGCGCTGGACCGCTTCGGCCCGCGGCGCCTGCTCGCGGCCGGGGCGATCACGATGGCGGTCGGCCAGCTCGGCATGGCGCTGGCGCCGAGCGTCGGCGTGGCGATCGCCGTGCGGGTGCTGGTGGGGAGCGGCGACGCGGCCGTCTTCATCTCCGCAGTGCGCCTGGTGTGGGCGTGGTTCGACCGCCGCCGGGTGCCGCTGCTCACGCAGGTCACGGGCCTGGTGGGGCAGCTCGGGCAGGTGGTGTCGGCGATCCCGTTCGCGTTCGCGCTGCACCGGCTGGGGTGGACGCCCGCGTTCGCCGGGCTCGCCGTCGTCGGGGCGCTGACCGGCGTTGTCGCGTTCGCCGGGGTGCGGCCCGGGCCGCACGACCAGCCGAGCCTGCGCCCCCGCACCGGCGGCCTGGGCGAGGCGCTGACCAGCCCCGGCACATGGCTCGGCTTCTTCGCTCACCTGTTGGGCGGCGTCTCCAACAACGTCTTCGTGCTCATGTGGGGCGTCCCGTTCCTGGTGCAGGGCCAGCGGCTCAGCCCGGGCCAGGCCGGGGCCATGCTCACGCTCAACGTGGGCGTGTCCGTGGTGGCCGGGCCCGTGATCGGCGAGCTCACCGCCCGGCACCCGCTGCGGCGCACGTGGCTGGTGCTCGGCGTCACGGCGCTCACCCTGACCTCCTGGGCGATCCTGCTGGTCCCCTCCACGCCGCGCCCCTTCTGGGTGGTGGTGCTCGCCGTCGCGCTGCTGTCGGTGGGCGGGCCGAGCGCGCTCATCGGGATCGACCTGGCCGGGTCGTTCAACCGGCCCGAGCGCCGCGGCACCGCGCAGGGGGTGGCCAACATGGGCGGGTTCGCCTCCGCCGTCCTGGTCATGCTGGCCGTCGGCATGGTGCTCGACCACCGCACCGGCGGGGGCACGCCGGGGCTCGCCGACTACCGGGTCGCGCTCGCCCTCGTGCTCGTGCCCCTCGCGGCGGGAGTCGTCGGCGTGCTCGTCACGCGGCCGCACGCCCGCGCGTCCGCCGGGATCGTCGTGCCGTCCCTCGCGGACGTCTGGGAGCGGCGCGGCAGCCGCTGACCGGCGCACCTGGAGGACACGACGCCGCGCGCACCCGGACTCCGGCGGGCCGGGGCGGAGCCGCGTCCCTAGGCTTGCCTCCCGTGGAGACTGCCCTGCTGAGCCTCGCTGCGGTGCTCGCCGCCGTCGTCGTGGCACCCGTCCTGGCCGACCTGAGCAAGCGGTTCCTGGCGATCCCCCTTCCCGTCGTCGAGATCGCCCTCGGCATGATCATCGGCCCCGCCGTGCTCGGCATCGTCGCCCCCGGCGGCGCCCCGCAGGCGCTGGGCCGCATGGGCATCGCGGCCATCATCTACATCGCCGGCTACGAGCTCGACGTGCGTCGCATGACGCGCCGCCAGCTGGGCTGGGCGTCGGGCGGGTGGCTGGTGTCGCTCGCCGTGTGCGCCGCCGGAGGGATCGGCATCATCGCCGCCGCGCACGCCCTGGGCCTCCAGGTCACGGGGCGCGACGACGTCTCCCTGGTCTCGGCCGGCGTGTTCGCCGGCATCGGCCTCACCTCCACCGCGCTGAGCACCGCGATGCCCGCGATGCGCGACGCCGGGGAGATCTCCACCCCGTTCGGCCGTGCGATCCTCGCCTCGGGCGCCGTCGGCCAGCTCGCCCCGCTGCTCGCGCTCTCGGTGTTCTTCGGCGGGTCGAACGTGTGGTGGTCGGCCATCGCGCTCGTGGTCTTCTTCGGGCTGGTCATGCTGGCGCTGTGGCTCGCCGCGCGGGGCCTGCCGGCCCGCCTGCAGCGCGTCATGCACGCCACCATGCACACCTCGGGGCACTTCGCGGTCCGCATCGTCGTGTTCGTGCTCGCCCTGCTCGCCGCCGTGAGCGTCGAGGTGTTCGGGCTCGACATGCTGGTGGGCGCGTTCGCCGCGGGCCTGCTGGTGAGCCAGCTGCTGCGCGGCGTGGACCGCGACGACCGCGAGCTCGTGGAGCGCAAGTTCCAGGGCATCGCGTTCGGCCTGCTGACGCCGCTGTTCTTCGTCTCCACGGGCGTCGCGTTCGACCTGCGCGGCCTGTTCTCCCAGCCGCTCGCCCTCGCCCTGGTGCCCGCGTTCCTGCTGCTCATGATCATCGGGCGCGGGCTGCCCGGGTCGCTCGTGCTGCCGTTCGGCTCGAGCGCGCGCGACCGGTTCGCGGCCATGCTCTGGACGTCGGTGGGGCTCGCCGTCGTGGTCGCCGTCGTCAACATCGCCGTCGACGGCGGGTACCTGAGCTCGGTTGTCGGGTCGGCCATGGTGGGCGCCGGCATGGTGTCGATGCTGACGTTCCCGACCGGCGCGCTCGCCGTGCGCCGGGGCCGCGCCACGGCGGAGGCGACCGCGGAGCCGGCCTGACCGGCGGCTTTGCCGGGGGCTGCGGGGTGTGCGACCCTCGACGCAGGACCTGACAGGTCCCCGGACGATGGGTGCCGTACCCGGACAGCGACAAGACGGCCCGGGGAGCACACCGTGTCCTGGTTCGTCTCGTGGGGCGTCCTCGCCCTGTCCGGCCTGCTCGAGGCCGTGTGGGCCACCGCCCTGTCCCGGTCGCACGGCCTGACCCGCCTGTGGCCCTCACTCCTGTTCGCCGCCGCCGTGACGCTCAGCATGGCCGGGCTCGCCCTCGCCATGCGCACCATCCCCGTCGGCACCGCCTACGCCGTGTGGGTGGGCATCGGCGCGGCGACCACCGTCGGGTACGCGATGGCCACCGGCGCCGAGCCGGCGTCGCTGGTGCGGATCGCGCTGATCGCGGGGCTCATCGCGTGCGTCGTCGGGCTGAAGCTCACCGAGGCGCCGGGCGCGCACTGACGCCGACGTGCGTGGTTTCGACGGGCTCAACCACCGGCTGCCCGGTCGTTGAGCCCGTCGAGACCCCTCAGAGGACTAGAGCGTCGCCCGCACCGCCGCCGTCGCCGCCACCAGGTGGCGCAGCGACTCGACCGTCTCGGCGTAGCCGCGGGTCTTGAGCCCGCAGTCCGGGTTCACCCACAGCAGCGCGGGGTCGATGGCCTTGGCGGCGAGCTCGAGCAGCTCGGTCACCTCGGCCGTCGTCGGGACGCGCGGCGAGTGGATGTCGTAGACGCCCGGCCCGATCCCCCGCGCGTACCCGGCCTCGTCGAGCTGCGGCACGACCTCCATGCGGGAGCGCGCCGCCTCGAGTGACGTCACGTCGGCGTCGAGGCCGTCGATCGCGTCGATGACCTCGCCGAACTCCGAGTAGCACAGGTGCGTGTGCACCTGCGTGCCCGCGTCGGCCCCGGCCGTGGCGAGCCGGAACGAGCGCACCGCCCAGTCCAGGTAGGCGGGCTGCGCCTCGCGGCGCAGCGGCAGCAGCTCGCGCAGCGCGGGCTCGTCCACCTGCACGACGGCGGTCCCGGCCGCCTCCAGGTCGCTGACCTCGTCGCGCAGCGCGAGCGCCACCTGGTCGGCCGTGTCGCCCAGCGGCTGGTCGTCGCGCACGAACGACCACGCGAGGATCGTCACCGGGCCCGTGAGCATGCCCTTGACCGGCTTGGCCGTGAGCGACTGCGCGTAGCGGGTCCACTCGACCGTCATCGGGGCCGGGCGTGCGACGTCGCCCCACAGGATCGGCGGGCGCACGCACCGCGACCCGTACGACTGCACCCAGCCGCCCGCCGTCACGGCGAACCCGTCGAGCTGCTCGGCGAAGTACTGGACCATGTCGTTGCGCTCCGGCTCGCCGTGCACCAGCACGTCGAGGCCCAGCTCCTCCTGGAGGGCCACCACACGGGCGACCTCCGCGCGCATGGCCTCGTCGTACGCGGCGTCGTCCAGGTCGCCCTTCGCCCACGCGGCGCGCGCGGAGCGGATCTCGGACGTCTGCGGGAACGAGCCGATCGTGGTGGTGGGCAGCGGCGGCAGCTGCAGGCGCTCGGCCTGGGCCGCGGCGCGCTCCGCGTACGGGGCGCGGGTCTCGTCGCCGGCGCCCAGCGCCGCGACGCGTGCCCGCACGGCCGGCACCACGACGCCGGCGGCCGACGCGCGGTCCGCGAGCGCCGCGGTCGCCGCCGCGAGCTCGGCCGCGACGGCGTCGGCCCCGGAGGCGAGCCCGCGGGCGAGGGTGGCCACCTCGGCGACCTTCTGGTCGGCGAAGGCGAGCCACCCGGCCAGGCGGGCGTCGCGGCCGTCGGTGCCGTCCCAGGTCTCGTCGGCGACGTCGTGCGGCACGTGGAGCAGCGAGGTGGAGGTGCCGACGGCGACGGCGCCGGCACCGGTCTGCGCGCCGAGCGCGGCGGCCTGGGCGAGGCGGGCGGCGAGGTCGGCGCGCCACACGTTGTGCCCGTCGACCAGGCCGGCGACCAGCGTCTTGGTCTCGAGCCCGGGCACGGGCCCTGCGGGCGCGGCGCCGCGCACCAGGTCGATCGCGACGGCCTCGACGTCGGTGCCGGCGAGCAGGGCGAGGTGGTCGCCGGACTGCCCGCGCAGGTCGCCGTACGGGGCGGCGACCAGGATCGAGGGCCGGCCCGCGACGGCGGTGAGCGCCGCGTACGCGCGGGTCACGGCGTCGGCGAGCACGCCGTCGGGCAGGTGGCCGGTGACGGTGTCGGCGACCAGGGCGGGCTCGTCGAGCTGCACCCAGGGCGCCCCGGCCTCGCCGAGGGCGGCGAGCAGGCCGGCGTACGCGGCGACCACGTCGTCGAGGCGGTCGAGCGGGTCGAACCCGTCGGGGGCGCCGTCGGCGGCCTTGGCCAGCAGCAGGAACGTCACGGGCCCGACGACGACGGGGCGCGTGACCACGGCCCGGCCGCCGTCGGCGGGGCGGGCGGCCTCGGCGAACCAGCGCACGGGCGCGTCGTCGGCGAACGCGATCGGGGTGTCCGGGCCGATCTCGGGGACCAGGTAGTGGTAGTTGGTGTCGAACCACTTGGTCATCTCGAGCGGCGGGCGGGCGCCGTCGCCGCGCGCGGCCACGACGTAGTCGGCGGCGGGCACGATCCCCAGCACGACGGCGGCGTCGAGCACCTGGTCGTAGGGCGAGAAGGAGCCGGGGACGGACCCGTCGGCGGGGTCGAGGCCGAGCTCGACGAGGCGGCGCACGGTGGCCAGGCGCAGCGCGCGGCTGGTGTCCTCGAGCTGCGCGGCGGTGGTGCGGCCGGCCCAGTGGGCCTCGAGCGCGCGCTTGAGCTCGCGGTGCCGCCCGATGCGGGGGTAGCCGAGGAGGGTGCCGCCGGGGAAGGGCGTGGCGATGGGCATGAGGAGTCCTCTCAGAGGTGGACTGCTCGGGCCCTCGGCCGTCAGGCCAGGTTGCGGGTCGCAGCCGCCGAGGTGGTCACCCTCGAGCGGGCTCGAAGCTCAGGTACGCGTCGTGCCGTGGCTCCCCACGACGGTACGCCGGCGTCAGCCGTGCGAGCCGGGGCCAGCTGCCCTGGTGAGGAATCGCCTGCACAACGTACGGCGGGCGACCCGGCCGATCAAGGCCCGGGCGGGGCCGTCCCATCAGCCGGACGGAACGCGGCGCGCACGACGTCGAGACGCTCGCGCCACGTGAGCGGCGCGGCCGCCGTGTCCTCCCCCTCGGCCTCGCGGATCGCACGGGCCTCGTCCCAGTCCAAGGTCTTGTGCTGCCGGTACAGGCCCAGGATCAGCACCAGGCACACCGCCTTGACGGCCACACCGATCACCACGGACGTGATCATGAGCGCCTGAGGCACCGGGTCGGCGGCGCTCGCGACGTCGGTGGCCGTCATGGGCGCGAGGTGGTCGGGCGAGGACCCCATGGTCACGAAGGCCAGGATGATCGCGGTGCTCATGATCCCCGTGGCGATCACGGTGATCATCATGTTCTTGCGCAGCACCACCCCGGCCAGGCCGACGAAGAACAGCACGACGGCCGTGCTCGCGCCGTCCAGCCACGACAGGTCGAAGGGCAGGTCGATCATCGGGACTCCTGGGCGAAGTAGAGGAACATGATCGACAGCCCGCAGAACACCTTGACGCCCAGCAGCCCGTTCATCGCGATCATGAACACGGGCGACGCGTCGCCGGTCAGGGGCGTGAAGCCCGCGAACACGTACGCGGCGACGCTCAGCACGAACACCACGAAGATGACCTTCTCGAGCGTCTCCAGGCCCGACGTCGACGCCGGGCCGCGCCGGCCCACCAGGTACCGGGACACGATCACGGCGGCGAGCAGGCCCGCCCCCTGGAACCCGCCCCCGGGCGTGTGCGGGTCGCCGACGATCAGGGCCACGCCCGCGATGATCAGCACGGGCGTGAGCATGCGCAGCGACGTGACCATGGTCGGGTGCAGGCGCACCACAGAGCCGTAGTCGCCGCCCTTGCCGCCGCGGCCGTCGGACAGGTGCACCACGCCCAGCACGGCGATGAGCAGCATGAGCGCCTCGAGCACCGTGTCGAACACGCGGTAGTGCAGCAGGATCGTGGTCACCGGGTTCACGGCCCCGCCGGAGGACAGGTAGGCGCCCATCACGGCGTCCTTGAGCGGCGCCACCGGCACCTGCGGCGTCTGCGAGGTCAGGAACAGCACCAGCGCGGCGCCACCGAGCATGAGCAGGTCGGCGCCCTTGCGGTGCCAGATCATGCGCGGGATGCCGGGCACGCTCACGTCGTCGTAGTTGCGGATGGTGAGGATCAGCAGCACCGTGCCCAGGCTGGAGGCAACCACCGCCTCCGAGACCGCGACGTCGGGCGCGTGGTACAGCAGGTACGCGAGCGACGCGAACAGCCCGAACACGCCCGAGGTGATGATGGCGTGCCGCAGGCACGACGCGAACACGGCCCGCACCGCGAACACGATGAGGAACACGAAGACGATCTGGTCGAGGCCCATCAGGCGTCCGGCCCCTCGTCCGGCTCCGCCGCGGCGGCGCGGGCGGCGTCGAGGCGCGCGCTGGCCGCGATCTTGCTGGTCACGATGGGGTTGACCACCAGCACCAGGGCGAGGATCAGCAGCGCCTTGGCGGTGAACCACGTGAGCCCCGAGCGTAGCGACGCGCCCACCACGATGGCGATGAGCGCGACCGTGTCGATCTTGGCGCCCGCCAGCAGCTTCAGCTCGAACTGCGGGAAGCGCAGCACGCCCACCAGCCCCAGCACCACGGCGAGCACGCCGACGCCGATGAGCGCGTTCCCGAGCACGTCAGTCAGCACCGCGGACCTCCTTGCGCACCATGTAGTCGCACAGCGCGAGCACGCCCACGTAGCTGAGCAGGATGTAGACCAGCGCGATGTCCAGGGAGAACCCGTTCCCCGTGACCAGCGCGAAGATCACGATCAGCATGTTCACCTTGCCCGCCACCAGCAGGTAGCCGAGCAGGCGCTTCCAGCGGTCCTGCCCGTGCAGGGTCACGAACCCGCTCACCACCGTGGCCAGCAGCAGCACCACGCTCACGACCGTCAGGAACATGCGCGTCCCCCCAGCCTCGCCACGGAGCGCTCCAGCCGGCGGCACGAGGCGCGCGCCCGCTCGACGTCGGCGTCGGCCGTGATCACGGTGATGCGGCTGCCGTCGCGGTCCACCGCCACCGAGCCCGGCGTCAGGATGATGCTGTTGGCCAGCAGGAACAGCGCCATCTCGTCCGTCAGGTCGCTCTCGTGGACGAACGTGGTCACCTGCGCCTTGCCGGTCACGATGATCACGGCCATGCCCCAGGCGGCCGTCGCGATCTCGCGCAGCAGCACCAGCCCGTAGCGCACCGCGGTGACCGGGTCGAGGAACGCCACCCGGGCGTAGTCGATCCGCATGATGCGGTTGGTCAGCACCAGCGCGACGACGGCGACCAGCAGCCCCGAGCCGACCACGACCCAGCTGAGCCGCTCGTTCATGACCACCCAGATCGCGGCCAGCACCAGCACGGCGACGGCGTTGCGGCGGATCATCCGGCACCCCCCGCCGTGACGAGCGTGCCGTAGCCCGCGGCGGCCACGAAGAACACCGTGAGCGCCAGCACGGCGTACGGCAGCGAGAGTGTGGGCACCACGAGCGCGCGCAGGCGCCGCACGAACGGAGCCCCGTACCGCACGACGACGACGGCGCCCGCCACGGTCGCCAGGAAGCCGAGCGCCTTGCTCAGGCTCAGGCCCGACGGCGCCGGCACCCCGAGCAGGCCCGCCACCTGCGGCGCCGCGACGCCGACGGCCACGCACACGGCAGCGAGCGCCACGACGACTCCGGTCTGGACCCGCCCCGCCCGCTCGCCCGCGCGGACGGCGGCCTCGCCGTCGGGCCTGCCGAAGAGCATGACGGCGTACCGGGCGAACACGAGCGCGGTGCCGAGGTTGACCACCCAGACGGCCGCCTCGACCCACGTGCCGGACACGCCGGACAGGATCAGGTCCTTGGACGCGCCGGCGGCCGTGAAGGGCGCGCCGACCATCCCGAGCACCGCGACGGCGGTGACGACCGCGACCACGGGCATGCGCCGCGCGACCCCGCGGATGCGGTCGATGCGCGTGGTGCCGTACACGGAGGCGATGAGCCCGGCCGTGAGGAACAGCACCGACTTGAGCAGCGCGTGGCTGACCAGGTGGAACATGCCGCCGCCGTGCGCGGTGAGCCCGCCGGAGGCCAGGCCCAGGGTGATGAGACCGGCCTGGGACACGGTCGAGTACGCCAGGATGAGCCGCAGGTCGCGCTGGGCGAGCGCCTTGACCGCCCCGGCCACGCCCGTGGCCAGGCCGACCACCAGCAGGAACCCCGACAGGTCGATCGCGGGGGCGAACAGGGCGCCCAGGCGCGCGAACCAGAACAGGGCGCCGTTCACCAGCACTCCCGAGAGCAGCATGAGCACCGCCGTCGGCGCCCCGGGGTTGGCGTACGAGCGCGGCACGTAGGAGAACAGCGGGAAGAACCCGGCCTTGGGGCCGATGCCCGTCAGCAGGAACGCCGCGGGCAGCACCATCGCCCGGCCGTCCACGCCGCGCTCCACCAGCAGGCTCAGCTCGGTGACCGACAGCACCCCGAACGTCCGGTACAGGTAGGCGACCCCGAACAGGAAGAACATCATCGCGACGATCTGGATCGTCAGGTAGTAGAGGCCGTCGTAGGTGCTGCGCCGGTCCCTGCGGAACATCAGCAGCAGGATTCCCACCAGCGTCGCGACCTCGAACAGCACGAAGAGCGTGAAGACGTCGTCGGCCAGGAAGATGCCCACCGCCAGGCCCTGCAGCACCAGCAGGAGCAGCAGCAGCTTGTTGTCGCGGAAGGGCTCGCGCAGGCAGTAGACGAGCGCGGCGGCGAACAGCAGCACGGTCACGGCCGCGAGCGCCAGCGCCGTGCGGTCGCCGCGCAGGGAGACGTGGAGCAGGTGGTCGGTGCCGCCGAGCACCTCGACGAACGGGCCCTCGTGGTAGGCGCGCAGGAACAGCGCGACGACGCCGGCGGCGATGCCGGCCTGGCCGGCGAGCGCGAGCACGGCGGCGAGCGCAGACGGCAGCTTGTAGAGAGCGACGCCCAGCAGCACGGGCGCGAGCACGAGTGCGACCACGGCCGTGTCCCCCCGTCTCCCCGGTCTGTCCCCCGAAAGGCTAGGTGGCGGGCGCGGGCCTGGGCCGGGACGGTCTCGCTACGACCTGGGTCCCGGCGCGCTGGGCTCCATCGGCGGCGCTGGATGTGTCGGTGGTCTCAGACGACCGCGGCACCCGCGATGAGTTCGCGCGGCGCGCCCGGTCAGAGCCGCATGGGACACATCGAGATCGAGCTGTTCGCCTCCCTCGACCTGGTGGCGCAGGCGCCCGGCGGGCCCGAGGAGGACCCGGACGGCTTCGCGTTCGGCGGCTGGCAGGCACCCCTCGTCGACGACGTGACGGGGGCGCAGGTCGCCGCGGCCTACGACGACGCCGACGCCCTGCTGCTGGGGCGGCGCACCTATGAGATCTTCGCGTCGTACTGGCCGCACCAGTCCGACTTCTTCGGCACGCTGTTCAACCGGATCCCCAAGTACGTGGCCTCGCGCGGCGCGCCCACGCTCGAGTGGGCCGGGTCGCAGGTGCTCGGGCCCGACCTGCCCGCGGCGGTGCGCGACGTGCGCGACCGGCACGAGCACGTCAAGGTGGTGGGCTCGGTGAACCTGGTCCAGACGCTGTTGCGCGAGAAGCTGTTCGACCGCCTGGACCTGTGGGTCTACCCGATCCTGCTCGGCCAGGGCAAGAGGGTGTTCGACGGCGGCGCGGTGCCCAGCAGCCTCACGCTGCTCGAGCCTCCGACCGCGGGGGGAAGCGGCGCCGTCCTGCTCCGGTACGGCCTCGCGCCGGGCGTTCCCGGCACGGGGCAGATGTAGGTCAGCGCTCGCGGAGCCGGATCACCGGCATCACGCGGTCGGTCGTCTTCTCGTAGCCGCCGAAACGCGGCACGGCGGCCACGACCTGGGCCCACGCCGTCGCGCGCTCGTCGCCGTGCAGCTGTTCGGCGACGACGTCGTGGTGGGTGCCGTCCAGCTCGATCGTGACGCGGTCGGGGTGGGCGGCAAGGTTGTGGTACCAGGCGGGGTTGGTCGCCGCTCCGGCGGCCGCGGCCACGACGAGCCAGCCGCCGCCGTCGGCGGGGAACCATGCCAGGGGCGTCTGCCGCTCCTTGCCGGTGCGGGCGCCCACGGTGGTCAGCACCAGGGTGTTCATGCCCATGAACCCGCGCCCGCCCTTCTTGCGGATCCTGGCGACGATGCGGCCGTTGCCGAACCGCTGCAGCGGGCCGGCCGACTGAGGCCGCCTCCCGCGCGTCCCCCGAGGGGTGTCGAACGTCATGGCGACCTCCTGTCAGCGGACCCCGTAGGTGAGCGCAAGCTCCCACGGGCTGACCTGCCACGTCGCGACGGCGTCGAGCATGATCCGCCACGACACCTCGAGCGTGTCATCACCCAGCGGTGCGCGCACGCTCGCGCCCGGGGCGCCCGGTGCGAGGTGCGGCGTCCAGATGGGGGCGCCGACCGGGGCGGGCGCGGTCTCGATGTGCACGGCGTCGCCGTCGACGGCGAACAGGCAGTACGGCCGCTCGGGGGCGTCCCAGCCGCCGAGCTCCACGAGCAGGAACCCGCCGGCGTCGACGGTGTACCGCACGGCGCGGTAGAGCGCGTCGGCGACGTCGTCCATGAAGTCGTCGGCGGGGCGGCCCTGGGCGTCGGCGGGCGCGAGCGTCATGGGCGGGAGGCCCAGGTCGGTGACGTCGCCGCCGCCGGCGGTGCGGATCAGCGGCATGAGCACGAGCGTGCCCGACGCCTCGTCGAGCAGAGCCACCTCGCGGAAGCGGCGGTCCTCCCGCGGGGTGCGCGAGATGCGGCCCTCGTACATGGTGCGGCGCAGGGCGTCGTCGGGCACGGACCACAGGCGCTCGCCCGCCGCCGTCCACGTGCGCACCAGGCCGCCCGCGCACAGGCTCAGCATGGCGGGCACCAGGGCGCCGGCATCGGGGGCGGTGGGCTGGGCCTCGGGGGTCTCGGTCACCGCACCATCGAACCATCGCGGGCGGCGGGCCGCGCCCGGCTCAGGCGTAGCGGGCCATCCAGGCGTCGGGCTCGTCGACGGCGGCCCAGCCGTGCTGGAGGTACAGGCCCCGGCCCTGGTCGGTGGCGCGCAGCAGGATCCGCTTGAGGTGGAGCGGCTCGAGGTCCGCGAGCAGCCCGCGCACCAGCATGCGTGCCACTCCCCTGCCCCGGTGCTCGGGGGCGACGATCACGTCGGCCAGCCACCCGAACGTCACGCCGTCGGTGACGACGCGCGCGTAGCCGACCTGGGCGCCGCCGGGTGCGTAGACGCCGTAGTTGCGGGACCCGGCCATCGCGGCGTCGTGCTGCTCGCGCGTGCGGCCGGCCGCCCAGTACGCGTGCTCCGTCAGGGCCAGGTGCACCCAGGCGGGGTCGATGCGGAGCGGGTCGGCGGAGAACTCGTAGCCGTCGTGGTCGGTCACGGGGACAGTGAACCGCATCGGTTGCCCCTTCCGCTCGCGCCCCCGAACCGGTACAACTGTGACCGTTCACAGCCCGTTCAACGACGATCGGACCCCCGATGCACCATCCCCGGACCCGCGCGGCAGCCGCCGCGACCGCCGCCGCCCTGGCGGCCATCACCCCCGCCGCGCTCGCGCCGCTCGCCCACGCCGACACGGGCACCGGGCCCGTCCAGGCCGGTGTCACCGTCCAGAAGATCGACAACCTGCCGGCCGGGTTCCTCGAGGGCGTCGACGTGTCGTCGGTGCTGTCCGAGGAGGAGTCGGGCGTCGTCTACCGCGACGCGAGCGGCAAGCCTGCCGACATCTTCGCCACGCTCGCCGCCTCCGGCGTCACCGACGTGCGCGTGCGCGTCTGGAACGACCCGTACGACAGCGCAGGCCACGGCTACGGCGGCGGCGACGTCGACGTGACGCGCGCGATCGAGATCGGGCAGCGCGCCACCGCCGCGGGCCTGCACCTGCTCATCGACTTCCAGTACTCCGACTTCTGGGCCGACCCGTCCAAGCAGCAGGCGCCCAAGGCGTGGGCCGGGTACACGCCCGCCCAGACCGCCCAGGCCGTGCACGACTTCACGGCCGACGCCCTTACCCGCTTCAAGACGGCCGGCGTGGACGTGCGCATGGTGCAGGTGGGCAACGAGACCAACAACGGCGTCGCCGGCGTGACCGGCTGGCCGGCCATGGCGGCCGTGTTCTCGGCCGGCTCCGCGGCCGTGCGCGAGACGCTGCCGAACGCCCTGGTCGCGCTGCACTTCACCGACCCGGAGACCGCCGGCCGGTACACCGGGTACGCGAGCCAGCTCGCCCAGTACGGGGTGGACTACGACGTCTTCGCCTCGTCCTACTACCCCTACTGGCACGGCAGCCTCGACAACCTCACCGCCTCCCTCAAGGCGATCCACGACACCTACGGCAAGCAGGTCATGGTCGCCGAGACGTCGTGGGCCTCCACTCTCGCCGACGGCGACGGCTGGACCAACACCATCGCCGACGCCTCCCAGGCCACCCAGTACCCGATCAGCGTGCAGGGCCAGGCCACCGAGGTGCGCTCCGTGATGCAGGCCGTCGCCGACGCGGGCGGCATCGGCGTCTTCTACTGGGAGCCCGCCTGGATCCCCGTCGGGCCGCCGTCGCAGCTCACGCAGAACGAGGCCCTCTGGCAGCAGTACGGGTCGGGCTGGGCGTCCAGCTACGCAGGCGAGTACGACCCCGCCGACGCCGGCCAGTGGTACGGCGGCTCCGCCGTCGACAACCAGGCGCTGTTCGCCGCCGACGGGATGCCGCTGGCCTCCCTCGACGTGTTCACCCTGGTGCACACCGGGTCGATCGGGCCGCGCACCGTCGACACGGTCGAGCAGCCGCGCGTCACCACCTCCACGACGCCGGTCGCCCTGCCCGCCACCATCGCCGTCGCCTACTCGGACGGCACCTCGGAGCAGGTGCCCGTGTCGTGGTCCGGCGCCGCGGCGTGGATCCACGGCCCCGGCACCTACACGATCCAGGGCACCACGGCCCCGGGCCTGAGCACGACGGCGGCCGCCACCGTGC
>WRHK01000074.1 GCA_009783295.1 Promicromonosporaceae bacterium
CACCCGTTCGCCACTGATCCACCCCGAAGGGCTTCACCGTTCGACTTGCATGTGTTAAGCACGCCGCCAGCGTTCGTCCTGAGCCAGGATCAAACTCTCCGTAAAAGTATCTCGCCAACCCACGAAGGGCTAACAACCATACGGCTTGCTTGAAAACTGGCCAGACGAGCTGAACTGCTCATCTGTCCAAAAGAATCCTCACGAAACCAACCAACGGCCGGTCCCGACGAGGGATATACTTGGCATTGACTATCAAACGCACTGTTGAGTTCTCAAACAACCGACGCACACCATATGGTTCGGAAGCTTTTCTTTCTTCCGTCCCGTCCGGGGCGATGTCGAGAAACTTACCAGACGATTTCCGTTCCGCCTAATCCGTGATCCCGATGAATTCGGGTTCCGGGTTCGGCCGGGAAGCCATTCGGAAAGCCCCCTCACGTCCGATCGAGGGGTGCACGAAGCACTTGACGATCTTGGTGAGAGTTTCAGTCCCCGGCGCGGCCTCCTTGCGGAGTCCGTCTGCCTGTCGGGCTGACGTCTGAGAACACTACACGCGCCCTGGAGGTGCCGACAACCGCGGCGACGGTGACGGCGCCCACAGTGGCGCCGGACTACGGTCGGCTCGTGACCTCAACACCTGCCGACGTCGTCGTTCGCCCTGCTCAGGCCGCTGAAGCGGCCGAGATCGCCTGGCTCGCGGCGACCACGTTCCCGCTCGCGTGCCCTCCGGGGACGCCCGTGGAGGAGATGGCGCGGCACATCGCCGCTCATCTCGCGCCGTCGGACTTCCGGTTCTGGGCCGGCAGCCCCGACCACGCGCTCCTCCTCGCTGAGCGCGACGACGCGCCGGCCGGGTATGCGCTGCTGCACCACGGGGCCGCCGCCGCGGACGACGAGGCGCGCGCGCTCGTCGAGGCCACCGGGTGGGCCGGGCCGTACATCGAGCTGTCGAAGATCTATGCGCACCCGCTCGAGCTCGGCAGCGGCGTCGCCTCCGCGCTCATGCACGGCGTCGTCGAGATGGCGGACGCTCTTGCGCTGGCGCACGGCGGCCCCGTGCCGCTCCCCCTGTGGCTGGGGACCAACGCCGGCAACGCGCGGGCGCAGTCGTTCTACCGGCGGCACGGGTTCGTGGTCGTCGGGCGCCGACGGTACGACGTCGGCGGGACGATGCACGACGACGTCGTCATGGTGCGGCGCGGCTGAGCCTCAGGCGGGGAGGTCCGTCCACGCGCCCTCCGCCGCGGCGCTGCGCTCCACGGCGTCGAGCACGCGCTGGACGGCGAGGCCGTCGGCGAAGGACGGCGTCGGCTGGCGGGCCGCTGCGATGTCGGTGACCAGGTCGACGACCTGGTGCGAGAACGCGTGCTCGTAGCCGAGGCCGTGACCGGCCGGCCACCAGCTCCCCGCGTAGGGGTGCGAGGGCGAGGTGACCTCGATGCGGCGGAAGCCCGCCGTCTGCTCCGGGTCTGCCGCGTCGTAGAAGTGCAGGACGTTGAGGTCCATGAGGTCGAACGCGAGCGCGCCCGCCGTGCCGCTCACCTCGAGGCGGAGCGCGTTGCGGCGGCCGGTGGCGTACCGGGTCGCCTCGAAGACCCCCATGCCCCCGCCGGAGAGGCGCGCCAGGAAGGACGCGGCGTCGTCGACCGTGACCGGGCCCGTGCCCTCGCCCGACGGCAGCGGGCGCTCGTGGACGAACGTGCTGAGCATGCCGTTGACGCCCGTGAGCCGCTCGCCCGTGACGAACTGGGCGAGGTCGACGGCGTGGGCGGCGATGTCGCCCAGCGCGCCCGAGCCCGCCTTGTCGCGCTCGAGCCGCCAGGTGCGCGGCGAGGCCGGGTCGGCGAGCCAGTCCTGGAGGTACTGCGCGCGCACGTGACGGACCTGGCCGATGCGGCCGGCCTCGACCAGGCGGCGCGCGAGCTGGACCGCGGGGAGGCGGCGGTAGCTGAACCCGACCATCGCGAGCACGCCGCGGGCGGCCGCGGCGTCGGCGGCGGCCGCCATCGCCTCCGCCTCGGCGAGCGAGTTCGCCATCGGCTTCTCGCACAGCACGTGCTTGCCCGCCTCGAGCGCGGCGATCGCGATCTCCGCGTGCGTGTCGCCGGGCGTGCAGACATCGACGAGAGCGATGTCGTCGCGCGTGAGCAGGTCCTGCCAGCGCGTGGTGGAGCCCTCCCAGCCCAGGTTCTGCGCAGCGGCGGCGGTGGCCGCGGCGTCGCGGCCCGCGACCACGCGCATCCGGGGCGCGAGCGGCAGGTCGAAGAACCGCGGGGCCGTGCGCCACGCGTGCGAGTGCGCCCTGCCCATGAACGCGTATCCGACCATGCCGACGCCCAGGTCGGCGGTGCCCTGCTCCATGCGTACTCCCTCGTCGCGCGTCGCTGCCTCCCGCAGCGTAGGGGACGCGGGGCGTCAGGGTCCGGCGAGCTCGTCGACCACGGCGGCGACGTCGGCGGCGAGGCCGGGGAGCTGCGCGGACAGGCGCTCGTCGGCGCGCAGGGTCACGGCCAGACGGCCCGCGTACGACAGCGCCGTGAAGTAGACGGGCACGTTGCCGACGCCCGGCGCCACCGGGACGATGCCCGTGACCGGGACGCCCGCCAGCGCGATCGGCTCCGCCGGCCCGCGCAGGTTGCTCACCACCGTGTCGATGACGCGCTGCCGCTCGAGCACCCGGCGGTAGATGCCGAGCCTGCCGAAGAGCGCGAAGACCCGGGCCAGCGGGACCGCCGACTCTCCGCTCGCGAACCGGCGGCGCCGGCGCGAGAGCACGGCCGTGCGTCGGAGCCTCTCGGCCTCGGCCAGACCGGGCGCGACCGGGACGGGGACGCGGAGCACGCCCGTGCGGGCCCGGCGGTCGGCGTCGCCCGGGCGGACGCGCGACACCGGGACGCTGCACACCAGCCGGTCCGTGACCTCGCCGCGCCGCTCCAGCAGCCGGGCCAGCGCGCCCGTCCCCGCGACGAGCAGGACGTCGTTGACCGTCGCGCCGTGGCGGCGGGCGGCCGCGCGCACCCGGGCGAGGTCGAGGTCGACGACGGCGAGGCGGAACCCCGGCCCGATCGCGGCGTGCAGGGACGTGCGGCGCGCGGGCGGGCCGAAGCCGGCCGCCACCTCGGCCGCGCCGAGCACCACCGACCTCGCCGCGACGAGGACCCGCCGGGTCGGGCTGGGCGGGGCCGCGGACGGCGTCGGCGGGGGCGGCGGCACCATGCCCAGCAGGGCGGAGGCCGTCGCGAGGACGCCCGTGCCGTCCGTCAGGACGTGGTGCAGGGTCAGCACCACCGAGTCGTGGCCGGTCCCCGTGACCAGGCGCGTCACGCGCCACGGCGGGGCGGCGGCCAGTTCCCAGGGCTCGCGGATGACGGCGGCGGCCGCGGCGAGGACGTCGTCGTCCGTCCCCGAGCCCACCTCGACGGTGCGGACGTGGGCGGCGATGTCGACGGGGACCGGGTCCCAGCGCGGCGGGGCGCCGGCGGGGCGCAGCACGCGGCACGACCATCGCGGGGCCTGGGGCAGGCGCGCCGCCAGGATCGCGGCGAGCTCCTGCTCCGCGGGGGCCGCGCCGCCCAGGCGCAGGACGACGCCGATGGTGCGCGGGTCGGGCCCGACGTCGAACGCCAGCTCGCCGCGCTCCGTGGTGGTCAGCCGGCGGGCGTCACTCCTCGAGGACCGCGGCCGCATCGTCGCCCTCGCCGTCCGCTACCAGGGCCGCCGGGCCGCCCTGCAGCAGCCGCGTGAAGCCCGCCTCGTCGAGGATGGGCAACCCGAGCGCCTCGGCCTTGGTGGCCTTGGAGCCGGCGTTCTCCCCGACGACGACGTAGTCCGTCTTCTTCGAGACCGAGCCCGCCGACTTGCCGCCCGCGGCGATGATCGCCTCCTGGGCGCCGTCGCGCGTGAAGCTCTCGAGGCCGCCCGTCACCACGACCGTGAGACCGGCGAGCGGGCCTGTCGGCTCGGCGCCGGAGGCGGCCTGCTCGGCCATCGCGGCCGGGCCGGGGTGCCCCGGGGTCGCGAAGCTCACCCCGGCGCGCGTCCACGCGTCGACGATCTCGACGTGCCAGTCGACCTCGAACCAGGCCCGGAGCTCGGCGCCGATGACGGGGCCGACGCCCTCGACCGCGGCCAGCTCCTCGAGGCTCGCGGCCCGGATCGCGTCCAGCGAGCCGAACCAGTCCGCGAGCGCCCGCGCCGCGACCGGGCCGACGTGGCGGATGTTGAGGGAGACGAGCTGGCGCCACAGGTCCTTGGTCTTCGCGCGCTCGAGCTCGTCGAGCAAGGTCTGCGCCGACTTCGCGGGGCCGTAGACGGGCCAGTCCTTGCGGACGCCGGCCTTGCGTCGCTCGGCGGGAGTCATCGTCTCGGTGCCCGGCGGGTAGGTGCGCTCGACGAGGCGCTGGAACGGGCGCACCACCTTGGCGGCGAACGTGGCGCCGTCGGCGGTGGGCAGGTCGGCGTGCTCGCCGACGCCGTCGTACGGGCGCGGCAGGCCCGTCTCCGGGTCGCGGACGACGACGCGGATGGGCAGGAGCTCGTCGAGCGTGAGGCTGAACAGGCCGGCCTCGGTGACCAGCGGCGGGGTGGGCGGCTCGAGGGGCTGCGTGAGCGCCGCCGCGGTGACCTCGCCGAGGGCCTCGACGTCCAGGCCGCCCCGGGAGCCGACGTGTTCCACGCGGCCGCGCACCTGGGCGGGGCACGAGCGGGCGTTGGGGCAGCGTAGGTCGACGTCGCCCTCCTTCATGGGCCGCAAGGGGGTGCCGCACTCGGGGCACGCCTCGGGCATGACGAAGTCGTGGCGTGGGAAGCCGTCGTCGGCGGCGGCGGTGACCGGGCCGAGGATCTCGGGGATGACGTCGCCCGCCTTGCGCAGCACGACGACGTCGCCGACGCGCACGCCCTTGGCGCGGACGACGTCCTGGTTGTGCAGCGTGGCCTGGCGGACGGTCGAGCCCGCGACCTTGACCGGCTCCATCACCGCGTACGGCGTGGCGCGGCCCGTGCGGCCGACGCCGATCTGGATGGCCAGCAGCCGCGTGTTGACCTCTTCCGGCGGGTACTTGTACGCGATGGCCCAGCGCGGGGCGCGGCTGGTGGCGCCCAGGCGCTGCTGGTCGCCCAGGCCGTCGACCTTGACGACGATGCCGTCGAGCTCGTGCTCGATGTCGTGCCGGTGGACGCCGAAGTGCTCGATCATCTCCGCGACCGCGTCGACGCCCTGGACCACCCGGTTGTGGGGCGAGATGGGCAGGCCCCACGCGGCGAAGTGCGCGTACGCGTCCGACTGGCGGGCGAGCTCGGTGTGCTCCCCCGCCGTCCAGTGCAGCGCACCGATGCCGTGGACGTACAGGCGCAGCGTGCCGACGCGGGCCAGGCCCGCCTCGAGGTCGAGGCCGTCCTTCTTGTCGAGCTGCTGGCGCAGGCCGCCGGACGCGGCGTTGCGGGCGTTCGCGAACGTCGGGAACCGGCGCTCGGCCGCAAGGCGTGCGCGGTCCTCGTCGAACGTCGCGCGCGAGCGCGCCTCCTCCACGGCCCGGTCGCGCAGCTCCACCTGGAGCTCGTTGAGCCACGCGAACTTCGCCGTCGGGATGAAGATCTCGCCCCGGACCTCGACGAGCGCCGGGTGGCCCTCGCCCGCGAGGCGCTGCGGGATGTCGGCGATGCGCAGGGCGTTCACCGTGACGTCCTCGCCCGTGCGGCCGTCGCCGCGCGTGGCGGCGCGCGTGAGGCGGCCGTCCTCGTAGAGGAGCGCGATGGCGAGGCCGTCGATCTTGACCTCGGAGAGGTAGCCGACCTGGTCCGCGGCGAGGTCGCGCGCGACGCGGGCGTCCCACTCGCGCAGCTCCTCGACCGAGAAGACGTTGTCGAGCGACAGCATCTGCTCGATGTGCTGGGCCGGGGGGAAGCCGGAGGCCGCCGCACCGCCCACGCGCTGGGTGGGCGACTCCGGCGTCTGGAGCGCCGGGTGGGCCGCCTCGAGCGCCGCGAGCTCGTGCATCCGCGCGTCGTACTCGGCGTCGGACACCAGCGGGGAGTCCTGCTCGTAGTAGGCGCGCTGGTCTGCCTCGACCAGGTCGCGCAGCTCGGCCCAGCGGCGCTGGGCCGCCTGCTCGTCGAGCTCGGCCGGGGAGAGGTCCGTCGTCGTCTCGCTCACGGGTCCATCTTGGCCGATGACACCGACATCGGGGGGTCTCGACGGGCTCGACCGCCGCCAGACGACCGGCTGTGGACGCGACGAGGCCCGGCAGCGCAGTGCGCTGCCGGGCCTGTCGCGGCGTCCGGGCCACGATCCGGACACCGGCGCCGGCATGCCGGCGCGGTACGAGCGGGGCCACGATCCCGCTCGGACGGCTCCCCGCCCCCAGGGCCACGATCCCGGGGGCGGGCTGCACCCGTGGGGTGCGCACCCGGGCCACGATCCGGGTGCTGCCCGCCGCCTGCGCCCGGAGGAGGGGGCGGGCGGCGGGAGCCTGAGACTCAGCGCTTGGCCGGGTTCATCTCCAGGTAGGCGACGCCGTCGAGGCGCTGGGTGCGCACCTCGTCCTGGGTGATGCCGTAGTACGCCGCGACCATGATGTCCTTCATGTCCTGGAGCATCGGCAGACGCGGGTTGGCCGGGGCGCACTGGTCCTCGTAGGCGCGCATCGCCAGGGCGTCGAGCCCGCCGATGTACTCCTGCTCGGACACGCCCTGCTCGGCGAACGACTTCTCGACACCGATGCGGCTGGCGAGGTCGCGGCACGCGTTCGCGTACGACTCCACCGCCTCCTGCGGCGTCGAGGCCGGCAGGCCCAGGTGCTTGGCGATCACCTGGAAGCGCTCCGGGGCGACGTACTTCTCGGCCTTCGGCCAGCCGGTGACCTTGCCCGGGACGAGACCGTTGTAGCGGATCGCGTAGGGCAGGAACATCGCGTTGGTGCGGCCGTGGATGAGCTTGTGCGTCGCGCCGACGGTGTGCGACATGGCGTGCACGATCCCCAGGAACGCGTTGCCGAAGGCCATGCCGGCGATCGTCGCGGCGTTGTGCATCTTCTCGCGAGCCTCGGTGTCGCCACCCAGGGCCGACTTCTCGATGTTCTCGAAGACGAGCTTGATCGCGTGCAGCGCCAGGCCGTCCGTGAAGTCGTTGGCGTAGACGGAGACGAACGCCTCGGTGGCGTGCGTCAGGGCGTCCATGCCCGAGTCGACGGCGAGCTTGGCCGGCATCGACGCGGTCAGCACCGGGTCGACGATCGCGACCGACGGGGTCAGCGCGTAGTCGGCGAGCGGGTACTTGTAGCCCGTCTTGTGGTCGGAGATGACCGCGAACGGCGTGACCTCGGCGCCCGTGCCCGACGACGTCGGGATGCACACGAGCTGGGCGAGCTTGCCGAGCGTCGGGTACTGGAAGGCGCGCTTGCGCACGTCGAAGAACTTCTCGCGCAGGTCGGCGAAGTCGAGCTCGGGGTGCTCGTACTTGAGCCACATGACCTTCGAGGCGTCCATGGGCGAGCCACCGCCGATGGCGATGATCGTGTCGGGACGGTGGTCGCGCATGAGCTGCGCGCCCTTCTCGACGGTCTCGACGCTCGGCTCCGGCTCGACGGTGTCGATGATCTGCACGGCGACGGGGTTGTCGCGGCGGTGCAGGACGTCGAGGACCTTGTCGACGATGCCGATCTCGGGCGAGGCCATCACGCGGTCGGTGACGATGGTGACGCGCTCGACGCCGCGCATGTCGGCCAGGTACTGGATCGAGTTCGGCTCGAAGTACGTCTTCGGCGGGACCTTGAACCACTGCATGTTGTTGTTCCGCCTCGCCACGCGCTTGACGTTGATCAGGTTGACGGCCGACACGTTGTTCGACACCGAGTTGTGGCCGTAGGAGCCACAGCCCAGCGTGAGCGACGGGATGAGGGCGTTGTAGATGTCGCCGATGCCGCCGAGGGCCGACGGCTGGTTCCACAGGATGCGGACGGCCTTGACGCGGCGGCCGAACTCCTCGGAGAGGTCCTTGTCGAGCGTGTGGATGGCGGCCGAGTGGCCGAGGCCGTCGAACTCCACCATCTGCTCGGACAGGCGGATGCCCTCCTCGGTGCTGTGAGCGCGCAGCACGGCCAGCAGCGGCGAGAGCTTCTCGCGGCTCAGCGGCTCCTGCGGGCCGACGCCCGAGATCTCCGCGAGCAGGATGCTCGTGTCGGCGGGCACGGTGAAGCCGGCCTGCTCGGCCAGCCAGACGGCGGACTTGCCGACGACGGCGGCGTTCAGCTTGGCGCCGGCGCAGTTCTCGGACATCGCGGTGACGCCGAAGAAGTACTCCTCGAGCTTCGCCTTCTCCTCCGCCGTGACGACGTAGGCGTGCATGCGGCGGAACTCGGCGAGCGCCGCGTCGTAGATCTCGGTGTCGAGGATGACGGCCTGCTCGGAGGCGCACACCACACCGTTGTCGAAGCCCTTGGACAGGACGATGTCGTTGACCGCGCGACCCAGCTTGGCGTCCTTGGCGACGTAGGCCGGGACGTTGCCGGCGCCGACGCCGAGGGCGGGCTTACCGGTCGAGTAGGCGGCGCGGACCATGGCGTTGCCGCCGGTGGCCAGCACCAGCGAGACGCCCGGGTGGTTCATCAGCTCGGAGGTCGCCTGGATCGAGGGGTGCTCGATCCACTGCACGCAGTTCTCGGGCGCGCCGGCCGCGATGGCGGCGTCGCGCACGATCTTGGCGGCGGCGATGGAGCACTGCTGGGCGTTCGGGTGGAAGCCGAAGATGATCGGGTTGCGCGTCTTGATGGCCATGAGGGCCTTGAAGATCGCGGTCGACGTCGGGTTCGTGACGGGGGTGACGCCGGCGATGACGCCGACGGGCTCGGCGATCTCGACGATGCCGCGCAGGTCGTCGCGGCCGATGACGCCGACCGTCTTCATCTTGGCCATCGAGTGCGTGACGTGCTCGCACGCGAAGATGTTCTTGGTGGCCTTGTCCTCGAAGATGCCGCGGCCGGTCTCCTCGACGGCGAGCTGGGCGAGGGTGCCGTGCTCGTGCAGGGCGGCGATCGAGGCCTTCTTGACGATGTGGTCGATCTGCTCCTGCGTGAAGTTCGCGTAGGCGTCGAGCGCCTTGAGGCCGCGCTGGACCAGGGTGTCCACCTCGGCGGCGGCGTCGACGACGGCAACCGCCTCGGCCGGCTTCGCCTTCTTGTTCGGCGTGGTGCTCACGAGTTTCTCCTCCTGGGGGGACCGCGATGGTCCCGTCGTCCCGATTCCTTGTGAATACTTTCACAAGTGTGGTCAGACCACAAGTGCTCGGTGTGGGGGAGATCAGGACGCGCCACGCGGCGGTCGTCCGGCGCCAGGGCCTGGTCGCGAGGTCACGGCGACGCCGCACCAGGTCTCGTGCTCCAGCAGCCGGAGCCCTCACGTGACCAGGATCACCGAGGCTCCGCGCCGCGCGCGCGGGCTGGCGCGAACCCCCCGGGGGTTCTGGCGCGCCGGGCGCGGTGGCCGCGTCCCGGGGGCGGGCAGTGCCCGTCAGCGCAGCGTGCGCCAGCCGTTCGCCGCAGCCGCCTGCGTCATCGCAGGGTCGTCGCCGACGACGACGCCGTGGCCGACGAGCCGCAGCAGCGGCAAGTCGCTCGCGTGGTCGCCGTACGCGGCCGCGCGGGACGGGTCGACGCCCCACTCGCGCAGCACCGCGGCGGCGCTGGCCACCTTGGCGTCGGCGACAAGGGGCAGCTCGACCTCGCCGGTCGCCCGCCCGTCGACGACGACGAGCCGGGTGCACTCGACGCGGTCCGCGCCGACGGCCTCGCCGAGCGGCTCCACGACCACCTCGCACGACCCCGACAGCAGCACGACGCGGCCGCCACGCGCCCGCACCCGGGACAGCTCTGCGGCCATGGACTCGCGCAGGATCCCCGGCAGGGCGCCCTCGAGCCACTCGCGGCCCTGGCGCCGCAGCACGGCGTAGTCCTCCCCCGCGAACTGGCGGTGGTAGGCGCGGTTGGTGCGCTCGCGCGTGGGGTCGGCGGCGTCGAGGGCCAGGAGGCCACGCACGCGCTCGCCGAGCTCGTGCTCGCGGCCCCGCTCGCGCAGGAAGTGCCTCAGGAACAGCGCCATCGTGTTGGCGTCCACCAGGGTGTCGTCCACGTCGACGAACGCGACGGAGGGCCCGGGGTCTGCAGGCGAGGCGTGCACGGCGGCACGGTACCCGCGCCGGCCGCGCGCCACGAGCCCCTCCGGCTGCGCGTTCATCGGCCGAGCTCCTCCGGCGCCGCGTCGTCGTCGGGCCACGAGCGCAGCCAGAGCTGGTGCACCGGCACGTGCGCGGCCGGCAGGCCCAGCACGCGGCCCCACTCCGTCGCGTCGGCGGGCCGGACGGGCCGGGACGTGACCCGGTGCGCCGCGGCGGCCAGGCAGCCCCACTGCGTCAGCCAGCCGACCGTGGCGTGCAGCACCGTGGAGGCGTCGCTGCCGTAGGCGTCGAGCCACGCGTCGTAGCGGGCCGTGAGCGTCACGCCCGACGACGCCGGGAAACCCGTCGCGCCGTCGACCCGCACGACGGGCCCGGACCGGTCGACGCGCTGGAGGTCGGTCGCCGCGCCCCAGCCGTCGGCGAGCCGCTGCTCGTAGACACGCAGCGCGTCGTCCTGCGGCACCACGTCGCGCAGCGCCTCGAGCGCCGCCACGATGGCGCCCGCGACGGCGCCCCGGCCTGCGCCGTCCACCTGGTCGCGCGCCACGGGGCCCGGAGCGGGCCAGCCGCTCGAGCGGCGGTCGAGCCACGACGCGAGCGTGTCCGCCGGGGGCGCCGTGCAGGAGTCGAGCCGCCCCACGGCGCCGTCGCCCTCGGGGTCGTCGTCGCGCAGGTCGACGCGGAGCACGCAGGCGCCGTCGACGCCCACGACGACCTGCGGGGAGAGCCCCGCCCGCCACGCCGTCAGGGCGAGCGTCGCGGCGAGGTGCCCGGCCTCGAGCAGCGCGAGCGGGCCGCGCAGCGAGCCGTAGGCGGGCAGCAGGCGGTCGGGGTGCACCGTGACCGTCGCGGCGCTGAGCTCGGGGGCGACGACGCCCTCGCCGCGCAGCACCAGGCCCTCGGGGTCGACCCACCAGGAGCGGCCGTCGGCGGCGCACACGTGGAGGTCGGCGCCGAACAGCGCGCGGCGGGTCGGGGAGACGCGGTGCGCGCCGCGCCGCTCGCCCGCGGGCCGCCGCACCCGGACGGCCTCGAAGACCGCCGCGAGCACCCGGTCGCGACGGGCGTACCGGGTGTCGAGGCGCTCGCCGGGGCGCGTGCCGCCGACCGCCGCGAGCGCCCGCGCCGGCGCCGCCAGGCGCTCGGGCGGCACCGGGCCGCCGTCGCCGAACAGCCAGGGCGCGGACGCGGCGAGCGAGTGCGCGGGCAGCGGTGCCCACCGCGGCTCGGGGACCGTCATGGCAAGCCGTCGGTGGTGCGCGGGCGACGCTGCCCGTGCTCGCTGCCGTCGGTGGTAGTTCCGCGAGGGCGCACCCCCGCACACCCTCGCGGAGTCTGGTGAGGGAGGTGCGCGGGTGCGACGCGATCGAGCGCGGTCATGGCGTGTCTCCCAAGGTCGGGCGGGTCTGGACGGGTGCCGGGCGATCGAAGAAACATACCGAGCGTCCGGTTCGGTTCGGAATCTAGACAGTCACGGCGCTTCCCGTCAAGGCGGGGCGAGCGGGTTAACCCCCCAAAAAAACCGTCCGTTCGCCTTGTTTTCTGCCCACGACGCCGCCTAGATTCCCCTCGGGTGGTGGCGACGGGCCGCAGGCCCGGGGACGGAAGGCCAGAACGATGAAGCGCGCCGCAACGCCGCACGACCACGCGATCGACGCCCGCCACGTCCACAAGGCCGACCCGCGGGGAGTGCTCGTCACCACGGCCCGCGCGGCCGCCGCCGGACCGGCCGGGCCCCTGGAGGTCGGCGACGTCTGGTACGTCGGGGCACGGCTGCCGCTCGCGGCCCCCTCCGGCGACGTGTTCGCGCACACCGACGCCCTGGTGATCGCCATCGAGGCGCTGCGTCAGGCCGGGATCGCGCACGCGCACCTCGCCGGCGACGTGCCGCTGGGCCACCGGTTCGTGGCCTCGCACATCGGGCTCGCGTGGCACAGCGACCCCGCGCTGCTCGGGTCCCAGGTGGTCGAGGGCACGTTCGCGCTGCGCACCGAGACCGTGCGCCACCAGCGCGGCGCGCTCACCCGGCACAGCTTCTCGGCGACCCTGCTCCACCAGGGCCAGGTGCTCGCCACCGGGTCGGGCTCGCTGCAGGTGGTCGACGGGCGCGTCTACGAGCGCCTGCGCGCCGGCGCCACGCCCTGGGCGGACGTCAGCGAGCACCACGACCCCGCGTACCTGCTGGGCGCCACGACCACCGACATGCGCCTGGCCGCGCGGCTCGGGTGGACGGCGTCGGACCCCATCACGTTCGACCACGGCAACGACCACATCCCCGCCATGCACCTCGCGCGGACCGCGCTGGCCGCCCACCGCGCGCTCGACGCCGACGCGGCGCCCACCGGGCTGCTGCTGCGCTGCGCCTCGTTCGTGGAGCTGGCCGGCGACGTCGACGTCGTGGCCGAGCGGTCCGGACAGGGCGACGTCGTGACGACGTTCCGCCAGGGCGGCGCGCCCGCGGCGACGGTGCAGACGATCGTGCGCCCGCAGGGCGGCACCGCGGAGACCGACCGGGTGGCTACGCCTGCCGGAGCAGGTCGGGAATGATGTGCTCCCTGCCCGGGGCGACGATCCCGGGCAGCAGCACCGCCCACATCTCCCGCAGGCGGACCGCCAGGTCGGTGAGCGCGCTCGTGGTGAGGGACACCGTCTGGAGCCCCGTGAAGGCCGCCACCAGGAAGCGCGCGAGCGCCGCCGCGTCGACGTCGGCGCGCACGTCACCCTGCGCGATCGCGGCCCCGACCAGGTGCTCCACGGGGTCGGCCCACGCCTCGTAGGTGCCGCTGACGTCGCCGGCCTCGCTCGCGGGCATCTCGACCGCCAGGCGCATCGACGCGCGGGCGACGACGTCGTCGCGCATCAGGATGCCGAGCTCGCGGACCATCGTGACCACCATGGCCAGGGCCGTGGGCGAGCCGTCGACGCTGCGCTCCTGGACCTCCGCGACGAGCTCCGCCTGCGCCTCGACCACCGAGCGCGCCAGGAGCTCCTTCGACTTGAAGTGGAAGTACATCGCGCCCTTGGTGATGCCCGCCTCGTCAGAGATCTGCGAGATGCTGGCACCGGCGTACCCGTTGCGGACGAAGACGGCCGCGGCGGCCTCGAGGATGCCTCGTCGGGTGGCGATCGCCCGAGCCTGCGTGGCCACGTGCCTCATCCCATCGTCGACGGATCGGTCGCGAGCACTATACCGGTCGTCCGTCTTGTGTTTCTCCAGGCCACGGGGGCCCCGCTCCCCTAGGGTCTCAGCATGGTTCCGGAGGATCCCAGCACCGCACCGCACACCCCCGTCGACCCCGACGGCGTCGACCCCTACGCGTGGCTCGAGGACGTGTCCGGCCCGGCCGCGCTGGCCTGGGTGCGCGAGCAGGACGCGCGCACACACCACCTGATCGGATCCGGCGAGTCGTTCGAGACGACCGAGAGTGCCATCCTCGCGGTTCTCGACTCCGACGAGAAGATCCCCGACGTGTCCCAGATCGGGGAGCACCTCTACAACTTCTGGCGCGACGCCACCCACCAGCGCGGTCTGTGGCGCCGCACCACGCTCGACAGCTACCGCACCGACTCCCCCGACTGGGAGACGGTGCTGGACCTCGACGCCCTCGCGGCCGACGAGGGCGTCGGCTGGGTGTGGCACGGCGCGTCGCTGCTGCGCCCGACGCCCGACCAGCTCGCCGCCGGGCAGCCGTGGCGGCGCGCCCTCGTCGACCTGTCCGTGGCCGGGTCGGACGCCGACGTGACGCGCGAGTTCGACGTCGTCGAGAAGCGGTTCCTGCCCGCGCCCGACGGGTTCGAGAGGGCCACCGACAACGACGACCCCGCGTCCGGCGGGGCCAAGGGCGGCCTGGCCTGGGCCGACGAGGACACGGTGTACGTGTTCACCGACGAGGGCCCCGGCACGACCACGACGTCGGGCTACCCGCGCATCGTGCGGCTCTGGCGCCGCGGCACACGCCTGGCCGAGGCCGTCACCGTCTACGAGGGGCGCGAGGACGACCTCTACATCTCCGGGCGCCGCGTGCGCACGCCCGGCTTCGAGCTCGACGTGGTGAGCCGGTCCATCGCGTTCTACCGCTCCGAGACGTACCTCGTGTCCGACGTCGGCATGCCCGGCCAGGAGCTGACCCGCCTCGACGTGCCCGAGTCCGCCGAGGTGGGGTTCCACCGCGAGTGGATGCTCGTCGAGCTGCGCGACGACTGGCTGGGGCACCCCGCCGGGTCGCTGCTGGCCGTGCTGCTCGACCGCTTCGTGGCCGGGTCGCGGGACTTCGAGGTGCTGTTCGAGCCCACCCCGACCACGTCGCTCGCGGGCGTCACCTGGACGCGGCACCACCTGGTGGTCAACGCGCTCGACGACGTGAAGAACCGGGTGCACGTGCTCACGCCGCACGACGACGGCACGTGGGTGCGCACCGAGTTCCCCGCCACCGACCCGGTCGCCACGGTCGGGGTGCGGGCCGTCGACACGCAGGACAGCGACGAGGTGTGGGTGGTGACCACCGGCTACCTCACGCCCACGACGCTGCACCGGGCCACGATCGGCGACGCCGGGCTGACGGCGCTCAAGTCGGCACCCGCGTTCTTCGACGCGGCCGGGCTGGTGGCCGACCAGCACTTCGCCACGTCCGACGACGGCACCCGCGTGCCGTACGTCGTGGTCGGACGCGAGGACGTGCTGCGCGGGGCGGCCGGGCCGGCGCCCACGCTGCTGTACGGGTACGGCGGGTTCGAGGTGTCGCTGACGCCGTCGTACTCCGGGTCGACCGGGCGGGCCTGGCTGGAGCGCGGCGGCGTCTACGTCGTCGCGAACATCCGCGGCGGCGGCGAGTACGGGCCCGCCTGGCACCAGGCCGCGCTGCGCGAGCACCGCCACCGGGCGTACGAGGACTTCGCGGCCGTCGCCCGGGACCTCGTGACCCGCGGCATCACGACGCGCGAGCACCTGGGCGCGCAGGGCGGGTCGAACGGCGGGCTGCTGGTCGGCAACATGCTCACGCGCTACCCGGACCTGTTCGGGGCGATCGTGATCCAGGTGCCGCTGCTGGACATGAGGCGCTACCCGCAGCTGCTGGCCGGCGCCTCCTGGATGGCCGAGTACGGCGACCCCGACGACCCTGCCCAGTGGGAGTGGCTGCGCGCGTACTCGCCGTACCACCAGCTCACGGCCGGGACGGCGTACCCGCCCGTGCTGCTGCTGACGTCCACCCGCGACGACCGCGTGCACCCCGGTCACGCCCGCAAGGCCGCAGCCCTGCTCGACGCGATCGGCGCCGACGTCACCTACTACGAGAACATCGAGGGCGGGCACGGCGGGGCGGCCACCAACGCGCAGGCCGCGCACATGGCGGCCCTGGCGTGGGAGTTCCTGGGGCGGCGGCTGGGGCTGGCGGGCGCGGGGTCAGCGGCGGGCGCCTAGCTGACCGCGGCGCCGCAGCACCACCTCCACGACCGCGACGTTGAGCACCCACGCGAGGAGCATCAGCACCGTGTTGCGCACGGGCGGCTCCGTGCCCGTCGCGAGGGTGAACGGCGCGATGATCACGGCCTGCGTGCCCGCGCCCATGGCCAGCGCGTACGCGCGCGCCATCCAGGCGCGGTGGTGCGTGACGTCGCCGCGCAGGATCGCGGCCACGCCCAGCACCAGGCACGCGGCCATGGCCGTCCCGACCACGAGGCGCGCCCCGTCGACCACCGGCGTGTCCTTGGCGGGCAGGTCGTAGGTGAGCGTCATCCAGATGCCCGACGCCGCCGTCAGGAGCCCTGCGGGGACCAGCACGCGGCCCGCGAACCGGTGGTAGCGCGGGTGGCGCCGGCGCAGCTCCGGCGCGAACTGGAACGCGCCCACCAGGCTGTAGACGGTCACGCTGACGATGTGGATCACCACGGGCACCGGGGCCTCGACGAACCGCGCGTTCGCCGCCGTGACCGCGGGGTCGGAGGCGAGCTCGCCCAGCCGTGCGGCGCCCGCCGCGACAGGGACGAGGGACAGCAGGACGAGCCCGGCGGGGACGAGCCAGGGCCGCAGCCCGGGCGTGGCGGTCGCGAGGGGTGTGGCGGCTTCGGTGCTGGTCATGCGACGAGCGTGCCCGGCGGGCGCCGTGCGCCGGATCGGCCGATCGGCCGGAAACCCTGGCCGGTCGGCTAGCGCACGCGCCCCGTCTCGAACGCCCAGATCGCCAGCTCGACGCGGTTGCGCACCCCGAGCTTGGTCATGAGCGCGCCGAGGTGCGCCTTGACCGTACCGAGCGAGACGTACAGCTCGGCGCCGATCTCCGTGTTGGTGAGGCCGCGCGCCACGGCGGCCAGCACGTCCTCCTCGCGCGCCGTGAGCGGCTCGGCGGGCGTGCGCGCCCTGGACCTCCCGGCGGGGCGGCTCCCGCCCGCGAAGGCGCGCAACAGGCGGGCCGTCACGCTGGGCTGCACCAGCGCGTCGCCCGCCGCGGCGGCGCGGACGGCCTGCTCGAGCAGGTCCGGGCCGGCGTCCTTGAGCAGGAAGCCGCGCGCTCCCGCGCGCAGCGCGGCGTAGACGTGCTCGTCGAGGTCGAACGTGGTGATGACGACGACGGCCGGACCGCCCCCGTCGAGCGCCGCGAGCTGCCGGGTGGCCTCGATGCCGTCGAGCCGCGGCATGCGCACGTCCATGAGCACGACGTCGGGGCGCAGCCGCCGGGCCAGGGCGACCGCCTCGACGCCGTCGGGCGCCTCCCCCACCACCTCGATGCCCGGCCGCGAGGCGAGGATGAGCGCCAGGCCGGTGCGCACCATCTCCTGGTCGTCGGCGACGACGACGCGGACCGGCCCGGTCACGCCTGGCCCCCTGACGGGATGCGCGCCTCGACGCGCCAGCCGCGCTCGGCGCCCGGACCGGCCGTGAACGTGCCGCCGAGCAGCTCGACGCGCTCGCGCATGCCGCGCAGCCCGAACCCGGTGTGCGCGCCCGGGGCGGCGACCGGGGTGCCGTCGTCGTCGACCACCAGCCGCACGGCCTGGCCGTCGGCCGCGAGCCTCACGGACACGCGCGTCGCGCCCGTCGCGTGGCGGCGGGC
>WRHK01000075.1 GCA_009783295.1 Promicromonosporaceae bacterium
CCCCCGCCCGTGCCGCCCCCCCCGCGCCCCCCTGCCTCGTCGGGCCCCCCCCGCCCGCGCCCGAGCTCGGCGTCCGCCGCCTCGCCCCGGCTGCGGCGGGCGCCCCCCTGCCCGGCCAGCCGGGCGAGCCCCTCGCGGCGGTCGGCGGCGGCGCGGTGCAGATCGGCGAGGTCCTTCTCGGCGGCGGTCGCGTCCGCCTCGGCCCGCGAGCGCTCCTCGACGGCGGCCGCCAGCGCGCCGCGCGCCAGCTCGACCTCGGCGGTCAGCTCGGCCTCGGAGGCGCGAGCCCGCTCGGCCTGCGCCTCGAGGTCGGCCGGGTCCTGGCCGCGCTGCTCGGGCTCCGCGGTGCCCAGCAGCCGCGCGCGCTCGTCGGCGAGGGTCCGCGTGCCGCCCAGCCGCTCGCGCAGGGCGACCAGGGCGTGGAAGGTGTCACCGGCGCGCGACGCCACTGCAGTGGTGCTCGCGGCCGCGACCTCGAGGCGGGCCAGCTCGGCACGGGCGGCGCCCAGCGCCTGCTCGGTGGCGGACTGGCGCTCGCGCAGCACGGCCTCGTCGGCGCGCTCGGCCTCGAGCTGGGCGGTCAGCTGCGCGAGGTCGTCGGCCAGGAGGCGCGACTTGGCGTCGCGCAGGTCCGCCTGGACGGTGCGGGCCCGGCGGGCCGCCTCGGCCTGCCGCCCGAGGGGGCCGAGCTGGCGGCGCAGCTCGGCCGTGAGGTCGGTGAGGCGCGCGAGGTTCCCGGCCATCTGGTCGAGCTTGCGGAGCGCCTTCTCCTTGCGCTTGCGGTGCTTGAGGACGCCCGCGGCCTCCTCGACGAACCCGCGCCGCTCCTCCGGCGTCGCGCGCAGCACGGCGTCGAGCTGCCCCTGCCCGACGACGACGTGCATCTCCCGGCCGATGCCCGAGTCGGACAGCAGCTCCTGGATGTCCAGCAGGCGGCAGCCCGAGCCGTTGATCGCGTACTCCGAGCCGCCGCTGCGGAACAGCGTGCGGGAGATGGTGACCTCGGTGTAGTCGATCGGCAGCGCGCCGTCGGTGTTGTCGATCGTCAGCGACACCTCGGCGCGGCCCAGCGGCGGGCGCCCGGCGGTGCCGGCGAAGATGACGTCCTCCATCTTGCCGCCGCGCAGCGACTTGGCGCCCTGCTCCCCCATGACCCAGGCGAGCGCGTCGACGACGTTCGACTTGCCCGACCCGTTGGGCCCGACGACGCACGTGATCCCCGGCTCGAAGCTCAGCGTCGTCGCGGACGCGAACGACTTGAACCCCCGGAGCGTGAGCGTCTTGAGGTGCATCGGTTCACACTAGCCGCGGGACCCCCGGATCCCGCGGACCTCGCCCGTCAGAGGGCGGGGAACCAGAGCGCGAGCTCGCGGGCGCCCGACTCCGGCGCGTCCGAGCCGTGCACGATGTTCTGCATGACCTTGCTGCCCCACGAGCGGGCGAGGTCGCCGCGGATGGTGCCGGGGGCGGCGAGCGTGCCGTCCGTGGCGCCGGCCAGGGAGCGGAAGCCCTCGACCACGCGCTGGCCCTCGACGGCGACGGCGAGGATGGGGCCGGACATCATGAAGTCGACCAGCGGCTGGTAGAAGTCCTTGCCCACGTGCTCGGCGTAGTGCTGCGCGAGGAGCTCGGGCGTGGCGTGCACCAGCTCGACGGCGACCAGGGTGTACCCCTTCGCCTCGATGCGGCGCAGCACCTCGCCGGCCAGCCCGCGACGCATCCCGTCGGGCTTGACCAGCACGAGCGTGCGCTCGACGGTCGGGTCGGTCGTCTCGGGCGTCGTCTGCGTCGTCATGGGCGCAGCGTAACCGCGCCGCCGGGGAGTCGAGGGCGATCGTCCACACCGTCCACCGCGGGCTGTCGCCCCGGCGCCCGCCGAGGGTGGGGACAGCCTCACCCCGACCGGAAGGCAAAGCCGACGGCACCCCTGCTCCCGCGCTGTGCACGCGGGGGCAGGGGTGCCGGTGGCCGACGGTCAGACGTTCGGCGCGGTCTCGGGGTGCTCGGAGTCGTACTCGCGCCGCTCGCGGTCGACGCGCGCGCCGATCCGCAGGGACGCCACCCACATCGCCACGAACACCGCGGCGATGAGGTACATCATCGGCAGCACCAGGCCGGTGGCGATGACGAGCACCTGGGCGATGGTGCCGCCCGCCAGGCCGACGGGGCGCGCCGTCAGGCGGGACAGCACCAGCAGCACCACGAACAGCACGCCGCCGACCACCCAGATGGCCGCCGGGCTCGACAGGTCGATCGGGCCCTTCTCGTACAGGCTGTCGCGCAGCCCGTAGAGGGCGACGGCCGCGAACGCGACGCAGAACGCCTCGAGCTGGAGGGTCAGCGACGTGAACTGCACGAGCGCCGACTTCTTGGGCGCGATGCGGTCGCCGGGCGACGGCTTGTCCTTGCTCACCGGTCCAGCGTATCCGCGGTCGCGACGGGCTCGGCGACGACGGGTGCCACCTCGGACGCCCCGGCGAGCGCGGGCTCGGGCTCGGCCTCCTTGAGGTGGGCCAGCGCCTCGCCGCGGGCGACCATGCCTGCCTGGTCGGAGAGCTTGACCTCCTTGAGGAACAGTGCGAGCACGAACCCGACGAGCACGAGCGGCACCAGGTACCAGAACGACGGCGCGAGCGAGTTGGTGAAGGCGTCGATGACGCCCGTCTTCAGCGGCTCGGGCAGCGCCTGGACGGCCTGCGGGGTGAGGCTGGCGCCGCTGAACGACGCGCCGCCGGCGCCCGCGGCACCGCCCGAGTGGGCGGCCAGCGTGGCGAAGTTGTCCGTCAGCCGCGACGTGAAGATGGTGGTGAACGCCGCCGTGCCGACGGCCGCGCCGATCTCGCGGAAGAAGTTGTTCGACGACGTCGCCGTGCCGAGCTCGTGCGGGTCCACCGAGTTCTGCACCGCGAGCACGATCGTCTGCATGATCAGACCCATGCCGGCTCCGAGCACGAAGATCATCGCGCCGAACAGCACCATCGACATGGTCCCGGTGATCTGCGTGAGCCACGCGACGCCCGCCGCGGTGACGGCCAGGCCGACGATCGGGAAGAACTTGTAGCGGCCCGTCTTGGTGATGGCGATACCGGAGACGATGGCCGTGGTCATGAGGCCCACCATCATCGGCAGCATGAGCCAGCCGGACTTGGTGACGCCGGCGCCGGTCGACATCTGCAGGAACGTCGGCAGCATCGACATGGCCGAGAACATGCCCGCGCCCAGCACCAGGCCGATGAGCGTGGTGATGGTGAACGTCGCGTTCTTGAAAAGCCGCAGCGGGATCAGCGGCTCGGCAACGCGCAGCTCGGTGACGATGAACGCGGCGACGGCCGCCACCGTGACGGCGACCAGCGCGATGAGCGACCCGTCGCTCCAGTCGTAGGAGGCGTTGCCCAGCGACTTCCACGAGGTCAGCAGCACAATGCCGGACGTGCCGAGCACCATGAACATGATGCCCAGCCAGTCGATCGGCTTGCCGGCGCGGTGCGTCGGCAGGCGCAGCGCGAACCAGGCGATGGTCCACGCCGCGATGCCCACGGGCACGTTGACCCAGAAGGTCCAGCGCCAGCCGGGGCCGTCGGTGAGCCAGCCGCCGAGCAGCGGGCCGACGACGGCGGAGATGCCGAACAGGGCACCCATCGGGCCCATGTACTTGCCTCGCTGCGAGGCGGGCACGACGTCGGCGATGACGGCCTGCGACAGGATCATCAGACCGCCGCCGCCCAGGCCCTGCACGGCGCGCGCCGTGACGAGCATGCCGAACGTGGGCGCCGTCGCGCCGAGGATCGAGCCGACCACGAACAGGCCGACCGCGACGAGGAACGGCCAGCGCCGGCCCCACAGGTCGCCGAACTTGCCGTAGAGCGGCATCACCACGGCGATGGCGAGGATGTAGGCGGTGATGACCCAGCCCTGGTGCTCGACGCCGTGGAGCTCACCCACGATGGTGGGCATCGCGGTGCCGACGATCGTCTGGTCGAGCGAGGACAGGAACATGCTGGCCATCAGCGCGCCGAAGATCAGCCACACGGTGCGCGGGGTGAGCACGACCAGGGGCTTCTCGGACGCCGGGGCGACGGCGTGACTCATGCGTGGACCTTTCGTGGCAGTGGTGCGACACCGGCGGGTGGTGACCCCCGGCGGTGGGAGCGGGCGCGGGGCCCGCGAGGTCAGGTGGCGAGCAGGGCCCGCAGACCCGCGACGGCCTGGGGCAGGTGCGCCGTGGCGTCGCCGGCGTAGCCGTCGCGCTCCCAGGCGACCGAGGCCGCGCGCAGCAGCACGACGACGATCATCGCGAGCGTCTCGTCGTCGACGGGGACGCCCCCGGGGTCGGCGGCGCGGCGCGCGGCGAACAGGTCGGTGAGCTGCGCCTTGTGCCGCTCCATCCAGATGACCTGGCGGTGCAGCAGCCGGGCGTGCGTCCGGGCGATCTCGTGGGCGCGCTTGGCGCGGCCCTCGTCGGGCGACACCGACCGCAGCACGGACGCGACGATCAGCTCGAGGTCGGTCATGAGGTGGCCGGTGGGGCCGCCCGCCGCGAACTCGCCGGCGGCGTCGGTGTCGATGTGGACGTGCTCGAGGCCGAGGACGGCGTCGTCCTTGGTGTCGAAGTAGTTGAAGAACGTGCGGGCAGAGATGCCGACCGCGCTGCTGATCATCTCGACCGTGACGGCGTCGAGGCCGTCGGCGAGCACGAGCCGCTGCGCGGCGTCGACGATCGCGCCGCGTCGGGCGAGCTTCTTGCGCTCGCGCAGGCCCGGCTCCGGGGAGCACGTCTCGGCCACGGCGGGGATCATCACGCGCCAAGTCTGCACAGACTGCAGAATTTCATCAAGTGAACTTTGGGGTGACGTGCGCCACCCGATCGATCAGGTCCGCGCGGGGACCTCGCCGAACCCGCCCTCGATGAGCCCGACGACCGCGTCGACCGCGGCGCGCGCCCCGGTGCCGCGGGCGGTGACCTCGAGCTGCGCGCCGCCCGTCGCCCCGAGGGCGAGGAGCTGGAGCACGCTGGTGCCGTCGGCGCCGCCGATCGTCATCGGCACGCCGGTGTCGGCGACGGCGCGCGCGAGCTGGGCCGCCGGGCGGGCGTGCAGGCCCAGCGGGTTGCGCACGGTGACGTGGGCGGTGACGAGGTCGGTGGTCGCGCCGGGCTGCACCGTCGACGCGACCGCAGTCGACTCGGCCGCCGCCGGGGCGGACGCCGCGAACGTGCCCCCGGCCTCCTCCGCCGCCGCGAGCACCGCGTCGAGCGACGCCCCCTGCTGCGACGCCACGGCCGCCGCGACGGCACCCTCGACGAACGGCGCGTCCGCCAGCCGCACGCGGCCCGACCACTCGTCCTCGATCTCGAGCGCCGACTCGACGGTCAGCACCGCCGAGCCGAGGTCGGCGAGCACCACGACGCCGTCGGCCTCGGCGAGCCCGCGCTCGACGGCCCGCTGCACCACGTCGAGCGACGTGCCCAGCTCGCCGTCCATCGTGCCCGCGCCGGGCAGGATCGCGACGTCCGGGGCCATCTGCCCGGCCAGCTCGGCGAGCCCCTGCGCCAGCAGCGCCGAGTGGGAGGCCAGGACGAGCGCGATCGCCACGGTCAGGTCACCCCGCCTCGGCCGCCGTCACCGCGGCCCGCAGCAGCAGCGCGGTGGAGCGGGCGCCCGGGTCCTCGTGCCCGGCGGAGCGCTCCCCCAGGTAGGAGGCGCGGCCCTTGGTCGCGACGAGCGGGATGGTGGCGGTGGCCCCGGCGTCGGCGGCCTCGGCGGCCGCGCGCAGCACGGCGGTCGCGTCGGCGCCGCTGAGCGCCTCCGCGGCGTCGACGGCGGGCTGCCACGCGTCGACCATCGTCTTCTCGCCGCCCGTGGCGTGGCCGCGCGCGGCGATGCCCTCGAGCGCGGCCTCGAGCAGCGCGACGACGCCGGGGGCGTCGAGCTCCGGGCGGGCCGTCACCTTGGACGCGCGCAGGAACGCCGTGCCGTACAGCGGGCCCGCCGCGCCGCCCACGGTCGACATGAGCGTGGTCGCCACGAGCTTGAGCACGGAGCCCACCGTCTCGGGGTCTCCGACGTCCGGCGGCGTCTGCTCCAGCTTGGCCGTCACGGCGCGCAGGCCACGGTCCATGTTGACCCCGTGGTCGCCGTCACCGATCTGGCGGTCGAGCTCGGTCAGGTCGTCCTTCGCGGCGGCCACGGCCGTCTGCGCCTCCGCGACCCAGCGTCTCGCCCATGCGGCGTCGAGCGTCATGGCGTGTGCTCCCCTGTCTCCTGTCGAGCCGGTCGTGCACTCACCAGTGCAGCGCGGGCGTCTTCACAGGGGCGTCCCACAGCTGCTCGAGCTCGTCGTCCAGCCGCAGCACGGTGACCGACGCGCCCTGCATCTCCAGGGACGTCACGTAGTTGCCCACGAGCGAGCGGGCGACGGTGACGCCGCGCTCCTCCAGGAGCGTGCGGGCCCGACCATAGACCACGTACAGCTCGGACTGCGGGGTGCCCCCCATTCCGTTCACGAAGAGGAGCACGCGGTCGCCCTGCCCCAGCTGGAGGTCCTGGACGACGGGGTCCACCAGCAGCTTCGTGATCTCGGTGGCCGACGCCATGGGCATGCGGTGGCGGCCCGGCTCGCCGTGGATGCCGATGCCCACCTCGATCTCGTCGTCCCCGAGGTCGAAGCTCGGCCTGCCCACGTGGGGCACCGTGCAGGCGGCCAGGGCGACGCCCATCGAGCGGACGTTCGCGATCACGCGCTCGGCGACGGCCTTGACGCCGGCCAGGTCGTCGCCGCGCACCGCAGCGGCCCCGGCGATCTTCTCGACCGCGACCGTGCCCGCCACGCCGCGGCGCCCGGCCGTGTACAGCGAGTCCTCGACGGCGACGTCGTCGTTCACCACGACGGTCGCGACCTCGACGTCCTCGGCCTCCGCGAGCTCCACGGCGGTCTCGAAGTTGAGGATGTCGCCCGTGTAGTTCTTGACGATCGCGAGCACGCCGGCACCGGCGTCGGCGGCCTGGATCGCGGGGACGATCTGGTCCGGCGTGGGCGACGTGAAGACGGCGCCGGGCACGGCGGCGTCGAGCATCCCGTCACCGACGAACCCGGCGTGGAGCGGCTCGTGACCGGACCCGCCGCCGGACACCAGCCCCACCTTCCCGGTCACCGGGCCGCCGGACCGCGTCACGAAGTGCGGGCCGGACCCGCCCAGGCCGTGCACCTCCACCTCGCCCGCGTGCGCGGCAGCAAAACCCGAGAGCGAGTCCTCGACGGCGTTGTCCGGATCGTCCAGCAGCTTTTTCATGGTTGCCTCCCGGGGACATTTCACACCCGCGGACGCGACCGCGCTGGCTCAGGGGTGGCCGAGCAGGATCCGGGCGTCGGCCACGGTCACGACGCTGCCGGTGACCAGCACGCCGGTGCCCACGCCGACGCCCACGGCGTCGTCGCGCTCGGCGAGGTCGGTGGCCACCTGGAGGGCCTCGTCGAGCCGCTCGACGACGTGCACCCGGTCCTCGCCGAAGATGTCCTCGGCCAGGTCACGCAGGTCGAGCGGGTCGGCGGAGCGGTCGGAGCTGTTCCGCGTCAGCACCACCTCGGCCAGCACGGGCTCGAGCGCCGCGAGCAGCCCCTCGGCGTCCTTGTCGGCCATGATGCCCACCACGCCGACCAGCCGCTGGAAGTCGAACACCTCCTCGAGGGTGGCGACCATGGCCTCCGCCCCGTGCGGGTTGTGCGCGACGTCGACCAGCACCGTCGGCGAGGACCGGATGAGCTCCAGCCGCCCGGGCGAGGTGACGCCCGCGAACCCGGCCTCGACCACGCCCGCGTCGAGGGCACCGCCTCCGCTCAGCAGCGCCTCCACGGCCGCGAGCGCCAGCAGCGCGTTGTGCGCCTGGTGCTCGCCGTGCAAGGGCAGGAAGATCCCGGTGTAGAGCCCCGCGGGGGTGCGCAGGTCCACCAGCTGCCCGCCGACGGCGAGCTGGCGGCCGGCCACCTCGAGGTCGAAGCCCTCGCGCAGCAGGTGCGCCCCGACGGCGGCGGCGCGGGCCCGCATGACCTCGGTGACGACGTCCTCCTGGGCCGACATGACGGCGGTGGCGCCGTCCTTGATGATGCCGGACTTGGTGGTCGCGATCTTCTCGAGCGTGTCGCCGAGCCAGCGCTCGTGGTCCATGCCGACGGGCGTCACGACGGCGACGTCGCCGTGCACCACGTTGGTCGAGTCCCAGGACCCGCCCATGCCCACCTCGACGACGGCGACGTCGACGGGCGCGTCGGCGAACGCGGCGAGGGCCATGACGGTGAGCACCTCGAAGAAGCTGAGGCGGGGCCCGCCGGCGTCCTGCGACTCGCGGTCGGCGACGCCGATGTACGGGGCGACGTCCTCCCACACCTCGACGAACCGCGCCGCGCTGATGGGCGCGCCGTCCACCTGGATGCGCTCGGTGACGCTGGTCAGGTGCGGGCTGGTGAACAGGCCGGTGCGCAGCCCGTGCTCGCGGACCAGCGACTCGACCATGCGGGCCGTGGACGTCTTGCCGTTGGTGCCCGTCAGGTGCACCACCTTGAACGCCTGCTGCGGGTCGCCGAGCAGCTCCAGCACGCGCTTCACGCGGTCGAGCGTGGGGTCGATGTCGTGCTCCGGGTTGCGCGACATGATCTCGCGGTACACCTCGCGCAGGGACTCCTGGGCGACGGCCTCCGCTGCGGCGGCCTGGGCCTCCTTGCGGCCGGCGGGCTTGCGGTCGGTGTCTCGGCTGCTCACCGGACCAGGATAGGTGAGCGCCACGACCCCGCGGCTGCTCAGGTGTGCTGGGGCCGCACCAGCCCGTTCTCGTAGGCGGCGATGACCAGCTGGGCGCGGTCGTGGGCGTGCAGCTTGGTCATGACCCGGTTGACGTGCGTCTTCGCGGTGTGGGGCGAGATGACGAGGTCGCGCGCGATCTCGGAGTTCGACAGCCCCCGGCCCACGAGCGTGAGGATCTCGACCTCGCGGTCGGTGAGGTCGGCGAGCGCCTCGGGCACCTCGCCGGGGGCGGCGTCGGCCGGGCGCACGTACCGGTCGATGAGGGTCCGCGTCGCGGTCGGCGAGAGCAGCGCGTCGCCCGCGTGCACGGCCCGCACCGCCGCCACGATCTCGTCCGGGTCCGAGCCCTTGCCGAGGAACCCGCTCGCCCCGGCGCGCAGGGCCCCGACGATGTAGGCGTCGTCCTCGAACGTGGTGAGCACCAGCACGCGCACCCCGGCCAGCGCCGGGTCGTCGCAGATCTCCCGGGTGGCGGCGATCCCGTCCGTGCCGGGCATGCGGACGTCCATGAGCACGACGTCGGGCCGCAGGCGCCCGGCCAGCTCGACGGCGCGTCGCCCGTCGCCGGCCTCGCCGACGACCTCCAGCCCCTCGGCGTGCCCGACGAGGTCGACGACCGCGGAGCGCACGAGCGCCTGGTCGTCGGCGACGAGGACGGAGATCACGGGTGCTCCCCCGGGGTGTCGGTCGGCAGGTCGACGACGACGCGCCACACGCCGGCGCCGTCGTCGCCCGAGGTCATGGTGCCGCGCACGGACTCGACCCGCTCGGTCATGCCGACGACGCCGAGCCCCGTGCCCACGCTCAGGGGCGCTGCGCCGCTGCCGATCCGGTTCGTGACGGTGATGCGCAGGCTCGCGAGGAGGTACTCCAGGAGCAGGTGGGCGCGCGCGTCGGCGCCGTGCTTGTGCGCGTTGGTGAGGGCCTCCTGGATGACGCGCAGCGCGGTGGCGTCGACGGCGCCCGGCAGCTCGCGCACCTCGCCCTCGACGCGGCTGCGCACGGCGAGCCCGTGCACGCCGAAGTCGCGGACGACGTCGTCGAGCCGGGCCAGGCCCGCGGGCCCGGACTCGGAGGCTGTGGGGTCGCGGAGCGCGGCCATGAGGTCGCCGATCTCGCTGATGACGTCGCGCGACGACCTGCGGATGACGGCCAGCGAGCGCGCGGCGTCGTCGGGCCGCGTCGCGAGCGCCGACGACGCCGCGCCCGCGTGCAGGTTGATGACCGCGATCTGGTGGCCGACCACGTCGTGCAGGTCGCGCGCGATGGACAGGCGCGACTCGGCGACGCGGCGCCGGGCGATGGCGTCGCGCGTGGCCTCGGCGCGCTCCGCCCGCTCGCGGGCCTCGGTGAGCTGCTCGCGCTGCGAGCGCGCGGCCTCCCCGAGCGCGGCGCCGAGCAGCACCACCAGCACGTGCTGCGTCTGCCACCCGCCGCCGGCGAAGGCGCACCCGGCGACCACCAGGACGACGCCCGTCACGACGAGCGTGGCGACCCGCCGCGGCACGTGCTGGACGGCCGTGAACACGGCGACGGCGACCGCCACGACCGTGCTCGCGTCGAAGGCGCCGAACGCCGTGGCGACGACGACCAGGCCGAGCGCCACGCCCAGCACGGCGCGCGGGAAACGGCGCCGGGCCAGGAGGACCAGCACGGCGGCGACGGCGACGACCGCGACGCGGGCCGACCAGTGCAGCGCCACGGTGTGGTGGCCCCGCCCGGCGTCGAAGTCGAGCACGGCGGAGGTCAGCACGGCGAGCGTGGCCAGCACGTGACCGAACCACGGCCACGTCCAGGGCGGCCGCGTCGACACCGGCGTCAGCGGCGTCGCACCCCGCCCGCGCATCGCTTCCCTCATGCCGACCAGCATCACCCATCGCCCCCGTGCCGACGTCGCACGAGCGCCGTACACGGCGTACCGCGAACGCAGTACGCGGGTGCCCACGACCGCGGGATCCCCCGGCGCGGCCTTTCCCGGACAGTTGTGGTCAGACCGAACGCCACACCGAAGGGACCTCATGTCCGCACCACTGATCTCGGTCCGGGATCTGCACAAGACCTACGGCACGGGGGCCAACGCGTTCCACGCGCTGCGCGGCGTCGACCTCGACATCCGCGAGGGCGAGTCGCTCGCGATCGTCGGCAAGTCCGGCTCGGGCAAGTCGACGCTCATGCACCTGCTCGCGCTGCTCGACCGCCCGACGTCCGGGTCCATCACGCTGCACGGCACCGAGACCTCCGGGCTGAGCGAGCGGCAGCTCAACCGCACCCGCAACGCCGAGTTCGGGTTCGTGTTCCAGCAGTTCTTCCTCAACGCACAGAACGCGGTGCTGGACAACGTGACGATGCCGCTGACGATCGCCGGCGTGCCGACGCGCGAGCGCAAGGCCCGCGGCCTGGCGGCTCTCGCGCAGCTCGGCATCGAGGACAAGGCCGGCAACAAGGCCAACGACCTCTCCGGCGGCCAGAAGCAGCGCGTGGTCATCTCGCGCGCGCTCATCAACCGCCCGTCCGTGATCTTCGCCGACGAGCCCACGGGCAACCTCGACTCGAACACCGGGTCGGCCGTCGAGGAGATCCTGTTCGACCTCAACCGCACGCAGGGCATCACGCTCGTCGTCGTCACGCACGACCTCGAGCTGGCCGCCCGCTGCGACCGTTCCGTGACGATCGCTGACGGGCTCGTCGTCCCCGCGACCGAGGAGGTGGCCGCGTGAAGGCCCTCGACGTCATCAAGCGGGCGAACGCTAACGCGTTCCGCTCCAAGCTGCGCACCACCCTGACGGCGCTCGCCATCGTCATCGGTGCGTTCGCCCTCACCCTGACCAACGCCGTGGGCGCGGGCGTGAACACCTTCATGGCGAACACCGTCGCCACCATCGGCGTGGACAACGTGCTCACCGTGACGCCCCACGACGACAGCACCCCGAGCGGCGACGGCCCGGCCGTGTTCGACGCGGACCGTGCCACGCTCTCGGGCGGCCCGATGGCCGGGGCCATGGGCCCGACGCTCGCGCTGACCGCCGCGGACCTCGACACGATCGCCGCCACCCCTGGCGTGCAGAACGTCTCCCCCATGCGCATGGTGGCCCTCGACTACGTGCAGGCCGCCGGCTCGCAGCAGTACGAGATCTCGCTCGGCATGGTGCTGCCCGGCATGCACGTCGAGCTGGCCGCGGGGCACGACCTCGACTTCGACACCGACCAGCCGCAGGTCATCCTGCCGAAGTCGTACGTCGCGCCGCTCGGCTTCTCCGACCCCGCCGACGCGGTCGGCGCCGTGGTCGACCTCGGGCTCACCGACGCCACGGGCACGATCGTCACGCAGCAGGTCACGGTGGTCGGCATCGCCGAGCCCGGCCTGCTGGGCAACGCGGGCGCGATGCCCAACCCCGCGCTGACGGACGCCCTGTTCAACCTGTCGCGCGTCGGCCGCGACCCCGGCGCACCCGTGCTGCACATGGCCGCGTTCGTCACCTACGACCCCGACGCCGGCCCGGACGCCACCGCCGACCTGCAGGCGGCGCTGTTGGCCGAGGGCTTCGACTCCATGACCGTCGACGACCAGCTCGGCATGTTCACCTCCGTCATCGACACGGTCGTGTTCGTGCTGTCCGCCTTCGCCGTCATCGCGCTCGTCGCCGCGTCCATCGGCATCATCAACACGCTGTTCATGGCCGTGCAGGAGCGCACCCGCGAGGTGGGCCTCATGAAGGCCATGGGCTTGTCGTCCGCGAAGGTGTTCGCCCTGTTCTCCGTCGAGGCGACGGTGATCGGCCTGCTCGGCTCGGCCGCCGGGGTGCTCGCCGCCGTGGTCACGGGGCGCATCGTGTCCGACGCGCTCGCCGGCGGCATCCTCGCCGACCTGCCCGGCCTCGACCTGTTCGTGTTCGAGCCGCTCACCGTGCTCGGCGTCGTGCTCGGCGTCATGGCCGTGGCCTTCCTCGCGGGCACGCTGCCCGCGCTGCGCGCCGCGAAGGCGGACCCGATCTCGTCGCTCCGCTACGAGTGAGCCCGCCCGCCGGCTGACACGACGACGGCGCCCGGTCCCCCCGCGGGGGCCGGGCGCCGTCGCGCCGTGCCGGGAGGTCAGTCCGCCTTGGCGACCGCGATCGTGCGGTCCCCCTCGACGGCGCTCACCGCGAGCGACACCGCGAGCGTCTCCGCGCTGATGAGGTCCGCGTGGGCCTCGACGGCGGCCACGCGCTCGGCCGGCACGCCCAGCGTGAGGGCGATGCGGTCGCCCACCTCCAGGCCGGCGGCCTTGCGGGCGTCCTGCACGTCACGGATGACGTCGCGGGCGTAGCCCTCGGCCTCGAGCTCCGGCGTGAGGGCCAGGTCGAGCACGGCGAAGCCGCCGCCCGGCAGCACGGCCGCGGCCAGGGCCGAGCCCTCGGCGCCGCCGCCCACCACGGTGGTCAGCTCGTACTCGGGCTCGAGCAGGGCCACGTCGCCGTCGTCGGTCGCGACCACCAAGGCGCCGTCGGCGTGCCGGGTCCACGCGCCCGCCTTGGCGGCCTTGATGACCGCCTGGACGCCGCGGCCCAGGCGCGGGCCGGCCGCGCGGGCGTTGACCGCGAGGCGCTCGACGATGCCGAACCGCTCGGCCGCGCCGGCGTCGGCCTGCACCAGCTCGACGTCCTTGACGTTGAGCTCGGTGCCCAGCAGGCCGGCGTAGTCGGCGAGCGCCGCCGGGTCGTCGACGGCGACCGTGAGGCGGGCCAGCGGCTGGCGCACGCGCAGCTTGTTGGCCTTGCGCAGGCTGAGCGACGTCGAGACCACCGAGCGGACCTCGTCCATCGCGGCGACCAGCGCCGGGTCGGACAGCAGGGCGCCCTCCGGCGCGGGCCAGTCGGCCAGGTGCACGGAGCGGCCGCCGGTGAGGCCGCGCCAGATCTCCTCGGTCAGCAGCGGGGCGAGCGGCGCCGCGACGCGGCACAGCACCTCGAGCACGGTGTACAGGGTGTCGAACGCGTCGGCGTCCTCCTGCCAGAACCGGTCGCGCTGGGTGCGCACGTACCAGTTGGTGAGCACGTCGAGGTAGACGCGCACCGACTCGCAGGCGCCGGCGATGTCGTAGGCGTCCTGCTGGCGGGTCACGTCGGCGACGAGCTCGTGCGTCTTGGCGAGGATGTACCGGTCGAGGGCGCCGAGGCCGGCAGCCCGCTCCTCGGTGACGGCCTGGGCCTGGTAGCCCGCTCCCGCGCCCAGCCGCGTGGCGTTGTTCGCGTACAGGGTGAAGAAGTAGTACGTGCTCCACAGCGGCAGCAGCACCTGGCGCACGGAGTCGCGGATGCCCTCCTCGGTGACCACCAGGTTGCCGCCGCGCAGGATCGGCGAGCTCATGAGGAACCAGCGCATGGCGTCGGAGCCGTCGCGGTCGAACACCTCGTTGACGTCCGGGTAGTTGCGCAGCGACTTCGACATCTTGCGGCCGTCCGAGCCCAGCACGATGCCGTGCGAGACCGCCGACTTGAACGCCGGGCGGTCCATGATCGCCGTCGCGAGCACGTGCAGCGTGTAGAACCAGCCGCGCGTCTGGCCGATGTACTCGACGATGAAGTCGCCCGGGTAGTGGTGCTCGAACCAGTCCGCGTTCTCGAACGGGTAGTGCACCTGGGCGTACGGCATCGAGCCCGAGTCCACCCACACGTCCATGACGTCCTCGACCCTGCGCATCGTGGCGCGTCCGCTCGGGTCGTCGGGGTTGGGGCGCGTCAGGTCGTCGATGTACGGGCGGTGCAGGTCGGTGACCTCGACGCCGAAGTCGGCCTGCAGCTCGGCGAGCGAGCCGTAGACGTCGATGCGCGGGAACTGCGGGTCGTCCGACTTCCACACCGGCACGGGCGAGCCCCAGAACCGGTTACGGGTGATCGACCAGTCGCGGGCGTTCTCGAGCCACTTGCCGAAGATGCCGTGCTGGATGTGGTCCGGCGTCCAGGCGATCTCCTCGTTGAGCGCGAGCATGCGCTCCTTCACCTTGGTGACCGCGACGAACCACGAGCTCACGCCCATGTAGATCAGGGGCTCGCGGCAGCGCCAGCAGTGCGGGTAGGAGTGCGTGTACTGCTCGCGGCGCACCAGCACCGTGCCCGCGGTGACGGAGCCCGTCTCGCCCTCGCCGCGCGTGGCGGCCTTGAGGTGGTCGATGATCAGCGGGTTCGCGTCGAACACCTGCAGGCCGGCGTAGTCCTCGACGGGGTAGGTGAACTTGCCGTCCGCGCCCACGGGCAGCACGGCCTCGACGCCCTCGCGGTCGGCCACCACCTTGTCGTCCTCACCGAACGCAGCGGCGCCGTGCACCAGGCCCGTGCCGTCCGTCGTGGTGACGAAGTCGGCCTCGACCACGCGGTGCGCGCGCGGGTGGCCCTCGTAGTAGCTGAACGGCGGGCGGTAGCCCGTGCCGACCAGCTGCGCGCCGGTCAGTCGCCCGACGACGGCCGGCGCCTCGGCGCCCTCGTCGGTCAGCTCGCGGGCGTACGCCGCCAGGCGGTCCGCGGCCAGCACGTACCGGCGCGGAGCCCCCGTGAACGACGACTCGACCACGACGTACTCGACGTCCGGTCCCGCCATGACCAGCAGGTTCGACGGCAGCGTCCACGGCGTCGTCGTCCAGATGACCAGCAGGTCGCCCTCGCGGACGGCGTCCTGGCCGGCGGCCGGCGTCGTCACCGTGAAGCCCACCGTCACCGACGGGTCGCTGCGCAGCTGGTAGACGTCGTCGTCCATGCGCAGCTCGTGGTTCGACAGCGGCGTCTGGTCGTTCCAGCAGTACGGCAGGATGCGGAAGCCCTCGTAGACCAGGCCCTTGTCCCACAGCTGCTTGAAGCCCCACAGGACGGACTCCATGTAGGTGAGGTCCATCGTCTTGTAGTCGTGGTCGAAGTCGACCCAGCGGGCCTGGCGGGTCACGTAGTCGCGCCACTCGCCCGTGTACTTGAGCACCGACTGACGGCACGCGGCGTTGAACTTGCCGATGCCGAGCTCGACGATCTCCTCCTTGGTCTTGATGCCGAGCTGGCTCATCGCCTCCAGCTCGGCGGGCAGACCGTGGGTGTCCCAGCCGAAGCGGCGCTCCACCCGCTTGCCGCGCATCGTCTGGTAGCGCGGCACGACGTCCTTGGCGTAGCCCGTGAGCAGGTGGCCGTAGTGCGGCAGGCCGTTCGCGAAAGGCGGGCCGTCGTAGAAGACGAACTCGTTCGAACCCTGCTCGCCGGCGTCGTTCTTGTCGATCGACGCCTGGAAGGTGCCGTCCTGCGCCCAGTAGGCGAGCACCTCCTGCTCGAGGTCAGGAAGGTTCGGCGAGGCGGGGATGCCGAACGCGGCGCCCTGGGCGTCGGCGGACGACGTGCGGTGCAGCGGGTAGGCCATGGGGAGGGCTCCTCGAACGGGTCAGCGGGACAACGCTGCGGGGACGGCTCACGCCGCGGTACCACCCCGCTTGCCGTCCCGTCGCCGGCCGCACCTGGGTGCGACGACGCCGGAGCGACCGCTCGTTCGAGGCTGTGACGGGCCCACCCGTCCGGGTCTAGTAGGCGCTGTGGCGCCGTTCTTCCGGAGGCTCCCCGGTGATGGCCGGATCGGTGCCTGTGGGCGCCATGCTACCGGGCTGCGTCCACGCCCGGCGCACCGACCACGGGACGTTCCCGTCGACGACGTGGCGGAGCCAGGCGCGACGACGGTTCCATTGGCGGGCCACGAAGGCCACGGCTGCGCTCGACGCCATGAGGAGGATCCAGAAGAGCGGGCTACGGAACCAGCCGAACGGGTCGTCGCTCGTCTTCGCGACGTAGGTGAGGTAAAGCGCCATGAAAGGGGCCCGACCCAGGTCCGACACGAACGGGTACAGCGGGCTGCGGATGTCGTCGACGACCCAGCGCCAGTTCCGCAGCGGGAGACGGCGCCTGAACATGCGGTACCCCAACCACGGCAGCAGTGGTGGGTGCTCGCGCCGCCGGAGCGACCATCCCGCACGGACCAGAGCGATCACCTCCGTCCGCGGGAGGCGTGGCGGCAGCTCGACGCTCTCCTGGCTCGCGGCCTCCTCGAGCACGCCCAGCAGCTCGTCGCCGTGCTGCTCGCGCCATCGTTGCGGATAGGCGTTCAGCCAGAAGCGTGCAGACCGCTCGAACGGCGTCGCGGGCACGGGACGCGGCGGCCGCTCCCAGGGTTCCCTGGTGCGCGCACGGCGGCCGCTCACGCGACGCCCCCAGCGCGCGCAGCGCGGGACCCGGATCCGAATGCGAGCCCGCCGGCGACCTCGCCGGTCCCGGGCCGCCCCGGGCCGCCGCGGCCGGGGGGGCCCGCCCCCCTCTGGGCTGGGCTGGGCCCCCGGCCGCCCGCGGCGCCCCCTTCCTCGCCGCTCCCCCCCCCCCCCCCCCCCCCCCCCCCCCCCCCCCCCCCCCCCC
>WRHK01000076.1 GCA_009783295.1 Promicromonosporaceae bacterium
GGGGGACGACGTCGCCGACCTCGAGGCCCCCGGCGAGCGGCTGGCCCGCCTGGGCTTCGAGGTCGACTGGAGCGAACGCCTCACGTTCGACGGCTACGAGCGGTTCCACACTTCCGACGCCGCCGGCAACCGGGTCGAGGTGCTGACCCCGGCCCGCTGACCCCGGCCCGCTGACTCAGCCGCGCAGGGCCGCGCGGGCCTCGCCGGACGCGGCCGCGGCCGCGGCGCGCAGCTCGTCCACGGACGGCCCGGCCGACAGCACGCCGCGCGACGACGACGCCAGCACCTGCCGGCGCGCCGCCCCGAACACGGCCGCGAGCTCGGCGGCGCCGGCCCCCTGCGCGCCCACGCCGGGCGCCAGGAGCGGGCCGTTGACGGCCTGCAGGTCGGTGCCCGTCGCGGCGACGGCGTCGCCGATCGTCGCGCCGACCACCAGACCGATCGAGCCCATCGGCTCGGCCCCGGCGTTGAGCACCGCGGCCTGGGCGGCCACGGAGGCGGCCAGGGAGACGCCGTCGGCGGTGCGCGCGTGCTGCACCTCCTGGCCCTCCTTGTTGGAGGTCAGGCACAGCACGAACAGGCCGCGGCCCGTCTGGGCCGCGAGGTCGGCGGCCGGGGCGAGCGAGCCGAAGCCCAGGTACGGCGACACGGTCAGCGCGTCGCCCGCCAGGGGCGACCCGTCGCGCAGGAACGCCTCGGCGTACGCGCCCATCGTGGAGCCGATGTCGCCGCGCTTGGCGTCGACGATGCTCAGCGTCCCGGCGGCGCGGGCGGCCGCGATGGTCTCCTCGAGCACCGCGACGCCCGCCGAGCCGTGCCGCTCGTAGAACGCGGCCTGCGGCTTGACGGCCGCGACGCGCCCGCCGACGGCGTCGATCACGCGCAGGGAGAACTCGCGCAGCCCGGCGACGTCGTCGGCCAGGCCCCACGCCTCCAGGAGGGAGGCGTGGGGGTCGACGCCGACGCACAGCGGGCCGTGCTCGTCCATGGCCGCCGCGAGGCGGGCGCCGAAGGCGTCAGCCACGGCGGGCCTCCGTCTCGGCCGTGTGCTCCTGGAGCGACGCGACGTCGAACGGGCCGGCGATGATCGCCTCGATGGCCTGGACCACGGCGCCGAGCTCGTCGATCGTGGTGACGATCGGCTTGTCGGCGGCCGTCGTGGCCGCGCGGATCTCGTAGCCGTCGGCGCGGGCGCCCTGGCCCGACGGGGAGTTGATCACCAGGTCGACGCCGCCGGCCGAGATGAGCTCGACGATCGTCGGCTCGCCGTTCGGGCCCGTGCCCTCGGAGTGCTTGCGCACCACGGAGGCGGGGATGCCGTTGCGGGACAGCACCTGCTTGGTGCCGGCCGTGGCGAGCACCTCGAAGCCCAGGTCGGTGAGCTTCTTGATCGGGAACACGATGGCGCGCTTGTCGCGGTCGGCGACCGACACGAACACCTTGCCCGACGTCGGCAGCCCGCCGAACGCGGCGGCCTGCGACTTGGCGAACGCGCGCGGGAAGTCGACGTCGAAGCCCATGACCTCGCCCGTCGAGCGCATCTCCGGGCCGAGCACCGTGTCGACCACGGTGCCGTCGGCGGTGCGGAACCGCTTGAAGGGCAGCACGGCCTCCTTGACGGCGATCGGCGCCTCGAGGTCGAGGGTGCCGCCGTCGCCGGTGGCGGGCAGCAGGCCCTCGGCGCGCAGCTCGGCGATCGTGGCGCCCACCATGACGCGCGCGGCGGCCTTGGCGAGCGAGACGCCCGTCGCCTTGGACACGAACGGCACGGTGCGCGAGGCGCGCGGGTTGGCCTCCAGGACGTACAGCACGTCGCTGACCAGCGCGTACTGCACGTTCAGCAGGCCGCGCACCCCCACCCCGCGGGCGATGGCCTCGGTGGAGCGGCGGATGCGCTCGATCTCGTGCTCCGAGAGCGAGACGGGGGGCAGCACGCACGCCGAGTCGCCGGAGTGGATGCCGGCCTCCTCGATGTGCTCCATGACGCCGCCGAGGAACATCTCCTCGCCGTCGAACAGGGCGTCGACGTCGATCTCGATGCCGTTGTCGAGGAAGCGGTCGATGAGCAGCGGCGCGGAGAGCGTGGTGCCCGACGCCGCCGCCGTCGCGTTGGCCGACGCGATGGCCCGCTCCACGTAGGTGGTGAGCTGCTCGCGGGAGTAGACGATCTCCATGCCGCGGCCGCCCAGCACGTACGACGGGCGCACCAGCACCGGGTAGCCGATGCGCTCGGCGACCTCGACCGCCTGGCCCAGCGTGCGTGCGGTGCCGAACGCGGGGGCCGGCAGGCCGGCGTCGACCAGCACCTGGCCGAACAGGCCGCGGTCCTCGGCGGCGTCGATCGCCTCGGGCGTGGTGCCCAGCACGGGCAGGCCGGCGTCGGCGAGACGCTTGGCCAGCGACAGCGGCGTCTGGCCGCCCAGCTGCACGATGATGCCCTTGACGGGGCCGGCGGCGAGCTCGGCCTGGTAGACCTCGAGGACGTCCTCGAAGGTCAGCGGCTCGAAGTACAGGCGGTCGGACGTGTCGTAGTCCGTCGAGACGGTCTCCGGGTTGCAGTTGACCATGACGGTCTCGTACTGCTCGGCGAGCGTCAGGGTGGCGTGCACGCACGAGTAGTCGAACTCGATGCCCTGGCCGATGCGGTTGGGGCCCGAGCCCAGGATGATCACGGCCTCGCGCTCGCGCGGCGCGACCTCGGTCTCCTGGTCGTAGCTCGAGTAGTGGTACGGCGTCGTGGCCGCGAACTCGGCCGCGCAGGTGTCCACGGTCTTGAACACCGGGCGCACGCCCAGGGCGTGGCGGATCTCGCGGACCGACTGCTCGCCCGTGTCGCCCATGCCGCGCAGCGCGGCGATCTGGCGGTCCGACAGGCCGTGGCGCTTGGCGTCGCGGAGCACGTCCTCGGTGAGCGTGGGCGAGGTGGCGACCTGCTCGGCGATCTCGTTCATGAGCGAGATCTGGTCGAGGAACCACGGGTCGATCTTCGTGGACTCGAACACCTGGTCGATGGTCGCGCCGGCCCGCAGGGCCTGCTGCACGCCCACCAGGCGGAACTCGGTGGGGCGCTTGATGTCCTCGAGCAGCTGCTCGAGCTCGGCGCCCGACGGCGCCTGCCCGTCCCAGTGGAACTGCACGCCCGCCTTGTCGATGGAGCGCAGGGCCTTGCCGAGCGCCTCGGTGAAGTTGCGGCCCAGGGCCATGGCCTCGCCCACCGACTTCATGGTGGTGGTCAGCGTGTCGTCGGCCGCCGGGAACTTCTCGAACGCGAAGCGCGGCACCTTGACCACGATGTAGTCGAGCGTGGGCTCGAACGACGCCGGGGTGACCTGCGTGATGTCGTTCGGGATCTCGTCGAGCGTGTACCCGACGGCGAGCTTCGCGGCGATCTTCGCGATCGGGAAGCCGGTCGCCTTGGACGCGAGGGCCGAGGAGCGCGACACGCGCGGGTTCATCTCGATGACGATGACGCGCCCGTTGGTGGGGTCGATCGCGAACTGGATGTTGCAGCCGCCCGTGTCGACGCCGACCTCGCGGATGACGGCGATGCCGATGTCGCGCAGCTTCTGGTACTCGCGGTCGGTGAGCGTGAGGGCCGGGGCCACGGTGACCGAGTCGCCGGTGTGCACGCCGACCGGGTCGACGTTCTCGATGGAGCACACGACCACGACGTTGTCGTGCTTGTCGCGCATGAGCTCGAGCTCGTACTCCTTCCAGCCGAGGATGGACTCCTCCAGGAGCACCTCGGTGGTCGGCGAGTAGTGCAGGCCCTGGCCGACGATGCGGCGCAGGTCGTCCTCGTCGTAGGCGATGCCGGAGCCCAGGCCGCCCATGGTGAACGACGGGCGCACCACCATCGGGTAGCCCAGGTCGTCAGCGGCCTCGAGGGCCGCGTCGATGGTGTGGATGATGTGCGAGCGCGCGGACTCGCCGCCGCACTTGGCGACCACGTCGCGGAACCGCTCGCGGTCCTCGCCCTTCTGGATCGCGGGGATGTTCGCGCCGATCAGCTCGACGTCGTACTTCTCCAGCACGCCGGCCTCGTCGAGGGCGATGGCGGCGTTGAGCGCCGTCTGGCCGCCCAGCGTGGGCAGGAGCGCATCGGGGCGCTCCTTGGCGATGATCGTGGTGAGCACCTCGGTGGTGATCGGCTCGACGTAGGTGGCGTCGGCGAACTCCGGGTCGGTCATGATCGTGGCCGGGTTGGAGTTCACGAGGATGACCCGCAGGCCCTCCTCCTTCAGCACGCGGCACGCCTGGGTGCCGGAGTAGTCGAACTCGCAGGCCTGCCCGATGACGATGGGGCCCGAGCCGATGACGAGGACGGACTGGATGTCGGTGCGGCGGGGCATCAGATGTTCTCCTTCTGGCCGAGCGCCGCGAGGGCGTGCGCCGGGACAGCGACGGGGGCGGAAGTCTGCATGAGCTCGACGAAGCGGTCGAACAGGTAGGCCGAGTCGTGCGGGCCGGCGGCCGCCTCCGGGTGGTACTGCACCGAGAAGGCGGGGATGTCGAGGGCGGTCAGGCCTTCGACGACCTGGTCGTTGAGGCCGACGTGCGACACGATGACGCGCCCGTAGTCGCTCTTGTGCGGGGCGGTGCTCACCGCGTCCAGGGGCGCGTCGACGGCGAACCCGTGGTTGTGCGCGGTGACCTCGACCTTGCCGGTGGTGCGGTCCATGACCGGCTGGTTGATGCCACGGTGGCCGTAGGCCAGCTTGTAGGTGCCGAAGCCGAGGGCCCGCCCGAACAGCTGGTTGCCGAAGCAGATGCCGAAGAACGGGATGCGCGCGTCGAGCACCTGGCGCAGCACCTCGACCTCGTGGGTGGCGGCGCCGGGGTCGCCGGGGCCGTTGGAGAAGAACACGCCGCGGGGGGCGTCGGCGGGCAGCAGCGCCTCGATCTGCTCGAACGTGTACGACTGCGGCACGACGTGCATGCGCACGCCGCGCTCGGCGAGCCGCTGCGGGGTCATGGACTTGATGCCCAGGTCCATGCCGACGACGGTGGCGACGGGCTCCTTGCCGGCGAACTCGCCGGTGGGCTCGACGGTGTACGGCTGGTCGGTGGTGACCTCGCGGGCCAGGTCGGCGCCCGCCATGAGCGGGGCGGCCTGGACGCGGGCGACCAGCTCGTCGAGCTGCACCTCGTGGCCGGCGGCGTCGAGCAGGTCGGCGCCGGAGAAGATGCCGGCGCGCATCACGCCGCGCTCGCGCAGGTGGCGGGTCAGGAACCGGGTGTCGACGTCGGAGATGCCGACGACGCCCTGCGCCTCGAGGTCCTCGTCGAGCGTGCGGCGGGCGCGCCAGTTGGACGCGCGGCGGGCGCGGTCGCGCACGACCCACCCCGCGACCCAGATGCGCGCCGACTCGGGGTCCTCGGCGTTGACGCCGGTGTTGCCGATGTGGGGCGCCGTCATGACGACGATCTGGCGGTGGAAGGACGGGTCGGTGAGCGTCTCCTGGTAGCCGGTCATGCCGGTGGCGAAGACGATCTCGCCCAGGGTGGTGCCGCGGGCGCCGTAGGCGCGCCCGCGGGCGACAGTGCCGTCCTCGAGCACGAGCACGGCCTTGCCGGGCGTGGTGGGGGTGGCGGCGTCGGTCACGGGTTCTCCTTCAGCGGGTGTGCGGCGAGGTCGCGCACGGCGTCGACGAGGCGGGATCTGTCAGCAGGGTGGCGGGTGCGCACGCCGGTGTCCAGGTCGGCGGCGTCGACCGCGCCGTCGGACGGGGCCTGCCACGTGACCACGACGAGGCCGTCGGCCCCGACGTACTTGCCGGCCATCCCGGGGGCGAGCGCGGCGCCGCGCAGGGCGGCGGCGGGCAGGAACAGGGCGGGGGCCCCGGAGCGCTCGACGAGCACCCCGGAGTCGTGCACGGTCACGGTGGCGGCGGAGCGCTCGCCGAGGCGGTGCGCGCCGACGCGGGCGAGCCAGTCGCCAGCGAGCGTCGTGGACACGTAGGTGGCGTCGAGCGGGCCGAGGCGCAGCGCACCCAGGTCGGCGGGCGGCGCGGGGGGCGCGGGCACGACGTCGCCGCCGCGCCGTGTGAGCCGCAGCAGCCCGAGGACGATCACGACCAGCAGCAGCAGGCCGATGACGATCCAGATGCCGATGGCGACGGGGAACGGGAGGTTCACGCGGCGGCCACCGGGGATCCGTCGAGCACGGTGGCGCGCCCGCGCAGGAACGTGGCGACGACGCGGCCGGGAAGCTCGCGCCCGCGGAACGGGGTGTTGGCCGACGCCGTCTGCTGCGCGGCGCCGTCCACCACGCGGGTGGCGGCCGGGTCCACGAGCACCAGGTTGGCGGGCTCCCCCACCGCGATGGGGCGGCCGTGCGCGGCGTCGATCCGCCCGATGCGGGCCGGGTTGGTGGACAGCACGCGGGCGACGTCGGCCCACGTCATGCGGCCCGTGTCGACCATGGCGGCCTGCACGACGGACAGCGCGGTCTCCAGGCCGGTCATGCCGAACGCGGCAGCCGCCCACTCGCAGTCCTTGTCCTCCAGCGGGTGGGGGGCGTGGTCGGTCGCGACGATGTCGATGGTGCCGTCGGCGAGACCCTCGCGGACCGCCTCGACGTCGTCGGCCGTGCGCAGCGGCGGGTTGACCTTGAACGTCGGGTCGTAGCCGCGGGCGTTCTCGTCCGTGAGGATCAGGTGGTGCGGGGTGACCTCCGCGGTCACGTCGATGCCGCGGGCCTTGGCCCACCGCACGATCTCGACGCTGCCGCGCGTGGACAGGTGGCACACGTGCAGGCGCGAGCCCACGTGCTCGGCCAGCAGCACGTCCCGCGCGATGATCGCCTCCTCGGCCACGGCCGGCCAGCCGGCCAGCCCGATCTCGGCCGAGACGACGCCCTCGTGCATCTGGGCGCCCTCGGTGAGGCGCGGCTCCTGCGCGTGCTGGGCGACGACGCCGTCGAACGCCTTGACGTACTCCAGGGCGCGGCGCATCAGCACCGGGTCGTGGACGCACTTGCCGTCGTCGGAGAACACGCGCACGCGCGCCTTCGAGTCGGCCATGGCGCCCAGCTCGGCGAGGCGGTCGCCGCCCAGGCCCACGGTCACGGCGCCCACGGGGTGCACGTCGACCCAGCCGGCCTCCTGGCCCAGGCGCCACACCTGCTCGACGACGCCGGCCGTGTCGGCGACCGGCGACGTGTTCGCCATGGCGTGCACGGCCGTGAAGCCGCCCGCGGCCGCGGCCCGCGTGCCCGACTCGACCGTCTCGGCGTCCTCGCGCCCCGGCTCACGCAGGTGCGTGTGCAGGTCCACCAGGCCGGGCAGCAGCACGTGGCCGGTGCCGTCGATCTCGACGGCCCCCGCCGGCGCCTCGACGTCCGCGCCGACGGCGGCGACCACGCCGCCGTCCAGCACGACGTCGACGGCGTCCCCGCCCAGCGGGCGGACGTTGCGGATCACATACGCGGGCATCAGATCGAGGTCCCTTCGGCCGAGGAGCCCCCGGCGAGCAGCAGGTACAGGGCGGCCATGCGCACGGCCACGCCGTTGGCGACCTGCTCCACGATGACGGAGCGGTCGCTGTCGGCGGCCTGCGCGGAGATCTCCAGCCCGCGGTTCATCGGGCCGGGGTGCATGACGATGGTGTGGTCGGGCAGCACCGCCAGGCGGCGGTGGTCCAGCCCGTACCGGCGCGAGTACTCCAGCGCGCTCGGGAAGAACGCCCCCGCCCCGCCCGACATCCGCTCGCGCTGGACGCGCAGCATCATCACGGCGTCCGGCTTCCAGTCGGCGAGCGTCGCGTCCAGGTCGTACGACGTCGCGCACGGCCACGTCTCCACGCCCACGGGCAGCAGCGTCGGCGGGGACACCAGGGTCACGTCGGCGCCCAGCGTGCGCAGCAGGTGCACGTTGGAGCGCGCCACGCGCGAGTGCAGCACGTCGCCCACGATCGCCACGCGCAGCCCCGCGAGGTCGCCGGTGCCGCCCGCAAGGTGGCGGCGGATCGTGAACGCGTCCAGCAGCGCCTGCGTCGGGTGCTGGTGCGTGCCGTCGCCCGCGTTGAGCACCGCCGCGTCGAGCCAGCCGGCGTGCGCGAGCTGGTGCGGCGCCCCGGACGCCCAGTGCCGCACGACGACGGCGTCCGCGCCCATCGCGTGCAGGGTCAGCGCCGTGTCCTTGAGCGACTCGCCCTTCGACACGCTCGACCCCTTGGCCGAGAAGTTGATGACGTCCGCGCTCAGGCGCTTGGCCGCCGTCTCGAACGAGATGCGCGTACGCGTCGAGTCCTCGAAGAACAGGTTCACCACCGTGCGCCCGCGCAGCGTCGGCAGCTTCTTGATCTCGCGCGACTGCGTGGCCGCCATCTGCGCGGCCGTGTCGAGCAGCAGGATCGCCTCGTCGCGCGTGAGGTCCTGGGCCGAGAGCAGGTGCTTCATCGCGTCTCCTCCCCCACGGCCGCGCGGCCGCTGATCACGACCGAGTCGGCGCCGTCGATCTCCGCCAGCTGCACCTGCACGCGCTCGTCGGTCGACGTCGGCAGGTTCTTGCCCACGAAGTCCGGGCGGATCGGCAGCTCGCGGTGGCCACGGTCCACCAAGCAGGCCAGGCGCACCGCCCGAGGCCGGCCCAGGTCGCTGATCGCGTCCAGCGCGGCCCGGATCGTGCGGCCCGAGAACAGCACGTCGTCGACCAGCACCACGACCTTGCCGTCGATCCCGACGGCCGGCAGCCGCGTCACGCCCACGGCGCGCGTCGGGTTCCGGTGCAGGTCGTCGCGGTACATCGTCACGTCCAGCTCGCCCAAGGCGGCGACCGGGTCGAACGCCGGGTCGATCGCGGCCAGGCGCTCGGCCAGGCGCTGCGCGAGCGGCACACCGCGGGTGGGGATGCCCAGCAGGACGACGTCGGAGGCTCCCTTGGAGCGCTCCACGACCTCGTGGGCGATGCGGGTCAAGGCCCGCGCGACGTCCTCAGGACCGAGGACCGTCGTGAATGGGGGCAGCGCGAAGCTCACCGGACCTCCTTCTCCGCCTCACGGGACGGGTTTAAAGGGTGTCGAACGCGCCCAGGGTATCCCGCCCCGCACGCCCACCACCCGCCCGGCCGCATGCTGGGCCGCGACGTGGGTCACACGCCGCGCCGGGTCCAGCGGCTTTGACGAAATCTTGACGCCCCGCAACACGTCAGTCCGCGCCACCAGGGGCTAGCGTTCGGTGCGTTTTGGCCACGACACCATCCCCCAGGAGCCTCACGTGACGCCGATCACCGACGTCAAGACGCCGACAACGGCAGCGCCCGAACGCACCGCCCCCTGGTGGCGCGTCATGTGCCTGACCGGCCTCGACTACTTCTCCACGCTCGGCTACCAGCCGGCCATCGCGGCGCTCGCGGCGGGGCTGGTCGCGCCGATCGCGACCGTCGTGCTCGTGGCCCTGACCCTGTTCGGGGCCCTGCCGGTGTACCGGCGCGTGGCGAAGGAGAGCCCGCACGGCGAGGGGTCGCTCTCCATGCTCGAACGCCTGGTGCCGAGCTGGGGCGGCAAGGTCGTGGTGCTGGTGCTGCTGGGCTTCGCGGCCACGGACTTCATGATCACCATCACGCTCTCGGCCGCCGACGCCACCGCGCACGTCATCGAGAACCCGTTCACGCCGGAGTGGTTCCGCGGCGAGAACGTGCCCATCACCATCGTGCTGTGCCTGCTGCTGGGTGCCGTGTTCTTCAAGGGGTTCCGCGAGGCGATCTCCATCGCGACGGTGCTGGTCACGGTGTTCCTGGCCGTCAACGTCGTGGTCATCGTGCGCGGGCTGTGGGAGGTGGCCACCCACCCCGTCGTCGTCGGCGACTGGTGGCACGGGCTGTTCCAGACGCACTCCTCGTTGCTGGGCATCGTGCTCGTCGCGCTGGTGGTGTTCCCCAAGCTCGCGCTCGGCCTGTCCGGCTTCGAGACGGGCGTCGCCGTCATGCCGCAGATCACCGGTCGCCCTGGTGACACCGAGGCCGTCCCGACGGGCCGCATCCGCGACGCGCGCCGCCTGCTGACGACCGCGGCGCTGATCATGTCCGCGCTGCTCATCACGTCGTCGATCGTGACGACGCTGCTGATCCCCCAGGCGCAGTTCCAGCCCGGCGGGCAGGCCAACGGCCGCGCGCTCGCCTACCTGGCGCACGCGCTGCTCGGGCAGGGCTTCGGCACCGTCTACGACATCTCGACGATCCTCATCCTCTGGTTCGCGGGCGGCTCCGCGATGGCGGGGCTGCTCAACCTGGTGCCGCGGTACCTGCCGCGCTACGGCATGGCGCCCCAGTGGGCCGGCGCCACGCGCCCGCTCGTCGTCATCCTCACGGTGATCGCCCTGGTCATCACGCTCGTGTTCCGGGCCAGCGTGGACGCGCAGGGCGGCGCCTACGCCACGGGCGTGCTGGTGCTCATCACGTCCGCGGCCGTGGCCGTGACGGTGTCGTCGTGGCGCAGGCGCCAGAGACGCGCCTTTGCCGGCTTCGCCGTCATCGCGGCGGTGTTCGTGTACACGACCGTGCTCAACGTGGACGAGCGGCCCGACGGCGTGAAGATCGCCTCGATCTTCATCGCGGTCATCATCATCACGTCGCTGCTGTCGCGCATCCTGCGCTCCTTCGAGGTGCGCGCCAAGAGCGTCACGCTCGACGACGCCGCCCACCACATCATCGAGGTGGCCGCCCGACGCACGGGCACGGTGCGCGTGATCGCCAAGGAGCCCGGCACCGAGTCCGGGCCCGAGTACCGCGTCAAGCTGCGCAACGAGCGCCGCTTCAACGGCGTGCCCGAGGGCGAGGTGCCGATCTTCCTGGAGGTCCACCGCGGTGACGCGTCCAACTTCGAGGAGGACCTTGTCGTCACCGGCACGATCGTCGACGGGTTCCCGGTGCTGCACGTGACCAGCGGCTCGGTGCCCAACGCGATCGCGTCGGTGCTGTTCGCCGCCCGCGACGCGACGGGCGTGGTGCCCGAGGTCTACTTCGAGTGGAGCGAGGGCAACCCGGTGCTCAACATGCTCAAGTTCCTGTTCCTGGGCACGGGCGAGATCTCGACCGTCACGCACGAGGTGCTGCGCGCCACCGAGCCGCACCGCAGCAAGCGCCCCCACGTCCACGTGGGCTGACCGGCCCCAGATGCGAGAACGCCCCCGAGGGAGTCCCCCGGGGGCGTTCTCGTACAGCGCGTCAGATCAGCAGCGTCGGCTTGAGCTCGACGATCCGGCCCAGCAGCCCGTTGACGAACGACGGCGAGTCGTCCGTCGACAGCTCGCCCGCCAGGTCCACGGCCTCGTCGATCGCGACGGCGTCCGGGACGTCGTCGTTGAAGAGGATCTCCCACGTGCCGATGCGCAGCAGCGCGCGGTCCACCGCGGGCATGCGCTCGAGCGTCCAGCCGTTCGAGTACGTCTCGAGCAGCTCGTCGATGCGGCCGCGGTGGGCGGCGACGCCCTCGACGACGTCGGCCGCGTACTGCGGCACCGGGGACTCCGTGAGCGGCTTCTCGATGCGCTCGCGCAGCAGCGTGACGGCGTCGATGCGACGCTGCTCGGCCTCGAAGAGGATGTCTGCGGCGCGCTTGCGCGCCTTGGTCCGTGCGCCCACGCGGATCAGTCGTTCACGCGGCCGAGGTACGACCCGTCACGCGTGTCGACCTTGACCTTGGTGCCCTGCTCCAGGAACAGCGGCACCTGGATCTCCTTGCCCGTCTCCAGCGTGGCGGGCTTGGTGCCGCCGGTGGAGCGGTCGCCCTGCAGGCCCGGCTCCGTGTAGGTGATCTCGAGCACGACCGACGTGGGCAGCTCAACGTACAGCGGCGTGCCCTCGTTCATCGCGATCATGACCTCCATGCCCTCGAGCATGTAGTCCTTCGCGTCGCCGACGACGGCGGACGGGATGTGGAACTGCTCCCAGGTGTCGGTGTCCATGAAGACGAAGTCCTCGCCGTCCAGGTACGAGTACTGGTAGTCGCGGCGGTCGACGTTGGCCGTCTCGACCTTGATGCCGGCGTTGAACGTCTTGTCCACGACCTTGCCCGACGTCACGTTCTTCATCTTGGTGCGGACGAACGCGCCACCCTTGCCCGGCTTGACGTGCTGGAACTCGATGATCGTCCAGAGCTGACCGTCGATGCGGAGCACGGTGCCGTTCTTGATGTCGTTGGAGGTAGCCACGTTCAAGTCCTCGATCAGGTGTGGGGGGTCGGTGTGGGCTGCCGCGCGGGCGAATGTGAAGCATCCAAGGGCGCGAAGAGCCCGAGCAAGTCTAACGGCTCAGTGCACGCCGTTCGTCAGAAGAAGGATCACACCGCGCCCCAGCAGCCCGCAGGCACCTGCCCAGACGGTGGAGGCGAGCGTGCCGACCACGAACCGTTCGCGCGCGGCGGGGCGCTCGCGCAGCTCGTACACACGCCCGAGGCCCTTGACGGCGACGACGACGGCCAGCCCCTCGGGGAACCCGGCCAGGATGCTGAGCGTGATCGCCGCGCGCTCGAGCAGGCCGATCCAGGTGCCCCCGGCGAGCACGCGCGCCGCCTCGGCCTCGGCGTCCACGTCGCCCTCCGTGCGCCGCAGCACCCACGGCACGAGCAGTGCGCCGAGGCCCACCGACAGGGCGAGCGCCACGGCCCAGACGAGGGCTCCGAACAGCAGGTGCGCCAGGCTCATGCGCCGGACGCTAGCGCGGAGAGGAGCCGCTGAGCCAGAGGACGCGCGGCGGCCTCCTCGGACCACGACGCGGCGCGAAGCCGCTGGCTGACGGCCTGGACGGTCACGCCGAGCCGCGCGGCCGCGGCCTTCTGCGATCCCCGCTGCGCGAGCGCGTCGACGGCCTCCCAGCCCGGGCCGGTGCGCCGGCCGGCGACGGCGGCGATGAGCCGCAGCAGCGCCTGCACCCCGGCTGCGCCGTCGGCGTCGTCCCCCACGACGGCGACCCCGGCCCGGCCCGGTTGCGTCTTGGCCCGCCCGACGGCCCGGCGCGCGTGCACGAACGCGCGGCCCGAGGCCTCGCGCGAGGTCGCGGCGAGCGGCTCGTCGACGGCGCCGACGCCGATGCCCACCGACCACCCTTCGTCGCGCAGCAGCGCGAGCACCAGGTCGACCGCCAGCCCGGCCCCCTCGGGCGAGCCCTCGAGCACGCCCTGGAGCTCGTCGCCGACGGTGCGGTCGAACGGCAGCGCGACGCCGTCGCGCCCTGCGGTGAGGCGGGCGAGCAGCTCGAGCGCGTGCGGCACGCGGTCGGCGGCGTGCGTGCTGTCGCGCTGGTCGACGGTGAGGACGATCACACCCACCAGGATGGAGGCTTGAATCTTCAGCGTCAAGGTTGAGACCTTGATCTGGCTCTGTCTAACCTGCTGCCTGGATCGCTGGGATCTCTCGCAGGCTGCTGATCGCCCACCGCGCCCCGGGGCAGCGGCGTCCCCCGTTGAAGTAGATCGACTCGATGCCCGCCGCGACGGCGGCCTTGACGTCGATGGGCCGATCGCCCACCGCAACCACGTCGCTCAGCCCGTACGCCTCGACGAGATGGAGGATCGACGTCGGGTCCGGCTTGCGCGGAAACCCGCTGTCGGCCGTGACCACCTCGGTGAACAGGCCGGCGATGCCCGTGCGCTGCAGGATCGTGAGCACCTGCCTGTCACGGTGCGAGACGAGGAAGTTGAACCCTCCCCGCGCCACCACGCCCTCCAGGGCCTCCTGGGCGCCGTCGAACAGCACCGGGTGCGTGAGCGCCTTGGCCTCGGCGCGCTTGTACTCCGCCCGGAAGCCGGGCAGGTCCGCGCCGTAGAGCTCGACCGCGTGATCGGTCGACACGCGCAGCGCGCGGTACACGTCGTCGTACGCCACGTGCCGGCCGTACGACTCGAGCGTCCCGGTGAACGCCGCGGACGAGCTGGCGTAGTTGTCGAGCAGCGTGCCGCCCAGATCCCAGATCCAGGCCTTGTACCGCACGGGGACTCGCCGGTCCCTACGCGAGCCGCGCTGCGATGCCCTGCAGCGCCAGCCGGTAGGACTGGAACCCGAACCCCGCGATGGTGCCCGTCGCGACGCCCGAGACCACGGAGTAGTGGCGGAACGACTCGCGCGTGTGCGGGTTCGACAGGTGCACCTCGACCAGCAGCAGGCCCGACGTCGTGACCTGGGCAGCCGCGTCGCGCAGCGCGTAGCTGTAGTGCGTGAAGGCCGCCGGGTTGATGACCACGTGCGCCCGGGCGTCCACGGCCTCGTGCAGCCAGCCCACGATCTGCGACTCGTCGTCGGTCTGCCGGGCGTCGACCTCGACGCCCAGCTCGCTCCCCCAGCCGGCCACGGCCTCGACGAGGTCGGCGAACGTGTCCGCCCCGTAGATCTCCGGCTCGCGCACGCCGAGGCGGCCGAGGTTGGGTCCGTTGAGTATCAGCACGCGGTTCGCTTCGGGCACGGCGCCAGGCTAGCGGCTCCGGGCCGGTCCCCCGAGGCCCGCGTCGCGGTCGCGAGGCGCTTGGCACACTATTTCTTGGAGACGTCTCGCATCAGGTCGATCTCGTCGCGGCGGGCGGCCACGATGCGGTCGACGACGTCGTCGGGCAGCGGTGCCTCCGGCTGGAACGACACCGAGCCCTTGGTGGTGCGGAACCCCTGCAGCTGGTCCGCCATCCCCTCGAGCACCGCGGGGCTGAACGGGTAGAGCCCCAGGTGGTGCTTGGTCGACATGACCGACAACAGCGGGCTCCCCCGGTACCGCAGGGCCGGCATGCCGTAGGACACGCCCTCCTCGGCGTCGGGCACCAGGGTCCGTGCGCGGGCGACCACGCGGGCGACGGCGTCGTGCTCCGGGCCGCCCAGGGTCTCCAGGTACTCGCTGACCTCTCCCATGCCTGGCATGGTCACGCACGCACGAGGCTCCCGCGATCGGACGAGCGCGGGAGCCTCGAGGCGGGTGTCGGCTAGAGGACCGCGGTCAGGCCCACGACCACCGCGGCCACGAGCGCCACATACCCCAGGGCCACGGACGCGCGGGCGATGGCGTAGCCCTCCTCGCCGGTGGTGGGGATGGTGGCGAGGGCGCGCTGCCCGGGCACGACGGCGGCCGCGGCGAGGAGCAGCATCACGGCGGTGACGACGGCGCCGCCGGGCACGTCGTGCGCGCCGGTGAGCAGCAGCACGATGCCGCCGATGCCGAGGAACAGCACGATGGTGAGCGCGGTGAGGGCGTTGCGGTTCCAGCCGCGCAGGGGCTCCAGGGCGCGGTCGGCGGCCTTGTGGGAGTCGATCTTCACGAGGAGCAGCAGGCCAAGGCCGACGGCCAGCACGATGCCGATGCCGATCACGCCGTAGCGCGTGGCGCCGAACCAGGCGATGAACGCGGCCCAGAGGGCGGGCGAGAGCGGGCTGGCGACGCGCCCGGTGGTGGCGTAGAGGCCGAACACCTCGCCCTGCATGGCCTCGGGGGTGACCTTGGACAGCAGCGCGCGGCTGGACGCCTGGGCTGGGCCCACGCAGGCGGAGAGCAGCAGGCCGCCGATCCAGAAGACGACCGCGCCGAGGGGTGCGGCGAGGAACACGAACGCGGCCATGACCACGAGGATCGACAGGGCGATGATGATGACCTTGCGGGCGCCGAGGCGGTCGTCGATGCGGCCCACGAAGATGGTGGAGATGCCGGCCACGACGTTCGCGGCGATGCCGAAGATGATCACCTCGTTGGACGTGAACCCGAACGCGGCGGCGGCGAGCACGCCGCCGAACGCGAAGACGCCGGCCAGGCCGTCGCGGTAGACGGCGCTGGCGAAGAGGAACCAGAACGTGGGCCGGGACTGGCGGTAGAGGGCGATCATGTCGCCGACCAGGTCGACGTAGCCGGCGAAGAACCCGCGCTTGGCCTCGGCGGGGCGCCGGTACTCGGGCACGTTCACGACGAGCGGGATCGAGAAGACGATGGTCCAGACGGCGGCGCCGACGGCGATGAGCCGGTACGCCATGCCGTTCGAGGTGTCCATGCCGAACCACTCGACGGTGTTGAGCACCACCACGATGATCAGGGCGACGATGCCGCCCATGTAGCCCATGCCCCACCCGAGGCCCGAGACGCGGCCGACGGTGGCCGGCGTCGAGACCTGGTGGAGCATCGCGTTGTAGTTGACCCCCGCGATCTCGGAGACGACGGAGCCGAGCGCGAGCACGATGGCGCCGTAGGTGAAGTAGCGCGGGTCCTCGTGCACGAAGAAGAGCAGGAACTGCAGCAGCGCGAGCCCGCCCGTGGCGATGACGAGCCAGCGCTTGCGGCCGCCGGAGGTCTCGGCGCGTGCGCCCAGCGCCGGGGCCAGGTAGAAGATCAGGAGGCCGGCGATGGCGGTCCACGCGCCGTACCGGCTGGACAGCTCGGCGAGGCCGCGCACGCGCTCGGGGGCGTCGGCCGGCAGGTCCGCGATGTGCGGGGCCAGGAAGTGCGTCGAGACGAGGTACAGCGGCGCGAAGACGAACGTCAGGATGACGGAGTTGAACGGCTGGGTGGCCCAGTCCCACAGCGCCCAGGACCGGACGCGCTTGGCGGGGATGTCGTTCGGCAGTGTGGCGGTGGCCGCCGCGTGGCCCTCCGGCCCGCCGGACAGGGCGGGCTGGGGCGTGGAGTCGCTCATGGCGAGCATGATGCCCGACCGCCGCCGCTCGCGACAGGGTGTCCACCGGGTCGCGCGGGCGACGCGGCGCGTTTCGGTCAGCCGAGGGTGTGCGGGCCGATCTGCGCGATGGAGCGCACGCCCGCGAGCGCCATGGTGAGGTCGAGCTCGGCGAGCACGTGCTCGACGACGGCGCGCACGCCGGCCTGCCCGGCGAGGGTGAGCCCGTAGACCCAGGGCCGGCCGAGCAGGACGGCGTCGGCGCCGAGGGCGAGGGCGACGAAGACGTCGGCGCCGGTGCGGATGCCGGAGTCGAAGAGGACGGGCACGGCGCCGGCGACGGCTTCGACGACGCCGGGGAGCGCGTCGAGGGAGGCGACGGCGTTGTCGACCTGGCGGCCGCCGTGGTTGGACACGACGATGCCGTCGACGCCGGACTCGAGGGCGCGGCGGGGGGCGTCGGGGGGCGGGGTGCCCTTGGCGCGGGGGGGGGGGGGGGGGG
>WRHK01000077.1 GCA_009783295.1 Promicromonosporaceae bacterium
CGGGTAGCCCCCGCCGGGCCCCCAGCCCCCCGCGAGCCGCTTGGCCAGGCCGCACAGCGCGACGTCGGTGACGCCGAGCTCGTCGAGCGCCCGCTGGGCCGCCGCGACCTGGGGCGGGCCGCCGTCGACCACCACGAGGTTCGGCGGGTAGGCGAAGCGCTTCCTCTCCTCGGTGGTCTCCTCGTGCGCGTCGACCTCGCCGGACTCCAGCTCGAGCTCCGGCTCGCCGGACTTGGCACGGTCGGCCAGGTAGCGGCGGAACCGGCGGGTGATGACCTCGTGCATCGCGGCGGTGTCGTCGCGCGCCCCCTCGCCCTCCGGGCCGCGGATGCTGAAGGAGCGGTACTCGCTCTTGCGGGCCAGGCCGTCCTCGAACACCACCATCGACGCCGACTGGTAGGTGCCCTGGGTGTGAGAGATGTCGTAGCACTCGATGCGCAGCGGGGCCGACTCGAGGTCGAGGGCCTCCTGGAGCTCGCGCAGCGCCTGGCTGCGGGTGGTCAGGTCGCCCGCCCGCCGGGTGCGGTGCAGCACCAGCGCGTGCTCGGCGTTGGCGCGCACCGTCTGGGCGAGCTCGCGCTTGTCGCCGCGCTGCGGCACCCGGACCTCGACCTTGGCGCCGCGCAGGCCCGTCAGCCAGGCGCTGATCTGCTGCGGGTCCGGCGGCAGCACGGGGACGAGCACCTCGCGGGGCACGCCCGCGTCGCCCTCGCCGCCGTAGACCTGCTGGAGCAGGTGCTCGACGAGCTCGGCGTCGCCGACGTCCTCCACCTTCTCGACCACCCAGCCGCGCTGGCCGCGGATGCGCCCGCCGCGCACGTGGAACACCTGGACGGCGGCCTCGAGCTCGTCTCCCGCGAGGGCGAAGATGTCGGCGTCGGTCGCGTCGCCGAGCACCACGGCGTTCTTCTCCAGGGCGCGCTGGAGGGCCTGGATGTCGTCGCGCAGGCGGGCCGCCTGCTCGTACTCCATGTCCGCCGCGGCCTCCTGCATGCGCTTCTCGAGCCGCCGCACGAACCGCTGCGTGTCGCCGGCCATGAAGTCGCAGAAGTCCTGCGCGAGCGCCTTGTGGTCCTCGGGGCTGATGCGGCCCACGCACGGGGCGGAGCACTTGTCGATGTAGCCCAGCAGGCACGGGCGGCCCGACTGGCCGGCGCGCTTGAACACGCCCGCCGAGCACGTGCGGACGGGGAACACGCGCAGCAGCAGGTCGAGCGTCTCGCGGATCGCCCACGCGTGGCCGTACGGGCCGAAGTACCGCGTGCCGGGGCGCTTCGCGCCGCGCATCACCTGCGCGCGCGGGAACGCCTCCCCCATCGTCACGGCGAGGAACGGGTACGACTTGTCGTCGCGGTACTTCACGTTGAACCGCGGGTCGAACTGCTTGATCCACGAGTACTCGAGGGCCAGCGCCTCGACCTCGGTGCCCACCACGGTCCACTCGACGGACGAGGCCGTGGTGACCATCGACTGCGTGCGCGGGTGCAGGTTCGCGAGGTCCTGGAAGTAGTTCGAGAGCCGCGAGCGCAGGTTCTTGGCCTTGCCGACGTAGATGACGCGGCCGTGCGGGTCCCGGAACCGGTACACGCCCGGGGAGGTGGGGATCTCCCCCGCGGCGGGCCGGTAGGTGGCGGGATCGGGCATAAGGCCACCCTATGGCGCGGGACCGACAGTCCCGCGGCCCCGGCCTCCGGGGGCGCGCAGCCGGCGCGTTGCGCCGTGAGGCCGGGTCGAGGTTTCGGGCTCAGGTCGAGGGTTGAGGGCCTCGACCCGAACCCGGAGCCTCGACCCGAACGGTGTGTCCACCCCGGCCACCCAGCGGCCACGCGCCCGTCAGGCGGCGACGACCTCGAGCATGCCCTGCGTCACCGTGATCGGCACCGCCATGGAGCGCGCGACGACGCTCATCGACTGGGCGCGCTCGTGCAGGCGGGTGATGGCGGCCTCGTTCGCGTGCTCGCCGTCCAGCACCGTGAGGTACGGGCGGAGCGTCACGCCGGTGATCACGCCGTCCCCGCGGGAGCCGAGCTCGACGATCGCGTGCGCCTCGTCCTCGTAGGCGACCACCACGAGCCCCACCTGGCTGGCCACCTCGAGGAAGCGCATCAGATGGCTCTGCGTCACGGCGGCGACGCACAGGTCGATCGAGCTGTACCGGCTCTTGTCCCCGCGGAACAGGGCGCTGGCCGACCCGGGCAGCGGCGCGTCCTTGTGCGGGAGGCTCAGCTCGTCATCACGCGTGTAGTCGTTGTACGACGACGTGCCGGAGTCGTCCGCCCACCGGAGGGAGACCTTGTAGTCGTGCAGCGCTGCCATGCAGAAACGCTAGGCGGACATCGCGCGCCACGGAACTGCCGTGGCGCGTGGCGTCGGACGAGCGGTCGCTCTCACGCCTTGGCGGCGCGGGTGCGTGCCGTGGTGCGCGCGCGACGCTGCGCCGACGCCGCCACCGGCGCCTGCGACTTGGCCGAGCGCCGGGGCGCCGCGACCGGGGCGTGCGCCGCGAGCGCCTCGGCGAGGAACCGGCCGGTGTGGCTGGCCTCCACCTTGGCCACCTGCTCGGGCGTGCCCTGCGCGACGACCGTGCCGCCGCCCGAGCCGCCCTCGGGCCCCAGGTCGATCACCCAGTCCGCGGACTTGATGACGTCGAGGTTGTGCTCGATGACGATCACCGAGTTGCCCTTCTCGACCAGCGACTGCAGCACTCCGAGCAGCTTGCGGATGTCCTCGAAGTGCAGGCCCGTGGTGGGCTCGTCGAGCACGTACACGGTGCGGCCCGTGGAGCGGCGCTGCAGCTCGGAGGCGAGCTTGACGCGCTGCGCCTCGCCGCCGGACAGGGTGGGGGCCGGCTGGCCGAGGCGCACGTACCCGAGCCCGACGTCGACCAGCGTGGTCATGTGCCGGGCGATCGCGGGGACGGCCGCGAAGAACTCCGCGGCCTCCTCGATGGGCATGTTGAGCACGTCGGCGACCGTCTTGCCCTTGAACCGCACCTCGAGCGTCTCGCGGTTGTAGCGCGCGCCGTGGCACACCTCGCACGGCACGTAGACGTCGGGCAGGAAGTTCATCTCGATCTTCAGCGTGCCGTCGCCGGAGCAGGCCTCGCAGCGGCCGCCCTTGACGTTGAACGAGAACCGGCCGGGCCCGTAGCCGCGCACCTTCGCGTCCTCCGTCTGCGCGAACAGCTTGCGCACGTGGTCCCACACGCCCGTGTAGGTGGCGGGGTTGGAGCGCGGGGTGCGACCGATGGGGCCCTGGTCGACGTGGACGACCTTGTCGAGGTTGTCCAGCCCGGTGACGCGCGTGTGCCGCCCGGCGACCTGGCGGGCGCCGTTGAGCTCGTTGGCCATGACCGTGTAGAGGATGGAGTTGACCAGCGTGGACTTGCCGGAGCCGCTCACACCCGTGACGGCGGTGAGCACGCCGAGCGGGAAGTCGACGTCGATGTCGCGCAGGTTGTTCTCGCGGGCGCCGACGACGCGCACCTGGCGCGACTTGTCGACGGCGCGCCGCTGCGCGGGCAGGCCGATCTGGCGGCGGCCCGACAGATAGGCGCCGGTCATCGAGTCCTTGGCCTCGAGCAGGCCGGCGTAGTCGCCGGAGTGCACGATGTGGCCGCCGTGCTCGCCGGCGCCGGGGCCGACGTCGACGATCCAGTCGGCGGTACGGATCGTGTCCTCGTCGTGCTCGACGACGATGAGCGTGTTGCCCAGGTCGCGCAGGCGGGTCAGCGTCTCGATGAGGCGGCGGTTGTCGCGCTGGTGCAGGCCGATCGACGGCTCGTCCAGCACGTAGAGCACGCCCACCAGGCCGGAGCCGATCTGCGTGGCCAGGCGGATGCGCTGCGCCTCGCCGCCCGAGAGCGTCCCGGCGGGCCGCTCGAGCGACAGGTAGTCGAGGCCGACGTCGAGCAGGAAGCCGAGGCGGGCGTTGATCTCCTTGAGCACCTCGGCGGCGATCTGCCGCTCGCGCACGCCCAGCTCGAGCGTGCCGAGGAACTTCGAGGCGTCGTCGATGGACATCTTGGTGACGTCCCAGATGGACTTGCCGCCCACCTTGACCGCGAGCACCTCCGGCTTGAGGCGGGCGCCCTGGCACACCGGGCACGGCACCTCGCGCATGTAGGCCTCGTACTTCTCCTTCGACCAGTCCGACTCGGTCTCGTGGTGGCGCCGCTCGATGAACGTCACCGCCCCCTCGAAGCCGGTCGAGTACTGCCGTTCGCGGCCCCACCGGTTCTTGTACCGCACGTGCACCTGGTGGTTGCGGCCGAAGAGGATCGCCTGCTGCGCGCGGTCGGGCAGGGCGCGCCACGGCACGTCCATGGAGAAGCTCAGCTCCTCCGACAGGGCCGTGAGCACGCGCTCGAAGTACTCCGACGACGTCTGCGACCACGGGGCGATGGCCCCCTCCCGCAGCGTCTTCTCGACGTCGGGCACCAGCAGGTCGGGGTCCACCTCGAGGCGGAAGCCGATGCCCGTGCACTCGGGGCACGCGCCGTACGGGGCGTTGAACGAGAACGTGCGCGGCTCGACCTCGTCGAGCGCCAGCGGGTGGTCGTTCGGGCAGGCGCGCTTCTCGGAGAACTTGCGGATGCGGTGCAGGTCGTCGATGTCGGCGTCGACCAGCTCGACCATGAGCAGGCCCCCGGCCAGGCGCAGTGCGGTCTCGACCGAGTCGGTGAGCCGGCGCTGGACGCCGTCGCGCGAGACCAGGCGGTCGACGACCACCTCGATGTCGTGCTTGAGCTTCTTCTCGAGCGTGGGCGGGCTGGTGAGCTGGACGACCTCGCCGTCCACGCGGGCGCGCGCGAAGCCCTCCGACTGCAGCTCCTTGAACAGGTCCGCATACTCGCCCTTGCGGCCGCGCACCACGGGCGCGAGCACCTGGTAGCGCGTGCCCTCGGGCAGCTCGAGCAGCTTGTCGACGATCTGCTGCGGCGTCTGCGACTGCACCTTCTCCCCGCACACGGGGCAGTGCTGCGTGCCCGCGCGCGCGAAGAGCAGGCGCAGGTAGTCGTAGACCTCGGTGATGGTGCCCACCGTCGAGCGCGGGTTGCGGTTGGTGGACTTCTGGTCGATCGACACCGCCGGGCTGAGGCCCTCGATGAAGTCGACGTCGGGCTTGTCCATCTGCCCGAGGAACTGGCGGGCGTACGCGGACAGCGACTCGACGTACCGGCGCTGGCCCTCGGCGAAGATCGTGTCGAAGGCGAGCGACGACTTCCCGGACCCGGACAGGCCGGTGAACACGATGAGCCGGTCGCGCGGCAGATCGATGCTGACGTTCTTCAGGTTGTGCTCGCGGGCGCCGGAGACGACGAGGCGGTTGCTCACCCGGGCATCCTAAGTCGGCCCACCGACAGTCGCACAAACGTTCGACGCGTCAGAGCCCTAGGACTGTCCGCGAGGCGCTCACGAACACGTCTTCGACCCGCTCCCACCCGTCCAGGTAGCCGCCCACGAGCGCCGCGTCGCGCAGCAGCACGAGCTGCCCGGCCGCGACCGCGGGGTCCGGGTGCCCGACGCCGCGGGCGACCTCCTCGAGCACGCCGCGGAACCACTCCCGGTGCTCCCGCACGGCGGTCCGCACCCCGGAGCCCTCGTCCGGGTACTCGGCCGCCGCGTTGATGAACGGGCAGCCGCGCGTGTGGCGGCGGGCGACGTCGTCGGCGATGCCCTGGATGAGCGCCTCGGCGATCTCGCGCGGGTCGGACGCCGTCGCGCGGGCGGCGTCGAACGCGGCGCGGATCGCGGCGTCCTCGACGCCGACGTACGCCTCGACCAGGTCCTCCTTGCCCGGGAAGTGTCGGTAGAAGGTGGCGCGCGTGACGTTGCCCTCCGCGATGATGCGGTCGACGCCGACGGCGTGGATGCCCTCCGTGTAGAAGAGGCGGGTCGCAGCCTCGAGGAGGCGGTCCCGGGCGGGGCTGGAGCTGTTCACCCGCCCAGGATAGAACGTTCGGTCTTGTTGCGGGAACAGGATCGAGAGAACGATCGTTCTACCGATCGGACGGGGAGCCAGCAGGACTCCCCGGAAGGACCGAGAAGGACCGAGACCATGAACGCCTCCCCCGCCACCCCCGCCGCGACCACCCCCACGACGGCGGCGCCCAAGCCCCCGATCGTGCTGATCCACGGCCTCTGGATGACGCCGAAGAGCTGGCAGACCTGGGCCGAGCGGTTCCGCGCCGCCGGCCACGAGGTGGTCGTGCCCGGCTGGCCCGGCATCGACGACCGCACCCCGGAGGACGTCCGCCGCGACCCGTCGGCACTGCGCGGCGTCGGGCTGGCGCAGATCGTGGACCACTACGAGCGGATCATCCGGGCACTGCCGGCCAAGCCGATCATCATCGGGCACTCCTTCGGCGGGCTCATCACACAGCTGCTCGCGGACCGCGGGCTCGGCGTCGCGTACGTGGGTGTCGCGCCGGGGCAGCCCGCCGGCATCCCCACCCTGCCGGCGGTCACCGCGTGGACGGGCACGCCGATCCTCGCCAACCCGTTCGACCGCCACGGCGCCACGCCGCTCAGCAAGAGCCACTTCCACTTCACGTTCGGCAACGACCTGCCCCGCTCCGAGAGCGACCGGATCTGGGCCGAGCAGGCCGTCAACAGCGTCAACCGGGTGTTCTTCGAGGGCGTGGCCGGCGCCGTCACCGGCAGGGGCCCGTCCAAGGTCGACTTCGCACGCGCCGACCGTGCTCCCCTGCTGGTCATCACGGGCGACAAGGACCACGTGGTCCCGCCGGCCGTCGGCAAGGCGATCGTGAAGCGGTACCGCAAGTCCGGGCCCGCCGTGGTCGACTACCGCGAGTTCGCCGGGCGCACGCACCGGCTCGTGTCCCAGGACGGCTGGGAGGAGATCGCCGACGTCGCGCTGGCGTGGGCGACCGAGCACGCGCAGGTCGCCGCGTCGGCGTGAGGGTCTCGCCGGGCTCGACCACCGGGGGCCGGTGGTCGAGCCCGGCGTCCCGGTGGTGGAGCCGGTCGAGACCCCCGTGCCAGGATGGGCGGCATGTCCGTCTTCGCCGTGACCTACGCCTACGCCCCCGAGCCCGAGCGGCTCGACGCCGTCCGCCCCGAGCACCGCGCCTTCCTCGGCGGGCTCCACGATGCGGGCTCGCTCGTCGTCTCCGGCCCGCTGCGCCCGCCCGCCGGCGAGGCCGGCACGGGCGGCGCGCTCATCCTCCTCGAGGCGGCCGACGCCGACGCCGCGACCGCGCTGCTCGACGCCGACCCGTTCCGCCGCGAGGGCCTCCTGGCCGAGGTGTCGGTGCGCGAATGGGTGCCCGTGATCGGCTCGCTCGGACGATGACGCCCGGCCCGCGCCGCGTCCGCGTCGTCGGGAACTCGGGCGCGGGCAAGACGACGTTCGCCCTCGCCGTCGCGCAGCGGCTCGGCGTGCCGCACCTCGAGCTCGACGAGGTGTTCTGGGACGCCGGCTGGGAGTACCGCGACCCGGACGAGGCCCGCGCCCGCCTCGCGGAGTTCCTCGCCGGGCCGGGCGCCGGCGGCTGGGCCGTCGACGGCAACTGGAACGGCCGCCTCGCCGGGATGCTCGACGACGCCGACGTCGTCGCCTGGCTGGACTACCCGCGGCGCGTCGTCATGGCCCGCGTGGTCTGGCGGACCGTGCGGCGGGGCGCCACCCGGCAAGAGCTGTGGCACGGCAACCGGGAGCGGCTGGGCAACCTGCTGCGCCGCGACCCGGAGCAGAACATCGTGCGGTGGTCGTGGACGGAGCACCACAACTACCGCGCGCGGTACGCGGCGCTGGCCGCACAGGACGCGCGGATCGTCAGGCTGACGACGCCGGCTGCGGCGGCCCGCTGGCTCGCGGCCCTCGACCGGACCTAGCGCGTGCCGCGCGCCTGCTGCCGCCGTGTGCGCAGCAGGCTCGCGACTGTCGCGACCGCCAGCGACCCGAGGATCACCGTCAGCGACACCCAGATCGGGATCGCGGGTGCCCAGCCGATGTGGTGCCCGTGGTTGATGAACGGCAGCGTGTTCTCGTGCATCGCCTCGAGCACCAGCTTGATGCCGATGAACCCGAGGATGACGGCCAGCGCGTAGGGCAGGTAGACGAGGCGCTGCAGCAGTCCGCCGAGCAGGAAGTAGAGCTGGCGCAGCCCCATGAGCGCGAACAGGTTCGTGGTGAACACGATGAACGGGTCGCGCGTGAGGCCGAAGATCGCGGGGATCGAGTCGAGCGCGAACAGCACGTCGGTGGAGCCGATCGCGACGAACACGACCACCATCGGGGTGAACAGCCGCTTGCCGTCCACCGTGGTGCGCAGGGCGCCGTCGTCGTACTGCGGGTGCAGCGGCAGCACGCGGCGCAGCACGCGGATGAGGCCGTTCTCCTTGTACTCGTCGGAGTCGTCGTCGCCGCGCAGCAGCGTGATCGCCGTGTACACGAGGAACGCGCCGAACAGGTAGAACACCCACACGAAGCGGTTGAGCACGGCCGCACCGGCCAGGATGAACGCGGCACGCAGCACCAGCGCCACGATGATGCCCACCATGAGCACGCGCTGCTGGTACTGCCGCGGCACGGCGAACCTGGTCATGATCAGCACGAACACGAACAGGTTGTCGACGCTGAGCGAGTACTCGGTGATCCACCCGGCCACGAACTCGGCCGCAGGGGCCTGCCCGCCGACGGCCCACAGGATCCCCGCGAACACGAGCGCGAGCACCACGTAGAACGCGACCCAGAGCCCCGACTCCCGGACCGAGGGGACGTGCGGGCGGCGACCGACGATGATCAGGTCGGCGAGCAGCAGCACGAGCATCACGCTCAGGGACACGGCCTGGAACCAGGTGGGCAGCTCGTGCACCAAGTCGGACGCTCCTTGCGGGGTGAGGGGGCGTTGGAACCCTACCCGGTCCGCGCCCCGCCCCGCCCGCGACGGCTCAGGCGGTGGCCGCCTGCATCTGGCGCAGCTCCTTCTTGAGCCCCGAGATCTCGTCGCGCAGACGTGCCGCGACCTCGAACTGGAGCTCGCCGGCCGCGGCGTGCATCTGGTCGGAGAGCTCCTGGATGAGCTCGGCGAGCTCGCCCGCGGCGACGCCGGCCAGGCGGTTGCCCGTGGTCGCGCCCTCCTTCGGGGAGCCCGGCACGGGCGCCTTGGCCCGCCGCGACGAGTCGACCGGCTTGCGGTAGCCGCCCGCGAGCAGCTGCTGGGTGTCGAGGTCCTCGCGCGCCAGCATGTCGGTCACGTCGGCGATCTTCTTGCGCAGCGGCTGCGGGTCGATGCCGTTCGCCACGTTGAACGCGATCTGCTTCTCGCGGCGCCGCTCGGTCTCCTCGAGCGCCTGCTGCATCGCCGGCGTGATCTTGTCGGCGTACATGTGCACCTGGCCGCTGACGTTACGGGCGGCGCGGCCGATGGTCTGGATGAGGGACCGTGCCGAGCGCAGGAACCCCTCCTTGTCGGCGTCGAGGATCGACACGAGCGACACCTCCGGCAGGTCGAGGCCCTCGCGCAGCAGGTTGATGCCCACCAGCACGTCGAACTCGCCGAGCCGCAGCTCGCGCAGCAGCTCCACGCGCCGCAGCGTGTCGACCTCGGAGTGCAGGTACTGGACCCGCACGCCCTTCTCGAGGAAGTAGTCCGTGAGGTCCTCGGCCATCTTCTTGGTCAGCGTGGTGACCAGCACGCGCTCGTCGCGCTCGACTCGCTCGCGGATCTCGCCGAGCAGGTCGTCGATCTGGCCGGTGGTCGGCTTGACGACGACCTCCGGGTCCACCAGGCCGGTGGGGCGGATGACCTGCTCGACGACGCCGTCGGACAGCGACATCTCGTAGTCGCCCGGGGTGGCCGACAGGTAGACCGTCTGGCCGATGCGCTCGACGAACTCCTCCCAGCGCAGCGGCCGGTTGTCCATCGCGGACGGCAGGCGGAAGCCGTGCTCCACCAGCGAGCGCTTGCGGCTCATGTCTCCCTCGAACATCGCACCGATCTGCGGCACCGTCTGGTGCGACTCGTCGATGACCAGCAGGAAGTCCTCGGGGAAGTAGTCCAGCAGCGTGTTCGGCGGGGTGCCGGGCTCGCGGCCGTCGATGTGCAGCGAGTAGTTCTCGATGCCGTTGCACGACCCGATCTGGCGCATCATCTCGATGTCGTACGTGGTGCGCATGCGCAGGCGCTGCGCCTCGAGCAGCTTGTTCTGCTTCTCCAGGACGGACAGGCGCTCCTCGAGCTCCTTCTCGATCCCCTGGATGGCGCGCTCCATGCGCTCGGGCCCGGCGACGTAGTGCGTGGCCGGGAACAGGTACACCGACGTCTCGCTGCGCACCACCTCGCCCGTGAGCGGGTGCAGCGTCTGGATCGACTCGATCTCGTCGCCGAAGAACTCGATGCGCACCGCCATCTCCTCGTACACCGGGATGATCTCCACGGTGTCGCCGCGCACGCGGAACGTGCCGCGCGTGAACGCGAGGTCGTTGCGGCTGTACTGCATCTGCACGAAGCGTCGCAGCAGCTGGTCGCGGTCCACGACGTCGCCGACGTCGAGCCGCACCATGCGGTCCACGTACTCCTGCGGGGTGCCGAGGCCGTAGATGCAGCTCACCGAGGCGACCACCACGACGTCGCGCCGCGTGAGCAGCGACGACGTCGCGGAGTGGCGCAGCCGCTCCACCTCGTCGTTGATCGAGGAGTCCTTCTCGATGTAGGTGTCCGTCTGCGCGATGTACGCCTCGGGCTGGTAGTAGTCGTAGTACGAGACGAAGTACTCGACGGCGTTGTTGGGCAGCAGCTCGCGGAACTCCGTGGCGAGCTGCGCGGCGAGCGTCTTGTTGGGCGCCATCACCAGCGTGGGCCGCTGGAGCTTCTCGATGAGCCACGCGGTGGTCGCCGACTTGCCGGTACCCGTGGCACCCAGGAGGACGACGTCCTTCTCACCAGCCTGGATGCGCTGCGTGAGCTCGGCGATCGCCGTCGGCTGGTCGCCCGACGGCGTGTACTCGCTGATGACCTCGAACGGGGCCACCGTGCGCTGCAGATCGGTCACGGGTCGCATGGGTCCACCGTAAGTCGCCCCACCGACACGGCCGCCGTCACGCGGTGGCGAGCTCCCCGCACGCCGGCCGGGTCATGGCGGTGCCGACCGTGCCCTCCACGACGATGTCGCCCGAGGGCTCGAACCCGTACCGCTCGTACAGGCGGCGGCTGCCGGGCGTGGTCGCCTCGAGGAACGCGGGCAGCGGCGCCCCGGCGTCGATCGACGCCAGGCGGTGGCGCAGCAGCGCCGAGCCGACGCCGAGCCCCTGCGCGGCCGGCGTGACGGTGATGTCGGCGAGGTACCAGTGCGGGTCCTCGGGGCGGGCCTCGTGGTACGTCTGCTGCGCGCGCAGCGAGGCGGGCAGGTGGCGCACGCCGATGGCAGCCAGCAGGCGCGGCAGCTCCGTCACGTGGGTCCACCAGGGGGTGTGCGACGTCGGGCCCTCCCACGCGGCGACGCCGATGACGGGGCCGCCCGGGTGCGGGCGGGCGACGTCGATCGCGCCGCCGTGCAGCGGGCCGCCGCGCAGGATCGCGGTGTGCAGGTCCGTGAGGCGGGCGTGGCGGTGGTGATCGCCGCGCACGAACGTGCGCAGCACGGCGTCGTCGAGCAGGGCGGTGGCGATGATCTCGGCGCAGGCCGGCACCTCGTGGGCGGCGGCCTGGTCGATGTGGACGGTCACTTCTCTTCCTTCGCGGGTGTCGGTGCGGTCGTGCGGGTCGGTGCGGCCTGCGGGAGGCCGAGGAGGGCGCGGACCAGAGAGCGGACGGCGTCGGAGCCTGGGGACGAGACCCCGATCTCGACCATCGTCCAGAAGCCGTACTCGAGGGCGACCACCTGCTGGGCGGCGACGGCCCGGCGCTCCGGGCTCCAGCCGGGCTGGTCGGCGGCCAGGGCAGCGACGACCGTGGCCTCGAGCCCGGCGTACAGGTCGTGGATCTCGGCGCGGAGGGCGTCGTCGAACCGGGCGGCCGCCACGACGGCGTCGACGGTCGCGGCCGTCTCGACGTCGGACCCCGGGTCGAAGAGCGCCCGGACCACCAGCTCGGTGGGCGTGAGCCCGAGCTCGGCGGCGCGGTCCAGGGGCGGTGCTGCGAGGCGCTCGCGCAGCCGCGCCCGGAAGCGCTCGACCAGGTCCGCCTTGTTGCCCACGTAGTGGCGCACATGGCTGCGGCTGAGGCCGGACTCCGCCGCGACCTTCTCCAGGGTCAGGCCCTCGAAGCCGAACCGGGCCACGCTGCGCCCGACGGCGTCGAGGATCTGGTCGGTGCGCTCCGCAGCGACGCTCGGGCGCCCCATGTCCTCAGCCCTCTCTCGGTGCTGGTTGTTTGTCTTGTCCGACAATCTATGTGGAGCGCCATCGGGTGGCGGGTGGGGTGGTCGGGAGTGATCGGCGCCGTGGCGCGCGGTGCGCGCCATTCCGCGCCAGGGGTGTGCGCGACGCCGTGGGTTCCGCGATCCCTCGACACAGGTAGCCCCAGTGCCTTCTGCGCCCTTCCGCGGGTGCCGGTGTGAGGTCTTGGTGACCTCGCTGCCGTTTCCAGTCGTCTCGATCGGACCGATCTGACCAGGGAAGTCGGGATGTCCTCGGGCGCCGCGACACGGTGCCGTCACGTGCTGCCAGCACCGACGGTGGCGGTCGCTCAGCCGGATCGGGTACTTGCGAACCCCTGCCTGTGCGCAACGCCCCGTAGTGCACGTACTGCCAGTGCCACCCGGCGATACGGGCCGCGGGTTCACCCTGGCAGCCAACGCGGCCGACCCGTCGGACGAGGAGGCACCCATGGCCACCGCGCACCGGGCACCGAGGCGACAGGCCTCGCACAGCGCATGGCGGCGCTCCGCAGGAGCCGTCACCGCGCTGACCCTGGCGCTGGGCGGGGCCGTGCTGGTCGACACGTGGATCGCGGACACCGCGGCGGCCGCGCAGCAGCCCGGTTACCCGGACATGGAGAACATGCCGGGGTGGACGTGCCTCACGACGGACTACTGCGCCTTCGCCGTGCCCGACAGCGGGGGCCAGCCGCTCTTCACCGAGAACGGCGTCTCGACGTGGGTTGCCGGAGACCTTGCGATGACGAACCACGCGGTCGAGTTCGAGGGCCGCACCGTCGTCGGCGGCGACTTCACGATCAGCAAGTCCGGGACCGACGTGTGGGTCAACCTCGGCGTCGCCGGCATCGGGTCGCAGATCGCGCCCGCGCCCAACAGCGTGATGATCGGCGTCGTCGGGAACATGACCATCGACCGGGGCTACGTCAGCGTCGGGAACAACATGCCCGGCCGGGTCGCGGTGGGTGGGGCCAACAACTTCGTGCAGGGGTCCTCCGGTTCCCCGGGCGCGAACATCACCTTCAACGGAGGCGCGCCGTCCCCGCTCTCCGGCGCGGAGCTCACGGACTTCCTGGCGCCCTATCGGGGCGGGACGGCGTCGGCGTTCCATCAGGACGTCGTCGACCTCTCGCGGTCGCTCGCGGGACGGTCCGCCGGCAACACGGCGGCGTCGGCGGCTGTGACCACCGAGCTTCGCGGCGACCCGAGCGACCCGTCCGCGCCGTCGTACGAGACGCTGGTGCTCCACGCGAGCAGCGCCAACCGGGACGCGGACGGGCTCTACGTCTTCACCGTGACCGCGGAGCAGCTCTCCGCCGTCAGGCGGATCGACGTCGACGGCCTCGCGACCGGCTTCGACCCCGCGACCGGACGGTTCACGGCGTTCGACTTCGCCGTCATCAACGTGGTCGGCGGCCAGGTGGACCACGTGTTCGCGGAGATGTGGGCCGACGGGGTCAGGATCGCGGGCGACGCCGTCTGGAACCCGGACCTGGGCAAGCTCGCCGCGGCCCTCATGTGGAACTTCGCGGACGCGCCGCACGTGAGCCTCGTCTCCACGACGCTGGAGAACCCGTCGTACCAGTACGCCGAGGGCACACCGCCGGAGCAGAGGTACGCGGACGGCCTGAACTTCCTCGGCAGCATCCTCATCCCCGCCGGCAACCTGTACACCAACGTGCTCAGCACGAACGGCCGCCTCTACGTCGGCGGCAGCTACCAGATGGACGACCTCGGACCCGACGACCCGGCGTTCGCCCACTCCGAGCACCACAACTACCCGTGGCTCTTCTCCCCGCTGACGTCCCCGCCCGCCGGCGAGGTGCAGCTCGCCAAGGAGCTCGACGGGGACTCGCTCGCCGTCCTGCCGGCCGACGTCCTGGCGGAGGCCGTCTCGCGGGGCTCGGTCACGTGCACCAGCGCGGGCAGCGGGCTCATCGAGTTCGACCCGTGGGACTGGTCGGCGACGCCGCGGGCCGGACCGGCCGGCGATCCCTCGCTCGCCCAGACCCTACAAGGCATCCCCCTCGGCTATACCTGCACGATCACCGAAGAACCGGGCCTGTTCTTCGGCCCGGCGCACCCCAGCGACGGGCAGCCCGTCCCCCTCCCTGCGGGCTACCACTGGGCTCCCCCGGACATCGTCGTCAACGGGAGCCCCGGCCCCACGTTCACCCTCACGGAGGGTGCGCCCGTCGCGGCAGTCGTCGTGACGAACCGCCTCGTCGCCACCACCCAGGTGACCAAGCACGTCTCGCTCGGCGAGTACGAGAACCAGGGCGTCGCCGTCGACGACTCGTTCGCCCTCACGTGGACGGCGACGCAAGACCAGCAGCCGGTGGACGGGTTCGTCGTCGTCGACGGCGTCACCGCTCCGGCCGCCGGGTCGAGCACCGGGACCGTCCAGGTCGCGCCCGGCACCCCCGCCTCGCCGACCGTCGCCGGGCCCGGTGGCTCACCGCAGACCCTGTACTTCGCGCTCGGCACCACGGTCACGTGGTCCGAGGCCGCCAGCGGGCCGACCGGGTTCCGGTGGGACCTCACGCTCGACCCGCAGTCGGTCGTCATCGGGCAAACGGACGCCTCGGGGGCGCCCGCCATGACCAGCGCGCTCAACACGCTCGTCCCCGCCGTCACCAGCTTCCAGGTCAGCAAGACGGTCGACGGCGCCGCCGCAGGAAATGTCGACCCCGCGGCGACCTTCTCGATCCCGTGGTGGGTCAACGGCGTCAAGCAGAGCCCCGACCTCACCGTGACCCGCGACGGCACCCCCGTCACGGTCGAGCAGTGGACCGACGACGCCGGCCAGAGCCGGCCACTCACCCAGGGCGACGACGTCCAGCTGGTCGAGACCCGGCCCACGGACACCGCCGCCGTCGCCTGGACCGGTGCCGCCTTCGCCGTCGACGGCACACCCGCTCCCTGCGACCCGGAGCCGGCGGCCTCCCCGTGGGCGTGCGCGGCCTTCACGCTCGGCGCGGGCCCGGCGGCCACGGACGTGACGCTCACGAACACGGCACGGACGCCGGGGGTGGGGCTCAGCCTTCGGAAGTTGCTGCCGCCCGATGCCGCCTTCGACGGCCTTCGGTCGCGGCTCTTCTGCTTCGAGGTCGTCTACGGGAACGTCTCGGGCGCGATCGCGGTGCCCGCGAACGGGGTCCCGGTACAGATCACGGCAGCCACCGTGCTTTTCAAGAGCATCAACTACAACGTCCAGCCGAACCAGCCCGTGACCGCCAGCCTCCAGGGCCTCGCCGCAGGCGACCAGATCCGGGTCCGGGAAGTGTTCGGCGGCGGCGACTGGCAGTCCGTCGGCTGCCACGTCGCCACCGGCTCGGCGACCACCCCGAACTGGAACGGCCCCCAGCCGCCCACGGCAAGCTGGATGACGCCCCGCGTGATGCAGGTCGACGGCGCAGCGCAGCAGACCACCGACGGGGCGCTGGTCGTCACGCTCGGCGGAGCCGGCAACCCGGCCCTCGTCGACGTGAGCGTCACGAACAGCATCGCCACCTCGTTCAACGCAGCGAAGACCGTCGCCCCCGGAGGCACCAGCGGCCTGCTCGTCGACAAGAACGGCAACCCGGCGGCGTTCCCGTTCACGATCGGCTACGAGGTCGTCGACGGCCCGAACAAGGGCCTGACCGGCACCTTCACCCTCAACTCCAACGTGACCCCGGGGCAGCCGGGGCCGCAGCTCCAGCCCGGCATCCCCGTCGCACTCGGCGACACCGTGCGACTCACCGAGCTCGAGCCGGGCGGGCCCGACGGCGTGGCCTGGGGCGCACCGAAGTTCTCGATCGACGGCGTCACGACCGACACCTTCACGGTCGGCCTCCGCAACGGGAACGTGCCGACGGTCTTCGTGAGCGTGACCAACACCGCCACCGCACCCAAGGCGACCTTCGGCGTCTCCAAGGTGCTCGACGGTCCCGCCGCCGGCGTCGTCCCCGCCGGCACCGAGCTCACCGTCGGCTACACGG
>WRHK01000078.1 GCA_009783295.1 Promicromonosporaceae bacterium
GCGCCCGCGCCGGCGAACGTGCCGGAGACCGCAGGCCCGTCGATGGCCAGGCCGCCGCCAGGGACCTCGATGCCGGCACGGCCGAGAGGGTCGTCGGAGCCGCAGGCGGAGAGGGTCAGCGCGAGCACGCCGGCGAGCGCGAGGCTGCCGGCACGCGCGAGGCGGCTGATCGTCACGGGTCGGTCCATCCTGTTCACGTCGGAGGCACCGGGACCGGCGCCAGACCGAAGTTAGAGGGCCGGGAAAACCGGCGTCGGACCGAAGGTGAACGGCAGGTGAACGGGAGTCGCCGCCCCGCACGGGGCCGCGACGATGACCAGCAGGAACGCCCCCGGAGGTGACCGCGGATACGCTCGCAGGTCACTTCCAGGGGCGCTCGGATCGCGCCGGGACAGGCGACTGCGACGCGTCAGGCGTCGCTGTCGGCCAGCTTGTACCCCAGGCCACGCACCGTCAGCAGGTAGCGCGGGGAGCCCGGGTCGGGCTCGATCTTGGCCCGGATGCGCTTCACGTGGACGTCCAGCGTCTTGGTGTCACCGACGTAGTCGGCGCCCCAGACGCGGTCGATCAGCTGCCCGCGCGTGAGCACGCGGCCCGCGTTGCGCAGCAGCAGCTCCAGCAGGTCGAACTCCTTGAGCGGCAGCGCCACCGGGTGGCCACCCACCGTCACCGTGTGCCGGTCGACGTCCATGCGCACGGGGCCGACGTCGAGCACGCCCTCGACGTCGTCGTCCACCGGCAGGGCGTGGTTGCCGCCCGACGACTCCACCGCCACCGGCGACCGGCGGCGCATCACGGCGCGCATGCGCGCCAGCAGCTCGCGGAACGAGTACGGCTTGGTGACGTAGTCGTCGGCGCCGAGCTCGAGGCCCACGACCTTGTCGATCTCCGTGTCCTTGGCCGTCAGCATGATCACCGGCACGTCGCTGCGCAGGCGCAGCTGGCGGCACACCTCCGTGCCCGACAGGCCCGGCAGCATCAGGTCGAGCAGCACCAGGTCGGCGCCCTGGGCGTCGAACAGCTCCAAGGCCTGGGTGCCGCTGGACGCCTCGACCACGTCGAAGCCCTCGCGGGTGAGCTGGTAGGTCAGTGGGTCGCGGTAGGACTCCTCGTCCTCGACCACGAGGATGCGCGTCACGCATCCACCTCCTCGGATGTGGGCTGCTGGGCTGTGTGGCCGGCACCCTGGTCGGGGCCCGGGGTGGAGACGGCGGCGACCGGCTGCGCTGCCGGGACGTCGGCCGCGGGGATACGCAGGGTGAACGTCGAGCCCTTGCCGGGCTCCGACCACATCTGCACGTCGCCGCCGTGGTCGGCGGCCACGTGCTTGACGATCGACAGGCCGAGGCCCGTGCCGCCCGTGTCGCGGGAGCGGGCCGGGTCGACGCGGTAGAACCGCTCGAACACCCTGTCCTGCTCGCCCGCGGCGATGCCGATGCCCTGGTCGACGACGGCGATCTCGACGAGCCCGGCCCGCTCGCTGATGCCCACCCCGACGCGGGTGTTGGGCGGCGAGTACGACACGGCGTTGTCGAGCAGGTTGCGCACGGCCGTGACCAGCAGGTTGTGGTCGCCGTAGACGAGCGCGTCCTTGCCGCCGCCCACGGTGATGACGATGTTCTTGGACTGCGCGGTGGTGCGGGCGCGGTCCACGGCCTCGGAGACCACGTCGGCGACGTCGACCGTGCGGACGTCGGACAGCGCGCCGGTGGCCTGGAGGCGGGACAGCTCGATGATCTCGTGGACCAGCGCCGAGAGCCGGTGGGCCTCGCGCTGCATCCGCTCGGCGAAGCGGCGCACCGCCACCGGGTCGTCGGCGGCGTCAGCGACCGTCTCGGCGAGCAGCGCGATCGCGCCGACCGGAGTCTTGAGCTCGTGCGACACGTTGACGACGAAGTCGCGGCGGATCGCCTCGACGCGGCGGGCCTCGGTGCGGTCCTCGGCCAGCACCAGCATGCGCTCGACGCCCAGGGGCGCCACGCGGACCTGCAGCAGCACGGTGCCCGAGCCGATGGGGCCGCGCGGCAGCTCGACCTCCTGCTCGCGGATCACGCCGTCGCGGCGCACCTGCGCGACCAGGTCGCGCACGGCCGCGTGCGTGAGCGCGTCGTTGCGGACGATCCCGAGCGCGTACGCCGGCGGCGACGCGCGCAGCACGTCGTCCTCGGCGTCGAGCACGACGGCGGCAGAGCGCAGCACCGACAGCACGCGCACGAGCCCGTCGTCGAGGTCCGGCTCGGACTGGTCGGGCAGCCGGTGCTGCTCCCGGTCGGAGACGCGGAACGCGATGGCGGCGATGAGGCCGACCACCAGACCGAGAACGCCGGCGACGACCACCGGCACCCCGGAGATGATTCCGTCCACCAGCCCAGAGTATGCGGGCCAAAGTGCCGCAACGCGCCCAATGACCGGACGGTCCACGGGCCGTCGACTGCTGTTCATCGCGATGGCGCCTAGAGTTCACCGGAAGGGCTCTGAGCCCGTGAGACGGTGAGGTCAGCGCCCCGTGCGTCCCCGACGCATGTCATGGACCGGGCGCCACGTGCGGAAGGATTCACATGCGTAAGCTCTTCGATGCCGAGCTGCAGCAGGTCGGAGATGACCTGGTCGAGATGTCCCGGCTTGTCGAGGCTGCGGTCACGCGCGCCGGCAAGGCGCTGCTCGAGGCAGACCTCCAGCTGGCCCAGGAGGTCATCGCTGCCGACCACGAGATCGACGCCCTCCAGCGCGACCTCGACGAGCGCTGCGTGCACCTGCTCGCGCAGCAGCAGCCCGTCGCCACCGACCTGCGGATCGTGGTGAGCGCGCTGCGCATGAGCGCGACCCTCGAGCGCATGGGCGACCTGGCGCGCCACACCGCCGAGGTGGCGCGCGGCCGCTACCCCGCCCACGCGATCCGTGCGCAGGCCGAGCCGACGTTCGCCGCGATGACGCAGGCGGCCGCCACGGTCGCCGGCGAGGTCAAGACGCTGCTCGAGACGCGCGACGTCGAGCTCGCCGCGCAGATCGAGAAGGACGACGACGTGCTGGACGACCTGCACGCGCAGACGTTCGCCACGATCCTGTCGCCCGAGTGGGACGGCTCCACGCAGGAGGCCGTCGACATCACCCTCGTGGGCCGCTACCTCGAGCGCTTCGGCGACCACGCGACGTCGGTCGCCCGCCGCATCGTCTTCCTGGTCACGGGCGACGTCGACGAGGCCCCGACGCACGCCTGAGACGCGCGAACGGCGCCGCACCCCGCGCGGGGTGCGGCGCCGTCGTCGTCACTTGCCCTGGTTCGCCACGGCGGCGGCGCCGGCTGCGGCGGCCTCCGGGTCCAGGTACTCGCCACCCTTGACGATGGGCTTGAGGTTCTCGTCGAGCTGGTAGACCAGCGGGATGCCCGTGGGGAGGTTGACCGCGGCGATCTCCTCCGGCGTCAGGTCGTCGAGGAACTTGACGATGGCGCGCAGCGAGTTGCCGTGCGCGGCGACCAGCACGGTCTTGCCGGCCTTGAGGTCGGGCACGATCTCGCCGTCGAAGTACGGCAGCGCGCGGTCGAGCACCTGGGCCAGGGCCTCGGCGCGCGGGATCGGCTCGCCGGCGTAGCGCGGGTCGGCGTCCTGCGACCACTCGGAGCCGAGCTCGATCGCGGGCGGCGGGACGTCGTACGAGCGGCGGTACTCGGCGAACTTCACGTCGCCGAACTCCTCGCGCGCCTTCTTCTTGTCCATACCCTGGAGCGCACCGTAGTGGCGCTCGTTGAGGCGCCACGAGCGCTTGACCGGGATCCAGAGCAGGTCGGCGGCGTCGAGCGCCAGGTTGGCGGTGTTGATCGCACGGCGCAGCAGGGACGTGTGGACGACGTCGGGCGTGACGCCCTTCTCCTTGAGGAGCTCGCCACCGCGGGTGGCCTCGGTGCGGCCCTTCTCCGACAGCGGGACGTCGACCCAGCCCGTGAAGAGGTTCTTGGCGTTCCAGTCGCTCTCGCCGTGGCGGAGCAGCACGAGGGTGTAGGTCATGTGCCCATCTTGCACCGCCGAGGCCTGACCACGCACGGCGCTGTCCGCCCATGGGACGGCGCTACGCGCGCCCGTGGTGGGTGCGCCGGGCCTCGGCGTAGACGTCGAGCATGGCGTCGGCCGCGGTGGCCCAGGAGAAGCGGTGTGCGGACCCCGCCGCGCCCTGGGCGAGGCGCTCGCGCAGGGCGTGGTCGTCGAGCACGCGCCCCAGAGACTTCGCCCACGCGGCCGGGTCGTGGCCGTCCACGAGCAGGCCGGTGACGTCGTCGAGCACCACCGTGCGCAGGCCGCCCACGGCCGCCGCGACCACCGGGGTGCCGCATGCCTGCGCCTCGGCGGCCACCAGGCCGAACGACTCGTTGTGCGACGGGACGGCGACCACGTCGGCCGTCCGGTACCAGTCGGCGAGCTGGTCGCGGGAGACGGGCGGGTGCACCAGCACGCGGTCGCGGACGCCGCACTGGTGGGCCAGCGCCTCGAGCTCGCGCACCGCCGTGGGGCGGCCGCTGGCGCCGCCGAGCACCACGAGCCGCACGTCCGGGCCGAGCAGCGGCAGCGCCCGCACCAGCACGTCCGGGCCCTTGAGCAGCTGGACGCGGCCGGCGAACAGCACCACGGGGACGTCGGCGGGCAGGTCGAGGTGGGCGCGGCCGCGGCGGCGGGCCTCGGCGTCGCCCTCGGCCTCGGCCTCGGGGTGGAAGGTGCCCAGGTCGACGCCCGGCGCCACCACGTGCACCCGGGCGGGGTCGGCGCCGTACGCGCGGACCAGGTCGTCGGCCTCGGACTGCGTGCTCGCGACCAGGGCGTCCGCCTCGGCCACCACCTGCTCCTCGCCGATGATGCGGCCCGGCGGCTCGGGCGCGTCGCCGGGGGCGAGCGCCGCGTTCTTGATGCGGGCCATGGTGTGCATGGTGTGCACCAGCGGCACGTCCCAGCGCTCGGCGGCCAGCCAGCCTGCCTGCCCGGACAGCCAGTAATGGGTGTGGACGACGTCGTACCAGCCCTCGGGGCGGTGCGCCTCGGCACGCAGCACGCCCGCGGTGAACGCGCAGAGCTGGCCGGGAAGGTCGTTCTTGTCGAGGCCCTCGAAGGGGCCCGCGGGCACGTGGAACACGCGGATGCCGGGCTGCACGTCCACCACCACGGGCTGGCTGGAGCTCGTGGCGCGCGTGAAGATCTCGACCTCCGCGCCACGCTCCGCCAGCGCCTTCGACAGCTCGAGGACGTACACGTTCATGCCGCCCGCGTCGCCCGTGCCGGGCTGCTCGAGCGGGCTCGTGTGGACGCTCAGCATGGCGACGCGAGGGCCTCGCTCACTCCCGGGCATCGCTCACCAGCACGCACGACGGCGGGGTCGGGAACGTCAGGGTGTCGACGACGACGCCCGCACCGGTCACCGGGTCGACCAGCACGGAGGCGAGCTCGTGGGTGCCCTGGTTGGCGACCACCACGAGGAGCCGGCCGTCGGGCGCCTGGCCCACCACTGCGTGGTGGCGGGGCCACGCCCCGGCCCCCAGGGGGATGTCGCCGAGGTGCTCGAGGGTGTCCGCTCCCCCGGTCTCGCGGACCCGGTGGACGGCCAGGACGTCGGCGCCGCGCACGCCCAGCAGCACCAGGTCGCCCGTGAGCGTCACGTGGGCCGGGAGCGACGCGGACCCGTCCGGGGCGGCCGAGGCGGACGCGGGGACGGCGGACGCCGGGGCCCAGCCGTCGCCGGCCGGGGCGAGCACGTGCAGGGCGTCGTCGAGCTCGCCGGCCACCACGAGGGCGCCGGACGGGAGCCGGACCAGGTGGCGGGGGCCGGTGCCGGGGGCGAGGTGCGCGGCCGTGTCGCCCGCCGCCTGCCCGTCGTCCAGCGGGTAGCGCCGCACGACGTCGGCGCCCAGGTCGACCACCAGAACGTGCCCGTCGACGAGGGCCGCGAAGTGGGCGTGCGGGCCCTCCTGGCGGTCGGCCTGCGGGCCGGAGCCCTGGCCCGGGTGGCGCGTGACGGCGTCGGCGGCGAAGGCGCCCGTCGCGGGGACGAGGGGCACGGCGGCGGCGGTGCCGTCCATGTAGTTGGCGATCCACAGGACGTCGTCGAGCGCGAGCAGGTGGCACGGCGAGTCGCCGCCGGACGCGATCGTCACGGGGTCGGCGAGCGCGCCGTCGGCGACGACGGCGAACGCCGTGACGGCGCCCGCGGACGACTCGTCGACCGCGTAGAGCGTGCGGCCGCTCGGGTGGAGGGCCACGAACGACGGCACCGGCGTCGTGACCGCGAGCACCGGCTCGCCGAACCGGCCCTCGTCCGTGACCGTGAGTCCCCAGACGCCCTCACCGGTGCCGCCGCCGGCGTTCTCCGCCGGATAGGTGCCGATCCACAGGGCGTGCTGCGCGGGGGTCGTCATGGCAGAAGCGTAGGCGGGACGACGACGGCGGTGGTCCCCCGCGAGGGACCACCGCCGTCGGCGATGCAGGGCGTGCTCAGTGCGCGGCCTCGAAGGCGGCGAGCACGTCGGCCGAGATGCGGCCGCGGTCGGAGACCTTGTGGCCGTTCTCACGGGCCCACTCGCGGATCTTCGCGAGCTGCGCGCGGTCCGCGGTGGTGCGGCGGCCGCTGGAGCGCGGCGCGACGGCCGCGGCACGCGACGACGCCTTGCGCCCGTGCCCGATCCACGTCGCGAGCGCGTCGCGCAGCTCGGCGGCGTGCGCGGAGGTGAGGTCGATCTCGTAGGACACGCCGTCGAGCGCGAAGGTGACCGTCTCGTCCGCCTCGGTGCCGTCGATGTCGTCGATGAGAACGACCTGAGTCTTCTGGACCACGGGGGCCGCCTTTCGGATCGGGAAGTCCAAGCGGTCCGAGCATGACCGACACATATTGAGAATGTCAACAGAACGCGGCGCGGAAAAGCAAATGCCGCCGGTTTCCCGGCGGCATTGCTTGCGTTGTCAGTGCTGCTCCGAGACCTCGCCAGGACTTTCCGCGGCACGACGCGCGGCGTCCGCCGCGTCCAGCCGAGCAAAAGCCTCACGCTCGTGACGGTCCGCGCGAACGATCTTGCGCATGGCAAACCAGAAGATCAGCCCGACGCCGACCGACGGTGCCAGCCCGGCAAAGATGGCCCAGAACGTGCTCATCGTGTTCCTCTCACGCCTGCGGCTTCACGAGCGGGAACAGGATGGTCTCTCGAATTCCCAGACCTGTGAGAGCCATGAGAAGACGGTCGATACCCATACCCATGCCACCGGTCGGCGGCATCGCATACTCCATCGCGACGAGGAAGTCCTCGTCGAGCTTCATGGCCTCGTCGTCGCCCGCGGCGGCGAGGAGGGCCTGCGCCTCGAAGCGCTGGCGCTGGATCACCGGGTCGACCAGCTCCGAGTAGCCGGTGGCGAGCTCGAAGCCGCGCACGTACAGGTCCCACTTCTCGACCTGGCCCGGCACCTCGCGGTGCGCGCGCACCAGCGGGCTGGTCTCCACCGGGAAGTCGCGCACGAACGTGGGCGCCGTGAGGTGGTCGCCCACGCGCTCCTCCCACAGCGTCTCGACGAGCTTCCCGTGGTTGACCGCCTTGCGCTCGGCGTCGATCTCCAGACGCGCCGCAATCTTGAGAAGGTCCTCGACCGACGTCTCCGGCGTGATCTCCTCACCGAGCGACTCCGAGAGCGAGCCGTACATCGTGAGCTGTGCCCATTCGCCGCCCAGCTCGTACTCGCCGCCGTCGGGAAGGTTCACCGTCGTGGTGCCGAGAACGTCCTGCGCGGCCGTCTGCACAAGGTTCTGCGTGAGCGCGCCGATGGTGTCGTAGTCGCCGTAGGCCTCATAGGCCTCGAGCATCGCGAATTCCGGCGAGTGCGTGGAGTCGGCGCCTTCGTTGCGGAAGTTGCGGTTGATCTCGAACACGCGCTCGACGCCACCCACCACCGCGCGCTTCAGGAACAGCTCCGGGGCGATGCGCAGGAACAGCTCGATGTCATAAGCATTCATGTGCGTCGTGAACGGACGCGCCGCCGCGCCGGACGCCAGGGTCTGGAGCATGGGCGTCTCGACCTCGACGAAGTCGCGGCGGTGGAAGTTGTCGCGCAGCGAACGCATCATGTCGGCCCGCAGGCGCACCATGTCGCGCGCGGCCGGGCGGGCGATGAGGTCGACGTAGCGCTGGCGGACGCGCGACTCCTCGCTGAGGTCCTTGTGCAGCACCGGGAGCGGGCGCAGCGACTTGGCGGCGATCTGCCACTCGTCGGCGAAGATGCTCAGCTCGCCGCGGCGCGAGCAGCCGATGCGGCCGTGCACGTAGAGGTGGTCGCCCAGGTCGACGTCGGACTTGAACGCGACCAGGCGCTCCTCGCCCACGTCGGCCTGGCTCAGCATGGCCTGCAGGCGCTGGCCCTCGCCGTCCTGCAGCGTGACGAAGCACAGCTTGCCGGTGTTGCGCAGGAACACGACGCGGCCCGCGACGCCGGCGACGTCGTCGGTCTCCTGGCCCGCCTCGAGGTGACCGTAACCCGCCCGGACCTGCGCGATCGTGTGCGTGACGGGCACCCCGACGGGGTATGCCTCGCCGCCCTGCGCGATGATCCGCTCGCGCTTCTCGCGGCGGATGCGCAGCTGCTCGGGAAGATCGTCCGCGTTCTCGGTGGCGACGGGGTTCTCAGAGGTCACGACCGAATCCTACCGACGCCCCCTGGTGGCTCCCCGAGGGCCGGTCGCCCGCCGACGCAGCGGGTGGCTGCCGGGGCCCTAGCGGGACGGGTCGGTGGTGTCCAGGAGGGTCCGGGCCGTCGTCTCGTCGATGCGGTGGGCGGCCAGCGCGCGTCGCACGGCGGAGCGGGTCAGGTCCGCCGCCGACGCCGGCACGTCGGTCGCGCCCGTGCGCGCGGCCAGGTCGGCGAGCGCCTCCGCGTGGGCGGTCACGGTCGCGGCGTCCCCGCCGACGACGGCGCCCCCGAGCGCGGCGATCGCCCCGGGGCCCTGGCCCTCCTCGCGGGTGTCGGCGGCGCGGGTGGCGCCATCGAGGGCCGCCGAGAGCAGGGGCCGCAGCAGGCGCCCCGGGCGCTCCACGCCGGCGGCCTCGAGCGCCTGCGCGGCCTGCGCGACCAGCACCACGAGGTGGTCGGCGCCGTGCGCGAGGGCTGCGTGGTACAGCGGCCGGGCGGCCTCGTCGACCACGACGGGCTCGCCGCCGATCTCGACCACGAGCGCCTGCCCGATGGGCAGCACGACGGCGGGGGCCGTCACCGCGAACGTGGTGCCCTCGAGCCTGGCCAGGTCCAGGGACGTGCCGGTGAACGTCATCGCGGGGTGGATCGCGAGCGGGATGGCCCCGGCGCGGACGGCAGGCTCGAGCACGGCGGTGCCGCGCCGCCCGGACGTGTGGACCACGAGCTGGCCGGGTTGCCACCCGCCGACGTCGGCGATGCCCGCCACCAGGCCCGGCAGCGCCTCGTCCGGGACGGTGAGCAGCACGAGCTCGGCCCGCTCCACGACCTCCGCGACCTCGAGCACGGGCACGCCGTGCAGCAGTGCCGTGACGCGGTCGCGCGAGGCCTCGCTGATGGCGCTCGCCCCGACGACGGCGTGACCCACCGACTGCAGAGCGCTGCCGAGCACCGCACCGACGCGCCCGGCCCCCACGACGCCGACGCCGAGGCGTCCGGGGCGGCGGTCGCTCACGCGCGGGGCTCCCGGGTGGGGCGCTGCTCCATCCAGCGCTCCGGGCCGGCCACCGCGCGGGCCGCCCGGGCGCGCGCCGCCTGCTCGCCCAGCAGGCGGGCGGCGTCGTCGGCGGCCAGGTGCGGCACGCGCGGCGTCACGGCGCCCGGCGTGGAGTGGACCGCGAACGTCGCCACACGCAGCCGCCGCTGCAGGGGCCCCTGCTCGACGGCGAGCGACTGCGTGCGCTCGTGCGGCACGACGTCGAGCCGGCGCACGATGCGGCCGCGGCGCAGCAGCAGGGCTCGCTCCGTGACGGTGAACGCGTCGCGCCGCCACGCCAGCGGGTCCACCCAGCAGGCGCGGCGCGGAGCGTTGGTGAACCGCGCACCCGGGGCGGAGGAGCCGTCGCGCGCGACGAGGCCCGTGAGGCCCTCGGCGAGCAGGCCGACAGGGTCGGGCGCACCGAGGTCGGGGAGCACCAGCCACAGGGCGGTGAGCGCCTGCTCGCGGGTGCCCACCGGCAGCAGCACGGTCTGCGTCCCGGCCGCCTTGTCGCCCTGCCCGTAGCCGGCCACGTTGACGTGCACGCGCCACCAGTCGGGGCCGCGCCACAGCGGTCCCTGGATCAGCGAGACCGCCTGGACTCGTCCCGGCGGGATGGTCTGGGCGCGCGTCTCGAGCAGCCCGCGGCGCAGGCGGACGCCGTCGGGCGAGAGCGCGGCGCGGAACCCGAACTCGCCCGCGAACCGCTGGAACAGCCAGCTGCCGCCGCCCAGCACCATGGGCAGCGACGACGCGAGGATCGTCGGCTCGCCCGTGGCCACGACGGCGACGACGACGCCCGCGATCGCGGCGAGCAGGATCCACACGCCGGGCGAACGGATCAGCGACGCGACGAGCCGCCCGGGCGGGACCGAGTACATCTCCTCCTCGGGGGCCTCGCCGATGGCGCCCTCGTCTCCCGCGTTGTCCGTGCGAGGGCGGGGTGGCGGGCCCGCTGCCACGGACACCGCGGGGGTGGGGGTGGCGTTGTCCGGGGCCGGGAGGGCTGGGGGGTGCTCTGGGGCGGACAGGTCCGGCAGGGCCGGCGCCGGCGCGGGCGCCGTCGGGCGGCGCAGGCCCGCCGCGCGGGCCAGGAGGTCGGCGCGCAGGGCGCGGGCGTCCTCCTCGCGCAGGAACCCGATCGCGATCGCGCTGCCGCTGCCGCCCGCGACCTCGAGCGTCAGCTCCGCCAGGCCGAACAGGCGCGCCAGCACCGGCTGGCGGATGTCCACCGCCTGGAGCCGGTCGAGCCGCGCGTGCCGCTGCTGGCGGAACACGACGCCCTTGCGCGTGTGCACGTCGTCGTCGCCGACGGCGTAGGCCGTCATGCGCCAGGCGAGCGCCGAGTAGCTGAACGAGACCACGGCGAGCACCACGATCCCCAGCAGCACCTTCCACCACAGGCCGGCGACCGCGCCGGCCAGCTGTGAGGTCTGCTGCGCCTGCTCCGCGGCCTGCTGGCCGATGAACGCGAGGGCGACCGCTACCACCGTCCAGCCGCGCACGAACGGCGTGACCGGGTGCAGGCGGTGCCAGACCAGGGTCTCGCCGCCGTCGCTGCGTGCGTCCGCGCTGGTCACAGACCCGCCAACCGGGCCTCGCCGCGGGCGGAGAGCCGGTCGCGCAGCCGCTCCGCCTCGTGCGGCGGCAGGCCGGGGATCGTGGCGTCCGTCGCCGCGGCGGCCGTGTGCAGCTGCACCGACGCGATGCCGAGCTTGCGGTCCAGCGGCCCCGCCTGCACGTCCACGTACTGCATGCGCCCGTACGGCACGACGACGAGCGAGCGGAACATGATGCCCTTGCGCACCAGTAGGTCGTCGTCGCGCTCGGCGTACCCGATGGCGCGCACCTGCCGCGGCACCAGCCACAGCCGCCAGAGCAGCAGCAGCGCCGCGGGCGCCGCGAGCAGCAGCCACCACGGCGAGACCAGGACGGCGAGCAGCACGCCCGCGACGATCGGCACCACCGCGGTGAGCGAGGCCGTGACGTACCGCGCCGTGACGAGGCGCGGGGAGACGCGGCGGAACTCGACGCCGTCGGGGTCGAACAGTGCGGCCTGTGCGGCGCGGACGCTGTCGCTCATGGGACCCATCCTTGCAGTCCCACGGGGGTGGGGCGCGGCCGCGGTCCGCCCCTGTCGTGGGTCAGCCTGCCAGGGGCTCCGTGCCGTGGTCGCGGTCGCGCTCCGCCTCGTCGTCCGGCGGCGGGAGCTCGCAGAAGCGCTCCACGATCACGCCCACCGCCGCCAGCACGGCCGAGCACAGCACCGCGATCCCCGCCGCGATGGCGCGGTCGCGCTGGGAGGAGATGCCCAGGTCGCCGGCGACGTCGAACACGCTCGCCAGGTACCGGCCCACCAGGATCGCGCCGGTCAGTGCGCCCGCCTTGGCCAGCACGAACGTGCGGGCCGCGCGCAGCGGGTCGAGCGACGGGCGCTTGCCCTTCTGGTACGCCCGCACCGCCCAGCCCATCCAGAAGATGAGCCCGGCCAGGGCCAGGATGGCGACCCACTCGACCCAGGCCACCTTGGGAAGGCGCACGCCCTGCGCGTCGAGCGCGCCGGTCACCAGCGTGGCGACCAGGGCGACGCCGGCGGCGGTGAGGGCGAGCACCCGGATGGGGGTCCGCCGCATCTCAGCGCCCGGCGTCGTGGTCGTACGGGATCCAGCGCTCCGCGTCGGGGCCCTGCTCCGGGGCCTCGCCCTGCACGGGCGGGACCGGGGGGACGGCGGGGGCCGGGGGCACCGTCGGGGGCGCCGGGTGCTCGTAGGCCACGGGCTCGTACGGTGCGGGCTCGTACGGCGCGGGCTCGTACGGCGCGGGCTCGTACGGGACGGGCTCGTACGGCGCGGGCTCGTACGGCGCCGGGGCGGACTGCGGCGCGGCCGGCGCGCCGAACGGCCAGTGGCTGTCCGGGGCGGCCGGGACGGGGGCGTGCGGCACCGGTGCGTGCGGGTACCCGGCGGGCGGGGCCGGGACGGCCGGCGGCGCGAACGGGTCCGCGTGCTCCGGGGCGGGTGCCGGCTCCTGCGCCCAGGGGGCGAGCGGCTCGTACGCCGGCACGGGGGCGGGCACGGGCTGCGGCGGCACGTCGGCGGGGGCCATGAAGTCGAACGGGTCGTCCTGCGCGGGCTGCGCCGGCGCGACGTACGGCGGGGCCGGCTGGGCCGGCGGCACCACCGGGGCGGCGGCCGTCGGGACGTGCGGGTGCTCGACGTGCTGCGCGGGCACGAACGTCGGCGGGGCCGCCTCGAACGCGTGCTGCGTGGGCTCCTGCGGGTGCGGCGCGGCCTCGTGGTGCTGCGGGGCCGGGTCGAACCCGTGCGGCTCGAACGCGGGCGGGGCCGCGTCCGCGTGCTCGTCGGGCGACGAGGCGCCGGCCGGGGTGGTCGACTCCGCCGGGGGGTTCACGGCGGGCTCCGAGCCGGTGCGCGGGCCGGGCTCGGCCAGCCAGTCGAGGGCCAGCCAGCGGATGCCCGCCCGGTCGGGGGCGGTGGCCGCGAGCAGCGAGACGGGTCCGCCGCCCAGGCCGGGCAGCTCGGCGTCGGGCTGGACCTCGGCCCACGGGACCAGCACGAACGCGCGCTCGTGGGCGCGCGGGTGCGGCAGCTCGAGGTCGTCGTCGCGCACCACGAGCGAGCCGTACCGCACGATGTCGACGTCGAGCGTGCGCGGGCCCCAGCGCTCCTCGCGGACGCGGCCGTGCGCGTTCTCGACGGCCTGCGTGGCGCGCAGCAGGCCGCGCGGCGACAGCGTGGTGCGGGCGATGAGCACGGCGTTGAGGTAGTCGGGCTGGTCGGCGGGGCCACCGACGGCCGTCGTCCGGGCGAGCGGGGACACCTCGACCACCTGGATGCCGGGAAGGCGGTCCAGGTCGGTGACGGCGGCGCGCAGCGTGGCCTGGACGTCGCCGAGGTTGCCGCCGATGCCGAGCACCACCTCGACCGGGTCCGGCGGGTCCACCTCGAGGCGGTCGACCGCGTGCGGCTCGGCCTCGACTGCCTCCGCCACAGGGGCCTCGACGGGGGCGACCACCGCGACGGGCACGGGCAGCGGCACGGGCGCCGGGACGGGCACCGCCACCGGCTCGGCGGCCGGGGCGGGCTCGGCCGGGGCGGCGGCCACGACGGGCGCCTTCTCGTGGTCGCGGCGGATCGCCACCTCCACGTCGTCGAACGGCACCGGGATGGGCGCCGACGGCTTGTGGACGCGCACGTCCACGGCGACCACGCCCGGGTACTCGAGGGCGGCGGCGGCGATGCGCTCGGCGACGGTCTCGACGAGGTCGGCCGGCGAGCCTGCCAGCACGTCGTGCACGTCCTGCGCGACCTCCGCGTAGCTCACCGTCTGCGCCAGCGAGTCGCCGGAGGCGGCCGGGCGCGTGTCCAGGTGGAGCACGACGTCGGCGCGGAACACCTGGCCGTCCGTGCGCTCGTGCTCCAGCACGCCGTGGTACCCGGTGGCGGTGACGCCGGCGAGCCGGATCTGGTCGAACGGACGACCGTCGTGGCCCAGCACGGGGCTCGCGAAGATGGTCATGAGCTAGTCGCCTCTCGGTGGTGGTCCCGGACTCCGTCGTCCAGGTCGTCGGAGTCCGTCGCGCCGGGCTCGGCGCCCGCCGCCCATGCTGCCGCGACGCGCACCGCGTCGTGGCTCGCGCGCGCCGCGTGGACGCGCACCCCCCAGGCCCCTGCCGCGGCAGCGAGGGCGGTGATCGCCGCCGTGGCGTCGTCGCGCGCGATCGGCCGGGCCGGCTCGACCGCGTCGCCGTGCCCCGTGGCGAGCAGCCGCCCCAGGAACCGCTTGCGCGACGCCCCCACCAGCACCGGCCTGCCGAGCGCGTGCAGCTCGTCGAGGCGGGCCAGCAGCGGCCAGTTCAGGTCGCCGGACTTGGCGAACCCGAGCCCGGGGTCGAGGATCACCTGCTCGCGGCGTACGCCGTCGGCCTCGAGGGCCGCCATGCGGGCGTCGAGCTCGTCGCGGACGTCGGTGACGACGTCGTCGTACACCTCGAGGGAGTCCATGACGTCGGCGTGGCCGCGCCAGTGCATGCAGACGTAGGCGGCGCCGGACTGCGCGACGGCGGCCCCCATGCCCGGGTCGGCGAGGCCGCCGGACACGTCGTTGACGAGGCGGGCCCCGGCGGCGACGGCGCGCTCGGCGACCACGGCGCGCGTCGTGTCGACGGACACGACCGCACCCGCCGCCGCGAGGCGCGTGATCACGGGGATCACTCGCGCGAGCTCCTGCTCGACGGGCACGCGGACCGCCCCGGGCCGCGTGGACTCGCCGCCGACGTCGACGATGTCGGCGCCCTCCCCGAGCAGCTCGAGGCCATGCGCGACGCCGGCGTCGGGCGAGTACCACTCGCCGCCGTCGGAGAACGAGTCGGGCGTCACGTTGACCACGCCCATGACCAGGCACCGCCCGACGCCGGACAGCTCGGGCAGCCCGGCGACGGCGACGTCGCGGGCCCAGCCGGTGCGGTCCGACGCCACGGGGGTTACTTCCCGATCACGAGGCTCATCGCCTCGGCGCGGGTCGCGGGGTCGCGCATCTGGCCGCGGACGGCGCTCGTCACGGTGCGCGAGCCGGGCTTGCGCACGCCGCGCATCGACATGCACAGGTGCTCGCACTCGACGACCACCAGCACGCCGCGCGGGCGCAGGATCTTGACGAGTGCGTCGGCCACCTGCGACGTCAGGCGCTCCTGGACCTGCGGGCGCCGGGCGTAGACGTCCACCAGGCGGGCCAGCTTGGACAGCCCGGTGATGGTGCCGTCGACGGCGGGGATGTAGCCGACGTGCGCGACGCCGTGGAACGGCACCAGGTGGTGCTCGCACGTCGAGTACACCTCGATGTCCTTGACCAGCACCATCTCCTCGTGGCCGAGGTCGAAGGTGGTGGTCAGGACGTCCTCCGGCTCCTGGCGCAGGCCCGCGAAGATCTCCTGGTACGCGCGGGCCACCCGGGCAGGCGTCTCGCGCAGGCCCTCGCGGTCGGGGTCCTCCCCCACCGCGAGGAGCAGCTCGCGGACGGCCGCCTCGGCCCGCACGAGGTCCACGGGCGGCACGTCAGCCGCGCGCCGCATGAGGCCGTCCGTCACTCCGGGACCTCACCGATCGGCTGGGCGGGCAGCTCCGGCTGG
>WRHK01000079.1 GCA_009783295.1 Promicromonosporaceae bacterium
CGAGCCGTCGGGCACCTCTCCGAGCGCCTCCGCGGCGGACTCCGCGACCCGCACCCGCGCCATGCCGCACTCCTGTCGCTCACGTTCTCCAGGACGACGGCGAGCCTCCTGCTGCCCCGCGACGCCGGTGTCCGGAGGGCGAACGTCCGTCTCACCAGGAACGTAGGCAGGGCCGGAACGCGGTGTCAACGACGCGCGAGCGGAGCGGGGTCGCGCTCGCGCCCGCCCTCGTGGTCAGCGCGACACGGCCCCGCTCACGTGCAGGATCAGCGCCTGCACGGGCTGGAAGGTGGGCAGCTGGAGCCCGACCTCGGCGAGCATGCGGCCGCTGGCCCGGATCGGCTCCTTGCGCATCCAGGCGGGCGTGCACCAGCCGCCCAGGCGCGCGTTCCCGATCTCGTCCCGGACCCGGACGGTGTAGTCACGGTCGGGGTCGAGACCGGTCAGGCGCAGGCGCGGAGCCAGCGACTCGTCCGGTCCCCGCACGCTGGTGACCGTCCAGAGCGCCTCCGACCTGTCACGGGCGACGACGCCCCGGGCTCGCAGAGCCGGGTCGAGATGGTCGGGGTGGACCACGGTGCCGGTGTGCAGCAGGCCGCGCAGCTCCTTGTACAGCGCGGCGTAGGCGCTCACCTGCTCGAGCTCGTCCTCCGTGCACCCCATGAGGTCCCACTCCAGGCCGGCGTGCCCCTGGAGCGCGACCGCGGCGCGGTAGGACAGCTCGGTGGTGCGGCCCGAGACGTGCGCGGGCGACGGCCCGACGTGCGACCCGATGAGCTCGGGCGGCAGGACCAGCTCGGTCCAGCGGTGCGACTCCTGCCGCTCGACGGGGTCGTTGTTGTCGCTGCCCCACACCCGGTCGGTGTGCGCGAGGATCCCCAGGTCGGTGCGCGCGCCGCCCGAGGAGCAGGACTCGATCTCCAGGCCCGGGTGCGCTGCCTTGAGGACGTCCATGAGCCGGTAGGCGGCGAGCATCTGCTCGTGCGTTCCGGGACGCCCGTCGTGTACCGGCTCGAGCAGGTCGCGGTTGTGGTCCCACTTGACGTAGCCCACCCCGAGACGGCCGATGACCTCGGACATCTGCGACCGCACGTGCTCGAACGCGGCAGGGTTCGCCAGGTCCAGCACGTACTGCTGACGGTGCGAGATCCCCTCCGGGTCCGGCACCGAGGCCGGGTTGTGGAGCAACCAGTCGGGGTGGGCCCTGGCCACGTCGGAGTCGAGGCTCACCATCTCGGGCTCGAACCACAGCCCGAGCTGCATGCCCAGGCCGTGGACGAGGTCCGCGAGCGGTTCCATCCCGTCGGGGTACATGACCGGGTCGACCACCCAGTCCCCCAGCGAGGTGGTGTCGTCGCGGCGACCGAGGAACCAGCCGTCGTCGATCACGAACCGCTCCACCCCGACCTGCGCTGCTCGGCGGGCGAGCGCCTCGAGCCGCTTCGGGTCGTGGTCGAAGTACACGGCCTCCCACACGTTGAGCACCAGCGGCCTGCTGGTGCGCGGGTGCTGCTCGCGCGCGCGGAGCCACGCGTGGAACCGCTCCGAGACGCCGTCGAGTCCGGCGTCGGACCACGCGAAGTACGCCCACGGCGTCCGGTACGTCTCGCCGGCGGCGAGGTGGATCTCGTGCGGGCGCAGCAGCTCGCCGGCGCCGAGGAGGGTCACGTGGTCGGACACCCGGTCGCACCGGTGCCGCATGTCGGCGCTCCAGCCCAGGTGGACGGCCCACACCTGGCCCGACGTGCTGCCCGGCTCGCCCTCGGTCGCGAAAGTGACCCACGGCTGGTCGTGCCCGGCACGGCCGCGGCGCGTCTCGCGGGCCCACGCCCCCGAGGGCATCGCCGTGGTGGTGGGCGCCTTCTCCTGGCTCCATCGTCCGCCGAAGGACGTGAGGCGGTCGGCGGTCTTCGGCACGGGGAGCGTGGCCTCGACGTGCACCACCTCGACCAGCCCCTCGCCGGTGTTCGTCACCTCGTGGCCGACCTCGACCACGCCCCCCGCGCCGATCGCGAGCCGGGAGCGCAACGCCAGGCCGTCCGACGTCGCGGTGATCACGACGGAGGCGCCGTCGGCGGAGGGGACGACGTCACGCGTCTGCCACCGCGGGAACACCGGCCGGCCGTCGCGGGCGAGCAGCAGCCCCGGCCGCCCGGACCAGCTGTCGCCCTCCTGCGGCAGCAGCGACAACCGCCAGGCGGTGTCCAGCGTGCCGGGGGCGGTCTGCCGGGACGTGGCGGCGCCGAGCGCGGCGAGCGACTCGGCCCCGAGCACGCCTAGGTCCGCGCCCCAGTGCAGCACCGCAGGCAGGCCGGTCTCGGGGACCGTCAGCACGACGGAGGAGCCGTCCCGGGACAGCACGACGTCGCGCACCTCGCGCGTCACGCCGCCACCGCCACGGCGCCGGCCGGGGAGACGACGGACACGACGGCCCAGGCCGGCAGCTCGATGTCGATGTCGAGAACGCCCGACTCGGGGACCGTGACGGTCCACCGGCGCAGGCCGTCGGCGACGGCCTTGAGCTCGGCGGTCTGGGCGCGCGTGAGGTTGAGCGGCTCACCCATCTGGTGCCACGCCTCGGCGGGGTTGCCGTGCTCCCAGTCGAGCAGCTCGACCTGGAAGACGGTGCCCGGCTCGAGGCCCGCGACGGCGTGCTGGGCCCGCCGGGCCGAGCCGGGCTCCCGGTACGCGCGCGTCGCGGCGTAGGAGTCCTGCTGCTCGACACCCCGGGTGCCCATCTCGGCGGGGTAGTTGAGGAACACAGCGGCCACGGCGCCGTCGTCGGACGAGCGCGTGATGATGCCCTGCTCGTCCTGGTGCAGCACGCGGTCGCCGAGCCCGTTCAGCATCCGCACGGCGTGGAACGTGGGCTTGTGGATGCCCTGCTCGTTGACGAACCCGAAGCCGCCGTGGAACGGGCCGAGGCCGGCGCCGCCCTCCTCGAAGATGTCGGTGAACGTCCAGTAGGAGATCGAGTCCGCCAGCGCGGCACCCTTGAGGAAGGCGCGCGTGATGTATGCGGCGGCGAACAGGGTGTCGTGTGTGCGGTCGCGGCTCCACGGCGAGCTCGACCACTCGGTGATGTGCAGCTCGGCGTCGGGGTACGGGCTGGCCGCGATGAGCTCCCGCATGAGGCGCAGGTCCTGCTCCGTGGCGTCCGCGTGGCGGTGGATGGCCTTGAACCCGCTGCCGGTCCCGTCGGCCGCGTAGTCCGTCGGGTAGAGGTGGGTCGAGAGGAAGTCGATCGGGAGGCCCCGTTCGGCGCAGTAGTCGATGAGCTCGCGGACCCAGACGGGCTGCCAGTCGAGCGCGTCGGGGTCGGGCGCCTGGCCCGTGGCGAACTCGGCCTCGCGGTCGTAGGTCTCGCCGGCGTAGCGGGCGTCGGGCACGAAGACCGACGTCGACGGGCCGCCCACCTTGAGCTGCGGGTCGATCGCCTTGAGCGCCCGGGCGGTGGCCTCGTACAGCTCGAAGTACTCGGTGCGGGTGCCGGTCCAGAAGTGCGGCACCAGGTTGGGCTCGTTCCACACCTCGAACGGCCACTGCCGCACCTCGTCGAGGCCGTAGCGCTCGATCCAGTGCGTCACGGTGGCGGTCACGAGGCGCACCCACTCCGCCATGTCCGTGGGCGGGCTGCAGTGCGCCTTCCACCAGAACAGCGTCTCGGTCTGCGTGGCCAGCTCGCGGGGCATGAACCCCAGCTCGACGAACGGCCGCGCGCCGGCGTCGAGGATCGCGTCGAACACCATGTCGACGTAGCTGAAGGTGATCACCGGCTCGGGCAGCACCTCCGGCGGGGCGAACCCGCCGCCGTAGGTGGCGCGGTAGACGAACATGTCGTCGTGGAACAGGCCGTGGAAGCGCACGTAGCGCACGCCCAGCACGTCCACGGCCTCGCGGAAGTGGGCCTGCCAGTCGGCGCGCAGCGCCTCGTTGGCCCGGCCGGCGCCCACGCACCGGTTCCAGACGTGGTGCAGCGGGGCGTCCGACGGCGTCGCGCCGTCCACGAGCAGCGCGCCGGGCGCCTGCAGCTCCTGCGACATGCAGATCTCCTTTGGTCCGCGCGGCACCGCACCGGTCCGTCCCGGTGGGGCACCGCAGTTGTTCTTGTCTGGGTCGGTCGGCCCGGGTCCTAGCGGCGCGGGTCGACGACGACGGGGCGGGCGAGCCGCTCGGCGAGAGCGTCGAGGGTGTCCCGGGCGGGGCCGAACCCCACGATGTCGAGGTGCCCGTGCGGCACGCCGGCCCGGGTCGCCTCGACGACGTCGACGCCCGCCGCCCGGAGCCGTGCGCCGAAGAGCTCCCCGCTCGCCCGGAACGCGTCGAACTCGCAGTTCTCCAGATACGTCGGGGGGAAGCGCTCGAGATCTGCGGCGAGGCCCGGGAAGACCTCGTCGTCGGCCTGCTCTGGATCGTCACCGAGCACCGTGCGGCGCGTGGCCTCGATCATCCACGCGGGGAACTGGAGCGCGGGCGGCGCGTCGGCGACCGCCTCGGCCAGCTCGGCCCCGGGCTCCGGCACGCGGGGGTGCAGCATCGGGTACACGAGCAGCGTCTGCCAGGGCGCGCGGTCGTCGTCCATCGTGCGCAGGGTCACGGACGCGGCGAGGGAGGCCCCGGCGCTCGCGCCGCCGATCGCGACCCGCGCCGCGTCGACCCCGAACCGTGCCGGGTCGGCGCGCACGGCGTCGAGCACGGCGATGCAGTCGTCCTGCGGGACCGGGAACCGGACCGGCCTGCCGAGATCGTCGACGCGGTCGCCCACGGTGCCGCCGAGCTCGGGCATCACCGGGCACAAGCGGTAGTCGACCGACACGACCACGGCGTCCGCGCGGCCGGCGACGCCGCGGGCGACCTCGTGCGCCTCCGCCATGTCGAGGTCGCCCCAGGAGAACGCACCGCCGTGCATCCAGACCAGGCAGGGGCGGCCGCCGTCGGGCGGCGCGCCCACCGGCGTGTAGAGGCGGACGGGCACCGGCCCGTGCGGGCCCTGGATCACCTCGTCGACGACGGTCAGGTCCCAGTCCTCGGCCGGCCCGAACGGCGCCTTCCACTCGGCGGTGACCTCCTCGGGGATCTGCGAGAACTCCGCGTAGCCCTCGATGAGGTGCCGACGTGCCTCGAGCCCGGGCACCAGTCGTCTGGTCATGGCCTCGTCCCTTCGATGTCGTCGCCGACCCGGAACCAGTCGACGTCGACGTGGCCGCCGGTCTCGACCGTCGCGTAACAGAAGATCGCGAACCGGTACCCGGTGAAGTGGTCGAGGCTGTACTCCATCGCCAGGTCGTCGCCGATCGGCGTCCACGCGACGCCGTCGAGCGAGTAGGCGAACGAGGCCCGGTCGGCGGCGTCCCGGAAGTCCACGTCCGCGCGGAGCAGCACCGTCTCGGCCGCTAGCGGCACGGGGGCGCTGGTGTGCGCGACGCTCCCCTGCCGGTCCGCCCGGCGCATCACGAGCCGCCGGGCGCCGTCGGCCATCTCGACGGCCACGTATCCATACTTCTGCTGGTAGGCGGACAGGCCGGCGACGTCGCCGTTTTTCATCCCGGAGACGTCCAGCGAGATCGCCGCGGCGCCGGCGGGCCCGACCGTGCGCTGGGTCAGCGTGTTCCGGGCGTCGATGATGCTCGTCGCGACGCTGCCGGTCGTGAGCCTTAGGTGGCCGGCCCGGTCCGTGAGCGACCAGAGCCGGTTGTCCGGGTTGTGGTTCCACTGCCACTGCAGCCCCAGGCTCGACCCGTTCCAGGCGTTCTCGGCCGACGCGGTCAGGGCGCCCGCGTTGACGCTGTTCCAGTAGCCGGCCGGCGCCTGCAGGTTGTCGAAGTCGTCCGAGACGAGGAGGTCCGTCGGCGTCACCGACGCCGCCCCGCCGGGGGCCGGCATCGTGGTGTCGAGCGCGTAGACCGGCCACCCGTCGTCGTCCCAGGTCACGCGGGCGAGCTGCGGCGAGCGGCCGAGCGGGCCCTCGTCCTGGAAGAGCATCGCGTACCACTGGCCGTCGGCCGCCTGGACGACGCCGCCCTGCGCGGCGCCGTCGCCCTTGCGGCCCTCGACCAGCACGGCCTGGCTGAGCACGACCCTGCCCTCCCAGACGCCGCCCTGGGACTGGGGCGTCAGCGACGCCGACCGCCACAGCACCTCCTGGCGGATCCCGTTCTCCGGCCACTCGATCATGAACACGTAGTAGTGGTCGCCGATCTTGTAGGCGTGCGCGCCCTCCGCCGGCAGCCCGCTGGTCTGGTCGACGTTCGCGTCCTCGACGAGCCGCGTCGCCGGGCCGTCCCAGACGAACGTCCCGTCGTCGGCCCGGCGGAGCCTGCGCAGGTCGATCGCCCCACCGCCGTAGACGAGGTAGCGTCGTCGCCGTCGAACAGCAGCGACTGGTCGTGGGCGTACCCGTCGAGCACGGACCGCGTCCACGGCCCGTGCTCGACGCTCGGCGTCGAGTAGATGTACGTCTTCTGCGTGGTCAGGCTGCCGACCGACACGTAGTACGTGCCGTCGTGGTGCCTGATGCTCGCTGCCCAGCTGCCTTGCCCGTACGCGTTCTCGCCGTTGCGCAGGGCGAGCGCGTCGGTGTCGTCGAGGACGGGACCCGTGTACCCCGCGATCGACCAGTGGACCAGGTCGCTCGAGCGCATGATCGGCACGCTCGGGGCGAAGTACATGGTGGTGCTGACCATGTAGTACTGCCGGCCGTCGTAGACGACGTCCGGGTCGGGCACGTCCGAGAGGACGACGGGGTTCGTGAAGTAGCCCTCCCGGCCTTGGCCGCCCATCAGCGCAGGTCGAGCGAGACGGTGACGTAGGAGTGCGCGGGCAGGTCGACCTCGAGCCCGCGCGGGTGCGGGCGCACGCCGGCGTGGTCGGTGGGGGCGACCGCGTCGAGGTGGTCGGGGGTGTTGTGCGCGTCCAGGGCGGGGGCGTTGAGCACGCGGGCGGTGTGCCCGACGACGTCGCGGCCGCGCAGGTCGAGCACCACCGTGCGGTCGGCGTCGGCGTCGAGGTTCGACAGCGACACCAGGGCGGTGTCGCCCTTCACCGAGGCGGAGGCGGAGACGAGCGGCAGCTCGGCGCCCTCCACCGTGCGGGTCGCCACGTCGCGCAGGTGCACGTCCAGGGCGGCGGCGTCCTGGTGGCCGGTGTTCATGGCGAACACGTGGTAGGTCGGGGTGAGCACCAGGGCGCCCGACTCGGGGTCGGTCAGGATCATGGCCTGCAGCACGTTGACGGTCTGGGCGATGTTGGCCATGACCACGCGCTCGGCGTGCCGGTGGAACGAGTCCAGGTGCACGGAGGCGACCAGGGCGTCGCGCAGGGTGTTCTGCTGGTACAGGAAGCCGGGGTTGGTCCCCTTCTCCACGTTCCACCAGGTGCCCCACTCGTCCACGACCAGGCCGACCTTGCGGTGCGGGTCGTAGCGGTCCATGACCGTGGAGTGGCGGGTGAGTAGCTCCTCCATGTGCAGGGCGCGAGCCATCGTCACGTACCACTCGTCGGTGCTGAACCCGGTGGCGTCGCCCTTGTCCGACCACGGGCCTGCCATCGTGTAGTAGTGCAGCGACACGGCCTGGAACGGGCCGGCCGTCCCGGTCGGGTCGGCCGTGAGGTCGTCGAAGGACCTCATGAGCGTCTCGGTCCAGCGGTCGTCGTCCGCGTTGGCGCCCGCCGCGATCCGGTACAGCGCGTTGCCGCCGTGGTTGCGCGAGTAGGTGGCGTACTGGCGGGCCAGCGAGGCGAACTGCTCGGCGCGCAGGTTGCCGCCGCAGCCCCACGCCTCGTTGCCCAGCCCCCAGAACGGCACGCGCCAGGGCTCGTCGCGGCCGTTCTGCCGGCGCAGCGCTGCCATGGGCGAGTCGTCCGCGCGGGTCAGGTACTCGACCCAGTCCGACATCTCCGCGACCGACCCTGACCCGACGTTGCCCGACACGTACGGGTCGGCGCCCAGCAGCTCGCACAGGTCCATGAACTCGTGCGTGCCGAAGGAGTTGTCCTCGACCACGTCGCCCCAGTGGGAGTTGACCATCCGGGGGCGCTCGCCGCGCGGGCCGATGCCGTCACGCCAGTGGTAGTCGTCCGCGAAGCACCCGCCCGGCCAGCGCAGGTTCGGGATCTGGATCGCCTTGAGGGCGTCCACGACGTCGGACCGGATGCCCCGCACGTTCGGCGTCGGCGAGTCCTCGCCCACCCAGAACCCGCCATAGATGCACCGGCCCAGGTGCTCGGCGAAGTGCCCGTAGATGTGCCGGCTGATCGTCGCCCCCGGCAGGTCCAGGTCGATGACGGCGGTGGTGGTAGTCATGGGTGGTTCCTTCTCGTCCAGATACGTCAGTGGGGGTGAAAGAGGCGGAGCTTGGTGGGTCAGCGGGAGGCGCGCGGGAGCCAGACCCGCATGGGTCCGGGCGCACGGTTGCCCCAGGAGGCGAACGGCACGGCCGTCACGACGCGCTCACCGGCGGCCTCGGCGGGACGGTCGGGCCCATACAGACCCTCCGGCTCGGTGACGACCACGCACGTGACCTGCAGCGCGGCGTGCTCGCCGGCGATCTCCCGGTCGGGCAGCAGGGCGAGGTCGTCCACGTCGGCCCCCTCCCCCACGTCCACCTGCTCGACGCAGTAGACGACGGGGCCACGCTCGATCGCCAGGCTCCCGCGCAGCGCGTCCACGCGGTGGTGCGCGGCGGTGAGCCGCGGCGTGAGGTCGAGGTCGAGCACGTAGGTGGCGCCCGCGACCACGCGGATGCTGGCGTACCCGTCGCGGCCCCGCGGGTGCGGCCCGTCCGGGGCGACGACGACGGACCCCGCCGACCAGCTCGGGACGCGGACGTGCAGCAGCGCACCGGGCACGACGTCGCCCTCCACGCGGATCTCCACCCGCCCGTCGACCGGGTACGCGGTGGACACCCGCACCACGCCGGACCCGACGTCGTCGGGCAGGTCGATCTCGGCATCCGCGAGCTGGTGGATCCACAGCGCGCCGTCGGTGGCCGACGCGACGAACGCGCCCAGCTGCGCGACGGCGCGGGCGATGTTCGGCGGGCAGCACGCGCACGGGTACCAGGAGGCCCGCTCGCGCGGCGCGTTCTCCTCGGAGTCGTGGTCGTGGCGCAGCTGGAGAGGGTTGGCGTAGAAGAACCGGGTCCCGGTGGCGTCGACGGCGGCCGCCAGCGCGTTGTGCACCTCGCGCTCGATCGACTCGGCGTAGCGCGCGGCGCCGGCCCCGCCGTCGGCGCTCAGCATCCGCCAGGTCCAGAACAGGTCGGCGATGGTGGCGCACGTCTCGGCGTAGGCGCGCTCCGAGGGCAGCTCGTAGTCGTCGCCGAACGCCTCGTCCCGGTGGCGCGACCCGAAGGCGCCCGACAGGTACATCTTGCGGTCGTGCGCGCTGGTCCACTGCGCGTCCATGGCCTGGAGCAGCGTCGCGTCGCCGGTCTCGACGGCCACGTCGGTCGCCCCCGCGTTGAGGTAGAGCTGGCGCACGGCGTGCCCCACGGCCGACGTCGACTCCCGCACCGGACGGTGGTCCTGGAAGTAGTGCGCGCCCAGCCCGCCGACCGGCAGCAGGCCGTGCCCGCGCAGGTCGATCATCTTCGAGGCGAGGTCGAGGTACCGGCGCGTCCCCGTGAGGCGGTAGAGCTCGACCAGGGCCGTCTCGATCTCGGGGTGCCCGCAGATCGCGTCCTCGCCGTCGGCGCCGAACCGCGTGTCGAGCAGGTCGGCGAATCGCACGGCGATGTCGAGCAGGTCGGTGCGGCCGTCGGCCCGCGCGAGCGCGACGGCCGCCTGGACCAGGTGGCCGGCGACGTACATCTCGTGCGTCCACTCCAGCGCCGCGAACTGCTTGGCCGGCTCGACGCCCTGGATCCACGTGTGCACGTACCCGGAGGGCTCCTGGGCGCGGCCGACCAGCGCGATCACGTCGTCGAGCCACGCGTCGTGCGCAGAGGTCCCCGTGCGGGCGATCTCCCAGGCCACCGCCTCGATCACCTTGTACAGGTCCGAGTCGGCGAACACGTACCCGCGGTGCTCGGCGTCCGACTCCCCCACGAGCCGCCGGAAGTTGTCGAGCACGCCCGAGGCCTCGAGCTGGTCGATGCAGTGCGGGATGGTCGCGGTGCCGTTCAGGTCCTGCCACGCGCCGAGCGGGCCGCCGGTGAGCCGGACGGACGGGACGGCGAGCGGGCGGTGCCGGGTCGCGGCGCGGGGCGCAGCGGGGGCGGCGAAACGGGCGCGCTGGGGCGCGATGCTGCTCACGGGATGGTCTCCTTCGACCAGGTGATGGGACGGGCGACCCGGCGGTGCGTCGCGCGATCAGGACTTTACGCGGCGTGTAGACCCGCGCTCCACGAGGTGGACGGGGTGATGACGTGCTCGGCGGCCTGGCCGTGGCCCGACATCTGCCGGTGGTGCAGCGCGACGGCCTGCTGCGCGACGCCCGGCGTGGTTGGCGTCGACCGACGTGAGACTTTGGGGGACTCGCGCAGTCCGCCGGCGCCCAGCCACGAGACGACCTGGCGTCGGCGATCGGCTCCACGTGGGTCGGCCTGCTCGCACCCATCACTCAAGGCCCCAGCCAGGGCGAGAACGGCGTCGTGGTCGAGATGTCCGACGGAGCGATCTGGTTCCTCGGCAAAGGCGCGTCCCCGGCGGAGCTTTCCGCGTTCACGAAGGGGTTCTTCGCCTCGCTCGGCTGACGGTTGAGTGCACGCTTCCTCACGTGCAATCCTTCGTTCGCCGAGCACGTCAGGGTGCTTAGCGGAGGCTGGTCACAGCGTTCTCCCGCAGTCGGCGCGGCGAGAACCGCGTCTGAATCTCGAGGTATGCAGATGCCGCCCCGAACCGCTGAGATCGACCCTGCGCACATCGGATGGATCGAGACGAGCGGCGGAACGGTGCGCGTCCGAACGGCCGCACTCGTCAGCATCTCCTACGGCGAGCACGTCGACCCCGAGCCCGGGTACGAGGTCACGTGCACCAACGGAAGCAGGTGCTATATCCCGCTCCGAGCAGTGCTCCGCGTGGACCTGCGTCGTTAGCTGGCAAGATGACGGCACCGCGAACGGGCTGATCACCGAGTTCGCCTGCAGGGTCGTCGACGGCGCCGCGGCGTGGGTGCCCAGGAGGCACGTCGAACCGGCGTCGCTGCGAATGAGCTCCACAGCCGCGTGGACCACTCCACCCGGGCTTCCCGGTCGCATCGAGCTGGACATGGCGGCGTACCGGCTCGTAGCGCTCGCGCCGGGCGGCCAGCGTCTCGGGCCGGCGGACCGCCGCGTCGCGATCGTCGCTGGTCAGGAGCGGAGTTCCGGATCAGCGGCCTCTGGCTCGCCGTCGCCTGGCTCGGCCACCTTGGCGGCTGGCCGGACCCCCGTGCCGAGCTCACAGCCGACGGTGCGTAGCTGAACTGACACGGCTCCGCCGTGGTCGGTGCGGTTGCGGTGGGCCCGGCCGGTCTCGAACCGACGACATCCACGGTGTAAGCGTGGCGCTCTACCAGCTGAGCTACAGGCCCTCGTCGCGCGGGGTCTCGACGGGCTCGACCACCGGGTGGCTGAGGCCACCGAGCCGGCCGACACCGTCAGCCTCGCGACCCGGGCAAGGATAGTGGCTTCAGATCTCTGCGAGCGCTGCCCGGTACGCCTCGAGATCGCGGCGCTGACCTCGCGGGTTCACCACGGCCCAGCGAACCACGCCGTCGGCGTCGATCAGGTACGACCCGCGCAGGGCGTGGCCGCGTTCCTCGTCGAGCACGCCGTAGGCCCGGGCGACGTCGCCGTGGGGCCAGAAGTCGGAGAGCAGGTCGAACCCGAAGCCCTCCTGCTGCTGCCACGCCTTGAGCGCGTACACGGGGTCGGTGGACACGGCGAGCAGCCGCACGCCGGCGGTCTCGAACTCCTCGATGTTGTCCCGCAGCTCGCACAGCTCGCCGGTGCAGATGCCGGAGAACGCGAACGGGTAGAACACGACGAGCACAGGCCCGTCCGCGAACAGGTCGGCGAGGTGCACGGGCGTGCCGTGCGTGTCCGGCAGTGTGAAGTCGGGCGCGGGGTCTCCGGGCCGCAGGGCCATCAGCGCCCGCGCCCGCGGTTGGCCAGCTGCGTCGCCGACCAGTCGTCCGCGACGGAGAACGTCGACATCGCGTGCAGGCCCGCCGTGGTGGCGGCTTCCTGGATCTCGTCGTGGCCCACGTGCCCGGAGCGTCCGGGCTTGAGCGTGAAGAGCCAGACGGCCCCGCCGTCGTCGAGCACCGTCAGCGCGTCCACGAGCATGTCGGTGAGATCGCCGTCCTCGGACCGCCACCAGACGACGACGGCGTCCGTGACGTCGTCGTAGTCCTCGTCAGCGAGCTCGTTGCCGGTGACTTCCTCGATCGACGCGCGCAAGGCGTCGTCGACGTCGTCGTCCCAGCCGAACTCTTGAACCACCTGGCCGGGCGTGAACCCAAGGCGGGTGACCTGGGGATCCGTCTGCTTTCCCACGTGGGGCTTCCGTTCCTCTCATAGACGACGACGCCGGCGCACGATCGCGCCGGGATGGTGGTCAACGTAGTCCACGGAGGCCCCGAACGCCTCGCCATGGGCACGCAGAGCATGACCGACATCACGGACCAGGCACTGACCATGCGATGTGCTCACCCGTCAGATAGGGACAGAATGGGGGTGAATCGACGACGGCCGTGACTGCGTGGTGCCCACGTTCCACCGGTCATGACAAGAGAGAGGGTGCTGGTGGCTTCGTACGACGAGACCGGACCGCTGATCAACGGTCTGCTCAGCTCGGTCCCTGACATCGACCCCGGCGAGACCGCCGAGTGGGTCGAGTCCTTCGACGGTCTGGTGGACGACAAGGGCGGCCCCCGGGCGCGCTACGTCATGCTGAACCTGCTCCGCCGCGCGCGGGAACGCAACGTGTCGATCCCGGCGTCGTTCGCGACGCCGTACGTCAACACGATCGGTGTCCACGAGGAGCCGTACTTCCCCGGCGACGAGTCGCTGGAGCGCCAGTACCGTGGCTGGAACCGCTGGAACGCGGCCGTCATGGTGACCCGCGCGCAGAAGCCGGGCATCGGTGTGGGCGGCCACATCTCCTCCTACGCGTCGTCGGCGACGCTGTACGAGGTGGGCCTGAACCACTTCTTCCGCGGCAAGGACCACCCGGGCGGCGGCGACCAGGTCTACTTCCAGGGCCACGCCTCCCCCGGCATGTACGCCCGCGCGTTCCTCGAGGGCCGCCTGTCGGCCGAGGACCTCGACGGCTTCCGCCAGGAGAAGTCCAAGGCGGGGCACGCGCTGCCGTCGTACCCGCACCCGCGCCTGCTGCCCGAGTTCTGGGAGTTCCCGACGGTCTCGATGGGCCTCGGCCCGGCGTCGGCTATCTACCAGGCCTGGACCAACAAGTACCTGGAGAACCGCGGCATCAAGGACACGTCGCAGCAGGACGTCTGGGCGTTCCTCGGCGACGGCGAGATGGACGAGCCCGAGTCGCGCGGCATGCTGCAGCTCGCGGCGCACCAGGGCCTCGACAACCTGACGTTCGTGGTCAACTGCAACCTGCAGCGCCTCGACGGCCCGGTCCGCGGAAACGGCAAGATCATCCAGGAGCTGGAGGCCCAGTTCAAGGGTGCCGGCTGGAACGTCATCAAGGTCATCTGGGGCCGTGAGTGGGACGCCCTGCTCAACGCGGACAAGGACCGCGCCCTGGTCAACCTGATGAACGTCACGCTCGACGGCGACTACCAGACGTACCGCGCCGAGTCGGGTGCCTTCATCCGTGAGCACTTCTTCGGCCGCGACCCGCGCACCAAGGCGCTCGTCGAGAACATGACCGACGAGGACATCTGGAACCTCAAGCGCGGTGGTCACGACTACCGCAAGATCTACGCGGCCTACGCGGCGGCGCGCTCGCACGAGGGCCAGCCGACCGTCATCCTCGCGCAGACCATCAAGGGCTACGGCCTGGGGTCCGGCTTCGCCGGCCGCAACGCCACGCACCAGATGAAGAAGCTCAAGTCCGACGACCTCAAGGCGCTGCGCGACTCGCTGCGCATCCCGATCCCGGACGAGCAGCTCGAGGACCCGTACTCGGCCCCGTACTACCACCCGGGCAACGACGACCCGGCGATCCAGTACATGCTGGAGCGCCGCCGTCAGCTCGGCGGTTTCGTGCCCGAGCGCCGGCACTCGCCGAAGGCCATCCCGATGCCGGACCCGAAGGTCTACGAGCTGCTGAAGAAGGGCTCGGGGCACCAGGAGGTCGCCTCGACGATGTCCTTCGTGCGTCTGCTGAAGGACCTCATCCGCGACAAGGAGTTCGGCAAGCGCATCGTGCCGATCATCCCGGACGAGGCGCGCACGTTCGGCCTGGACGCCATCTTCCCGTCGGCGAAGATCTTCAACACGGGCGGCCAGCACTACCTGGCCGTCGACCGCGACCTCATGCTCTCCTACAAGGAGTCCGAGGCCGGGCAGATCATGCACACGGGCATCAACGAGGCCGGCTCGGCCGCCGCGTTCCAGTCCGTCGGCACGTCGTACTCGACGCACGGCGAGCACCTGATCCCCGTCTACATCTTCTACTCGATGTTCGGGTTCCAGCGGACCGGCGACCAGTTCTGGGCCGCGGGCGACCAGCTCACGCGTGGCTTCGTCATCGGCGCCACCGCGGGCCGCACCACGCTCGCCGGCGAGGGCCTGCAGCACATGGACGGCCACTCGCCGATCCTCGCCGCGACCAACACCGCCATGGTGGTCTTCGACCCGGCCTACGGGTACGAGATCCGCCACATCGTGCGCGACGGCATCGAGCGCATGTTCGGCTCCTCGGCCGACGGCGTGCACGACGAGCAGGGCCGCGACCAGAACGTCATGTACTACCTGACGGTCTACAACGAGCCGATGGTCCAGCCGGCCGAGCCGGAGGACGTCGACGTCGAGGGCATCAAGCGCGGCATCCACCGCATCTCGGTGTCCGACGCGCAGGGCCCCAAGGCTCAGCTCCTCGCCTCCGGCGTGGGCGTGCCGTGGGCGCTCGAGGCGCAGCAGCTGCTGCGCGACGACTGGGGCGTGTCGGCCGACGTCTGGTCCGTGACCAGCTGGACCGAGCTGCGCCGCGACGCGCTGGCTGCCGAGAAGGAGGCGTTCGTCAACCCGGCCGCCCCCGCCCGCACCCCGTACGTCACGGAGAAGCTCCAGGGCGCCGGTGGCCCGTTCGTCGCGTCGAGCGACTACGACCACATGGTCCCCGACCAGATCCGCAAGTGGGTCCCGGGCGACTACGAGGTGCTCGGCGCCGACGGCTTCGGTTTCTCGGACACGCGTGCCGCCGCCCGCCGCTTCTTCCTCATCGACGGCCCGTCGATGGTGGTCAAGACGCTGCAGACGCTGGCCCGCCGCGGCGAGATCGACCCGTCGGTGGTCGGCCAGGCGATCGAGAAGTACCGCCTGCTGGACGTGAACGCCGGCACGTCGGGCAACGCAGGCGGCGACAGCTGACCCGCTGAAGGTCCCGCGAGATAGAGCCCGGGGCCGCGAGATAGAGCGGACGCTCTCTCTCCCGGCCCCGGGCCCTCTCTCGCGGGGGCGGGGTCTAT
>WRHK01000080.1:0-6501 GCA_009783295.1 Promicromonosporaceae bacterium
CAGCTCGGCCCCGCGCAGGGCCTCGGCGGCGGTGCGGTCGGCCCCCTCGGCGAACTTCACCAGCCAGCGGCCCTGGTGCAGGCGGCGGCTCAGGACGGTCAGCGGCCCCGCCGAGGCGGGCTCGGTGGCCAGCAGCTCTCCCACCGCGAGGCGGGTCTCGGGGTCGTCCGTGCGCACGTCGAGCACGACCTCCCCGCGCAGGGAGTGCGCCTTGCCGATCCGGGCGACGACGAGCTGCATGTGGATCCTCCTGGGTAGCACGACGGGGCCCGGTCCTGGTGGACCGAGCCCCGTCGAGACGGCTTGCTCAGCGGCGGTCGACGTCGACGACGTCGACGCGGACCGGACCGTCCGTGGCCAGCGCGCCGACCACGGTGCGCAGCGCCTTGGCGGTGCGGCCGCCCCGGCCGATGACTCGGCCGAGGTCGTCCGGGTGCACCCGGACCTCGAGCAGGTCACCACGGCGCAGCGGCTTCGCGGTCACCCGGACGTCGTCCGGGTTGTCCACGATGCCGCGCACCAGGTGCTCGAGGGCCTCGGCGAGCATCAGGCCTCGGCCGACTCGTCGGCCGGCGCGTCGGCAGCCTCGGCGGCCGGAGCGGCAGCCTTGGCCTCGGCGGCCTTCGCCTTGACCTTCTCGGCCTCGGCGGCGACGGCCTCGACCGCAGCGGCGGCGTCGGACTTGCCGCCCTTGGTCCGGAGGGTGCCCTCGGCGCCCTCGAGACCCTTGAACTTCTGCCAGTCACCCGTCACCTTGAGGAGGGCGAGCACCTGCTCGGTCGGCTGCGCGCCGACGCCGAGCCAGTACTGCGCACGCTCCGAGGTGATCTCGATGAGCGAGGGCTCCTCGGTGGGGTGGTACTTGCCGATCTCCTCGATGACGCGACCGTCGCGCTTGGTGCGCGAGTCCGCGACGACGACGCGGTAGTACGGGGCCCGGATCTTGCCGAGGCGCTTGAGGCGAATCTTGACGGCCACTGTTGTGGTCACTCCTGGTTCTGGGATGGGCGACCCTCAGCACTGCCCCGTGGGGTCGGGGTCGTGGGTGAGGATCTGGACTGGACGTTGCGCAGGAGAGAGGGGCCTGGGCACGCCGAGTACCCGGCCATTGTGCCAGACGCCGGCACCCTCCCCCAACCGGGCGGCACGTGAACCCGGCCACCCGGGTGGTCACCCGACGGCGGTCCCCGCGACCACCTGGCCGCGCAGCACGACGGCGGTCGGGTGGCGCAGCACGTCGATGTCCTTGCGCGGGTCCTCGGGGTACACGACCAGGTCGGCGCTCGCGCCGTCGTCCAGGGCCCCGAAGCCCAGGAAACGCCGGGCACGCCAGGTCGCCGCGGCGACGACGTCGGCCGCCGGGACGCCCGCCTCGACCAGCAGCGCGCACTCCTGCGCGACCCGGCCGTGGCCGATGGTGCCGCCCGCGTCGGTGCCGACCAGCAGCGGGACGCCGGCGTCGAAGAGCATGCGGACCTGCTCGTGGCGCCGGGCGTGCATGGCGCGCATGCGGCGGGCGTAGACGGGGAACTTGTCCTGCGCCTGGTCGGCGATCGCGTCGAAGCGTTCGACCTGCAGCAGCGTGGGCGTCACGGGCACGCCCCGTTCGGCCAGGACGTCCGCCTGGTCGGGCGTGACGCCCGTGCCGTGCTCGATGCCGTCGACGCCCGCGGCGAGCAGGTCGTCGACCGTCTCCGTGGCGAAGGTGTGCACCGTGACGCGGGCCGCCTCGGCGTGCGCGGCGGCCACGGCCTCGGCCAGCACGTCGGCGGGCCACAGCGGGGTCAGGTCGGCGGCACCGCCCAGCGACCGGTCGATCCAGTCGCCGACGAGCTTGACCCAGCCGTCGCCCGCGCGGGCCTGCGCCCGCACCGCGTCCGGCAGCGCCGCGGCGTCGTCGAGCTCGAGCGCGAAGTCGCGCAGGTAGCGCTTCGGGCGCGCCAGGTGGCGGCCCGCCCGGACCAGGCGCGGCAGGTCGTGCCGCTCCTGGAGAGGCCGCGTGTCCAGCGGCGAGCCGGCGTCGCGCACCAGCAGCACGCCGGAGTCGCGGTCGGCCACGGCCTGGGCCTGCGCCGTCGCGAGGTCGACGGCGCCGCCCGCGCCCAGCCCCACGTGGCAGTGCACGTCCACCAGGCCGGGCACCACCCAGCCCTCGATGCGGCGCACCGCCCCGACCAGCGGCGACTGCCGCGTCAGGTGCACCCGGCCGTCGCGCACCGACAGCTCGCCGGCCTCGCGGTCGTCGTCGAGAAGGATGCGGCCCGTCAGGTGCAGCGGGACGTGCGGGACCGACATCCGGTGCTCAGCGCCCGCCGAGCAGCTTGTCGAGGCCGTCCGGCAGCTGGAGGTTGCTCAGGTCGGCGTCGTCGGGCCGCTTGCCCACGCCGAACGCCGAGCCGGCCGGCGCCGCCGGGGCGGACGGGCCGCCGCCGAGGGCCTTCTGGAGCGCGTCGCGCTCCTGCTGCGCCCGCTTGGCCGGGTTGCCCGACTTGCCCTTGACCTTCTTCTGCGGCGCCTGGCGCGCGCCCGCGCGCTTGCCGACCCCGGGCATCCCCGGCATGGGGGGCATGCCCGGCATGCCGCCGCCCTTGCTCATCTGGCGCATCATCTTCTGCGCGCCCTCGAAGCGCTCGAGCAGCTGGTTCACGGACGTCGTGGTGGTGCCCGAGCCCTTGGCGATGCGGGCGCGGCGCGATCCGTTGATGATCTTGGGGTTCTCGCGCTCGCCCGGCGTCATCGAGTGGATGATCGCCTCGATGCGGTCGACCTCGCGCTCGTCGAAGTTGTCGATGGCCTCGCGCATCTGGCCCATGCCGGGCAGCATGCCGAGCATCTTCTTCATCGAGCCGAGCTTCTTCATCTGCTGCATCTGCACCAGGAAGTCGGCGAGAGTGAAGTCCTTGCCCTCGGTGAGCTTGGCCGCCATCTTCTCGGCCTGCTCGGCGTCGAACGCCTTCTCGGCCTGCTCGATGAGCGTGAGCACGTCGCCCATGTCGAGGATGCGCCCGGCCATGCGGTCGGGGTGGAACACCTCGAAGTCCGTGAGCTTCTCGCCCGTGGACGCGAACATGATGGGCCGGCCGGTCACCTTCGCGACCGAGAGAGCGGCACCACCGCGGGCGTCGCCGTCGAGCTTGGACAGCACGACGCCGGTGAAGTCGACGCCCTGGAGGAACGCCGTGGCGGTGTTGACGGCGTCCTGGCCGATCATCGCGTCGATGACGAAGAGGACGTCGTCCGGGTCGATGGCCGCGCGGATGTCGGCGGCCTGCTGCATGAGCACCTGGTCGACGCCCAGGCGGCCGGCGGTGTCGACGATGACGACGTCGTGCTGCTTGTCGCGGGCGAAGCCGACGCCGTCGCGGGCCACGGACACGGGGTCGCCGATGACGACCTCGGTCTCCTGGCCCTGGTTGCCCGGGTGCGGGGCGAAGACGGGCACGCCCGCGCGCTCGGCGACGACGGACAGCTGGGTCACGGCGTTGGGACGCTGGAGGTCGGCCGCGACCAGGATCGGGGTGTGGCCCTGCTGCTTGAGGGCGTAGGCCAGCTTGCCGGCGAGCGTCGTCTTGCCGGCGCCCTGGAGGCCCGCGAGCATGATGACCGTCGGCGGCACCTTGGCCAGCTGCAGCGTGCGCGTGGCCCCGCCGAGGATCTCGACGAGCTCCTCGTTGACGATCTTGACGACCTGCTGCGCCGGGTTGAGCGCGCCGGAGACCTCCGCGCCGAGGGCGCGCTCGCGGATCGCCGCGGTGAACTCGCGCACCACGGGCACGGCGACGTCGGCGTCGAGCAGCGCGCGGCGGATCTCGCGGACGGTGGCGTCGATGTCCGCCTCGGACAGACGCCCGCGGCCGCGCAGGTTCTTGAAGGTCGCGGTGAGCCGGTCCGACAGGGAGTTGAACACCAGGGCGGTCCTCAGGGTCGTCGACACGCAGGTCGTGCGGGTGGGGTCAGTGGGCAAGCCTACCCGGGCTGCCGCCGCGCGGGCGGGGAATGGGTACCGTCTGCGCGACGACCCGGTAATGAATGGCGCGCGTTGCGTTTGCAAGAAATCAATTTTTCACGCCAGGGATTAATCATCCTACGCAGGGCAGTGAGCATTCCGTGCCATTCTTCGCCCGGCGTGCCGCCAAAGTCTGCCAAAGAATGGGGCATCGGCCGCGTACCTGACCGGCGACACCCCGCAGGTGGTGCCCAAGGGGTGGCTCAGCGGTGCAGCAGGGCGCGGGCCCGGTTCGTGAGGGCGTCGACGAGCCGGGCCCGCCACTGCGTCCACCCGTTCTTGGCGCCCAGGCTGGACGAGTCCGCCTCCGTCAGGGCCCGGAGCTCCTCGAGCAGGTCGGCGCGGTGCCCGACGGCCTCGAGCAAGGCCGCCACCGTGCCCGGGTCGTCCGGGTCCTCCTTGGTGGCGAGGCGCGCCAGGGTCAGGTGCTCGCGCACCAGCAGCTCGACGTCGGGCTCGACGTCGTCGAAGCCCATGCGGTGCAGGATCGCCGGGACCAGGCGCGCGCCCTCCGTCGAGTGGTCGTGGTGGACGGCGCCGCGGCGCTTGCCGATGTCGTGGAGGATCGCGGCGAGCAGCAGCACCTCGGAGCGCGCGAGCGACGGGTCGGGCAGCGCCTTGCGGGCCGCGGTGACCCGGGCGGCGGTCTCCACCAGGTGCCGGTCCACGGTGTGCCGGTGGATCGCCGCCCGCTGCGGCCGGTTGCGCACGCCCGCCCACTCGGGGACCCACTGCGTGACCACGCCCGCGAGGTCGAGCGCCTCCCAGACGGGCACCTGCGCCTGGCCCGAGCCCAGGAGCTGCAGGAACAGCTGCCGGGCGAGCGGAGGCCAGGGGTGCGGCAGCGGCGCCCCCGTGGCGAGCGAGCCGACCGTAACGGGCGAGAGCACCAGGCCCGTGCGGGCGGCCGTCGCCGCGGCGCGCAGGCTGAGCAGCGGGTCGGTGGCCGGGTTCGCGTCGATCGCCAGCACCAGCTCGCCGTCGTGCTCCACGAGGCCGTCGCCCACCGACCGCAGCAGCGGCGGGGTGCGCCGTCCGCGGATCATGAGCGTGCGCGGCGGGCGGGGCGGCTGGAGCGCCTGGCGGGCGCGGCGCACCGTCGAGTCGAGCGCGTACGCGATCTCGCGGCCCGCCTCGGCCAGGGATGCGAGCAGCTCGTCGGGGTCGTCGTAGCCGCTCAGCGCCGCGACCTCGTCGAGGTCGGCGAGCAGCAGCCGGGTGGTCGACCGCTTCGTCACCACCTGGAGCGTGTCGCGCACGTCCAGCACGTGCGCGTGCGCCTGGTCGACGGCGCCGTGCGGGCGGTCGGTGAGCCAGGTCGCCGCGAGCGCCCCGAGCAGCACCGCATCCCTCAGGCCGCCGCGGGCCTCCTTGAGGTCGGGCTCCACCAGGTAGGCGAGCTCGCCGGAGCGGTGCGCCCGCTCCTTGATGCCGTTGAGCAGCTCCGGGAGGCGGCGACGGGAGGCCGCGCGCCAGTCGGTGAGGATCGCCGACGCCGCCCGGTGCACCACGACGGCGTCGCCGGCCACGGGCCGGACGTCCAGCCAGCCGGCGGCGGCGGGCAGGTCCTGCGAGGCGACCTGCCTGGTCTGCGTGAGCGAGCGGACCGCGTGGTCGAGCCCGACGCCCGAGTCCCACAGCGGGTACCAGAGCCGCTCCGCGACCCGCGCGAGCTCCTCGGCGGGGTGGCTGCGGCCGTCGTGCACGAGCACCAGGTCGAGGTCGGACAGCGGGCCCAGGTCGGCGCGGGCCAGGCTCCCGACCGCCGCGAGCGCGATCCCGTTCGGGAGATCCGCCGCTCCCAAGTCCCTCGCGTCGACGCCCTCGTATGATTTTACGCGCGGATGGTTGCGAATCCTCTCGTCGAGCTGCCCGTGCCCGACGTCAATCGCGTATACGGCGGAAGCGCCCCTTTGCAAGAGCGCGTCGGTGAATCCGCCGGTCGAGGCGCCTACGTCTAAGCAAGCTTTACCGCTCGGATCGATGCCGAACGCGTCGAGCGCGCGGGCGAGCTTCAACCCTCCCCTGCTCACGTAATAATGGGGCGCGCCGGTTACGCGAATTTCCGCGCCCGCCGCTATGCCCTCTGACGGCTTGGCGATAAGCTTCCCGTCGGCGCAGGCGAAGCCCCCGAGGATGAGGCGGCGCGCCTCCTCGCGGCTCTCGGCGAATCCGCGCTCGAACATCGCCGCGTCAGCCCTCGCCCTATCGCCCGCCATCGCCCCGCTCCCTCTTGCGCTCCGCTATGCGCGCCTCCTGCCCCTGATCGCTCGGCACGTAATAGGGCGTTCCCGCCGCCTCGATCGGCAGGTACCGCTGAGGCACGTAGTGCCCCGGGTAATCGTGAGGGTAGAGGTAGCCGACCCCCGATCCGAACCGTTCGGATCCCTTGTAGCTCGTGTCGCGCAAGTGGACGGGTACGGGCATGAAATCGCCCTTCTCGGCGTCGGCGAACGCGGCGTTTACCGCGCCGACGACGCTATTCGATTTCGGGC
>WRHK01000080.1:6601-15206 GCA_009783295.1 Promicromonosporaceae bacterium
CCGCGTGGTCGAGCCCGACGCCCGAGTCCCACAGCGGGTACCAGAGCCGCTCCGCGACCCGCGCGAGCTCCTCGGCGGGGTGGCTGCGGCCGTCGTGCACGAGCACCAGGTCGAGGTCGGACAACGGGCCCAGGTCGGCGCGGGCCAGGCTCCCGACCGCCGCGAGAGCGATCCCGGAGGGGTCGACGTCGGCCGTCGCGTCCGCGTACAGCTCGCCGAGCCGGTCGGTCACCGCCCCCACGAGCGCCGCCCGGCGCGCGACGCCGGACCGGCCCGGGCCGGTCAGGTCGGTGGCGAGGCCGAGCAGCTCGGCGCGCAGGCTGGCGCTCAGAGGGCGGAGTCCCCGTGCTCGCCGGTGCGGACGCGCACGACGTCGTTGACCGGGACCACCCACACCTTGCCGTCGCCGATCTTGCCGGTCTGCGCGGCCGCGACGACGACGTCGACGATCGCGGCCGAGTCCTCGTCGGCGACGAGCACCTCGACCCGCACCTTGGGCACCAGGTCGATCGTGTACTCCGCACCGCGGTACACCTCGGTGTGGCCCTTCTGGCGGCCGTAGCCGGACGCCTCCGAGACGGTCATACCCCGCACCCCGGCGGCCTCGAGGGCCGACTTCACGTCGTCGAGGCGGTGCGGCTGGATGATGCCGGTGACCAGCTTGCTCATGCGCGGATCTCCCTGTGCCTGGTGTGGACGCTTCCCTGCGAGACCGTCTCATACGCCGTCTCGCCGTGCTCGTGCAGGTCGATGCCGGCGATCTCGGCCTCCTGCGGCACCCGCCAGCCCATCGTGCGCTTGAACGCCCAGCCGATCACGAAGGTGAGCCCGAAGCTCCACACCAGGGCGGCCAGAGCGATGGCGACCTGCACCGCGAGCTGCGTGAACCCGCCCCCGTAGAACAGGCCGTCCCGCGAGCCGGGCAGGAAGAAGGAGTCCTGGTGGCCATGGGTGGCGAACAGGCCGACCATCACGGTGCCGACCAGGCCGCCCACCAGGTGCACGCCCACGACGTCGAGCGAGTCGTCGAACCCGAGCCGGTACTTCATCCCCACCGCGAGCGCGCAGACCGCGCCCGAGACCGCCCCGATCGCGATCGCCCCGTAGGTGTCGACCGCGCCCGCCGCGGGCGTGATGGCGACCAGCGCGGCGACGGTGCCGGACGCGGCGCCGAGCGAGGTGGCGTGGCCGTCTCGGACGCGCTCGGTGCCGAGCCAGGCCAGCATCCCGACGCACGCGGCGACGAACGTGTTGACCCACGCCCGGCCGGCGGTGCCGTCCGCCGCCAGCCCGGACCCGGCGTTGAACCCGAACCAGCCGAACCACAGCAGGCCCGCGCCCAGCATCACGAACGGCAGGTTGTGCGGGCGCATGGGGTCCTTGCGCCAGCGGTGGCGCTGGCCCACCAGCAGGGCGAGCGCGAGGCCCGCGGCGCCGGCGTTGATCTCGACGACGGTGCCGCCGGCCAGGTCGATCGGGAGCGAGAGGTTCCGGGCCAGCCAGCCCTGGGGGCCGAACAGCCCGCCGCCCCACACCCAGTGCGCGAGCGGCGCGTAGACCACGGTGACCCACACGGCGGCGAACGCCATCCAGGTGCCGATCTTGGCGCGGTCGGCGATCGCGCCCGAGATCAGCGCCGTCGTGATGATGGCGAACGTCGCCTCGAACGCGACGAACACGAGCGCCGGGACGCCCAGCGAGGCCGCCGGGCTGGACGCGTCCGACACCGTCAGGCCGAAGTGCGTGAACGGGTTGCCGAACCAGCCCCCGGCCACGCTGGGGCCGAACGCCAGCGAGTACCCCCACAGCGACCAGACGAGCCCCACGACGCCCATCGCCGAGAAGCTCATCATGAGCATGTTCAGGACGCTCTTGCCGCGCACCATGCCGCCGTAGAAGAACGCCAGCGCCGGCGTCATCAGCAGCACCAGGGATGCGCACACGAGCAGCCAGGCGGTGTTCCCCGCGTCCAGCGAGAAGCTCATCCCGATCGCCCTTTCCTCCCGCGCCCGGCCCCGACGGCCGGCACGGGAGAAATCTGGCGCTCGGCCGTTTCGGCCGCGGCGCGCAGGTGTTACCGCCGTGTGACCGAGGGCCACCCGGCGGTAAACGTTGCGTTTCCCGAACCTGTCCGATCGATGGGAGAGCGCCCGCCCCGGGGTCTCCAGGGCGGGCGCCTCACCTGCTCAGAGCGCGGACTCCCCGTGCTCCCCGGTGCGGACGCGGGCGACGTCGTCGACCTGGACCACCCACACCTTGCCGTCGCCGATCTTCCCGGTCTGGGCGGCGCCGACGACGACGTCCACGATGGCCGGGGCGTCCTCGTCGGCGACGAGCACCTCCACCCGGACCTTCGGGACCAGGTCCACCGTGTACTCCGCCCCGCGGTAGACCTCGGTGTGGCCCTTCTGACGGCCGTACCCGCTGGCCTCGGAGACCGTCATGCCGCGGACCCCGGCGGCCTCCAGGGCCGACTTCACGTCGTCGAGGCGGTGCGGCTGGACGATGCCAGTGACGAGCTTGCTCATGCGCGGATCTCCTTCTGACCAGTCAGGACGCTTCCCTGGGTGACCGTCTCGTACGCCGTCTCGCCGTGCTCGTGCAGGTCGATCCCGCCGACCTCCGCCTCCTGCGTGATCCGCCAGCCCATGGTCCGCTTGAACACCCAGCCGATGACGTAGGTCAGGGCGAAGCTCCACACCATCGCGAACAGCGCGACCACGATCTGCGTCGCGAGCTGCGTGAACCCGCCGCCGTAGAAGAGGCCGTTCTGCGAGCCCTCGAAGTAGAAGGAGTGGTGGTTGCCGTTGGTGGCGAACAGGCCGATCATCACGGTGCCGACGAGGCCGCCGACCAGGTGGACGCCGACGACGTCGAGCGAGTCGTCGAACCCGAACCGGTACTTGATGCCCACCGCGAGGGCGCACAGGATGCCCGCGGCGGCGCCGACGGCGATCGCGCCGTAGGTGTCGACGGTGCCGGCGGCCGGCGTGATGGCGACCAGGCCCGCGACGGCGCCCGACGCGGCGCCCAGGGAGGTGGCGTGGCCGTCGCGCAGGCGCTCCGTGCCGAGCCAGGCGAGCATCGCGACCGACGTCGCGACGAACGTGTTGATCCAGGCGCGCCCGGCGGTGCCGTCGGCGGCGAGCTCGGAGCCCGCGTTGAACCCGAACCAGCCGAACCAGAGCAGGCCCGCGCCCAGCATCACGAACGGCAGGTTGTGCGGTCGCATCGGGTCCTTGCGCCACCCGTGCCGCCTGCCGATGAGGAGCGCCAGCGCCAGGCCCGCGGCACCGGCGTCGATGTGGACGACCGTGCCGCCGGCGAAGTCGATCGGCAGCGACAGGTGCTTGGCCAGCCAGCCGTCCGCGCCGAACATGCCGCCGCCCCACACCCAGTGGGCCAGCGGGGCGTAGACCACGGTGACCCACACCGCGGCGAACGCCATCCAGGTGCCGATCTTGACGCGGTCGGCGATCGCGCCCGAGATCAGCGCCACGGTGATCACGGCGAACGTCGCCTGGAACGCCACGAAGACCAGCGCGGGGACGCCCACCGCCGTGACCGGGCTCGAGGCGTCCTCGACCGTCAGGCCGAAGTTGGTGAACGGGTTGCCGAACCAACCGCCCGCGACGTTCGGGCCGAACGCCAGCGAGTACCCCCACAGCGACCAGACCAGCCCCACGACGCCAATCGCCGAGAAGCTCATCATGAGCATGTTCAGAACACTCTTGCCCCGCACCATGCCGCCGTAGAAGAACGCCAGGGCCGGCGTCATCAGCAGCACGAGGGATGCGGAGGTGAGCAGCCAGGCAGTGTTGCCCGCGTCCAGCGAGAAGTTCATCCCGATCGCCTCTCTCACACGCCCGGCCCCAGCGGCCGGCTGTGACAAAGGTGGCGTCCGGGAGTTTCCGGCGATCCGTCGCTGCGTTACGTCGTGGTGACGGTGGTGCCGGTCCGCGTAAACGTTGCGTTACCCGAGGATCCCGTCGACGAACTGCTCGGCGTCGAACGGGGCGAGGTCGTCGGGGCCCTCCCCCAGGCCGACGAGCTTGACGGGCACCCCGAGCTCGCGCTGCACGGCCACGACGATGCCACCCTTGGCGGTGCCGTCGAGCTTGGTCAGCACGATGCCGGTGACGCCCGCGACCTCGCCGAACACGCGCGCCTGCTGCATGCCGTTCTGGCCCGTGGTCGCGTCGAGCACCAGCAGCACCTCGCTGAGGGCCGCCTCGCGCGTGATGACGCGCGTGATCTTGCCGAGCTCGTCCATGAGGCCCGCCTTGTTCTGCAGGCGGCCGGCGGTGTCCACGAGGACGACGTCGACGCCGTCGGCCTTGCCCTGCTTCACGGCGTCGAACGCCACGGCGGCGGGGTCGGCGCCGTCGCGGTCCGCGCGCACCGTGGGCACGCCCACGCGCGAGCCCCACGTCTGGAGCTGGTCGGCGGCGGCGGCGCGGAACGTGTCGGCGGCGCCGAGCACCACGGTCTTGTCCTCCGCGACCAGCACGCGCGCCAGCTTGCCGACCGTGGTGGTCTTGCCCGTGCCGTTGACGCCCACCACCAGCACCACGCCCGGCGTGCCGGGCTCGGCGCCGTCGGTGTGCACGTCGCGGTCCATCGTGGGGCCCACCAGCGTGACGAGCTCCTCGCGGAGCATCGCCCGCACGGCCGCCGGGTCGCTGACGCCCTGCACGCGCACCCGCGTGCGCAGCGCCTCGATGAGCTCGCCGGCCGGGCCCGCGCCGACGTCGGCCAGCAGCAGGGTCTCCTCGAGCTCGTCCCAGTCGTCCTCCGTGAGGTGGTCGCGGGACAGGACGGCGAGCAGGCGGGCGCCCAGCGGCGAGCCGGACCGGGCCAGCCGGTCGCGCAGGCGGACCAGGCGGCCGGCGACGGGCGCGGGGGCCTCGACGACCGGCGACGGCGCGACCTCCGTGACCGGGGGCGCCGAGACCACGTCAGGCGGGGTGGTCGGCTCCACGACGGTGGGCCGCGGCTCCGGCGTCGGCGGGAGCTGCTTGGTGCGACGGGTGCGCGGGATCACCAGGGCCGCGACGACCCCGAGGACCACGACGACGACGAGCGGGATGAGCCAGGGCAGGAGGTCGGTCACGCGCCCCAGTGTCCCAGACCAGCCCCCGGGGTCACTTCGGCGGGCGCACCGTCCCGACGTGCAGCTGGCGCGTCGCCTGCTCACGGGCGCGCACCAGAAGGTCGCCCAGCTGCTCGGCGTCGACGTAGGCGGGGCCCGTCTCGACCGTCTGGGCGAAGAACGACTCGAGGTCGGTGTCGACCGGCTTGCCCTGCTTGCCGCGGTGGCGCAGACCGGCGCGGAAGCTGCGCCAGAACGCCCCGATGCCGCCACCGTTCGGCGACTCGCCGGGCAGGTCCGCGCCGCGCTCCATGACGTTCGCGATCAGGAAGACCACGGCGACCAGGACCACAGCCACGACGAGCCAGACGATGAAGGTGAGCATGCCCCCAGTCTCCCGCAGAATCCGCCGCCTACGCTGTCAGCCACGTGGACGAGAACTGGGACGGATTCGTGGAGGATTTCGCCCACGCCCGTGACCTCACGCTTCGGCGTGCTCCCGCATGCGCTGCGAGATGACGGTCGTGACGCCGTCGCCCCGCATCGTGACGCCGTACAGCGCGTCGGCGACCTCCATGGTGCGCTTCTGGTGCGTGATGACGATCAGCTGCGAGTGCGTCTGCAGCTCGCGGAAGATCTCCAGCAGCCGGCCGAGGTTGACGTCGTCCAGGGCCGCCTCGACCTCGTCCATGATGAGGAACGGGCTCGGGCGCGCCTTGAAGATCGACACCAGGAACGCCACCGCCGTGAGCGACCGCTCCCCGCCCGAGAGCAGCGACAGCCGCTTGACCTTCTTGCCCGCAGGCCGCGCCTCGACGTCGATGCCGGTGGTCAGCAGGTCCGACGGGTCCGTGAGCACCAGCCGGCCCTCGCCGCCCGGGAAGAGCGTCGGGAACACCTGCTCGAACATGGCCGCCGTGTCCCGGTACGCCTCCGCGAACACCTGCTGGACCCGCTCGTCGATGTCCTCGACGATCTGCAGCAGGTCCTGGCGCGACTTCTTCAGGTCGGCGAGCTGCTCCGTGAGGAACCGGTGGCGCTCCTCGAGGGCGGCGAACTCCTCCAGGGCCAGCGGGTTGACGGTGCCGATGCGGGCGAGGGCGCGCTCGGCCTGACGGAGGCGCTTCTCCTGCTCGTCGCGGACGTAGGGCCGGTGCTCGACGGCGGTCGTGTCCGCCTCTCCGGGGGTCTCGCCGGGCTCGACCGCCGAGGGGACCATCCGGTGCGGACCGAACTCCTCCACGAGCGCCTGCGGGTCGGTGCCGAGCTCGTCCGTCGCGCGCTGCTCGAGCTGCTCCAGGCGCGCGAGCTGCTGCGCCCGCGCCACCTCGTCGCGGTGCGCGACGTCGGTGAGGTCGCGCAGCTCGCCGGCCAGCCGGTCGGCGTCGGCGCGGACCGAGTCCAGGCCCGCGGCGTGGGCGGCGCGCGCGTCCTCGGCGGCGGCGCGCTCCTCGGCCGCGCGCTCGATCGAGCGGGCCAGGGCCACCAGGGCCCGGTCCGCGTCGTCGCGCACCTGGGCCGCGACCTGCGCCTGGGCGGTGCGCTCGCGGGCGCGGGCGGCCGCCTTCTCGCGCGCTGCCCGCTCGGTCGCGGCGGCGCGGGCCAGGCCCTGTGCCCGGCCCGCGACGGCCCGCGCCCGTTCCTCGCTGGTCCGCAGTGCCAGACGCGCCTCGGTCTCCGCGGCACGGGCGGCGGTGGCGTCGCCCTGGGCCCGGTCGCGCGCGGCCGACGCCACCTCGACGGCCTCCGCGGACTCGCCCGGCTCGGCCTCGGCCAGCTCGAGCCGGCGGGCGAGCGCCTCGAGCTCGGCCTCGTCCGCCTCGCGGCGGTCCGCCGCCTGCGCGAGCGTCGCGCGGTGCCGCTCCGCCTCTCCGCGAGCCGCCCGCTGCGCCGACCCGAGGGTGCCGAGCTGCTCGGCGACGGCAGCCAGCGCCGCGTCCGACTCGTGCAGGCGGTCCAGCGTCTCGTCGTAGCGTCGCTGGGCGTCGTCGCAGGCGTGGCGCGCCCCGGCCAGGGCGAACCGGGCCCGCTCGCCGCGCGCGGCGGCGTCGTCGGCCCGCGTCCGCGCCTCGTCGAGGGCCGCCTGCAGGTGCAGCACGCTCGGGGCCGCGGCGGAGCCGCCGGCGGCGCGCGTGCCGCCGAGCAGGTCGCCTGCGCGCGTCACAGCGGTGACCTGCGGCGACGCGGCGACGAGCGCCCGCGCCTGCGCGAGGTCGTCGACGACGACGACGCCGGCCAGCAGGGCGCGCAGCGCCGCCGCGGCGGGGCCCGCAGCGGAGACGACGTCGACGGCGGGACGGGGGCCCACCTCGGTGGTCGAGCCTGTCGGGGGTTCGACGAGCTCAACCGCCGAAGGGGTGAGCGGCGTCCCCACCACCAGGCTCGCCCGGCCCGCGTCGTCGTCGCGCAGCAGGCGCAGCGCGTCGACCGCGGCCTCCAGGCTCTCGACGGCCACGGCATCGGCGAGCGGGCCGAGCGCTGCCGCCACGGCGTCCTCGTAGCCCGGCTCGACCGCAAGGAGCGCGGCGACGGACCCGAGCACGCCGGGCGGGTTCGCGGCCAGGAGCGCACCGGCGCCGTCCTTGCGGCCCAGGCTCAGGGCCAGGGCGTCGACGCGCGCCGACCACGTGGCGCGGTCCTTGTCGGCGGACGCCGAATCCGACACCAGCGTGGCGACGGCGGCGCGGGTCTGCTCGACGGCGTCGGCGGCCTCCTCGTGCTCGGCGTCGAGGCCCTCCTCCCCCGCCTCCGCACCCACGACCTGGGTCTCCAGGGCCGCGAACTCGCGCGTGGCGTCCGCCTCGCGCCGCTCTGCCTCGTCGAGCGCCGCACGCACGCGCTCGAGCTCGGCGTCCGCCGCCTCGACCCGGCTGCGGCGGGGGGCCCCCCCGCCCGCAGCGCGGCCAAAGAACCAGGCCAAGACAACGCCGCCCCGGGTGACGGCAGCCCCTCTTTCGGCCCTTCGGCAGACGGGGGGGGGGGCGGAAAACCCTCCTGACTTTTTTTTTTATTTTGAACCCTGGGTTTTTTTTATATTTTTTTTAGGTTTTTTCTGAAAAAATGATGATTTATTCAAATTTTTTACTGTATTTTTGCATCGACAAAATTGTTGAATAAAATTGTTGAATAAAAAAAGCGATTCTATGGACCATAACGAAGTAAATACGGAACAAATCATTCTTGAAGCTGCCGAAGCCGAATTTCTCGAAAAAGGTTATGGCAATGCAAAAACCGTAGCTATTGCACAACGCGCAGGCGTAAGTCATTCGATGTTGCATTATTATTACCGTACAAAAGAGCAACTGTTTCAAAAAATTTTTAAAGAAAAAGTACAAACATTGACTCAAATGTTCAGCGTGATATTTGAACAAAATGCCAACTTTACAGAAACATTGCGACTACTGATAGAAACACAATTCAGGTTTGTAGCAAAAAATCCGCAACTTCCGATGTTTATTTTTAGAGAAATTTTATCAAACAAGGAAAACCGTGAGTGGGCTATCAAAATCCTTT
>WRHK01000081.1 GCA_009783295.1 Promicromonosporaceae bacterium
GCCGGCCGCTCCCGGACCCAGCTCGAAGTACTCCCCGCGGAACGGCACGATCCGTGCCCGCGGGTCCACGCCGCACGCCTGCGCGAACCGGTCGGCGTACAGCCCCGCGCACGCCACGACGACGTCGCCGCGCAGCGCCTCGTGGCCGCCGTCGGGCCGCTCCCCCAGCCCCTCCACGCCGCCGCCGCGCTCGCGCGCGCTCAGCGCGCGGACGCCGGAGCGCACCGTGCCGCCCGCCTCGCGCACCTGCCGCGCGAGCACGGCGCACACGCCGGGATAGTCGACGATCCCGGTCGCGGGGACGTGCAGCGCGGCGACGCACGCGACGTCCGGCTCGACCTCCCGCGCCTGCTCGGGCGTCAGCACCCGCAGGCCCACCAGGCCGTTCGCGACGCCGCGCTCGGCCAGGGCGTGCAGCCGCGGCACCTGCTCCGCCGACGTCGCGACCACGAGCTTGCCGCACACGTCCACGGCCACGCCGTGCTCGCGAGCGAACGCCACCATCGAGCGGGAGCCCGCCACGCCGAGCCGCGCCTTGAGGGAGCCGGGGGAGTAGTACAGCCCGGAGTGGATCACGCCGGAGTTGCGCCCCGTCTGGTGCGCGGCGAGGCCGTCCTCCTTGTCGACGACGACGACGTCGTCCCCACGGGCCGCGAGCCGCGCCGCCGTCGCGAGCCCGACGATCCCAGCCCCGACCACCACGATCTGCATCCTGGACACCTCCGCGGACGACGCTAGCCGCGGGCTGGACGAGGGGCGACGTCCCGCCTGGGTGAACTCCCTGATCGGCCTGGTCGTACCTCATGCGGTGAGGTACGACCATTCGTTCAGCCATTGCCATTAACCCCCGCGTGGCCCTATCTTCCATCCCGCGGGCGCGCCGTTGCGCCCGGACGTGTGGGGGGTCACCTCACCGACGTCGCGAAGGAGCGATGCGATGGAATCCATGCTGACGCCGGCTCACCGGCGAGCGGGGGGCCGGGGCCACCTGGCCGGCCTGCGAGGTCTGAGGGGATGGCGGCAGACCGTCGCCACCGCGGCAGCCGCCGCGCTGAGCGTGAGCGGCGTCGTCGCCGCGGGGCTCGCGGTCGCGGGGCCGGCCAGCGCCGACACGCCGACCGTGGTCACGGCTCTGAACTTCGAGAACCAGCAGCCGGGCGCCTGGACGCCGTCGGGCGGCTGGACCCAGTCCGGCGGCCCGACGCTCGCCGTGGTCCAGAGCCCCGACGGCGCGGCCGACGGCCAGGTCCTGTCGATCACGCGCAAGGCCGACTACGAGGGCATCCAGTCCGCGACCGGCCTGTTCACGCCGGGCACCACGTACACCTTCTCGATGCGCGCCCGCATCGCGGCCGGCGGCCCCGCCTCCGAGTCGGTCCGGTTCGTGGCCAAGCCCGCGTACAACTGGATCGGCAACACGACGATCAACAACACCGGCTGGACGACGGTCACGGGCACGTGGACCGCCCCGGCCGCCGCCGACCACGACCCGTCGACGGTACAGATCTACATCGGCTCCGACAACACGGCGGACTCCAGCGCCTACACGCTGCTGGTCGACGACATCGACATCACCGGCCCGCCCGCCCCCTCGGGCAGCGCGCAGACGATGCTCGCGACGAGCTTCTCGGACGGCACCACCGACGGCTGGACGCTGCGTGACACCAACACGGCGAACGCCGTGCTCGGCGTCGTCGCCGGCGGCCCCGACGGCGCCGCGAACGCGATCCAGGTCAGCAACCGCGACAACCAGGGCGACGGCCCGCAGTACGACGTCACCTCGCTGCTCTCGGCGGGCACGACGTACGACTACGACCTGTGGCTGCGCGTCCCGGGCGCCACCGCACCGGTGGCCATGACGCTCTCGTCGGCCACCACCCAGGCCGGCACCCAGACGTTCTCCAACCTCGCGCAGTTCACCGACGTCACCGACGCCTGGACGCACGAGACGGGCACGTTCACGCTCCCTGCCTTCGACTCGGCGGCCTCGATCTACATCGAGACCAAGTACCAGTCCGGCTCGGTGGGCGACACCTCGACCTTCCAGCTCGGCAACGTCTCCGTGGTCAAGCCCGGCCAGCCGACCATCCAGACCGACATCCCGTCGCTCAAGGACACCGTCGACTTCCCGGTCGGCGTCGCCGCCGACTCGCGCGAGACCACGGGCGCCTCCTCGCAGCTGGTGCTCAAGGACTTCAACCAGCTCACGCCCGAGAACTCGATGAAGCCCGAGGGCTGGTACGACGCGAACCACAACTTCCGCACCGACCCCCAGACCACGGCCCTGATGAACTTCGCCCAGGCCAACCACCTGCGCGTCCACGGCCACACCCTGGTCTGGTACCAGCAGACGCCGGCCTGGTTCTTCCAGCACGACGACGGCACCGCGCTGACCAACAGCGCCGCCGACCAGGCGATCCTCAAGCAGCGCCTGCACGACCACATCTTCGACGTGGCCAACGCGCTCGCCACGGCCTACGGCCCCTTCGGCTCGTCGACCAACCCGCTGGTCTCGTTCGACGTCGTCAACGAGGTCATCGCCGACGACGCGACCCCGGACGGCCTGCGCCAGAGCCAGTGGTACAACATCCTCGGCCCGCAGTACATCGCGCTCGCGTTCCAGGACGCGGACCAGGCGTTCAACCACGACTACGCCGCCGCGGGCACCGACCGCCCGATCACGCTGTTCATCAACGACTACAACTCCGAGCAGACCGACAAGCAGAACCGGTACTTCAACGAGGTCAAGTCGCTGCTCGCCGCGGGCGTGCCGGTCGACGGCGTGGGCCACCAGTTCCACGTCTCCATCACCACGCCGATCAGCTCCATGAAGGGCGCCCTCGACCGCTTCTCGACGCTCGGCGTCAAGCAGGCCGTCTCGGAGCTCGACGTGTCGCTCGGCAACAACCCGACCAACGCGCTCCTCATCCAGCAGGGCTACTTCTACAAGGACGCCTACAACGCCTTCCGGGCGCACCAGGCCCAGTACGGCGACATCTTCGCCGTGACGCAGTGGGACCTCACGGACACCCGCTCGTGGCACGCCCAGACGGACCCGACGCTGTTCGACGGCAACCTGCAGGCCAAGCCGGCCTACTTCGGCGCCGTCAACGGTGACCTGCCCGCGCTGGTGCAGCAGGCGAACGTGTTCGGCGGCGACGTCGCGGCCGACGCGTCGGGCTTCGGCGACGTGGCATGGAACGACCTTCCCCAGGCGAAGCTCTCGGAGGAGGCCGGCTCGTTCGGCGCCCGCTGGAACGCCGACCACCTGACGGTCCTCGCCAACGTGACCGGCGCGGCCGACTCGGTCCAGGTCCAGTACGGCACGCAGACGGCCACGGTCACCCGTGCCGGCGCCGTGTCCGGCTACGCCGGCGCCACCGCCGTGACGAAGGACCAGGCCGACGGCACGTGGCGCGCGATCGTCCACCTGCCCCACACCGGCGTGGTCTCCGGCGCCACTGCCCAGGCGGACGTCCGGGCGCTCGCCGCGGGCTCCGTGCTCGGCGCGTGGAACTCGGCCGGCGTGGTCGGCACGCTGACGTTCCTCGAGGACCTGTCGTACCTCGAGGTCGCCCAGGCCGACGTCGCCCCGACGATCGACGGCACGATCGACCCGGTGTGGGCGACGGCCAACACGGTCTCGACCGACAAGGTGCAGTCGGGCGACCCGAACGGCGCGACCGCCAAGGTCAAGACGCTCTGGTCGGGCGACACGCTCTACGTGCTCGCCCAGGTCACCGACCCGACGATCGACCTGTCGTCGTCGAACGCCTACGAGCAGGACTCGGTCGAGCTGTTCGTGGACGAGGGCAACCAGAAGAACGGTGGCTACACCGCCGGCGACGCGCAGATGCGCATCAGCGCCGACAACGTGCACACGTTCGGCACCGGTGACGCCGCCGTCCAGGACGCCCGCCTGACGTCCGCGACGGCTCGCACGGCCACGGGCTACCTCGTCGAGGCCGCCATCACGCTCGACGGCAAGGGCGGTGCCGGCACCTTCCAGGGCCTGGACTTCCAGGTCAACGACGGCACCGCCGGCGCCCGCACCTCGGTGCACTCGTGGGCCGAGCCCACGGGCACGGGCTACCAGACGACGGCCCGCTGGGGCGTCGGCCAGCTGGTCGCGTTCCCGACGCCGCCGATGTCGGCCGCCCAGCTGACCAACGCGGTGCGCGGCTCCCTCGCGGTGCCGGGTCACATCACCGCCGGCGGCCAGGCCCTGCTGCGCGGCCTGCCGGCCAGCAAGGCGGTCACGGCGTGGATCTACACCTCCGACCACGCCGTCCGCACGGTGGGCACCACGGACGCGACGGGTGCGATCAACGCCCTCGTCCCGGCCGGCCTGGCCTCGGGCACCACGGCCAAGGTCGCGGTGTTCGACGCGAACGGAACGCTGCTCGGCTGGAACCAGGGCCGGATCGGCTGACCCGCCCGCCGGTGGTCGAGGCTGAGACCACCTGCTGACACGACGATCCCCGCAGTCCTCCTCGGAGGGCTGCGGGGATCGTCGTGTGCGGGGAGGCTCAGGCCAGCTGGGTGACCTTGCCGTCGGCGATGCGCAGGCGGCGCTTGGCCCGCCGGGCGACGGTCGAGTCGTGCGTGACCATGACGACGGTCAGGCCCTTCTCCTTCCACAGCCCCTCGAGCAGGGCCACGATCTCGTCGCGCGTGGCCTCGTCGAGGTTGCCCGTGGGCTCGTCGGCCAGCAGCACCGTCGGCTCCTTGACCAGCGCGCGGGCGATGGCCACGCGCTGCTGCTGACCGCCCGAGAGCTCGCCGGGCAGGTGGTCGGCGCGCTCAGAGAGGCCCACCGAGGCGAGCGCCGCGCGGGCCTTCTCGGCGCGGTCGGCGGGGGAGGTCTCGGTGGGCACGAGTGCCGTCTCCACGTTCTCCTGCGCCGTGAGCGTCGGGATGAGGTTGAAGTTCTGGAACACGAACCCGATCCGCTCGGCGCGCACCCTGGTCAGGGCGGTGTCGCCGAGCGTGGCGAGGTCGACGGAGTCCGGGGCGCGGTCGTCCGCGGCGGCCGAGGCGCCGAGCCGCACGCTGCCCGACGTCGGCCGGTCGAGCCCGCCGAGCATCTGGAGCAGCGTGGACTTGCCGCCGCCGGTGGGGCCCTGGATGGCCACGAGCTCGCCGTCGGCGATGTGGAGGTCGACGTCGACGAGCGCCTTCACGGTGCGCTTGCCCTGCTGGTAGGTGCGCGAGACCTTCTCGAGCTGGTACATGGGGGTGTCCTTTCCGGGGTGGAAGGTCAGGCGAGGGAGCGGAGGGCCTCGGCGGGGCGCAGCCGGGCGGCGCGACGCCCGCCCACGACACCGGCCACCAGGCCGCCGAGCACGGCCAGCCCGACCGCGGCGAGCACGACCCACAGCGAGATAGGCGCGTGCAGCACGACGTCGACGGCGTTCTGGGCGGCGTTCGCGGCCGCGCCGAACGGGCCGCCGGAGCCGCCGCCCGGGCCGCCGCCTGTGGGAGCGCCCGCGCCGCCACCGGCGCCGGGACCGCCGAAGGAGAACGACGACCCGCTCGAGCCGCTCAGCGTGATCCCGGCGAGGTTGATGGCGAGCACCACGAGCCCGCCCAGCACGATCCCGGCGATGCCGCCGAGGATGCCCTGCGTGACGGCCTCACCGGCGACCTGCCCGACGACGCGGCGGCGCGACCACCCGATCGCCTTGAGGGTGCCCAGCTCGCGGGTGCGGCGGTTGACGCCGGAGACGGTGAACAGCACCGCGAGCCCGAACGCCGCGACGAGCACCACGATCGACAGCGCCGTGCCGAGCCTCGACACGAGCGAGGACGCCGTGGACAGGGAACCGGTGACGTCGCCCGCGAGGTCGGACTGCGTGCTCACGGAGACGTCGGGCACGGCGGCGGAGATCGCCTTCGCGACGGCGTCGACGTTCGACGAGGAGTCGACGGACACGTACAGGGTGGTGATCTTGCCTGCCGAGTCGGAGAGCGTCTGGGCGAGCGTGAGCGGGATGTAGACGTCGGACGCGGTGGCGACGCCCGTGCCGCTGGTCGAGCCGACGATGCCGACCACCTTGAGCGACTCGCCGCCGATGTCGACGCTGTCGCCGACCTTCACGGTGTTGGTGTCCGCATACTGCGAGTCGACGACGGCGATCTTCGCGTCGGCGTCGGCGGCGGTCAGGCTGCGGCCTTCGGTGACCTTGACGGTGGTGAGGGGGCCGACGGCGTCGGCGGTCGGGTCGACGCCCGTGACGGTGGTCTGGTCGATGCCGAAGTCGCCCCCGCCGAACGACGGCCGGCTGGAGCCGTCCTGCTGGCTGCCGCCCTGGGTCTGGGGGTCGCCCGTCGGCTGGTCGCCGGGCTGGGGGAGGCTGCCGGAGAAGGTGACGTTCTGCAGGGAGAGCGTCGCGGCGACGCCCGAGATGTGGTCGAGCTTCGAGACCGTGGCGAGCGCGGCGGCGTCGTACGCCGTCGTGCCCGGGCCGGTGGTGAGGCGGGACTGCGAGAGCTGCGTGGAGCCGCCGTCCGACGACGCCTTCCCGTCGTCCTGCCCGAACGAGAAGCTCGGGCCCCTGCCGCCCTGGCCGGGCGTCGAGGCCTGCGCGACGGTGATGTCGGTGCCGACGCCGTAGGCCGACTCGAGGACGGACCCTTGCGCGTCCCGGACGCCGGCCGCCACGGACGTGACGACCATGACGAGGGCGATGGCGACGCCCAGCCCGGTGGCGACGACGACGCTCTGCTTGCGGCGGTGCCGCAGCTCGCGTCGGAGGTAGGTGAAGAACATCTGTGCTCCAGGTGAGAAGGGGGAGGCCGTCGGCTGGGTCCGAAACTAGGTCGGCGGGCTGGGCAGGAGCCGGTGTGCGCTGATGCGCGCACTGTGTGCCCCCGGCCTGGTCGGAAATGTGACGCGTGTTAAGGTCAGACCACTAGTGGGTCCACCGGCGGGCACTCGTGGTGGACGCATCTCGCCCCGCCGCGGCAACCGGCCTACGCTGGCTCACGACCACAAGGCACAGCTGACAAGGAGCACCCGTGGCTAGCATCGAAGCCGTTGGCGCCCGCGAGATTCTTGACTCGCGCGGCAACCCCACCGTTGAGGTCGAGGTCGTCCTGGACGACGGCACGTTCGCGCGTGCAGGCGTTCCCTCGGGCGCCTCGACGGGCGCCTTCGAGGCGGTCGAGCTGCGTGACGGCGACAAGAGCCGTTACCTGGGCAAGGGCGTGGAGCAGGCCGTCAACCACGTCATCGACGACATCGCCCCCGAGCTGATCGGCTACGACGCCGAGGAGCAGCGTCTGATCGACCAGACCCTCCTCGACCTCGACGGCACCCCGAACAAGGGCAAGCTGGGCGCCAACGCGATCCTCGGCGTCTCGCTCGCCGTCGCCAAGGCCGCCGCGAAGTCGGCCGGCCTCGACCTCTACCGCTACATCGGCGGCCCGAACGCGCACACGCTGCCGGTCCCGATGATGAACATCCTCAACGGTGGCTCGCACGCCGACTCGACCGTGGACTTCCAGGAGTTCATGATCGCCCCGATCGGTGCGGCCACGTTCAAGGAGGCCCTGCGCTCGGGCGCCGAGGTCTACCACGCCCTCAAGTCGGTCCTCAAGGCCAAGGGCTACGCGACGGGTCTCGGCGACGAGGGCGGCTTCGCCCCCAACCTGCCGTCGAACCGTGACGCCCTCGACCTGATCCTCGAGGCCATCGACAAGGCCGGCTTCAAGCCGGGTGCCGACATCGCCATCGCGATGGATGTCGCCGCCACCGAGTTCTTCAAGGACGGCGCGTACCGCTTCAAGAACGGCGAGGTCCACTCGACCGAGGACATGATCAAGTTCTACGAGGACCTGATCGACAACTACCCGATCGTCTCGATCGAGGACCCGCTGTCCGAGGACGAGTGGGGCGCCTGGACCCAGTTCGTCTCCGAGGTCGGCCACAAGGTCCAGGTCGTCGGCGACGACCTCTTCGTCACCAACCCGGAGCGCCTCGCCCGCGGTATCGAGGAGAAGTCCGCCAACTCGCTGCTGGTCAAGCTCAACCAGATCGGCACCCTGTCGGAGACGCTGGACGCCGTCGAGATGGCGCACCGCAACGGCTTCACCACGATGACCTCGCACCGCTCCGGCGAGACCGAGGACACCACCATCGCCGACCTGTCGGTGGCCACCAACGCCGGCCAGATCAAGACCGGTGCCCCGGCCCGTGGCGAGCGCATCAACAAGTACAACCAGCTGCTCCGCATCGAGGAGGCCCTGGACGAGGCGGGCGTGTACGCCGGCCGCAGCGCCTTCCCGCGCTTCAAGGGCTGAGCCCAGCCCTTCAGCACGACGCACGGGCCGTCCCTCCACATCGGAGGGGCGGCCCGTTCGCCGTCCCCGGGGGCGCGCCGGGCGTGGTCCCCGGATCCGGCCTGATTCCTCGGCAGAATCGGGGGGTGGTAGCGCGCCGTCCCCAGTCACCCCCCTCCCAGCGCCCCGGGTCCCGTCCCGGCAGCGCGCGCGGGGGCGCGTCGGGGCGCTCGACGACGTCGCAGCCCCGCGCCTCCCAACCCCGCACCTCGAAGCCCGCGGCGGCCCAGCCGGCCGCGCCGAGGTCGGGCACGTCGAAGTCGCGCCCCGCGCAGCCGCGTGCGACGTCGGGCAGGACGACGACGCCGAAGCCCCGCACCACCGCCAACGGCTCGGTGCCCGCCTCGGCGCGCGGCGCCGGCGTCCGCAAGATGCTCAACCGGCCCGGCGGGCCCGCACGCGAGGCGCGCAGGCGCGGCCACAACGGCCTGGTGATCCCCGAGGTGCTCACGGTGCGCCTGCTGGTGCTCACCGTCGTGGTGCTCATCGCCGCCGTGCTGCTGGTGCCCACGGTCCGCGCCGCCGTCCAGCAGCAGATGGAGCTGCACCAGCTGCGCGGCGTGCTGACCCAGCGGCAGGCGCAGGCCGACGAGCTGCAGCGCGAGCTCGACCGCTGGAACGACAGCGCCTACGTCGAGGGCCAGGCCCGCGACCGGCTCCACTTCGTCATGCCCGGAGACACCGTGTGGCGCACCATCGGCGGCGACGCCGTCGTCGACGACGTCGACCCCGCTACCGGCCTGCCCGTGGACGCGGGCGTCGTCGGCGGGGCCACCGGACCCGGCACGCCCTGGTACTCGACGCTCTGGGACTCGGTGCGGGTGGCCGACGGCCCCTCCAAGGCCGCGGGCGCCACCCCGGCCGAGGACACCCCCGCCGGCCGCGGCGAGGGCAGCGCCGACAAGGAGGACACGGGACCCCAGGACGACACCGGGCCCGACAGCGGCGGGGCGGACTCCGTGCCCGATGCGACAATCGGGCAGTGACCTACGCCGTCCCCGAGAACCCCGCCGACGTGACCCCCGCCGACCTGGAGGTGCTCGCCGAGCAGCTCCAGCGCAAGCCCCGCGGCGTCGTCGGCATCGCCGCCCGGTGCGTCTGCGGCCGCCCCCTGGTGGTGCGCACCGCCCCACGGCTCCCGGACGGCACCCCGTTCCCCACGACGTACTACCTCACGCACCCCGGCGCCGTCGCCGCCGCCTCGCGCCTCGAGGGCCTGGGCGTCATGAAGGAGATGTCGCAGCGGCTCACCGAGGACGAGGAGCTCGCGGCCGCCTACCGCGCCGCCCACGAGTCCTACCTCGCCGACCGCGAGGAGCTCGGCCACGTCGACGAGGTCGACGGGATCTCCGCCGGGGGCATGCCCACGCGTGTCAAGTGCCTGCACGTGCTCATGGGCCACGCCCTCGCCCGCCCGGGCGTCAACCCCCTCGGCGAGCAGGCCCTGGCGCTCGCGGCCGACATGTGGCGCCGCGACCGCTGCACGTGCTGAGCCTGTCGGGGGTGCATGGCAAGGTGTGCCGGTGACCTTCGCGCCTTCCCCCGCCACCACCCGCGTCGCCGCCGTCGACTGCGGCACCAACTCGCTCCGCCTGCTCGTCGCCGACGTCGCCGCGGACGGGACGCTGACGGAGGTCGAGCGCCGCACCACGATCGTGCGGCTGGGGCAGGGCGTGGACCGCACGGGGGAGCTCGCGGCCGACGCGCTCGAGCGCACGTTCGCCGTGACGCGGGAGTACGCGCAGGTCGTCGAGGCCTCCGGGGCGTCGCGCACCCGGTTCGTCGCGACGTCCGCCACGCGCGACGCCCGCAACCGCGAGGTGTTCTTCGGCGGGATCCGCGACGCGATCGGCGTCGAGGCCGAGGTGATCTCGGGAGACGAGGAGGCGCGGCTCTCGTTCCGCGGCGCCACCGGCGTCGTCGGGGCCACGCATCCCGGGCCCTACCTCGTGGTCGACCTGGGCGGCGGCTCCACCGAGCTCGTGCTCGGCGTCACCGCCCCGGAGGGCGCCGTCTCGATGGACGTCGGGTCCGTGCGCCTCACCGAACGCCACTTCCGCTCCGACCCGCCCACGCGCGAGGAGGTCGAGGCCGCCCGCGCCGACGTCCACGCCGCACTCGACGCCGCGGCCGCCCTCGTCCCCTGGGGCCGTACCACCACGCTCGTGGGCCTCGCCGGCACGGTGACCTCCGTGACGGCCTACCTGCTGGGGCTCACCGCCTACGACCGCGACCGCGTCGACGGCGCCGAGCTCCCGGTCGACGACGTGATCGCCGGGTGCGAGCGCCTGCTGGCCATGACGCGCGCCGAGCGCCTCGCCCTCGGGTTCCTCCAGCCGGGGCGGGCCGACGTGATCGGTGCGGGGGCGCTCGTCTGGTCCGAGGTGCTGCGCCGGGTGCGCGACGACGTCGCCGCCGAGGGCGGGACCCTCGCGCACGCCCTGACCAGCGAGCACGACATCCTCGACGGGATCGCCCTCTCCATCGCGTGAGGGCGGCCTTCCGGGCATTCCCGGCAGTGTGACGAACCTCGCGTGCGATGTGACGCGATCGGACGTTGGACCGTGTAGGTGGGGCCTTTGGTCCCGACGTAGACTCGCGTCATGCCTCAGAACGACCTGACCTCGGTCACGCCTGCCCAGAGCGCGGTCGCGGCCCCCAAGCCGCGCAAGATCCCGCGCATCGTGGTGCTCGGTGGCGGGTCCGTGGGCCTGTACGTCGCGCGTCGCCTGCGCAAGAAGCTGCGCAAGGCCGACGCCGCGATCGTCGTCATCGACCCGCGGCCGTACATGACGTACGCGCCCTTCCTGCCGGAGGCGGGCGCCGGGTCGATCGACGGCCGCGACGTCGTCGCCCCGCACCGCTGGGCCCTCAAGGGCGTCGACGTGCTCCAGGGCAACGTCACGCACATCGCCCACGGCAACAAGCGCGTGACGATCCAGCCCGAGGTCGGCGACTCGTACGAGATCACCTACGACGAGCTGGTCGTGGGCCTCGGCTCCGTCTCCCGCACGCTGCCCATCCCCGGGCTCGCGGAGACGGCCATCGGCTTCAAGAACGTGGAGGAGGCGATCGCCGTCCGCAACCACGTGCTCAACCGCCTCGACGTCGCGTCCTCCACCTGGGACGCCGACCTGCGCAAGCGCATGCTCACGTTCACCTTCATCGGCGGCGGCTTCGCCGGCGTCGAGGCGATCGCCGAGATCGAGGACATGGCGCGCTACGCGACGCGCAACTACCCGACCATCGAGCCCGGCGACCTGCGCTTCGTCATGATCGAGGGCTCCGGCCGCATCCTCCCCGAGGTCTCCGAGCCCATGGGCCTGTGGGCCATGGAGCAGATGAAGGAGCGCGGGATCGAGTTCCACCTGAACACGTTCCTCAGCTCCTGCATCGACGGTCACGTCATGACCTCGACGGGCGTCGAGTTCGACTCCGACACCATCGTGTGGACCGCCGGCGTCAAGGCCAACCCGGTCATCAAGGAGGCCTCCGACCTCCCGTTCGACAAGCTGGGCCGCGTCATCGTGCTCCCGACGCTCCAGGTCGCGGACGAGGACGGCACCGTCGTCGACGACGCGTGGGCCGCGGGCGACTGCGCCGCCGTGCCGGACGTGCTGAACCCGGGCAAGTTCTGCCCGCCGAACGCCCAGCACGCCATCCGCGAGGCCAAGAAGCTGGCCGACAACATCGTGGCGAAGCGCGCCGGCAAGCCCGTGCACGAGTACGCGCACAAGAGCGTCGGCGTCGTCGCCTCCCTCGGCCTGTACAAGGGCGTGGCGGAGCTCTTCGGCTTCCTCAAGCTGCGCGGCTTCCTCGCCTGGGCTGCCCACCGCAGCTACCACGTCATGGCCATGCCCACGGGCAACCGCAAGATCCGCATCGTGATCGGCTGGATGGGCCAGTTCCTCATGGGCCGCGAGATCGTCTCGCTCGGCTCCGTGCACGACCCGCGCGACGAGTTCCGCAAGGCCGCCGTGCCGGGCGCGCCCGCCGGCACCAAGGTCGAGCAGAAGGCCGAGTCGTCCGCCGAGACGGCCGAGAAGGGCGCCTCCGCCTCCGCGTGAGGCGCGCACCTGCGCTCTAGGCTACGGGGGCATCGCACTGACGTGCGGTGCCCCCGTCGTCGTCCCCGGGGCGCCCCCGTAGCCCAACTGGCAGAGGCAGCCGGCTTAAACCCGGTGCAGTACCGGTTCGAACCCGGTCGGGGGCACGCGACAGCTCAGACGGCTCCCGCGTTGAGCCGGGTCTGCAGAGCGCGCACCATGGCCGACGGGTTGGACACGACGCCGTCGGCGTTCGTGCCCAGGTGGCGCTGGAGCGCCGCGAAGGTCTGCGGTCCGGCCTTGCCGTCGGAGGTGAGGCCGAGCCGCGTCTGCAGGGCAGCGATGGCGCGTGAGCCACCGTCGCCGGGCCTGCCGCTCCAGTCCCAGCCCGCGCCGAGACCGGGGTTCGGGCTCTGGAAGGCGTGCGTCTGGTGGGTGACGACGCCGTCGGCCTGGGTGCCGAGCACCTGCTGGAGCCGGCGGGTCGTCGCGGTGGCCCACACGCCGTCCAGGGCGAGCGGTGCAGGCCTGGCCTGCGGCACAGGACGGGCTTGAGGCACAGGACGGCGGACGGGCACGGGTGACGCGCCGCGAAGGCGGCCCGCGAGGACGGTCACCGCGGCCATGGACGCGTTGACCTCGAAATGCATCTCGTCCTTGCGGCCCGGGTAGTCGCCGCCCCAGCGGATGACGCCGTCGAGCTCGGCAAGGATCGCGTGGATGGCGTTGCGCTGGGCCTCGTTGAAGGTGCCTACGGCACCGAGCGGGTGCCTGGGTGCGTTGAGGTCGACGGCGGTCCCGGACGCATGGTTCGAGATGACCGCCGACCCGCGGATCCTGCGGTTGTTCCAGCCCCACGACCCTGCGGTGTCGATCGCCTCGACGCGCGCGTCGAACTGCGCGCCGAAGTGGTCGAACACGGTGGCGACGTCGCCGGGCAGCACGCGTCCGGTGATCCAGCGCAGCTTCTCGGCCGGGGCGGTCGTTTGGACCGTCCAGCCGTTCTGGGACACGGCCATGAGAACCCTCCAGGTGTGCTGGGACCGCTGTGGATGCCTAATCCAGAGCGGTCCGGCGCACCGGGTGATACGTCATCGCCGTGACGGCTGGGGGCGCGGCGGAGTCCGGCGGCGGAGTCACCTCCGCGGGAGCGGGTGCCAACCGTCCTGCGCGAGCCCGCCCGGGATGTCGGCCTCGGCCGCGTACGGGGTGCGCGTGAAGCAGAAGGTGCCGACGTCGAGGGCCACGGTGCGGCCGTCGTGCACCACGGGCCGGAGCGTCTCGCCCAGCCAGTAGCCGCCTTCGACGCCCACCCACGTGCCCTCCCGGGGAGCGAACACGGTGCCGCGGCCGCCGCGTGCCGTGAGCTCGAGCGCTCCGCCGCGGCGGGCCCGCAGCGTGTACGGGGCGGGGCCCCAGTACCAGGTGCCGGTGAGCGCCAGGGCGTCGGGCCAGACGCCGTCGTCCCCGCGGGCGGGGTCCCAGGGCGCGGTGGCGTCGAGCACGTCGAGCAGGGCCACGGGGTCGTACGCGCCGGCCGTCGACGAGACGCACATGGCGACGACGTCGCCCGTCGTGGTGTCGGCGCGCAGCCCCGCCTGGAACCCGGGCACGGAGCCGCCGTGGCCGGCGGTACGGCGGCGGTGGCCGGCCGGGACGTCGTCGGTCTCGACGTCGCGGGCAGCGCCGACGGCGTCGCCGCCGCCGCGCTCGGAGTCCCAGACCATGACGCCCAGGCCGTAGGCGGCGGTCCACTCGGTGTCGTGCTCGTCGCGCAGCACGCGGGGCGCGCACATGCGGCGCCGGGCGGCGACCGGGAGCACGGCGTCGTCGGCCGACGACCACGCCCCGCCCGGCCCCGCGGCCACCAGCCACGACCCGAACCTCGCGAGGTCCGACGGCGTGGACCACACCTCTCCGGCCGGGCCCATGGCGGCGTAGTCGGGCACGGGCTCGGCGTGCACCAGCCGCGCGTGGGGGTGCACGGCGAACCCCTGCACGTGCGGCCCGGCGGGCACGCGGCCGGTCGACGTCATGCCGAGCGGCTCCCACACCTCGGTGCGCAGCACGTCGTCCCAGGGGTGGCGCCGCAGCACCTCGACCAGCCGGCCGAGCACCGCGTAGCCCACGTTGGAGTAGTGGAACCGGTCGCCGGGCGGGGTGAGGCCCTGGTGCCGCGTCACCTGCTCCCAGGTGCGGCCGCCGGCACGCTCCCACCAGGCGCCCTCGGGCTCGGCGGGCAGGCCGGCGGTGTGCGAGAGCACCTGGGCGACGGTCGCGTGCGGCACGGGGGCGTCGGGCAGGTACGTGCCGACGGCGTCCTCGAGCGTGATGAGACCGTCGCGCGCGAGCTGCAGCACGGCCACGGCCACCATGGTCTTGGTGATCGAGCCGACGCGGAACGCGTGCTCCGTGGTCACCGGGGCGGCGTCGCCGTCGTCGACGACGCCGTCGGCCGCCGCCCACACCACCTGGCCGGCGCGGGCCACCGCGGCGGAGGCCGCGGGCAGGCGCCCGGAGCGCCGCTGCGCCGCGAGCGCGGCGTCGAGGGCGTGGTGCGCGGCGGGGGAGACGTCGGTCATGCGGGTCAGGCTAGGCGACGGGCGTGAGCGGGGCCCTGCAGACAGCGACGGCCCCGCTCGGGTCGAGGCTTCGCGCCCGGGTCGAGGGGTGAAGTCCTCGACCCG
>WRHK01000082.1 GCA_009783295.1 Promicromonosporaceae bacterium
GGGTCCCGCCGGGACCGTTGGCAAGGAGATCGACGTGGCACGTTGGGAGCACGAGCTCCGCACACTGGTCGCCACACGCGGCCCCGCCCTGGTGGGATACGCATACGCGCTATGCCGTGACCGGCACGAAGCCGAAGACCTCGTCCAGGACGCCCTGGTCAAGGTCTACTCACGCTTCCGCAACCCCGCCCTACGGTCCGTGCCCACCGCGCTACCCCTGGACCTCGACGGCGGCCCCGCCAACCCCGAGGGCTACGTGCGCCGCGCCATCCTGCACCACTACCTCGACACCACCGAACGACGCCGCGGCCTGGCCGACCGCAGCCGGCTGGTGGCGGGCTCCGACGTCGTGCGCGCCCCCGCCTCGGGCATCGTGATCCGCGCCGACGTCGCCGCCGCCCTGGCCGCCCTGTCCCCCAAAGAACGCGCCTGCACCGTGCTGCGCTACTACGAAGACCTCACCGTGCCCCAGGTCGCCGTCGCCCTCGGCGTCGCCGAAGGCACCGCCAAGCGCTACCTGTCCGACGCCGCCGGCAAGCTGCGCAGCCTGCTCGGCACCACCGGTGAAAGGACGGCCACCCGATGAGCAACCACCAGCCGTACCCAGGCGACGACGACCCCGGCATGGGCGACCACCTCTCCCGCCTCTACTCCGCACTCGCGGGCGATGCCGCCCGGCACGGCCACCTCGACATCGAGCAGACCATCAAGCGTGTCCGCCGCCGCCGGGCCGCCAAGGCCACCGCCATCACCGCCAGCACGCTCGTCCTCGTCGCAGCCCTCGGAGCCGGAGCCTGGGCCCAACCCTGGCAGTGGCAGAACACCCCCACACCCCCCGCCACCCAGACACCCACCCCTGCGCCCACCGACAGCCCCAGCCCGACACCGAGCGGCACCCCGAGCGGCGACCCGATCCCGGACGCCACCTCCTCAGACCCGAGCTCGTCCACACCCGCCACACGCGTCGGCGTCCCCGCCGACCGCTCCGCCCTCGACGACCCCCGCTTCCACCCCGGACAGATGGGGCCGGACGCGGAGTGGGGGTGCGGCGCAGACCTGCAGGACACGCTCGCGGGGAGCACGACGGACGCGTTCACGATCCAGATCGTCGGTGACCCGACCTATCCCACGCCCGGCGGCTTCGCTTCCATGATGGCCCGCACGCGGGTCACGAACACGTCCGGCCAGGGCCTGGCGACCGGCTATACGGCTGGCGGGCCGCTCCTCATGTGGACCCAGGACGGCAAGATCGTCGACTGGAAGGGGTGGCACGAGGGCGGAGACCCGTGGCACACCACCGACGAGTGGAACGCCGACGGCACCTGGAACGAGCCCGCGTATGAGAGCAGCGCGGTGACGGACCTGCCGTCCGGCTCGTCCTTCGATGCATTCGCGTTCGGAGTTGCGGCCGGGACCGACGGATGGACGTGCGGCACGTCCGTCCCGAACGACAACGACCTGTACCCGAACTTTCCGGACGCCCTCCCCGCCGGCGACTACCAGGTCTACGCGATCTCCTGGTATTGGACCGACGCCGGCGTTCAGGGAAGCGTCGGGCCGCAGTACCTCGTCAGCCCACCGATCACGGTCACGGTGCCGTGACCTGCGACAAGTGAAGGATGTGCCCCGCCGTCCCGGACGGCGGGGCACACCCTTCGCCGATCCCGGCGCTCGGCGGCGAGTCGGTCAGTGCTGCTCGAAGGCGGGCATGCCGTTACCCGCCGGGGCGGCATCGCCCTTGTCGACCAGACGCACCTGAAGCGCCTCCATGCGGTAGCCGTACCCGGCCGACCCGGCGGGCTGCCCGTTCGCAGCCCAGCCCAGCCACCCGAAGCCCTGGACGTGCGCGCGGTAGTAGACGTCGAAGTGGGTGGCCATGTCGCCGGTCAGCTGCACCTTCAGCGCCTCCAGGCGCAGCCCCTTGCCGGTCGTCCCGACGATGCCGCCCGCAGCGACCGGCGCCATCCACCCGAGAGTCTGCACGTGAGCGCTGGCGGTGATGCCGCCGGTGTAGTCGGCGTCGCCGATCTGAAACTGCACCGCCTCCATGCGCAGCCCGCGCCCGGTCGTGCCGATCGTGGTACCGCCAGCGGTCCACGGCTGCCACCCGATGCTCTGCACGTGCGCCCGGTTGCTGATCCACGAGCTCACATCTGGCGGGCGGCCCCCGACGTACTGGCCCCGGCTCGCCGTGCTCGGGGGGACGGGGTCCCCCTTCGGGAGCAGCCTGACGTCGAGCGCCTCGACCTGGTCGCCCAGCCCTTCGGTCCCAGCGGGTCCGCCATCCTCGCCCCAGCCCATCCAGCCGATACCGGAGACGTGGACGCGGTACCAGAGGGAGAAGTGCGTGGCCATCTCGCCGGTGAGCTGGAGCTTGACCGCCTCGATCGGCAACCCACGCCCGGTCGTCCCGACGACGCCGCCATCCGTCACGGGCGCCATCCAGCCGAGGCCTTGCACGTGGACGGACGCCGTGATCCCGCCGGTGTACGCCGCGTTCGCGAGTCGGACGTGGAACGCCTCAAGCCTCAGGCTGCGACCGGTCGTCCCGACCATCGCCCCGGACGTGGTCCACGGCTGCCATCCGACACCCTGCACGTGCCCCTGGACCTGGACCTGGGTGTCGGAGTCGCGGACCGCGGCACTCGGTCCGCTGGTCAGCGTCGAGTCGAAGTAGTTCTGGAGATGCGCGGTCATCCGCACCTGGATCGACTTGCCGATCGCCGATGCCGGGACCACGTAGTCGGGGTTCGTCGCGCCCGCGACCGACACACCGCCGACGATCCACTGGTAGTCGACCCTGTCCGGCTGGCGGTCCCAGATGGACTGGCCGGCCACGCCGTTGATGGCGTCTGCGACCTGAGCGCTGACCGCCGCGCCCACCACCGGAACGCCCGCGACCACGGGCTGCGCCAGCACCCTCAGCGTCGCGGTGGTGACCGTGGTCGGCTGCGCCTCCGTCGTCACCGGTTGTGCTCCGGCGCCACCCGAGTACGCGATGGCGATCTGGCTGGTGCCGACCGGGCCGAAGTACACAGGCAGGTCGGCGTGCCCGTCGACCAGAGCGACCTCGACCCCAGTGCTGGCTCCGCCGCCGTAGACCGCTGAGATCGAACCCGCGGCGGGGGCTCCGCCGGCGGCGACGTCGACGGGAATGGTGGTGGTCGACTCCGCGGGAGCCGTGGGCGGGACGCTGAACGTCACCTGCGCCGGCACCGTCGCGGGGAGCGCCACCACCTGCGCCGTGGCCGATCCGACGGCGTAGGTCCCCGGGAGGCCGTAGAACTGCACGCTGACGTCGTTCACGCCCGTGACCACGGGCGTGACGGCATCCATGACTGTTCCCACGGGGTCCGCGAAACCGGATGCTTGACCGTCGATGTAGACGCGGACGGCCAGTCCCGTGACCGCGGTCCCGTCCGCCGCGGTGACATCGACCCGGTACTGGTTCGGCACCCCCGGCCCGCCGGTGGTCTCGTACCAGTCACCCACCTGCGTGAACGTGACGGTGACGGACTGGGGGTCGGCAGCGCGCGCCGGGGCGGCGGCGAGCAGCGTGAATGCCGCGACGAGGGTGACGGTCCAGGCGGTGAGCCGGCGTGCGGAGCCGTGGGCGTGCCAAGGCATGAAGACCTCGATCTCAGGCGGTGAAGCCTGCAGGCTGTGGAGTGCCGCGCCGTGCGGCAGCGCCGAACGTAGCGCCTGGTGAGAGCCCCGACAAGGCCCCTTCGACCCGTGTCAGCGCGCCGTCGTCGGCGCGCTCAGTGCTGGTAGAAGGAGGCCAGCGTGGTCGTCGCGGCCGGCGCCGGGTCACCCTTGGGAACCAGCCGCACGTCCACCGCCTCCAACCGGTAGGCATACCCCGCCGTACCCGACCGCGCACCATCCTTCGCCCAGCCCAACCACCCCAGATGCTGGGCATGCGTGCGGTAGTAGATGTCATAGTGCTGCGCCATCTCACCGGTCAGCTGCATCGTGAACGCCTCCACCCGCAGACTGCGGCCCGTCGTGCCCACCACACCACCCAACGCCACCGGCGCCATCCACCCGATGCTCTGCACGTGCGCCGTCGCCGTGATCCCCCCGCCATACGCCGCCCCGTTGAACCGGAACCGCAACGCCTCCACCCGCAGGCTGCGACCGGTCGTCCCAGCAACCTGACCGCCCGTCACCCACGGCTGCCAGCCGATGCTCTGCACGTGACCCTGATACCCCAGCTGCACGTTCGCGTCCGCCACCGCACCCGTGGCGGCACTCGTCCTGGCCACCGACGCGAAACCCGCCTTGCTTCCCGTCACCGTCACCGTGATCTTCTTGCCCACCTGCGCCGACCGCGGCACGAACGACGCACCCGTCGCACCCGCCACAGCCACGCCGTCCGCCCGCCACTGGTACGCCAACGCCGTCCCCGCCGTCCACGACCCCACCACCGCCGTCAACGTCCCACCCGCCACCACCTTGCCCGACACCGACGGCGTCGACGCCGCCAGCACGGGCGTGACCACAGGCGGCGCCGGCGGGGTGCCGTCGAAGGTGAACCGGCACGTCGCCGTCGGACCCGTGAGCCCGCCTCCGTCCGTCGTCCGGACCCGCACCTCGTACGTGCGGCCGTTCGTCAGGTTCGGCGCGTTCACCGGGAACTGAGCACCCGCGGGCGTGTAGACGACCTGTGCCGTCTGCGATGCGACGACGGATCCGTCGGTCGTGTCGACCACGGACAGGTCGGCGTGCACCGGCGCACCGGCGATCCCGTTGCCGACCGCGTCGTCAGGGTCCGTCAGGTACGCGTAGACCTGGAAACTGGGGCTGCTGATGGCAACCGGCGTGCTCGTACAGCCCAGCAGCGAGGTACCCACCATGATCCCGAGGTCGGTCGGGGCGGCCGGCGGGCGCTCGAAGTTCACGTAGACCGACACCGCGTACGAGTCGAGCAGGTTGTACCCGGAGCCCACGTTGGTCTCGTCGCCCGCGACGCCCACGGTCAGGTCCGTCCGGCCCTCCGACATCATCCGGCGCACGAGGGCGGTGACGTCGAAGTCGTCGTAGCCGGTCCACGTGGGCGTCTGCGCGCACGTGCCCCAGTACGCGGAGAACGAGCCGAGCGGTTCCTGCGCCACCCACGCCGCCGTGCTCGCCCACGTGGGGGCCGCAACGGGGTTGTCGATGTCGTAGACACGGAGCGTGTTGGGCGTGCAGGTGGAGTTGTCGAGGATGCCCTGGCGCGCGCTGATGACGAGCCTGGCGCTCACCAGGTCCTGCGGAGCGAGCTGGTCGAGGATCGCGAGTGGCTCGAACGTCCACTGCGCGCGCTGGATCGTCGGTGCCGTGCAGTACGCAGCGAGCGTCGCATCGAGCTGGTCCACGCCGCAGTTGCCTACCCAGAAGCTGCTCACGGGATCGGTGACGGGGTCGGCGCCGTCGCTCAGCACCGTCGTCGACGCGGGTGCGTAGCCGACCACCGACCCACCCGGGTTCGACGCGGCGTCGGCACGGGACGCCGTCGCGACACCGCCGACGGGGATCAGGACGAGGGCGAGGGCGGCCGCGACAAGACGCAGGCGGCCGGAACGCAGGAGACGGCGCACAAGAGGCTCCAAGGAGGCAGTGACGCGGCGGAGGCGCACCCTCACGGGCGCGGCTGTCCCGAGCAACCTCGTCGCAGCGGCGCGAACCTAGCGCTCCCTGAACGCCTGCGGCAAGTACCCGTCGTCCCAGGTCACGAGGTGTTGAGTGTCCGCTGCCGGATGCCCCGGAGCATGGCGGCCGTCATCACGAAGCTGACTGGCTGCATCACCTCGGCGAGAACGCGCCCGCCCGGCCCGCGTGGGCGGTAGCGCTCCCGGACCAGCACGCGCGACCCGGCCCCGACCGGCCGCAGCACGAACGCCCACGTGAAGTCGTAGGGCGCGGGCGCCTTGCCCGGCCCGCTGTGCACGCCCGCGAGCACCAGGTGGCGCTCGGGGTGCATCTCGGCGACGCTCAGCGCCACGGCCGGCGCCAGGTGCACCTCGTCGCCGACGGCGAGGCCCTGCCAGCGCTCCTCGACCCGCTCTGCCGACCGGATGTCCAGCCCGGCGAGCCGTTCGAGCCGGTCGTGGCTGTAGAACCCGCCGCGCCCGTACCCGAGCTGGAGCAGCCACGGCCAGATGACGCGCGGCGGCGCGGCGATGCCTACGCCCCGCGTCGCGACCAGGCGGGCGTCGGGCAGGATGCCGTCGCCCGGCAGCTCGTCGTCGTGCTCGCCGCCGAGCGTGCCCCACGTCTGCGCCAGGCGCCGGGTGAGCAGCGCTGCGCCGAGACCCAGCGCGACGAGCGCGCCGGCACGCGCGGCGGATCTCGGTACGGGATGGCGAGCCATGGGTCGATCGTCCCCGACGCCGGTGCCGGTCGTCAGGGTCGGTGGTCCTCGGAGGACGGCCGCGTGTCACGTGCCGTCGCCTCCGTTGCCGGCTGGCGCACCCGAGCGCACACTCACCCCAACCTCTCGCCGCTCCCGTTCGTCGGTAGTGATATCGGCCGCTGCGGCCTGTCACGGGAGGTGGGACATGACCGGTGGAGCGACGAGCTCGACACCCTGGTCGCCCGGCGAGGCCAGGCACTCCTCGGCTACGCGTAGATGGTGTGCGGCGACACCACTGATGCCGAGGACCTGGTCCCGGAGGCGCTCTTCAAGGCCCTTTCACGGCTGCGGCGCCGCGGCGATGCCGAGGCCGTGCATCAGCTCGACGGGACCCGTTTGTCGGATCACCCGAAGGCTTAGGTCAGGCGGACGATCCTCTCCCTGCCCGTCGACGGCTACCGGCGGCGGGTCAGCTACACCGCGCGCAAGCACCTGCTCATCGAGGACGGCGCTGGGCGAGGCCCGGCGTCGGGCGTGAGCGTGCAGGCCGACATCGCCGCCGCGCTGGCGAGCCTTTCCCCGCAGCAGCGCGCGTGCGACGTCCTGCGCTGCTTCGACGACCTCACGCTCGCCCAGGTCGCGGCGAGGCTCGGCCTTGCCGACGGCACGGTCAAACGCCACCTCGCGGACGCCACGAACAGGCTGCGGGGCCTGCTCGCCGACGACGAGAGCGCCATGGACGGAGGACGATCATGACGGACCGACAGACGGACCCCCAGGACCGCGACGACCCGCGCGTTGCCTCGGCGCTGCGCTCCACGCTCGCGACGATGTCGACCTACCCCTCGCCGACGCGGCTCGAGGCGGCTCTCCCCGAGCTGCGCCACCGCATCGAGGGTCGCCGCGCGGCAAGCTCGGCGGGATCGCCGTGGCAACGGTCGTCCTAGCCGTGGGCCTGGGCGTCGCCGCCCGGACGGTACCGTCGGGCGGAAGTCCTGGGGCGAAGTCCGCGCTCGACGACCCGCGCTTCTCCGACGGCCGTCCGCTCACCGGCCCTCCCGGGCTCGCCTGCGGCGTCGACATCTCGCCGCTGCTCGACCTGCCCCGACGCGACGGCTTCTCGATGACCCTCGAGCCGGTACACGGCGACGGCGAAGGCGTCGTCCGCATCGCCAACGACGGCACCTCCAACCCTGGGATCTCCTACCGGGGGACGCAGCCGACCCTCGTCTGGGTGCAAGGCGGACGCATCGTCGACGCCTGGGTCTGGACGGAGGGAGACCTCTGGGAGAGCGGGACGGGCGCGCCGAGCACACGGACGAACGTGACGTCGGTGCCGCAGGGTTCGTCGTTCGAGGGCCTCGCGGACAGCTGGTCCACGACGTCGAATGACCGTCTCACGTCCGACGGGCGGGCTGGACGTGCGGCGCGATGACGACCTCGCCGGCTGGTGGTTCGACGCCGGAGCTCGCCGACACCCGCCCGGCCGGCGACTACACGGTCTCTGCGATCACGCTCTTCCGCCTCTCCTCGAACGGCCCGCCGGGCGCCCAGGTCCGTGACAGGCAGAGGACGATCATCGGCAACCCGCTGCAGGTGACGCTCCCGTAGGGCGCGTCGCTCCGCGCCACAGCGCCCCCAACGAAACGAACCCAACGTTCGTCTCGCTAGTGTTCGGCCCGCTGAAGGGCCCCACGCAGGAGGTACTGATGACTCGATGGCGAGCAGAGCTCGACGACCTGGTCGCACGGAGGGGCCACGCGCTCGTCGGCTATGCGTACGTCGTCTGCGGGAACAGCTACGACGCCGAAGACCTCGTCCAGGAGGCCTTGTTCAAGGTCTTCTCCGGCCTGCGGCGCCCGAGCGGCCCGGCAGCGACCGTGCACCCGCTCCAGTCCGACGCCGCGCCCACCAACGCCGAGGCCTACGTCCGGCGGGCCATCCTGTCGCTGTACGTCGACGGGTACCGGCGCCGCGTCCGCTGGAGAGAGCGCGAGCCCCTGCTGGTGGACGACGACGACCAGCGCGGGCCGGCGTCGGGCGTGAGCGTACGTGCCGACGTCACCGCCGCGCTGGCGGAGCTTTCCCCGCAGCAGCGGGCCTGCGTCGTGCTGCGCTTCTACGAGGACCTCACCGTGCCCCAGGTCGCGGCCCGGCTCGGCCTCGCCGAGGGCACCGTCAAACGGCACCTGTCCGACGCCACCGGCCGGCTTCGCGGCCTACTCACCACCGACGACCTCTGCGCTGCCCCCGTGCGCACCCCGGCGCGAGCCCTGGACGGAGGCACCCGGTGAACGACAGGATCAGCAAGGACGACGCACGCATCGGTGAGGCGATCGGCCGCACGTTCGACACCATGGCCTCGCACGCCACCGACGTCCATCTCCGGGCCTCGATGCCCGAGCTTCGGCGCCGGGTCGCCGGCCGCCGCGCCGTCAAGGTCAGCGGCATTGCCACGGCAACGCTCGCGCTCGTGTGCGCGATCGCCGTCGGGGCGTGGGCAGCCCCGTGGAACACCAAGCTCGGGCCCGTGCCACCGGCGACCCCTACGCCATCCGTGAGCCCGACGCCGTCGCCCAGCCCGTCACCTACGCCAACGCCTTCATCCTCGCCGACGACGGCGCCCTCGCCCGACGTGACGGTGGACCCGGCGGCGGCGCGCACCGCGCTCGACGATCCCCGGTTTGCCTCGCACCAGCATGCCTTCCCGGCATGGGGAGCGATGCGCGGCTCACTCGACAACCTGATGTGCGGCGACCCGGTGAGCGAGCTGCTGGACCTGCCGAGCACGAGCACGCTCGACCTGTCGCTCGTGGACGTCGGGGGGCAGAAGGGTCAGGTGAGGATCACGAACACCGGGTCCGCGGACGTGCCGTCCGACTATGGGGGGCTCGAACCGGGCCTTGTCTACGTCCAGGACGGGCGGATCGTCGACGCGGTCGACTGGGTCGAGCCGCAGGCCGGCCCTTTCCTCCGCGAGGACGGCTCTGAGGTGACGTCGCTCGCCGCGGGACAGTCGTTCGTCGCGTCGGCTCTCAACGGGCTCGAGGAGGACAGCGGCTGGAGCTGCGGTACGCGCATCGCAGCCAACGACAACTACCCTTTCGACACGTTCCCCAGCGCCCGCCCGGCAGGCCGGTACGACGTGTACGCGGTCACCATCTATGAGGCACACAACAACGGTTCAGCGCCGTTGTCCTTTCTGGTCGGCGGAAAGATCTCGGTGACGGTGCCCGACGCACCGAGCCTCACGGACTCCCGGTTCGCCGCCGGGGCCGCGCTCCCGTTCGGCGACTCGGTGGGAGAGGGGCTGGTCTGCGGGGCGGACGCCTCCAAGCTCTTCTCCTTCGACGACGCTGCAATGCGCCTGGGAATCGTCGGCGACGTCACCGTCTCGGCGAGCGGTACGGCGACTGCTCTTGTGCGCTTCACGAGCCTCGGAGGCGTGAGCTCGGGCTATGCCGCCGGCGACCCCATCCTCGTCTGGTCCCAAGGCGGAAAGGTCGTCGACGCCTCCTTCTGGCCTGATGGTGGCGGTGGCGGTCAGTGGACGCCGGCCGAGAGCTGGAACGCCGACGGAACCAAGAAGTCCGGCGCCCCCACGATCACCTCCCTCGCGGCTGGCCAGTCCTTCGAGACCATTGCCGCCTCGGGCGGTGGTTGGCACTGCGGGACGCAGGTACCGAGCGACGGGCCGTCGCCGAGCGCCTACCCGGATACCCTTCCCCCCGGTCAGTACCACGTCCGCGCGCTCGCCTGGTGTCAGGACCCGAACGACACCGTAGGCGGTATCGCGGTGGGCAAGCGCTACCTGGCCAGCGACCCGGTCACCGTGACGATCCCCGGCTGATCCCCGGCTCATCCTCCCAGGGCCGCGAGTCCTGGGAGGATGAGCCCGTGCCCGACGCCGCCCCCCACCCCCTCCTGGACGTGCTCCTCGCGGGCGGCGCGCGGGCCGACCGCCTGACCCATGTCCGCACGCTCCCCGCCCGCGAGGGCGTCACCGTCGATTGGCCGACCTGGGCGGACCCCGCTCTCGTCGAGGCGTACCGGTCGGCGGGCGTGACCCGTCCGTGGGTCCACCAGGCCGCCGCAGCCTCGGCCGCCTGGGCCGGCCAGCACGTCGCCCTCGCGACGTCCACCGGGTCGGGCAAGTCGCTCGCGTTCTGGCTCCCGGCCCTGACGGCCGTCGGGCGCACGCTCCCCCCGCAGCAGCGCGGCTCGGTGCTGTACCTGTCGCCCACGAAGGCGCTCGCGGCCGACCAGCTCCACGCCCTGGAGCGGGTGCTCGCGGCCATGCCGGACGACGCCGGCCGGTCGATCCGGGTCTCGACGTGCGACGGCGACACCCCCACCGAGGAGCGGCGCTGGGTGCAGGACTACGCCGACGTCGTCCTCACCAACCCGGACTTCCTGCACTTCTCCCTGCTGCCGAACCACCGCCGCTGGTCGCGGTTCCTGCGGGCGCTGCGGTACGTGGTGGTCGACGAGGGGCATACGTATCGCGGCGTGTTCGGGGCGCACGTGTCGCTGGTGCTGCGGCGGCTGGCCCGGCTCGTGGAGCACCACCGCGGCGGGGAGCTGACGTTCGTGGTGGCGAGCGCGACGTCGGCGGACCCGGCCGTGAGCGCCGCACGCCTGCTGGGGGTCGAGTCGGTGACGGCGGTGACTGACGACGGGTCGCCGTCGGGCCGGCGCACGATCGCGCTGTGGCAGCCGCCGGAGCTGATGTCGTTCGCGTTCACGCGCTCCGCGGGCGCGGCTGAAGGCGACGACGACCCGTGGGCGCTGCCGGACCCCCTGGACGCGTCGCACGCGGAGGCGGAGCAGACGGCGGTGGTGACGGCCGACGGCGCCGCGGAGCACCCGCGCCGCACGGCGACGGCCGAGGTGGCGGACCTGCTCGCCGACCTGGCCGCGTCGGGGGCGCGGACGCTCGCGTTCACGCGGTCTCGGCGGGGTGCGGAGTCGGTGGCGCAGGCGGCGCGGGACCACCTGCGGCCGGTATCGACGGATCTGTCGCGGCGGATCGCCGCCTACCGGGGCGGCTACCTCCCGGAGGAGCGGCGCGAGCTGGAGCAGGCGATCCGCACGGGCGCTCTGCTGGGCCTGGCCACGACGAACGCCCTGGAGCTCGGCGTGGACATCTCGGGCCTGGACGCCGTGCTCATCGCGGGCTGGCCGGGCACGCGCATGTCGCTGTGGCAGCAGGCGGGCCGGGCCGGGCGTGCGGGGGCCGACGGGCTGGTCGCGTTCGTCGCCCGCGAGGACCCCCTCGACACCTACCTGGTGACGCACCCGGAGGCCGTGTTCGACGCCCCGCTGGAGGCCACGGTCTTCGATCCCGCCAACCGCTACGTGCTGGCCCCGCAGCTGTGCGCGGCGGCGCAGGAGGTGCCGCTGCGCGCGGAGGACCTGGCGCGGTTCGGCGACCCCGCCCACGTGCGCGCGATCCTCGACGAGCTCGTGGAGGGCGGCGCGCTGCGCCGTCGGCCGTCGGGCTGGTACTGGACGCACGCGCAGCCGGCGGCGGGGATGGCGGACCTGCGGGGCTCGGGCGGGCGCCCGGTCCGGGTGGTCGAGGCGACCACGGGCCGGCTGCTCGGCACGGTGGACGCCGGGTCCGCCGACGGGCAGGTGCACGACGGTGCGGTCTACGTGCACCAGGGCACGACGTTCGTGGTCGACCACCTGGACCTCACGGACCGCGTGGCCCTGGTGGTGCGCCGCGACGTCGACCACGGCACCTGGTCGCGCGAGGTGATGACGATCGCGATCGACGAGCCGGCCGTCGAGCAGACGCGCGAGTGGGGCCCGATCTCCTGGGGCCTGGGCCCCGTGGAGGTGACGTCGCAGGTCATCTCGTTCGAGCGGCGCCGCCTGCCGGACCTCCAGGTGCTGGGCACGGAGCCCCTCGACCTGCCGGAGCGCTCGCTGGCCACCACGGCCGTCTGGTGGACGGTGCCCGAGTACGTGCTGCGCGCCGCCGGGCTGGACGCCGACGTCGTACCCGGGGCGCTGCACGCGGCGGAGCACGCCTCGATCGGCCTGCTGCCGCTGCTGGCGACGTGCGACCGCTGGGACCTGGGCGGCGTGTCGACCGAGCTGCACCCCGACACCGGCGAGGCCACCGTGTTCGTCTACGACGGCTACCCGGGCGGCGCGGGCTTCGCCGAGCGCGGCTATGAGCTGGGCGCCACCTGGCTCCGCGCCACCCGCGACGCGATCGCCGCGTGCCCCTGCGACCACGGCTGCCCTGCCTGCGTGCAGTCCCCGAAGTGCGGCAACTACAACTCGCCGCTCGACAAGGCCGCCGCCGTCACCCTGCTCGACACCGTGCTCTCGCACGCCCCGCAGGAGTCGTAGAGTCCCTGAGGTGACCTTGGAGATCTCCCTCGACGAACGACGCCGTTCACGCGAGTCCACCCGCGTCGCCCCCGCCCACGCTCGCTCCTGGCTGCTGCTGTCCGCCTTGCACGACGACGCGTTCGACGCCGCCCAGCTCTCCCGCGCCGACCAGGTGGTGCTCGACTGCGAGGACGCGGTCGACGACTCCCTCAAGGGCGTCGCGCGCGGCAAGGTGCTCGACTGGTTCGCCGCGGGCGGCCGCGCGTGGGTGCGTATCAACGAGCGGTCGTCGGTCGCCTGGGCCGACGACGTGCGCGCCCTGCGTGACGCCGCGGGCCACGACACCACCGGGCTGGCCGGCGTGATGCTCGCCAAGACGGAGAGCGCCGACCAGGTGGTCGACACCGTCCAGCGCCTGGGCGGGACGGTGCCCGTGATCGCGCTGGTCGAGTCGGCGCTCGGCATCGAGGACGCCGTCTCGATCGCGCGCGCCCCGGGAGTGTTCCGGCTCGCGTTCGGGTCGGGCGACTACCGCCGTGACACGGGGGCCTCGAACGAGCCGCTCGCGATGGCGTACCCGCGGTCGCGGCTCGTGGCGGCCTCGCGGATCGGCGGGCTCACCGGGCCTATCGACGGCCCGACGGTCGGCACCACCCACCCGGTGCTGCGGGTCCAGTCGGGCGAGGCGGTCGACCTGGGCATGACCGGCAAGATCTGCCTCGACCTGGAGCAGCCGGCGGTCATCAACGAGTGCTTCAGCCCGTCGCCCGCCGACGTCGCCTGGGCGATCGACTTCCTCGCCGACTTCGAGGCGTCCGGCGGCGTGATCCGCGACGGCTCTGACAAGCCCCGCCTGGCCCGCGCCCGCCTCATCACCGAGCGGGCGGCCCTGTTCCGCGTCAACCCGACCTGAGACCGGCCGGGGCCCGGCGCGTGCGACGGCACGCGCCACCCCACCGGCCCACGCCGGCACCCCGGTGACGGGCCTCGTGACGGTCACGCCGACGATCCCCCCGGCCTCCGGCGTGCACGCCGCGAGCGACCCGCCGTTGCGCACGACGGCGTCCCGCGCGACGTCGCACGCGGGGTACCCGTCGCGCACCGCCGTCGCGGCCGCGAGCGCCGCGAGGTCGGCCGACGCCTGGGCGGTCGACCGGGCGTGCTCGGCGCCTGCCAGAGCGATCAGCGCGAACCCGAGCATGAGGATCACGCCCGCGAGGCCGAGCAGCAGCACGGTGCCGGCTCCGCGCTCGCCGTCGTGGGCCGTGCTCACGGTTCCACCCAGGCGGTCGCGGCGGCGCCCGCGCGGAGCGGGGCGTGCGCGAACCAGCCCCCGCCCACGGGGCGCGACACGGACACGGTGACCCACTGCCCGTCCCGTTCCACCTCGAGCCGGGAGTCCGCGCCGCCCACCCGCGCGACCACGGCCCGCACCTGCGCCTCGTCCTGCCCGATCGCGAGCGCTCTCGCCCCCGCGCGGGCCGCGTCCTGCGCGCGCAGCTGCGCGCCGGACGCGGCCCCGAGGGTGAGCACCGCGACGAGCAGCAGGGCCACGACGGGCAGCCCGACGGCGAGCTCGGCGGTGACGGCACCGCGCTCGCCGTCGGCGGTGCTCCTCCTCGTTGCGGTCATCGTGGCCTCACACCACCGTCAGCGCCGTGGTGACCAGGTGCTCGAGCAGCCCCCGGACGGCGTCGCTCTTGAGGATCGCGATCAGCAGCCCCGCGATCCCGACGGCGCCCAGCGTCGCGACCGCGTACTCCGCGGTGGCCATGCCGGCCTCGTCGTCTCTCTCGTCCTCCATGCCTTTCCCTCCCATCACCGCCCGGCCGGATGCCGGGTCGATCCACCGCGGGTCACCCCGCGAACACCCCTACGCCCAGCGCGATGAGCACCGGCGCAAGCCCCACCAGCACGAAGGCCGGCAGGAAGCACGTACCGAGCGGCAGCACGAGCCGCACGCCGAGCCGCGCCGCGGCGACCCGCGCGGCGTCGCGCCGTTCCCGGCGCAGCGCGTCCCCGGCGGCCCGCAGGGCGTCGCCGGGCGCGGCGCCCTCCTCCCACGCGGGCCGCAGCGCCCTGCCGACGACGTCGAGCCTCGGCGGCACTCCCGCCCACGCCTGCCCCCAGGGCGCGCCGAGCCGCAGCGCGGCCGCCACGGCGGTGAGCGCAACCCCGTC
>WRHK01000083.1 GCA_009783295.1 Promicromonosporaceae bacterium
GTGAGGTACGGAGCCGGCGGGGGCGGGCACCTGGTCCTCGGGCGGGATGGGGCCGCGGATCGCGTCGGCGTAGGCGGACAGGAACCGGTGCAGGTTGCGGGCGTCGCGTGGGTCCACGACGTCGAGCCTAGGGCCGGTGGACGCGACGACGCCCGCCCCTGAGGCAAGCAGGTGCGGGCGTCGTGGTCGCCATGTGGTGCGCCGCTGGTGACGGTAGCACCGGCCCGCGACAGCGCCGTGGTGGCGCCGGGTGATCGTTGGGGCGTGTCGCGGTAGCACGCTCCCGGCTGCGGGAACGCTGACCTGCGCAAATACACGTTTGTGTAACCGGTCGGATCGGCTCTGGGCCCGGGTTTGGTCGGGCTTCATGGGTGGTGAACCGTCCGTGGGGCGGTGAACGCCGGCGAACGGTCCCCGGGACCCAATCTTCGCTGACCGGTACGCCGGCGGTCACAGTCTCACGGGCTCACCTTCAACGAAGCGGAGCACCCCGTGTCCCTGAAGTCCGTCCTCCTGACGGCCGCGATTTCGCTGGTCGTCGTCATCGCGTTCGACAAGGCCAAGGCCGGCGGCATCAAGGCGCCCGCCGTGAAGCTGGGCGCCTGATGCACCCCCGTGTGCCTCGCCAGCTGACGTTCTGGTTCGCAGTGGGCGGTATTGCCCTCATCGCGCCGGTCGTGTTCAACCTCGCGGTCAACAAGGTGCAGGACAGGTTCCCGGCGCTCGACACGTTCCGCGACTTCCTCAACGGAAACGGAGACAAGGGCTGATGCCTACCACCCAGGCCGCCGCTCCCCAGCGGTTCATGCAGGGGATCGCGATCCCCGCCACCTCGGTCAACCCGGGCGAGTTCTTCGCCCGTACCCGCCGCCACACGATCCGCGAGCACCGCGCGTCGTACAACCACGGCGACACCCAGATGCAGTTCGAGCTGCGCAAGTCCGACATCCTCTCGGGCCTGCACGTGCGCTTCTCGGGCACGCTGCAGGTCGACCCGGGCGCCGGCACGGTCGCGACCACGCGCCGCTGGCCGTACGACCTTCCGAAGCTGGTGCGCTACACCGCCAACGGTGCCGCGAACATCATCAGCGCCTCGGGCGCGAAGCTGAAGCTGCGCGACATCATGAAGAAGGGCGACCTCACCGACCGCGGTGTGGTCCAGGCCATCGACGGTAAGGACGTCGCCCACGGCACGCTGTCGCAGGCGTCGGAGTCCTGGGGCGTCGGCTCCGGTGCTGCCAACATCCCCGCCGGCACCTACGACGTCGAGCTGTCGTGGTACGTCCCGGTGGCCGAGGATGACGTGGACCTCACCGGCGCCTCGTTCCTGGCGACGTCGTCGAGCTCGCTCACCCTCGACATCGGCTTCGCCAACCCCGCGGACCTGTTCGTCACGACCGGCGACGCGACCGTGGACCTCAACGGGTTCGTGGACGTCGTCTCCACGAAGTACTCCATCCCGATCGGCGCCGATGGCCAGATCGTCGTGCCGGACCTGTCGGTCTTCCACTCGCTGATCGAGACCCGCGCGACCGGCCAGCAGAACGGGCAGAACGAGGTCATCCTGATCGGCCAGGGCGCCGGTAAGTCGCTCCTGCGCGTGTACGGGCAGCTGTGGAACGCCCCGGCCGCCGGCAAGGCCCCCGTCCCGGTCCCCGTCGTCGACGCCAACTACGGCCCGATGGCGTGGGTCTACGGCGGTGCGGAGATGCCCGAGCAGTACCCGTCCGCCACGGGCTTCCGTCAGGCCATCGAGCGGCGCTACAACGCCGACATCGCCGGCCCGAACGGCGCCTGGTGCTTCGACTTCGCGGACGAGAACGTGTTCCGCGACGTCGTCGACCTGGGCACCGTCAACGACATGCGCCTGCGGTTCTCGCTGGAGAACGCCCTGGAGCTCAACCAGCCGGCGTTCGAGTACGTCACCGAGACGATCTACCTCGCCGGCCAGGCGTCGGCCTGACCTGGGGAGCAGATCATGAACACCGTCTACGCACCGACCGGGCCCGCCCGGTACGGGCTCAACACGGCCGGCCCCAAGTCGAACGCGACCACGGAGCTGAACGCGATGGCGACCCCGGCCGACGGCGTCGCCAAGACGGGTGGCCTGCTGTCGCCGTCCAACCCGCTGTTCTGGTTCGGCGTGGTCGCTGCGGTCACGCTCGGTCTTGCCTCGGTCTCGACGTCGGTGCGTGCCGGCGACGCGTCGGCGGCGTTCAAGGTCGGCAAGTAGCCGTGGCGTTCGCTGCCCCCGAGGTCGCCGCAGCCGCCGGAGGTGCCACCGCGCGTGGCGCCGCCGGCGCTGCGGCGCGCTCCGGCACGGCCTCGGCCGCCGGCGCGGTGTCGAAGAAGGACGCCGCGGCCGCCGGAAAGAGCTTCGGTGACCTGATGGCTGAGGCGAAGGCTCGCGGCCGCGCCGAGGGCGAGGCTCAGGCCGCCGCCGAGGCCAAGGCCGCCGCGAAGGCGAAGGCTCAACCCGAGCCTGAGCCTGCCCCCGATCCGGTGCCCACCCCTGCACCGGACCCGGCACCGGCCCCGCCGCCCGCCTCTGCGGCGGGGCCGGCGCCGCACCCCTCGGGCAGCGGCGCGATGTCGGCCGGCAGCGGGCTCCTGCTCGGCGCGATGGCCTACGTCGTGGCGATCGTGTACTTCCGCTCCGGGATGGACGGCGTCAAGGACTGGTTCGCGGCCAAGTTCACCAACACCATCCGCAACGGTGTGATCCACGACCCCGGTGGCGACATCACCGTCGCCCAGGACGCCACACGGTCCCGCACCGGGTACGGGGGGCAGTTCTGATGAACAGCTCTGGTGTGGTGCTCGCGATCCTCGGTGTCTGGGTCGTCGTGCAGGTCCTGAAGGGCGAGGCCCTGGAACGGCTGAAGGTGATCGACTCATGAAGACCCTCGGCTGGATGGTCTCGGCCTGGCTGGGCCTGTCGGTGCTCCAGCTGGTGACCACCACGGGTGGGTCCGGCAAGTTCGCCACCCTGCTCGCCACGGCCCGCAACGTGTTCGACCACGCCCTGGACCCGGGCGTGCCCGCAATCCCCGACCTCCGAAAGCAGGAACCCTCATGATCCGCCAGGCGATGAAGTACGGCGTAGCGCTGATCGCGCTCTACCTCGTGGTGGCCAACGCCTCCGGCTTCGGCAAGGACCTCGGCGAGGTCCGCCAGACCCTCGTCGACACCACCAAGGTTCTCCAGGGGCGGTGAGCGCGATGGCTCGTACTGACGTCGCCGCGGCCGTGAACGCGAGCGTGGTGCCCGTCGTGGAGTACGGGCCCGACCCCCACGGCCGCGCACGCTTCGGCTCCCTCATGGACGCCGTCTCCCGCTCGGTCAACCCCGGCGCCCAGCGCGTGTTCGTCGTGGCCCCGACGTGGAACGGCGACACCGTCAACCCGCAGCGGTACACCGGGCAGGCGTCCCTCGGGCGTGCCCGCGTGGTCTCGGCGCGCTCGAGCACGATCGGGCAGGAGCGCGAGGCCACCCCCACCAACGCCGCCGCGATGGCGATCTTCGCTGAGCGCATCAAGAAGGGCCGCTGATGGCTACCACCACCCCCGCCCCGACCGCGCCCACGCAGGGCCCCAAGGTGTCCGCGAAGCTCCAGGCGGCGTTCACCAAGCACAAGGGCCCGGTCCTGGCGTGCGCGGCCGCGGTCGTGCTGTTCCTGGCATGGCGTGCCCGCAAGGGCGCCGGCGGCGACACCACGAGCTCGACCACGTCGCTGTCGACGACGTCGACCCCTGTCACCGGTGGTGGCGGCGCCACTCCGGCGTACTACACCGCCGGAACGGGCGCCTACGATTCGACGAGCTCAGACGTGTACAACGCCCTCCAGCCGCAGATCGAGTACCTCCAGCAGCTCGCCTCGCAGATCCCCGTCAACGACCCCACCGCGGGCTCGTCGAGTACGTCGAGCTCGTCCCCGATCGACAAGGGTCGCGCCCTGTCGGCGGCTGATCAGCTCGTGCGGGGCTCCGCTTCGGGCACGATCTACCGAGTCGAGTCCGACGGGACGACCACCCCGATCAGCTCCGCGACGTGGTCGGCGTTCCGCAACACCGCCGCCGGCGCCGGATACGCGGTCCAGCAGCTCACGGGCGACGCGTACACGAACATCACCCGCGCAGCGTCCAAGTCGGCCATCTGATGCCCACGCTCACGCCGTCGAACACCGCGGCCGCCGACCCGGCGGCCGCGGCGATCGCCTACGCCCGCTCCAAGATCGGCAAGCCCTACGTGTGGGGTGCCGCCGGCCCGAACTCGTTCGACTGCTCGGGCCTGACCTCTGCCGCCTACGGGTCCGCCGGCGTCACGCTGCCGCACTTCACCGGCGCCCAGATCGTCATGGGTACGGCCGTCGCGCAGAAGGACCTCCAGCCCGGAGACCTCGTCTTCCCGACCGTGTCCCACGTCCAGCTGTACACCGGCGGCGGGAACATCATCGAAGCCCCGCAGGCCGGCGAGAACGTCGTGGAGCGCGCGATGTGGGGGTTCACCACCGCCCGCCGCGTGGTCAAGCCCACCACCGCGACCACGGCCGCGGCCCCCGGCGGCACGACGTCGTCCGACGGGACCGACCCGAACCGGCCCGACGGGCCCACCTACATGGGCTTCAACGTCGGTGGTGTCCTCTACGACGTCGAGAAGTGGTCCATCGCCAACGGGCTGCGGCTGCTGTTCGTCATCACCGGTGCCGGCCTGGTCGTGCTCGGCCTGGCGCGCATGGTCGTGCCCGCCGTCCAGAAGGCCGCCCAGAGCGCGGCCCCGATCGCAGGAGCTGCCCTCCTATGAGCCTGACCGACCGCCTCGCTGACGTCCTCGCGGACCTCGTGACCACCCTCGACGCCCAGCGCGCCCAGACCGCCGCGCTGGTCGTCGCGACCCAGAACGCGACGCGCCTGCGCGGAGACCGCCCGATCCCCGTCGGAGTGGGCGGGGTGACCCTCGCCTGGGCCGGCGCCGGCCGGATCACCGGGTGGACGCTGCGCAACCTCGACGACGCGCCCGCCGTCGTCACGCTGCGCGACTCGCGCAACCCCGACGGGGAGCCCGTCGCGCTCGTCGTGATCCCCACCGGGGAGTCGCGCGAGCTCGCGGGCACGTCCGTGTCCTTCGGCGAGGGGCTGTTCTTCGACGCCGCCGGCGCGCGCGTCACCGGCGTGGTCTGGATCGGAGCCGAGACGTGACCCTGTTGACCAGCTGGCTGCCCGCCGCCTGGCGGCCGCACGCCAAGACCCTCGTCGCCCTGGCCGGCCTCGTGCTCGGCGTCGTCATCGTGTCCGTGGAGCACCTGCCGAACTGGCTGGTCATCGTGACCAAGGTCCTGACCGTGGCCGGTGTCCACACGACCCCGAACGTCGATCTGGACGGTGATGGCATCCCCGACGTCATCGACCCCGACGCCCCGCCGCGCGTCACCAGCTGCGGTGGTGTGACCACCACCCGGTACGAGGACCTGCCATGAGCGGCCGCCTCGTGATCGAAGACCAGCGCGTGGCGATGATCGGCGGCGCGCTGGCCATCACGCTCGGCGCGTTCCTGCTGCGCCAGGCGTTCGAGACCCGCGGCAAGGCCCGGCCCCTGTGGGCGCGCCTGCTGCCCAACTTCTGAGGGCCGCGCCGTGCCAGGGGTGATCCTTCCCCACCAGGCGGCCGGGTCCGCGGCCGGCTGGGGTCTGTTCGACTTCCGAACGGTCGCCGCGACCACCGACCCGGCCGCCGGTGGTACCGCCGTCGTGACGCTGCCTCAGCTCGCGTTCGACGAGCTGTGGCTGATCGACCACGCCGTGGTCTCGTGCACGTCCGTCGCCGGCACCGACGTGCGCTGGTACTCCGACAGCCCGACCCCCGCGAACCTGCTGGACGGGTCCAGCTCGGGGAACTTCGACGTCGCCGACTGGCCGGCCGGGCTCCAGCTCCAGCCCGGAACCTCCCTGGTCGCGGTGTGGTCCGGGTGCGACGACGGCGCCGTGGGCACGCTCACGGTCCAGGCGCGCATCATGCGCCGGGCGGGCTGAGGCATGGGCTTCCGCAACCCCCTGACCCTGGCCGCCACGACCGCGGCCGCGATGGTCGCCGCGGCGGCCGCCGACGACGTCGTGGCATCGACGCTCGCCGCAGCCCTGGCAGACCAGGGCGACCAGACCTCCGCGGCGCTTGCCCAGCTCGCCGACAGTCTCGGCGCCATCGACTTCGCAGACCTGCACGGGGTCGTGCTCGCCCAGCAGATCGCCGGCGCGGTGATCGCCGGCCCACAGATCATCGGCGGCGTCATCACTGGCGCGACGATCCAGACCGATGCTGAGGACGTCGGCACCGGCTCGGGTATCCGCATGTCCGGCTCGACCTTGCAAACCTGGTCCCCGGACCGCACCACCCGCCTGGACGAGACCGACCTGATCTGTTCGTCGTCGCCAGTCATCGGGTCGGGCAACGCTGCCGAGGCGATCCTGGCTCAGGGCACGCTCACGTTCCGCAAGCGCAACACCGCCGGCACCGCCGACGTCGCCGGCTGCACCTACCACTCCGCGGGAGTGAAGGTCGCCGCCGCGCTGCCCTCCTGGCAGATCGACGGCATGGCCGAGTCCCTCTCCGGGCACATCGTCCACGGCTCGCTCGGCGTCATCGATGCCGCCGGCGGCATCACCCCCGGCGACATCCAGGCTGACGGGCAGGTCCGCTGCGCCAGCGTCGCCGCGACGGGAAAGGTCACCGGCAACAACATCCACTCCGGGACCGTCGTCGTGACCCCGAACGCATCGGGGAACGTCGCCTTCGTGTTCGGCTACACCTTCCCCGCGATCCCGAACGTCGTGGTCGGGTTCGGCGACGCCGCCGGCACCGCGACCTCGACCGGCGGCATGGTCTCGGTCGTCCAGTCGACCATCACCACCACCCAATGCACGCTCCTGATCCGCAACGGCGACGGCACGGTGGCCACCGGTGCCCACCGCATCAACTGGCTCGCCCACGTCAACTAAGGAGGTCACCGTGACCACGAACACCTACGCCGGGCACACCTACGGCAACGGGGAGACCCCGGCGGCGATCCTGGCCAACCTGGAGGGCAGCCAGGGCGTCAACCGCACCGAGACCGCGCAGCTGCGCCTCGACGCCGCGGCGAGCTGGAACCGCGCGGCCGCGGACGTCAAGGCCCGCACCGGGCTGGAGGTGTGGGTGCGCGGCTGGAACCGCACCTACATGGAACAGGTCACTTTCTACCTCGAGCGCCACACCCCCGCGGCCGCCGGCGACCGGGTCTGCTGCCGGTGGAACGGGCGCGGGTACCGGTTCACCGGCACCGCCCACGCCGCCCCGCCCGGAACGTCGAACCATGGCTGGGGCCTGGCCGTCGACGTCGTCGACTTCGGCGGTGTCGGCCAGTGGAACCACCCCCGCCGCGTGGCCGCGTTCCCGATCCTCGCGGAGCACGGGTGGACCGACACCGAGGGCCGCAGCGCCATCCAGGAGCCCTGGCACCTCGTGTACGACCCCGCCCGCGACCGGCACGCTAACCAGGCCGCCCAGAAGACCACCCCGCCGGCACCCGCGCCGGCACCCGACCCCGAGGGGGACCCCGTGCAGATCATCCGACGCGCCAGCGACGGCGCCGCGTTCATCGTCACGGCCGCCGGCGCGGCCCGCATCGTCAACACCACCGACCTGACCGCGTACAAGAACGCCGGCGCCCGAGAGGTCAACCTCACCGACGCCGGCTACGCCGAGGCGCAGACCCGACTCCTGCACTAGCACTACGGATGGTAGGAGAGGCAGAGCTGCAACCGCGTCGTCCCGACCAGGTCCGCCACGAAGCGTGAGGAAGGGTCGCGGAGGCACTCGATACGCGGTTGCGCCCATGCCCACGCGCTCGGCGCGCCGTAGACCATGAGCCCGACACCGACGCTGGCCATCAGAGCGAACAGGACCGTGCTGATCACGTAGGTGCGCTGACTCATGCGCCCCAGAGTGGACGCCGCAGCGCCGCGACCGCCCAGGCCGCGGCGCTGCGTGAACGTCACCAGTCGAGCAGCTTGCGCAGCGCGTCTACGCTCAGACGGTTCTCGTCGCGGCGCTTCTCGTCGCCCTCGGCCAGCTCGCCGCGGAAGTCCGCACGCCGCGGCCGCGGGTTCTGACGCACCCAGTCGTCCAGGATGCGTGAGCCGGTCGTACGGCGGAACGCGCTGTTCTCCTGGGCCTTCCAGCCGCGCCCGGTGCGGGCGCTGTTCCAGAACCGGCCTCGCCGCTCGTGGGGGACGTCGTCGACGTGCCCGGCAGCCTCCAGGTCATCGAGCCACGCCTGCAACGCCACCGTGTAGTCGTCCCCGCCGGCGTCCTTGGCCCGGCGCGGCCGCGGCGCGACCAGCCCGCCGCCCATGATCTCCGCGGGGTGCAGGGACCGATACTTCTGCTCGCGGTCCTGGTCCCGGCCGGCCTGCTCGCGCCTGGACACCTTGCGGGCGGTGCGCTTGGCCTTGCGCCGCTCCACGTGTCGGCGCACGAGCTCCACCGCGGGGTTGTGGCCCCACCCGCCGCACTGACACGTGCAGTGCTCCATCGGGATGCACTGCGCGCGGGCGCACGGCCGCTTCGTACAGGTCCCGGTCACCGGTTCTCCCGCTTGCTGGGGTTGACGTTGAGCGGGGGCAGGGGCGGGCACCGCAACAGCTTGTGCTCGCGGGCATCCCACAGCAGGTACCAGTGCTCGCCGCGGCGGAACGTCTCGTGACACTCGGCGTGGAACCGGTCGGCGGGGTAGCCGATCGACTTCGCGATGCGCTCCCGGTCGTCGGGGTTGGGCAGGTGGAACACCGCGACGTAGTCCGACTGGTGCAGCACCAGCGGGTTCACGTGCGCCGGCCGCGGCCCGTCGAACAGGGCCGTGGTCGAGTAGTGCCGGTTCTGCTGGAGTAGCCGGCGCATGTGCGGGCGGGTCTTCTGCGCGGACGGCATGAACTCCGCGACCTCCCCGCACCAGATCAACGTGCGGCGGTCCTGCGGGAACATCGCCATGCCCACTGCGCGGTCCAGGTCCTCGTCGTACGTCGCGGAACCGGGGTCGGCCCGGTAGACCAGGTTCTGGTACCGGGTCCGGTGGTCCGCGACGCCGGCCGGGGCGTCCGGCCAGCGTCGGCCCAGCTCGCGCAGCGGCTCGGCGCCGGCGCCGGGGTCGGCGTCGCCGTTGACGTCGACGGCGAGCTTGTCGAACGGCCACCCGCGGTACAGGCGTCGGTTGAAGTACGACTTGCCGGACCCCTTGCGCCCCCACGCCGACACGATCATGGGCTTGGTGGCGTCGAACTCGGGGAATGGCATGCCGGCGTCGAGCTCGTCGGCCGGGGTGTCCGCGAGGATCGGGGTCCGGGTCACCACGGCGACCCGCCGGCCTCGCTCCCGTCGGCGGCCGCCGCGGACTCGGCGGCCTGCGCCGTCGCGGCCGCGGCCGCACGGGCCGCACGCGCCGCCCAGGCACGCTGAACCTGCTTCCACACGTACACGCCCACACCGATCAGGGCGTTGACCCCGTCGACGACATCGGGGTTCGCGGCCTGACCGAGCCAGCCGTGGCGATGCACGATCGATCCGACCGGGTCCCCGATCGCCTTGTCGTCGGTCTCGTCGGTCAGGTACAGGCCCACCGCCTGCTCGAACTCGTCCCGGGCCAGGAACTGGTGGGCACCGACGCCGACCATCTTCACCGCGTTGCGGGCGCCCTCCTGGGTGTGCTTCTTGGTGAAGCCGGCCTTACCCGAGGATGCCCGCGAGGAAGTCGGGTCGTCGAACGCCGGCGCCTGGTCGCTCACGTCGACGGGGTCGACGCCATCCCAGCTGCTCGCCGTCGACGTCGTCGTCTCGTCGCTCAGGGGCGGGCTCGGCAGGTCGGACGGGCTCAGGCTCGGGCTCGTCTCCTCGGGGTACGTCCACGCCCCGCTCGGGTCGCTCGTCGACGTCGTCGTGGTCTGCTCGCTGCGGGCGGCGCTTCGGGGCATAGCTGGTCACCTCGTGAACCTTGTAGGGGTCGTCCTCGCCATCGCCGGCGGCCGCCGGCGGTGCCTTGACCACGGGCCCGGCGGGCACGTCGCGGGGCACCCGGCGGGCCTTGACGCGCGCGCCGCATCCCTCGGTGGCGCACTCGCCCTCCCAGGTGATCCGGCCCGGGTCGGACTGACCCTCCGTTACGTGCCCGGCGGGGCACGTTCCACGGACACGCACACGTCTCGTCGTCGGCATGCCAGCTACCGTGCCAACGGGTCTAGGGGTTCACGTCAGTGGACAGCGCACGAAGTACACCCTCGTGTGGCGCGGATTCACCTTCGTGGAAACGCCGTACACCGTGGTGGACGCTCAACGACGAAAGCGCAGGTCCGATATGCCAGAGCCAGTGCTCACCGACATGAAACCCCGCCTCCAGGCGGCCGCCCGCAACGTCGCGGACGCCCGGGAGAGCTACCGCGCCGCGATCGAGTCCCGCAACGACCTGATCGAGACCGCCGTGGACGGGGGCATGAGCCAGCGCAAGGTGGCCCAGGCCGCCGGCGTGTCCCTGTCCCGGGTGACCGCCGTCCTGCTCCACCTCGGTGCAGGGGTCGAGCTCAACTAGACGGCGCGGGCCCACCGCAGCGACCGCGAGGCGACCGCGGCGCGCATCTTCTCGTCGCGCACCGCCACGTAGCGTTGCGTGGTCGCCAGGGAGGCGTGCCCGAGCAACGTCTGGACCAGGCGCAGGTTCCCGGTCTCGTCGTGGACCTCGGTTGCGCACAGGTGCCGCAGCTGGTGCATGGTCGTGTCGTGCCCGAGCGCCGCGGACACGAGCTTGCCGACGTACCGGGCCGACAGGTGCCCGCCGTCGCGTCCGGGGAACGCGAAGCCCGGGCACTGCAGCAGCGCCCGGGCTAGGTCGTCGGGCAGGGGTACGGTGCGTTCTCGTGACCCCTTGCCGTGCACGCGCAGGGACCACCCCGTGAGGTCCTCGACGACGTCGCGGTGGTGGACCTGGGCGACCTCCGCCCGGCGCATCCCGCACTCGTTCGCCAGGCGCATCATGAGGCGCACGCGAGCGGGGGAGTGGAAGAACGCCTCCCGGACCACCGACGGGGCCGCCGGGCGCGGCCGCGCCTCCGCGGGCTGGACCGGCGGCAGGCCCTCCGCGACGTTGACGGGGCATCGCTCCGTTGCGACGCCCCACGCCCAGAACCTCCGCAGGGACGAGCGAACTGACCTCGCGGTCTCCCGGCCCCACTCGTGCGACCCCGTCCACGTCGTCAGGTCGTCGAGCGTCAGCGACCAGGGGGAGCGGTCGCCGTGATCGCGCGCTAGGCGCTCCAGGTGGTAGCGGCGCAGAGCCGCCGTGTGAGGGGACAGGCGTCCAGCACGCATCGCGAGCGTCCAGGCGTCCAGGTCCGACGCCCACGCGGGGGTGTTCTCCATCTGGTCAGAGTCCGGGCTGCCCGTCGACGACGCGCACTCTGGCGAGTGCGTGCTCCAGCCCGGTCCCGTACCGCGTGTCCAGGAGCTCCCACGCTTGCGCCCACTCCAGCGCCTCCGGGTCCCCCATGATCACCAGGCGGGCCGCCATCCGCGCGCAGCGGTTCGCGGCATCACGTAGAGCCCTGTACGAATGCCCGACCGGCAGGAACCGACGGTCCGAGAACTTCAGTTCCAGCATCTCCGCCGCGACGTCTCGCGCGCTCATGCGGAGCGGCCGAGCTGGGACGCGAGCACGGCCCGGTACACCCACTCGACGCGCGGGCGAAGTACCTCGTCGACGTCGTGGTTGGCGGGTTCGAGCTCGAGCAACCGCAGCGCCGCCGACACGCTCACGCCCTCGTCCGACGCGATGGTCCGGATCGTCGCCGCGCTCATGCCGCGAGCTCCCAGCCGTCGCGCCCGGTCATGCCGCCAGCCCCAGCGCATCGCGAACGAGCGGGGTACCTTCGTCGACAAGAGACCACCCGCGATGCTCCAAACCAGCGGGTTCGGGGTTCGAGTCCCTGATGGCGCACAGTTCCGAGGGCGTGGTTCGCAGAACGCGAGCCACGCCCTCGATGTCTGCCAGCGACCAAGGCCGCTGACCACGCCACTTCATCGAGATGCCGGCACGAGCGACCCCGAGCGCACGAGCGATGTCGCTCTGGCTCAGGCCACGGCGAGCAGCCGCCGAACGGATGTTCGCTGCCACGCCCAGCTCGAACGTGTCTGCCGGGAGGAACGCCGGCGCCTCCGTAGTGATAGCCATACGCGACACCGTTTCACGAATTGTGAACAGTGTCAATCAGCGCCACGCCACCCACTGATCCGAGCGTGTCGCTTGCCTGTTCATCGATCGTGAACAACGATCGCTCAACATGGACGACGTGCAGGCGCGAGTGACGGCAGCGGTGCTGTCCTCGGGAATCCGGCCATCACAGATCGCGGCCCAGATGGGTGTCACGCGGTCTGATGTGTCGCAGAAGATCAACGGCATTCGGCGCTGGTCCATCAGGGACATTGAGCGGCTGCGTGAGGTCCTCCCGCCTGGAGACCGACTCGTCGTCGTGCCCGAGCGCGAGACGCTCGACTTCCTGATTGAGCACGCGGACGAGCTCGCGAAGGCGCGTACCCCGCTGGAGCGTGCGTCGTGACCGCGGCGCGTCGTGCGCGGGTCGCGGAGATGGCCGCGGCCGGGCTATCCGATGCGGCGATCGCGGAGACGCTCGGCGTGCACAAGCGGACCGTGCTGCGCGACCGCCAGCATGACCAGATCCCCTCGAGGTACTTCGAGCTGTTCGAGCCGTCCGAGATGTTGCACGGCGAGGCTGGCTACACGCGTGGGTGTCGCTGCGATGCCTGCCGTCAGGGACACCGTGAGGCTCACCGCGCGTACATGTTGCAGACGGGTCGGCGCCTGGGCTCCTACGCCCCGTGCGCGCGGTGCGGGCGGCGGGTCTACCTCGTCGACGGCGTCGCCTACGCCGGCAACGGCACCATCGGTGCCTGGCATGTCTGCCGGCCTGGCCGTCCTTGGAGGGACGTCCCCCTGTTCGATGGCATCGACGCATGAGCGCGCCCGCGCCGGCGTACGCCTCGGGGGAGTACCCCGCTGGCGGCGACCTCGTGACGACGCCGGACGGCATCCCCTGGGTCGTCGTCGCGACGGGCCCTGAGCAGCTCGTGATCGTGCCCGTGCTGCTCGTCGACGAGCTCCGTGTGGCACGCCCTGAGGCGCTGAGCCTGGTGGAGCGTGAGCAGTGAGCCCACGTCATGCCCGTCACGCCCGCCGCCGGCACGTCGTCGTCGACGTGCTCGCCGCGGTGCGTGCCCGCCTGTCCCGCCGTCGCGTGTCGGAGCGGCCGATGTCCTGACAGACAGCGGCTTCTCTCCTCGTCTCCGAGCCGCACCCAATCGGGAGACGCCCACGATGACCGCGTGACGGGCCGGTCCGCTCCCCAGGGCGATAGCTGGGGCCCCGAGCCGAGGTGAGATATCGGCCCGCCTGCCGCGTTTGCATACCTCCGGAGGGATGGTGGCAGGTCCGAGCTCAGCGCGACTGTCAATCGACATCGCGCTATCGGTCGTGCATGCGGTGGACGAGAAACCGGGTCCGTGGGTCTCGCTGGGGTCAACCCGGAGGGTGGGGGAGCCAAAGCCGGGAGGCGCGCCCGCAGGGCGTCCGATCCCCGGCTTGGCTCAGTCCTCCTGAATGCTCCCGCGCGGCTCCAGCTCCCGGACCTTGACCGGTCCGGCCATTGCAGCCCAGCGCTTCTCCTGCCTCGCCCGCTGTTGCCGATCCCTGCGCCGGCGCCCGGGTGACTTCTCGGTGGTGAGCGGTGCGCCCGTCCTCCCCTTGCCCATCAGCTGCTCACCTTGCGCTCGCCCGACCCCTTCTCGAACCACTCTCGCTTCCACTTGCCGGCGTCCTCGATCTGCTCCGATCGGCAGGCCCCGCAGTTCTGCGCGAGGTAGGACTGATGGCCGGGCTTCTGGCAGCGGTCCTTCTTGTAGACGTACTCCGGCTCATCGTCGTGGGTCGGGGTGTGGTCGACCTCCCACCACGGCGACTCCTTGACGTTGCCGATGATTCCGGCCGGATCGGTCGCGATCCACGTCAAGGTCATGGCCGCCTGCCGGAAGTCGCGGTGCGTGTGGTTCGCGTGGAGCAGCTTGTAGACCGTCGTCCACTTCCAGTCTGGCCGGAGCGTCTCGACGAGGTGCGCGAGCTGGTTGAGTTCTGCCTGATCAAGCATGGGGCCGAGAGTAGCCACGAACGCCGACACCGCGGCACGCGCGCGAGCGGGGAACGCTCAGCGACGTGGTCCGTCGTCGCTCTCGCTGGCCGGTGTCGACGCGATCGCGGAGGCGCGCAGCGCGTTGGCCTTGACGCGGTTGCGGGCGGCCGCGGCGAGCGGGTCGGGGTGAGGTACGGAGCCGGCGGGGGCGGGCACCTGGTCCTCGGGCGGGATGGGGCCGCGGATCGCGTCGGCGTAGGCGGACAGGAACCGGTGCAGGGTGCGGGCGTCGCGTGGGTCC
>WRHK01000084.1 GCA_009783295.1 Promicromonosporaceae bacterium
GGGGCGCCGGGGTTGCGGCCGGGCGCCCCGTCGCCCCCGGGGCCCCCGCCGCTAGCCCGCGGGCTCCGGCTCTAACTCGCGGGCTCTTGCAGGGCGGTCAGCGGCCCAGGATGCGGGCGTCGTCCAGCCAGGCCGGGGTCTCGTCCGTCACCGGGTCGATCTCGACCAGGGTGACCTCGTGGCGGGCCAGCGTGAGCGGCAGGTCGATGCGGGCCACGCCGTCGTCGCCGACGACGGCGGCCGCCGCGTGGTGCGTGACCCGCGGCTCGGCCGCCTCGTACAGCGCGTCGAGCTGGCGCTGCGACGGCGACGCCGGCCGCCCCATGCGCTGCCACGCCGTGAAGGCGTTGCCGTCGTCGCCGTTGACGACGGAACGGTGGACGTACGCACTGGCGGGGGCGCTGCCGTCGCGGCGCGCGACCGGGACCGACAGGCGCAGCGTGTGCTGCTCCGGCTCGGCCGGGTCGTCGGTGCCGCCGACGGGCTGCCACGCGAGCACGGTCACGCGGCCGTCGGCGTCGCGGGTGACCAGGTGGTCCTCCCCGCGGGCCAGCACGTCGGTGCCCATGCGCGCCATGAACGCGTACAGGTGGAAGGTGGGCTTCTTGATCTGGCGGTGCGTGAGCAGCCCGAAGCCGCCGTGGAAGATCGAGACCGGGACGCCCTGCTCCTCGAACATGTCCGTGAAGGTCCAGTACGAGAACGAGTCGACGACGTCGCCGCCCCCCACCAGCGTGGGCGCGAGGTAGGCGGCGTTGTAGGCCGTGTCGTGGACGGGGTTGTCAGGGCGGTAGCTCGTGTTGAACTCGGTGACGTGCTGGGGCAGGCCCTCGAGCACGGTGCCCGCGAGCAGCTTGCCGGGCGTGGCGAACTGCTCCAGCAGGCTGGAGGGGTGGCGCAGCGTCTGGTAGACGCCGAACGGCACGTGCTGCGCGGGGCCGGTCGTGTACGCGTGGAAGGACACGAAGTCGGCCGGCACGTCGTTGCGGGCCACGAACTCGGCGAACGGCACGAACCAGCCGTCGGCGCCGGGCGACACGGCGGGGCCGCCCACCTGGAAGTCGGCGTCGACCTCCTTGACCGCGCGGGCCGTCGCCTCGTACAGGCGGAAGTAGGCGGCCTGGTCGGCGTTCAGCCAGAACTCGGGCAGGTTGGGCTCGTTCCACACCTCGACCGGCCAGCGCAGCACCTCGTCGCGCCCGTAGCGGGCGATCAGGTGGCGCAGGGTGGCCTGGACCAGCGCGATCCAGGTGGCCATGTCGCGGGGCGGGGTCACGTTGCCCTCGAACCAGAACACGGTGCGGTCGCCCGACGCGAGCGCGTCGGGCATGAAGCCCAGCTCGAGGAACGGGCGGATGCCCACCTCGAGGTACGCGTCGACGATCTGGTCGAGGTACGTCCACGAGTACCGGGTACCCGCGTGACCTGCGACGTCGTACTGGCGGAGCACCGCGACCCAGTCGTGGAAGATCCCGTGGCCGCGCAGGTGGTCGAAGCCGATCTCAGCCTGCGTGAGCTCGAGCGACTCGAGGTAGTCGCGGCGCAGCGCGAGGTGCATCTCGGACGTCCCGATGCAGCGGCGCCAGGCGTCGCTGAGCACGGAGGTCGGCACGTGCGGGACGGCGATGATGCTCACGGAGGGCCCTTCCAGGGTGGTGCGGGTAAGACGACGCCGCCGCCCGCCAGGACTTGCTGACGGACGGCGGCGTCGGGTGCTGCAGGGGCGGCGCTACTTACTTCTTCGAAGCGGCGTAGGCCTGGTTGTAGGTGTCAGCGGCCTGCGTGCCACCCAGCGAGTTGATCTGGGAGACGTACTGGTCCCAGTCGCTCAGCGGCTTCTTGCCGGTGATGAACTCCGAGGTCCAGGTGTTGACCTGGTCCTTGATCTGGGTCAGCTGGAGCTGCGTCTGCTGGAGCTGAACCTGGTTCAGACCGGCGGCGGGGTCCGGCGGGAGGATCTTCTTGGTCTTGAGCTGGGCGTTGGTCCAGTCGACGGTCGGCTGGTCCATGACCGACTGGAGCAGGTCCGTGGTCGAGCCGTTGGCCTCCATGAACACACCGTTGCTGTAGCCGAAGTCGGCGTTCAGCTTCTTCGGGGCGTCCGGGTTGAGCGAGTTCCAGCCGACGGTCGGGAGCAGCGTGCGCTTGCCCGAGGAGTCCTTGGTGAAGGTCTCACCCTGGACGCCCCACTGCGCGAACTCCTCGCCCGCGTCGCTGTAGTACAGCCAGTCGATGTACTGGAGGAGCGCCTTGAAGTGCGGGTCGTCCTTGGCCTTGGCCGAGATCATGAGACCCGAGATCAGCTGGGTGCCCTGGAGGTTGGAGCCATCGGGGCCGCCGGGCAGGTTGATCAGGTGCGTGTGCAGCGTCTTGCCGGCAGCCTGGGCCTTCTGGACCAGGTCGGTGTTGATCGTCTGCGTGTTCGACGAGATCGCGGCCGACTGACCGTTGATGAAGGTCTGGATGGCCTGGTCGTCGGTCTGCGTGATGTTCGGGTCCAGAGCGCCGCTCTTGACCATGCCGTTCACGAAGGTGACGAGCTGCTTGTAGTTGTCGCTCGTACCCGTGATGACGAACTTGCCCGTCTTGGTGTCGAAGCGCGTGTCGGAGTAGCCCCAGCCCGCGGTCGTGTTCCAGTCGGGGGCGAGCATCTGCAGGAAGGCGCCGAGGGGCTGGTTGTTGTTCGTGTTCCAGCGGTCCGACATGCCGTACTTGAGGCCGGGGTTGGCGGCCTTGACCTTGACGAGGTCCTGAGCGAACTCGTCCCACGTGGTCGGGTCGGACGTGATGCCGGCCTTCTGCCACATGTCGTCGTTGACGGCGACCGAGTACTGGACGTCGGGGTACTGGCGCAGGCCCGGGAGGAGGTAGATCTTGCCGTCGGCCTGCTTGTGCGTGTCGAGCTCGGCCTGGATGCCCCAGTCCTTGACCTTCTTCTCGAAGTTCGGCATGTACTGGAAGTAGTCCGACACCGGGAGGAGGGCGCCCGAGGCGACGTACTGCGTCTCCTGGCCCGGGTACGTCACGGAGACGATCTCCGGGAAGTCGCCCGAGTTGATGAGCAGCGCCTTCTTCGCGTCGAAGTCGGCCAGCGGGATGTCCGTCCGCGTGAAGGAGACGTTGTGGTCGCTCTTCAGGTGCGTGAGGATCGACCAGTCGTCCTTCACCGGGTAGTTCGGGTGGTCGCGGTACATGAGCGAGAAGTTCACCGGCTCGGTGGCCTTGAAGTCCGTACCGACGGTGTAGTCCTTCATGGCGCCGACCGAGTGCGCGGCGTCGATGCTGACGCCCTTCGAGGCCGACGAGCCGTTCGTCGACGCCGAACCACCCGACGAGCAAGCGGTCAGGGCGATGGCGAGAGTGGCGACGGTCGCCACGCCTGCCGTGCCCCTGCGGATGTTGATCATGTTTCTCCTTCGTTGGAACGTCGTTGTCCGACGGTTGTGGGGCGACTTCGCCCGGGGGTGCTTCGTCCGTCAGCCCTTGACCGAGCCGAGCATCACGCCCGAGACGAAGTACTTCTGGATGAACGGGTAGACGGCCATGATCGGCAGGACGGTGAGGAGCATCGTCACGGCCTGGATGTTCGCGCCGATCTGGACGGAGTCAGCCGCGTTGCCGGGATCCGGGGCACCTGTCGCCGAGGCGATGAGGTTGCGGAGGTAGATCATGACCGGGAACATTTCCTTCTTGTCCAGGTACATGAACGCGGCGAACCAGTCGTTCCAGTAGGCCACGGCGTAGAAGAGCACCATGGTTGCCAGCACGGCCTTGGACAGCGGGAGCACGATGCGGAAGAACACCCCGTACTGCGTCATCCCGTCGAGCTCGGCGGCTTCCTCGAGCTCACGGGGGAAGCCCTCGAAGAAGGACTTCATGACGAGCAGGTTGAACACCGACAGCGCGCCGGGCAGCACGATCGCCCAGATCGTGTTGCGCATGTGCAGCCACTGCGCGACCAGCAGGTAGTTCGGGATCAGGCCGCCGGAGAAGAACATCGTGAACACGGCCAGGCCGATGAACAGGTTCTTGCCCTTGAGGCGCGGCCGGGAGATGGCGTACGCGAACGTCGTGGTCAGGAACATCGAGATCGCGGTGCCCACGATCGTGTACATGAGCGTGTTCTTGTAGCTGATCCAGAACCACGGGTCGGTCAGCACGACCTTGATCGTGACCAGGTTGAAGCCGCGCGGGATCAGGTTCACCTCGCCGGCCGCGATGAAGCCCTCGCCCGAGAACGCCTTGGCGATCAGGTTCACGAACGGGTAGAGCGTCACCACGGTGATGACGGTGAGGATCACGCCGTTGATGATCCGGAAGGCGATGGTGCCCTTGGTGTCCTTGACCTGCGTCAGCGAGGAACGGACCGCGGCAAGGTCGAGGTCGGCATCGAGTTCGGTCACCACAGCGAGGCTCCCACCAGCTTGCGCGACGTGAGGTTCGCGGAGACGACAAGGACAAGACCGATGACCGCCTCGAAGAGGCCGATCGCGGTGGCGTAGGAGAACTGGCCGGTCTGGATGCCCACGCGGTAGAGGTACGTGTTGATGACGTCACCGGTGGAGTAGATGAGGGGGTTCTGCAGCAGCAGCACCTTCTCGAACCCGACGTTGACGACCGACCCGATGTTCAGGATCAGCAGCACGACGATGGTGGGGCGGATGCCCGGCAGCGTGATGTGCCACGTCTGCTGCCACCGGTTGGCGCCGTCGATCCGCGCGGCCTCGTACAGGCCGTCGTCGATCGTGGTCAGCGCGGCCAGGTAGAGGATCGTGCCCCAGCCGACGGTCTGCCAGACGCCGGAGATCACGTAGATCGGCCGGAACCAGCTCGGGTCCTGCATGAAGTTGATCGGCCCGATCCCGAACCAGTGGAGCATCTGGTTGATGCCACCGGTGTTGACCGACGTCAGCTGCAGCACGATGCCGGCGACGATGACGATCGACAGGAAGTGGGGCAGGTACGTGATCGTCTGCACCGTCTTCTTGAGCTTGCGCGAGCGCAGCTCGTTGAGCAGGAGCGCGAGGACGATCGGCAGCGGGAACCCGATGACCAGGCTCAGCACGCCCAGGATCACGGTGTTCCAGAACACCGACCAGAACGCCGGGCTCGAGAACGCCATCTGGAAGTACGACCAGCCGGCCCACTGCTCGCCGACCGGCGAACCGCCCGGGATGTACATGCGGAACGCGATGATGTTGCCGAACATCGGCACATACCGGAACACGAGCAGCGAGATCACGGGCAGCACGACGAACGTGTACATCCGCCAGTCCCGCCGCAACGCCAGGCCCCATGAGTCCCGGGACCGGGTCTTCTGCTCGACTCGATGGTCGATCGCCCACCCGCCGTCCGGGACCAGCCCCGGCGCTGCGGGCGCGAGGTCGACCACCTCGTTGGTTTGCGCCACAGTGCACTCCACCCTCGGTCACGACAACGTGACCGATGTTCGAAACTTGCGAGGACCGTTTCGATCTCTTGCGGGCAGGACACTAGGTCCGTGGCCGCCAAAGCGTCAACATCTGGCGCATCTCAGCCGGTCACGCTCCGGTAACGATTTCCGTAGGCATCCATCTTCCCTGATGACGCGTCTGTGGTACCCGCAGGGTGTACGGTCTGCTCTCGAAAGTTGCGCACACCCAGGAACGGACGATGACGTCACTCACCACAGACCCCACCCCTGACAAGGGGACGACGATCGCGCAGATCGCCCAGGAGGTCGGCGTGTCCGTGCCCACGGTGTCCAAGGTGCTCAACGGCAGGGCCGACGTCGCCGCCGCGACCCGTGAGCGCGTCGAGGCCGCCCTGGAGCGGCACCACTACCAGCGCCGGCGGGCCGCGCAGCCCATGGTGGGCACGGGCCTCATCAACCTCGTCTTCCACCGGCTCGGCTCGTCGTGGTCGATGGAGATCATCCGCGGGGTCGAGGACACCGCGGCCGAGAACAACGTGAGCGTGATCCTGTCCGAGCTGGGCGGGGTGCACCGCCCCCCGCGCACCTGGCTCGACACCACGTTGCTGCGGCCCCCGCTCGGCGTGCTCACGGTCGCATCGCGCCTCTCCCCCGCGCAGCAGCGCCAGCTCCAGCGGCGCTCGATCCCCACGGTCGTGATCGACACCGACGGCGAGCCCCCCACGGGCGTGCCCACGGTCGGCTCCGACAACTGGAACGGCGGCCTGCTGGCCACGCGCCACCTGCTCGCGCTGGGCCACCGCCGCATCGGGGCCGTCAGCGGGCCGGCCGACATGCTGTGCTCGCGCGCCCGCCTCGACGGATTCCGCAGCGCGCACGCCGAGGCGGGCGTGGAGGTCGAGGAGTCGCTGATCCTGCCCGGGAACTTCTACGTCGAGGCGGGCTACCACGCGGGCCACGCGCTGCTCGCGCGCCCGGACCGGCCCACGGCGATCTTCGCCGGGTCGGACATGGCCGCTCTCGGCGTGCTGCGGGCCGCCCACGAGCTCGGCGTCAACGTGCCCCGCGACCTGTCCGTCGTCGGCTACGACGACCTCTCCCTCGCCGCGTGGGCCACCCCGGCGCTCACCACGGTGCGCCAGCCCCTCGCCGAGATGGGCGCGCTCGCCACCACGATGCTCATCGACCTGGTCGCCGGCCGCACGCCCCACACACGACGCGTCAACCTTGCCACCGAGCTGGTCGTCCGGGAGTCGACGGCCCCGCCCGCGTAGCAGGATGGGGCGCATGACCTCCCGGAACCCGAAGTCCATCCTGTTCATCGGCGGCAGCGGCATCATCAGCCACGCCTCGGTCGCACGCGCTGTCGCGCAGGGCCACCGCGTCGCCGTGCTCAACCGTGGCAAGTCGTCGCTGCGTCCCATGCCCGCCGACGTCGAGACGATCGTCGCCGACGCCGCCGACCACGACGCCGTCGACGCCGCCCTGGCGGGCCGGGACTTCGACGTCGTCGCGCAGTTCCGCGCCTTCACGCCCGACCACGTGGCCCGCGACGTCGCGCGGTTCTCCGGGAGCGTCGGCCAGTACGTGTTCATCTCGAGCGCGTCCGCCTACCAGAAGCCCGTCGCCCGCCTGCCCATCACGGAGTCGACGCCGCTGGTCAACCCGTTCTGGGAGTACTCGCGCAACAAGATCGCGTGCGAGGACCTGCTGCTGCGCGAGCTGCGCGACACCGGCTTCCCGTCGACGATCGTGCGCCCGTCCCACACCTACGACCGCACGCTCATCCCGACGACCGGCGGCTGGACCGACGTCGCGCGCCTGCGGGCCGGCAAGCCCGTCGTCGTGCACGGCGACGGCACCACGCGGTGGACGCTGACGCACACCGAGGACTTCGCCGTCGGGTTCGTGGGCCTGCTCGGCAACCCGCTCGCCGTCGGCGACACGTTCCAGATCATGGGCACCCACGCCCCCACCTGGGACCACATCTACACGTGGCTCGCCGCCGCGGCGGGGGTCGAGAAGCCGGAGCTGGTGCACGTCGCCAGCGAGACCATCGGCCGCGTGCTGCCCGACGACGTCGACGGCCTCGTGGGTGACAAGGCGCACTCCGTGGTGTTCGACTGCTCCAAGCTCCAGGCGCTGGTGCCCGAGTTCGGCACCACGATCACGTACGACGAGGCCGCGTTCGAGCAGGTCGCGTGGTACGACGCACACCCGGAGCAGCAGCAGGTGAACGCCGCCCAGGACGCGGGCTTCGACCGCCTCGTGGCGCACGCGCGCTCCCTCTGACCCGTCGTCCGGCCCAGCGCGGGGTCTGCGCCGCGCTGGGCCGGACGGGTCGCCTCCTAGGGTGGGGGCGTGAAACCCCTCGTCCTTCTCGACCTCGACGGCACCCTCATGGACTCTGCGCCGGGCATCAGCGCGTCGGTGGCCTTCGCATACGGCGAGCTCGGTCTGCGCGTGCCCGACGCCGCGGCCCTGCGCTCGTTCGTCGGCCCGCCCATCACCGACTCGTTCGCGGCACACGGCGTCCCGGCGGAGCGCGTGGCCGAGGCCGTGCGCGTGTACCGCACCGACTTCGTTGCTGGCGGCATGTGGGACAACCGGGTGTTCGAGGGCATCCCGGAGCAGCTCCGGGCGCTGCGGGCGGCCGGCTGCACGCTCGCCGTCGCGACGTCGAAGCCCGAGATCTTCGCCGTGCCGATCGCCGAGAAGTTCGGGCTGACCGACCTGGTCGACGGTGTCTTCGGCGCCCCCGCCGACGAGCAGGGCACCAAGGCCGACGTCATCGCGGCGGCGCTGCGGAGGCTCGCGCCGGCGGGCCCCGTGCTCATGGTGGGCGACCGCTCCCACGACGTCGTCGGCGCGCGGGCGCACGGCATCGACTGCCTCGGCGTGACCTGGGGCTACGCCGCCCCGGGCGAGCTGGCGGCGGCGGGCGCGGTCGCCGTCGTCGACCAGGTCGAGGACCTGGCGGCGCGGCTCCTGGCCCACCTGTGACCCCGCGTGTCAGAACGTGCCCGCGCCGGAGCGCGGCCTCGTTCTGACCCGCGCGGATCGGGTCGCGGTTGTCAGAACGTGGCTGCACCAGGATGCGGCCACGTTCTGACACGCGGGGTCACGCGTAGCGGTACAGGCTCACCCGCTGGACCGTGAAGCGGCCCGGCTCCAGGCGCACGTGGCGGCCCTGGTGCGTCTGGTCGCCGTTGAGGCGACGCAGGCGCTCCCACGTGCCGTCCTCGGCGTAGCGGCCCTCCTCGCAGGCGAGGATGCCTACCACCTCGGGGCCATGCTCCGGGGTGTGGAAGGTGATGGTCACGCCGATGCCCGCGACCACGAGCTCGTCGGGGCCGGTGCGGATCACGATCGCGGCGGCCGGCAGCTTCGTGGTCCCGGCGGCCTGGCCGGTCTCGTTGATGACGCCGTCGGCCAGCGACGGGGCGGGCACGCGCTCGTAGGTGGCCTCGAGCACGAGGTCGGCGAGCCGGGTGCGGTGCGGGGTGCGCATGTCGTCGGCGGGGGGCAGCAGGCCCGTCATCGTGCCGTCGCCCGCGTGCTCCGCGATGAGGGGCGTGAGCTGCGCGACGACGTCGTACGCGCCCGCGATCATGGCCGCCTCGTTGCCCTCGACCGACTCGATGCCGAACGGCGAGAAGCCCATCGCGCCGTGCTTGCCGAACGCGTACAGGGCGTTCGCGGCCGCGTCGACGGAGCGCAGCGCCTCGGGCACGAACAGCGGGTTGCCCGACGCGACGTAGGCGTCGGCCCAGTGGGCGAAGTTCGGGAAGTAGATGTCGGGGGCGATGAAGTCGAGCGCGGGGGCGCCCGCGCGCCAGACCTCGGCGAGGTGCGGCAGCGGGCCCGCGCTCGGGTACTGGCCCGGCTGCGCGCCGGGGCGGACCAGCGCCGCGTTGGTGTACATCGGCAGCGCGAGCTCGGCCTTGCCGGCAGCCGTGACCACCTGCACGTACTGCGCAAAGGCCCACGCCTGGAAGATCTCCTCCGTGGCGAAGGAGTCGCCGAACACCTCGGTCCACGTGCCGGTCTCCTGGCGCCCCAGCGCCTCGAGCAGCGCCGCCGGGACCGGGGCAGCCCACGCCGCCTCCGCCTCGGGTGTGCGGTCGCGCGCCTCGGGGATCATGCCGATCTCGTTCTCCACCTGCACCATCACCACGGTGGACTCGTCGTCGACGTCGCGCAGGTGGGCCATGAGCGCGGCGAACGCGGCGGCGTCGGCGTCGCGGTTGGCCGCGGCGAACGGGGAGAGGATCTCCAGCGGCACCCCGCGGGACGTGCGCGCCCGCGGGAACCTGGCGACGTCGGCCTTGACCCAGCCGGGTGCGTAGCAGGACATGGAGTTCTTCCACGACCCGAACCACAGCAGCACCAGCCGCATGCCGTGCGCGGCGGCGTCCTCGAGCAGCTCGTCGACGGTGGTCCAGTCGAACTCCCCCTCGGCGGGCTCGACGGCGTCCCAGTACACCGGCGCGACCACGGCGTTGAGGCCCATCCCGACCAGGCGCGGCCAGAACGGGGTGAGGTAGGCGCGCTCGGCGGAGGAGTTACCGAGCTCGCCGCCGCGGATGACGAACGGCTCGTCGTCCACCAGGAGCAGGGTCGCGGAACCGGAGCGCTCGAGGCGCGGCAGTGACGTCACGGCTGGCGATCCTACGACAGAAGGCCTGGACCCCCGCTGGGGGTCCAGGCCTTCTGTCCGGTGGTCTCGGACCACCGGTGGCGTCACTCCGCGCCGGCAGCCAGCTCGCCGGTCGGCGGCAGGTCGCTGGGACCCGAGCGCGCGACGTCGGTGCCCGACTGGACGCCCACGGTCACCGGCTCGCGCCCGGCGGGCTTGGGCTCGCCGTGGAACGTGAACTCGCCGAGGATGCCCTCGCCCTGCCCGTCGACCACCACGAGGTCGCCGGCCTTGAGCTCGCCGAACAGGATCTTCTCGGACAGCGTGTCCTCGATCTCCCGCTGGATGGCTCGCTTCAGCGGACGGGCGCCGAGCACGGGGTCGTAGCCCTTCTCCGCCAGCAGGTTCTTGGCGGCCGTCGTGAGCTCGATGGCCATGTCCTTGTCGCGCAGGCGCTTGTCCAGCTTGGCGATCTCGAGGTCGACGATCTCGACGATCTCCTTCTGGGTGAGCTGCGGGAACACGACCACGTCGTCGACGCGGTTGAGGAACTCGGGGCGGAAGTGCTGCTTGAGCTCCTCGTTGACCTTGGCCTTCATGCGCTCGTAGGAGGTCACCAGGTCGCCGCCGGCCTGGAAGCCGGTCTGGACGCCCTTGGCGATGTCCCGCGTGCCGAGGTTGGTGGTCATGATGATCACGGTGTTCTTGAAGTCCACCACGCGACCCTGCGAGTCGGTGAGGCGGCCGTCCTCGAGCACCTGCAGCAGCGAGTTGAAGATGTCCGCGTGGGCCTTCTCCACCTCGTCGAACAGGACGACGGAGAACGGCTTGCGGCGCACCTTCTCGGTGAGCTGGCCACCCTCGTCGTAGCCGACGTAGCCGGGGGGCGAGCCGAACAGGCGCGAGACCGTGTGCTTCTCCGAGAACTCGGACATGTCGAGCTGGATCAGCGCGTCCTCGTCCCCGAACAGGAACTCGGCGAGCGCCTTGGCCAGCTCCGTCTTCCCCACGCCGGTGGGGCCGGCGAAGATGAACGAGCCACCCGGACGCTTCGGGTCCTTGAGGCCGGCACGCGTACGGCGGATCGCCTGCGAGAGCGCCTTGATCGCGGCCTCCTGGCCGACGACGCGCTTGTGCAGCTCGTCCTCCATGCGCAGCAGGCGGCCCGACTCCTCCTCGGTCAGCTTGACCACGGGGATGCCGGTGGACATCGCGAGCACCTCGGCGACGAGCTCCTCGTCGACCGTGGCGACGGTGTCGAGGTCGCCCGACTTCCAGGCGCGCTCCATGTCGGCGCGCTTGGCGGTGAGCTGCTTCTCCTTGTCGCGCAGGCCGGCAGCCTTCTCGAAGTCCTGCTCGTCGATCGCCGACTCCTTCTCGCGGCGCGCCTCGGCGATCTGCTCGTCGAGCACCTTGAGCTCCGGCGGGGCCGTCATGCGGCGGATGCGCAGGCGCGCGCCCGCCTCGTCGATCAGGTCGATCGCCTTGTCGGGCAGGTAGCGGTCGTTGATGTACCGGTCGGCCAGGGTGGCGGCCGTGACCAGCGCGCCGTCCGTGATGGACACACGGTGGTGCGCCTCGTACCGGTCGCGCAGGCCCTTGAGGATCTCGATGGCGTGCTGCAGCGACGGCTCGGCGACCTGGATCGGCTGGAAGCGGCGCTCCAGGGCCGGGTCCTTCTCGACGTACTTGCGGTACTCGTCGAGCGTCGTCGCGCCGATCGTCTGGAGCTCGCCGCGGGCGAGCATCGGCTTGAGGATCGAGGCGGCGTCGATCGCGCCCTCGGCGGCACCCGCACCCACCAGGGTGTGGATCTCGTCGATGAACAGGATGATGTCGCCGCGCGTGCGGATCTCCTTGAGCACCTTCTTGAGGCGCTCCTCGAAGTCACCGCGGTAGCGCGAGCCGGCCACGAGGGCGCCCAGGTCCAGCGTGTAGAGCTGCTTGTCCTTGAGCGTCTCGGGCACGTCGCCGCGCACGATGTCCTGCGCCAGGCCCTCGACGACGGCCGTCTTGCCGACGCCGGGCTCGCCGATCAGCACCGGGTTGTTCTTGGTGCGGCGGGACAGCACCTGCATGACCCGCTCGATCTCCTTGGCGCGACCGATCACCGGGTCGAGCTTGCCCTCGCGCGCGGCCTGGGTCAGGTTGCGGCCGAACTGGTCGAGCACGGCGGAACCGGACGGCTGGCCCTCGGCGGGACCGCCGGCGGCGACGGGCTCCTTGCCCTGGTAGCCGCTCAGCAGCTGGATGACCTGCTGGCGCACCTTGTTCAGGTCGGCGCCCATCTTGGTCAGGACCTGGGCGGCCACGCCCTCACCCTCGCGGATGAGGCCGAGCAGGATGTGCTCGGTGCCGATGTAGTTGTGGCCCAGCTGCAGCGCCTCGCGGAGCGACAGCTCCAGCACCTTCTTGGCGCGCGGCGTGAACGGGATGTGCCCGCTCGGGGCCTGCTGGCCCTCACCGATGATCTCCGTCACCTGGGTGCGGACGCCGTCGAGCGAGATGCCCAGCGACTCCAGCGCCTTCGCGGCGACGCCCTCACCCTCGTGGATGAGGCCGAGCAGGATGTGCTCGGTGCCGATGTAGTTGTGGTTGAGCATCCGCGCCTCTTCCTGGGCGAGGACGACCACCCGTCGGGCACGGTCGGTAAAACGTTCGAACATGGGCTGCTCCTCACGCGGGCCTGCAGTCGACTCTATTGCCTCCCAACGAACCGATCCCCCGAGATCTGCCCTTGTTCGCCAGCGGCGTGACGGCGGCGCGGCGGCGCGCCAGATGGACAGCCCTCGAAACCCGATGCACTCTCGCACCAAGGCGTCGGACGCCGGGGGAGCCGCGGTGAGGGGGCAAGCGATGGGACCTTCGTTCGAGGAGCTCGTGGTGCGCTTCGCCCACACGCCCGGAGGCGTCGGCGAGGTCGACGACCCCCTCACGTGGGGCCTCGACCTCGAGGAGGAGACCGTCACCAGCGACGACCGGCCCGAGGACCCGACCTCGCACCGGTTCCTGCGCGGGTACCGCTCGTTCGCGGGCGACGCCCTGGACCTCGAGACGCTCGAGGTGCCCTGCCCGGAGGACCTGGTCGACGACGTCGTGCGGGCCGCCGCGTCGGGGGCGCTCGCCGCTCCCCTGCACTCGGACCCGGGCGCCGACGACCGCTCCGCGGACTTCGCCGAGGAGTACGACGACTACAAGAGCGCCATGCGCGCCGTGGTCGCGGCGGTCGACGAGGTGCCGCTCGAGGAGGGCACCTTCTCGGTCGACGGCACGGACGTCCCGTGCACGCGCGTGGCGGTGCGCGGAGTGGCGGCCGTGTACGTGACGGTGGGCGGCCGCGGCGTCGTCGTCGCCGGGCCTGCGAGCCTGGTGGACGGCGTCGACGTCGTCATGCGGCCCGTACGCAGCCTGCTCCAGCAGGACGACGAGGCCTGATCCGCGCCGTGACGTGGACACATGCTCGCCGAGAGGCCTGGCGGCGATCCGTGCGCCTCTATGCTGCCCGTGAGGCGCCAGCGACGGCGCCCCCGAGGACGAGGAGGGCCTGACGATGCAGGGTGTCGTGGTCGGAGTGAGCGGGTCGGCCGAGGCCGACGTGGCCCTCGACTGGGCCCTGACGGAAGCAGCCACCCGCAACGTCCCAGCCACCGCCGTCATGGCGTGGACGGGTCCCCGCGGCGTGCAGCCGCACGAGTACCAGGCCCAGCTCGAGCGCAAGCAGGAGGACCTGCTCGCGCTCGTCGACGCCGCGGTGCGCCGCACGGGCGTGCACGTGGACGTCACCGCGCACGTCGCGGAGTCGGACGCCGCGGAGGCGCTGCTGGCGGCCGCGCAGGACGTCGACATGCTGGTGCTGGGCCGGCGCCGCCTGGGCCGGCTCGGCCGGCTGGTGCTCGGCTCGGTGTCGTCCGAGGTGGTGGAGCGCGCCGAGGTCCCGGTCACGGTGGTGCGGTCGCCCGAGGACGGTTCGTCCGACGACGGCCCCGTCGAGGAGAGCGACGGCGGCCCGGTGCGCATCGTCGTCGGCGTCGACAGCTCCGGGTCCTCCGTGCTGGCCCTCCAGCACGCCGCCGAGGTGGCCGAGCGCACGGGCGCCGTGCTCGAGTGCGTGTACGCCTGGCAGATCACCACGCTCTCCCCGCTGCCCGGGTCGTGGGGCTGGGCGCCGCCCGTCGAGGACTACGAGGCGCTGGCCGCCGAGCGGCTCGACGAGGCGATCGAGCACGCCGGCGTGGACCTCCCCGCCGACCAGCTCGTGCGGAGCACCGTCCACAAGTCGCCCGCGCCGGCCCTGATCGAGGCGTCCGCCGGGGCCGGCCGCATCGTGATCGGGGCCCGCGGGCTCGGCGGGTTCGACCGGCTGCTGCTCGGCTCGGGGTCGCGGCCGGGGCGGGGGGAAGCCGCGGGGCCCCGCCCCCCGGGGCGGGGGGGCCCGCCGGGCCCACCCTCCCCCCCGGGCC
>WRHK01000085.1 GCA_009783295.1 Promicromonosporaceae bacterium
CCCGCGGGCAGGCCGTCGAGCGTGGCGCCCGGCCCGACGAGCAGGTCGACGCCGAGGTCGAACGGGTCGGAACCCGCCACCAGCACCCCGGTCTGCCCCGGCTGGGCGCCCCGGGACGCCGGACGCGGCAGGCGGTCGGCCCACGGGGCGGCGAGACGGCGCACCGCGCGCAGCGCCCGCCTCACCGGGCCACCCCCGCGAGCACGTCGCGCAGCGCGCCGAGGCTCGGCTCGCGCCCGAACCGCGAGACCACGTGCGCGCGGCACCGCTCGCCCAGGCCCGGCTCCTGCGTGCGCCAGTGCGCGTACTCCTCGATGCGGTGTGCGAGCGCGGGTGCGTCGTCCACCGGCACCAGCAGCTCGTCGAACCCGGCGAGGGTCTCGGGGATCCCGCCCGCCCGGCTCGCGACCACGGGCACGCCCGCGGCCATGGCCTCGACGATCGAGCACCCGAACGACTCGTGCCGCGAGGGCGCCGCGGCGAGGTCGGCGGCGTGCAGCACCGGCAGCACGTCGTCGCGGGCCGGGAGCCACTGGACGCCGCGGACGCCGCGGGCCACGAGCGCCGCCTCGTAGCCGGAGACCGGCTCGCCCGGGGCCTGCGCGCCGAGCACCACCAGCCGGGCGGCGCCGGGGTCGAGCGCGAGGCGCTCCCAGGCGTCGAGGAGCACGTCGACGCCCTTCTCGCCGTGCACGCGGCCGGAGTACAGCACCACGAGCGTGTCCGGCCCGACGCCCAGCGCGGCACGGGCGGCCGCCCGCTCGGCGCCGGTCGGCGGGCGGAACCGCTCGAGGTCGATGCCGTCGGGCACCACCTCGATGCGCGAGGCACGCAGCCCGGCCGCCACCCACTGGTCGGCCGTGGCGCGCGAGACCGCCACGAAGCGGGACACGGTGCGCGACTTCCAGCCCAGCCCGCCGTGCGGCGTGAAGTAGCGCAGGTGGCACACGATCGGCGTGCGTGCGGCGGCCCGCACGCCCAGGGCGGTGGGCAGGTGCTCGAACCGGTTGAGGTAGACGACGTCGGGCCGCGCCCGCACCCCGGCACGGACGGCGGGCGCGAGCCGCCGGGCGGCCTGCACGCCCTCCGACAGGCGCACGTCCAGCGCGGGCACCGCGGCGAGGCTCGCGGCGGCGTCCTCGAGCTCGCGGTCGGCGCCGGTGCGGTCGGTGAAGAGGACGTCGACCCGGTCCCCGTGGTCGGTGAGCCAGCGTGCGGCGTCGGCGGTGCGTCGCTCGACGCCCCCCAGCCCGCCGACGTTCGCCACCGGCATCAGGACCCGCATCGCCCCTCCTCGTCAATCCGTGTCCCGCGCGGCCGTACGGTGCGCACCGGCGACGCTACCTGCGGCTCCTCGGAGGCGAACCTGACGAGGCGGGTGAACCCTCGCTCGTGCCCCGGGTTCACCCGGCCGCAGCCGGCGGCGGCCCGCGCGCCCGTGGCTATCCTGCCGATGCGGTCAGGTGGCGCGGACGAAGGAGCGGGGGAATGGCAGGGGAGCAGGGGGGCCAGGCGCGGGTCGCCGTCGTCGTCCCCGTCCTCGACCCGGGCCCGGACCTGCGCGCGGCGCTGGCCTCGGTGCTCGCCCAGACCACGGCCGCGTGGGAGCTCGTGGTGGTGGACGACGGCTCGTCCGAGGACCTCGCCTGGGTGGCCGGCCTGGACCCCCGGGTCCGCCTGATCCGGGCCGCGCACGCGGGCGTCTCGGCGGCCCGCAACCGCGGGGTCGCGGCGACGTCGGCATCGTGGGTCGCGTTCCTCGACCACGACGACACGTGGGCGCCCGACAAGCTGGAGCGCCAGCTCGCCGCGCTGGACGCCCAACCGTCCGCCGTGCTCTGTCACACCGCCTTCGAGTGGGTCGTGACGGACGCGTCGGGCAGCGCCGAGCACGTGCGCCGGTACCCCGAGCCGCTCACGTACCACGGGCTGCTGCGCGGCGACCACGTGTGCACGTCGAGCGTGCTCGTCGAGCGCGGCGCATTCCTGGCCGCCGGCGGCTTCTGCGAGGACCTCGCGCACGCCGAGGACCTCGCGCTGTGGCTGCGGCTGCTGCACGACGGCGGGCCGTCGTGCGTGGTCGACGAGCCGCTCGTGCGCTACACGTCGCACCCCGGCGGCGCGTCGAGCGACTACGCGCGCACCGCGCGGGCGCGCGCCGCCCTGGTCCGCGAGCATGAGCGGGCCGCGCGGGCGTCGGGGGACGCCGCCGGGGTCCGCGCGGCGCGCGACGGGCTGGCCCGCGGTCGCGAGCTCGCGGCGCACCAGGCGTTCGACGCCGCCCGCGCGTCCCGCGGCGTGGCCGTGGCGGCGCACCTGGCCCGGTCGGCGGCCCAGGACCCGCGGGTCGTCTGGCAGGCGGCTCGGCGCCGCATCGCGGTAGGAGGCGCGCAGGGATGAGCACGGAGCAGCACCTCACGGCCTCGGTCGTGATCCCGACCATGAACCGCCCGGAGTACGTCCGCACGTGCCTCGAGCACCTGGGGCGCCAGACGGTGCCGCCCCAGAAGGTCGTGGTGGTCGACGCCTCGCCCGACACGCGCACGCGCGACGTCGTCGCCGGGTTCGCCGGCGTGGAGTACCTGCGCAACCCCAAGGGCGCCGGCGCCACGGCGACGTCGCGCCGCATCGGCTCGCGCACCGTCACGTCCGACGTCGTCGCGTTCGTGGACGACGACGCCTACGCGGCCACCGACTGGCTGGAGCGTCTGCTCGCCGAGTACGCCGACCCACAGGTCGGGGGCGTGGGCGGCCGCGTCGACAACGGCCGGCCGGGCGAGGAGAAGGAGGGGCTCGACGCCGTCGGCCGCCTGCTCGACGACGGCCGGCTGACCGGGCACTTCGCGGCCGACACGGGGCGCGCGATCGAGGTCGACCACTTCCTGGGCGCCAACATGAGCTTCCGCCGCGCCGCGCTCGAGTCGTTCGGCGGGATCCACGAGGGCTACCCGGGCCCGTGCCTGCGCGAGGAGACGGACATCGCGTTCCGCACCCGCCGCGCGGGCTGGCGGCTCGTCTTCACACCCACGGCCGTGGTGCGCCACGACGAGGGGCCCTACGTCAAGGGTCGCCGGTTCGACACGCGCTACATGTACTACGGCCAGCGCAACCACCTGGTGCTGCTGCTGCGCACCGTCGGCGTGCTGCGACCGCAGACGCGGCGGTTCGTCGGCGTGGTGACCAACTTCGTCATCGGCGAGCTGGTCGACGTCGGGCGGGCCGTCCGCGAGGCGCGCACGGCGGGCGCGAGTCCCACGGCGCGGCGGGTCGCCCGCCGCACGGCGCGCGCCGGGGCGGCCGCTGCGGGCCTGGTCAGCGGGATCGCGGCGGGGCTGACGCTGACGGTGCGCGACCAGCTGACCCGCTGACAGGCCGGGCGGCCCGCGCCTGCACCGCCGTCCGCACCGCGATGTGCGCGGCCTGGGCGCCCGCGCCGAGCGCCGCCACCAGCAGCGCCGACGCGACGACGTCGGCCGGCCGGTGCGCCCACGACACGACGGACGCGAGCATCCCGGCGGCCACCACGACGCCGGTCCCGATCGCCACCGCCGGCCCGCGGCGCCACGGCCACAGCGCGAGGACGGCGACGCCGAGCGCGCACGTCACGGTCGCATGGGTGCTGGGCAGCGTGTTGACCACGTACCCGCCGACGCCGTGGTGCGGCCGCGCGATCACGTCGTCGCGCAGCACGGGGCTGACGGCGGTGCACGCGGCGACGAACAGCGCCGACCCGACGGCGGCGAGCCACCGCCCCTGCGCGCAGGCCGCCCCGCCGAGCACCAGTGCGACGCCGGCCAGCGCCAGCGGCGCGCCGGGCCGCAGCACGGAGGCCATGCGGTGCGCGGCCGCGCCCAGGCGCACCAGGTCGGAGAACACGTCGGCGTCGAGCTGCTGGCCGGCCCCGGTGCCGACGGCGGCCGCGACGAGCAGCACGAAGGCCACGGCGGCGGCGACGGCGACCACCGCCCACCGCCCCGCACCCCAAGGGGGCGACGACGCGTGCGGACCGGGCGTGCGAGGCGGCGCGCTCATGTCGTCGATTGTCACCGGGACTCGCCCCGGCGATGCCTCCGGGAGCGGGTGAACCCGAACTTCGAGCGGACCACGGTGCGGAGAGGGATTTCACCCGGGGGATGTCCTCCGCTACGGTCGGCCCCGAGTCACGACGAGGAGGTCCCGTGAGCCAGCCCACCGCGCTCGAGCCGCAGCCCCACACCCGCGAGATGGCGGCAGTGCGGCGCCACGCCGCCGCGGGCCAGCACCACCCCGCCCCGGACCAGACCGACGGCCCGTCGGTCGCGTCGCTGTGGGTGGGCATCCTCGGCCTGGTGGTGCCGCTGCTGAGCGTGGTCGCCATCCTGCTGGGCAGCCTGGGCCTGGGCCGTGCGGAGCGGCGGGCCACGCGCGGGCGCGGGTTCGCCAAGGCGGGCATCACGCTCGGCGTGATCGAGCTGGTCTTCACGCTCGTCGTCGGGCTGGCCGTCTACCTGGTGTGGGACGCGTACGGCGCTCAGCTCCAGCAGGGCCTGCACGGCGTCGCGCAGGTGTCCAAGGAGTACCAGGGCCTCTCGGACCAGGTGGACGCCCTGGCGGGCGGCGACCTGGGCGCCGGGTTCGACCTCGCCAAGCAGCTGGGCCCGAGCGGGTTCGTGCAGCTGGCGGGCGACGCGAGCCACCTCAAGGCCCTCGCGGGCCGGTGCCAGGACGGCACCAAGGCGGCGTGCCAGCAGCTCGTCCACAGCCTGCCGCCACAGCTCGCCACCGGTCACTGACCCCGGCGTACCCTGGTCGGCGTCGCCCGGAACCCCTCGCGCAGGAGCTCCGGGCCCGTCGTCGTGCAACCGCGCAGGAGCCTCACCGTGAACCTCACCGGCATCGTCCCCGCCCTTCTTGCCGACGCCGGAGCCGCGGCCGCGCTGGATGACGTGCGCGCCCGCGGGTTCGTCGACGTCGTGGGGCCGCAGGGCGTGCGCGCCCCGCTGCTCACGGAGGCGGCGAAGAAGCGCCCGCTGGTGGTGGTGACGGCGACGGGCCGCCAGGCCGACGAGCTCGCGGCCTCGGTGCGTGCCTACCTGCCCGACGAGCACTCCGACGACGTCGCGGTGCTGCCCAGCTGGGAGACGCTGCCGCACGAGCGGCTGTCCCCGCGCGCCGACACCGTCGCCCGCCGCATCGCGGTGTTCCGTCGCCTGGCGCACCCGGCGGCCGAGCGCGGCCCCGCGGGCCCGGTGCGGGTGCTGATCATGCCCGTGCGCGCGCTTCTCCAGCCGGTGGTCGCGGGCCTGGGCGACCTCGAGCCGGTGACCCTGCACCCCGGGGACGTCGCGGACCTGACGGAGCTCGGCGATCGCCTTGTGGCGGCGGCCTACTCGCGGGTCGACATGGTGGAGCGCCGCGGCGAGTTCGCGGTGCGCGGCGGCATCCTCGACGTGTTCCCGCCCACGGAGGACCACCCGCTCCGCGTGGAGTTCTGGGGCGACGAGGTCAGCGAGATCCGTTGGTTCTCGGTGGCCGACCAGCGCTCGCTGGAGATCGCCGAGGTGGGCGTGTGGGCGCCGCCGTGCCGCGAGATCCTGCTCACCGACGCCGTGCGGCAGCGGGCCGCCGACCTGGTGACGCAGCTCCCGGGAGCGGTCGAGATGCTCGACAAGCTCTCGGCGGGCGTCGCCGTCGAGGGCATGGAGTCGCTCGCCCCGGTGCTCGTCGACGACATGGTCCCGGTGCTGGAGCTGGTGCCCGACGACGCCCTGCTGGTGGTCGACGAGCCGGAGCGCGTGCGCCGTCGTGCCCACGACCTGGTCGCGACCACGGAGGAGTTCCTCGCCGCCGCCTGGACGGGCGCCGTCGCGGGCGGGGCGGCCCCGATCGACCTGTCGGCCGCGAGCTTCTCGAGCCTCGCGGACGCGCGCGAGGTCGCGGGGCGCCGCGCCCTGGGCTGGTGGACGCTCTCGGCGTTCGGCCTGGACCCGGAGGCCGAGACCGCCGAGGCCGGCACGGACGGCGAGACCACCTACGTGGTCCAGGCCCGCGACGTCGAGTCCTACCGCGGCGACCTGGAGCGCGCGCTCGACGACGTCCGCCGGCTGGAGAAGGACGGCTGGCGGCTTGTCCTCACGACGGAGGGCCACGGCCCGGCCCGGCGCATGGTCGAGCAGCTCATGGCCGCCGACTGCCCGGCCCGCCTGGTGAACGTGCTCGACGAGCAGCCCGAGCCCGGCATCGTGCAGGTGCTCCCCGCGATGGTCGGCAAGGGCTTCGTCGCCCCGGACCTCAGGCTCGCCGTGTTCTCCGAGTCCGACCTGACGGGCCGCCAGGGCACGGGCACGCGCGACATGCGCAAGCTGCCCAGCAGGCGCCGCAACGTCGTCGACCCGCTGCAGCTGCGCGCCGGCGACTACGTGGTGCACGAGCAGCACGGCGTGGGCCGGTTCGTCGAGATGGTGCAGCGCACCCTGGGCGCCGGCGCCAACGCCGCCACGCGCGAGTACCTGGTGCTGGAGTACGCGAGCAGCAAGCGCGGCCAGCCGGGCGACCGCCTGTTCGTGCCCATGGACCAGCTCGACCAGGTCACCAAGTACGTGGGCGGGGAGGCGCCGAGCCTGAGCAAGATGGGCGGCGCCGACTGGAAGAACACCAAGGCCAAGGCCCGCAAGCACGTCCGCGAGATCGCGGGGGAGCTGATCCGCCTGTACTCGGCCCGCATGGCGACGGAGGGCTACTCGTTCGGCCCGGACACCCCGTGGCAGCGCGAGCTCGAGGACGCCTTCGTCTACGTGGAGACGCCCGACCAGCTCTCCACGATCGACGAGGTCAAGGCCGACATGGAGAAGTCGACCCCGATGGACCGCCTGATCTGCGGCGACGTCGGCTACGGCAAGACGGAGATCGCCATCCGCGCCGCGTTCAAGGCGGTGCAGGACGGCAAGCAGGTGGCCGTGCTGGTGCCCACGACGCTGCTGGTCCAGCAGCACTTCGAGACGTTCAGCGAGCGGTACCAGGGCTTCCCGGTCAAGGTCGCGGCGCTGTCCCGCTTCCAGAGCAACCGGGAGTCCGAGGAGACCATCAAGGGCCTCAAGGACGGCACGGTCGACGTCGTCATCGGCACGCACCGCCTCATCACCGGGCAGATCCACTTCAAGGACCTGGGGCTGGTGATCATCGACGAGGAGCAGCGGTTCGGCGTCGAGCACAAGGAGACGCTCAAGCAGCTGCGCACCAACGTGGACGTGCTGGCGATGTCCGCCACCCCGATCCCGCGCACGCTCGAGATGGCCGTGACCGGCATCCGCGAGATGTCCACCCTCCAGACGCCGCCCGAGGAGCGCCACCCCGTGCTCACGTACGTGGGCGCGTACGAGGAGAAGCAGATCGCGGCCGCCGTGCGCCGCGAGCTGCTGCGCGAGGGCCAGGTGTTCTACGTCCACAACCGCGTCGAGTCGATCGAGCGGGCGGCGCAGCGGCTCAACGAGCTCGTGCCCGAGGCCCGCGTGGGCGTCGCCCACGGCAAGATGAGCGAGCACCAGCTCGACCAGGTGATCCGCGGCTTCTGGGAGAAGGAGCTCGACGTGCTGGTGTGCACCACCATCGTCGAGACCGGCCTGGACATCTCCAACGCCAACACCCTGATCCTGGAGCGGGCCGACGTGCTGGGCCTGTCCCAGCTCCACCAGCTCCGCGGGCGCGTGGGCCGCGGCCGCGAGCGCGCGTACGCGTACTTCCTGTACCCGCCGGAGAAGCCGCTCACCGAGCAGGCCCACGACCGCCTGTCCACCATGGCCGCCCACACCGACCTCGGTGCGGGCATGCAGATCGCCATGAAGGACCTCGAGATCCGCGGCGCCGGCAACCTGCTGGGCGGCGAGCAGTCGGGCCACATCCAGGGCGTCGGGTTCGACCTGTACGTGCGCATGGTCGGGGAGGCCGTCCAGGCGTTCCGCGGCGACGCCCCCGAGGAGCAGCCCGAGGTCACCATCGAGCTGCCCGTCGACGCCCACCTGCCGGAGTCGTACATCGCCACCGAGCGGCTGCGCCTCGAGGCGTACAAGAAGATCGCGGCGGCCACCGACGCGCCCCTGCTCGCGGAGGTCCGCGCCGAGCTCGTGGACCGCTACGGCGCCCTGCCCGAGGTCGCGTCCGCGCTGTTCGACGTCGCCGACTTCCGCAACCACGTGCGCCGCGCCGGGCTCACCGACGTCACCGCGCAGGGCAAGTACGTCCGGTTCGCCCCGGCCGACCTGCCGGAGTCGGCGCAGCTGCGCCTCAAGCGCCTGTACCCGGGCACCATCCTCAAGCCGGCCATCCGGGCGTTCCTGGTCCCGTTCCCGACGACGGCACGCATCGGCGGCCGTCCGCTGCGGGGCGCCGAGGTGCTCGCGTGGGCGCGCCAGCTCATCGACGCGATCGTCCTCAACGACGTCGCCGCCGCGGCCTCGGTGGGCACCAAGCGCTGACAAAGAACTGACCAAACCGCCTGGCGCGGCGCGCACGTTCGCGCCGCGCCGGATGGCGCCGGAAACCGCTGAACAAATCGGCGACGTGCGAGCGCGTCAAAGCGCGTCCCGCGCGACCTGGCCCTTTGCCTCCCTTTTACGTTCGACCCATCGTGCTCACGACCGGTGTGAGCGCTCATGTGATCCACGAGATCCGAGACGAGTCGCGAAGGGGCGAACTGATGCATTCACCGCTCGGGCTGGGAGCATCCCAGAGAGCACACAAGAAGCGCTGGCAACGCGGAGTCGCTGCCGGCATCACGGGCTCGATGCTGGCCGCGGGCCTCGTGGCGGCTGCCGCGCCGGCGCACGCGGCCGTGTTCGAGCCTGTCGAGATCCTCCGGATCGACTTCCAGGACGGCGGCACCTCCTTCGAGGGTGACGGCGGCTCGTTCGCCAACGTCGCCGACCCGCTCGCCGCGGACGCTGACAACCTGGTCCTGGCGATCGAGCAGACCGCGGACTGGCAGGGCCTCCAGCTGCCCGGCTCGGCGTTCACGCCCGGCGCGACCTACCGGCTCGAGGCGCAGGTGCTGGACGGCGACACCGGCGGCACCGCCCGCTTCGTCGGCCAGACCGACGCCAACGACCACGCCTGGATCGGTGACACCCCGATCAGCGCCGAGGCCTGGACCGGCGTCACCGGCGAGTTCACCGCCCGCGCGAGCGGCGTGGACCACGTGCGCCTGGTCGCCGGCAGCCCGGGCACGTTCTTCGCCGACGACGTCGTCGTGACCCGCATCGCCCCGGCCCCGCCGGCAGACGCCCCGGACGCCCCGGCCGTCGGCACCGTGGTCTTCGAGCGTGACTTCGAGGACGGCGAGGTCGCCGGCGGCGACGGCGGCGCGTTCGAGGTCGTCGCCGACCCGCTGCGCGACGGCAACCTCGTCCAGCGCGCGGTCACCGCCGACACGTGGCACGGCCTGCAGATCCCGGCCGCCGTGTTCCAGCCCGGGGCCACCTACCGCTTCGAGGCCGAGGTGCTCGCGCCCGCCGGCGTGGAGGGCATGAACGCCCGCTTCGAGGGCGCCGACGACCCGTGGCCCTGGGTCGTGGGCAACCAGCCGCTGTCCGACACCGAGTGGCGCACCATCGCGGGCGAGTTCCCGTGGGACGGCATCGACCCGATGCGCGTCCGCCTGGTCAACGGCGGCGCCGGCGCCTTCTACATGGACGACGTCCGCGTGACCCGCGTCGCCGACCCGGACGTCGACGAGACGCCGGACGGCCCCGTCGTCGTGCGCACCTGGGACTTCGCCGACATGGCGGACCTCGCGTCGTTCACGGGCGTGGGCGGCGCGTCGTTCGACCGCGTCGCCGACGAGGCCGCCGGCAACGGGTACGCGCTGCGCGTGACCGTGGGCGAGGACGACTGGCGCACGGCGCGCATGACGCTCCCGACGTCGATGCTGGGCGAGTACCGCCTCGACGTGACGGTCCGCCTGGCGGACGTCGCGGCCGGTGAGCTCCAGGCGCGCGCCTACCCCGGCTTCACCTACATGGGCAACCAGGCCATCACCGACGCGTACACCACCGTCTCGACGGGTGTCCTGGCCACGCTCGGCGAGCAGGTCGTCGCGCTGCACGTCGCCCCGGCCGGCGCCGACTTCTACGTCGACACGATCGACCTGGTCCAGGTCGTGGCCCCGCCGCCCGTCGACGACGACTTCGTCTTCGAGCGCCTCGAGTGGGACTTCGAGGACGGCACGGCGCAGGGCTGGTTCGGCCGCCACGCGGCGGACGGCTTCGGCGTCGTCTCCCCGGGTGCCGACTCCTCCTACGCGATCGGCGTCTGGGACCGCACCGACCAGGGCTCCGGCCCCATGCTCGAGATCGACGAGCTGGTCCGCCCGGGCCTGCGCCTCGAGTTCACCGCGGACGTGCGCTTCACCGAGCCCGTCGCGGACAACCGCCTGACGCTGTCGATCCAGAACGGCCCGTCGTCGTTCACCAACCTCGTCACCAACATGGCGGTCGACGCCGACGGCGAGTGGACGCGCGTCGAGGGCGTCTTCGTCGTCCCGGCGTTCACCACCATGGCGCGCCTGTACCTGGAGTCCCCGTGGGCCCAGGGCGCGGCGGGCGAGCGTGCGGCCTTCGAGGTCGACAACGTCGTCATCGACGTCCCCGCCCCGCTCGACTGGGACCGCGACCTGGTTCCGCTGCAGGAGACCCTGCCGGGCATCCACACGGGCGTGGCCGTCGACTCGCGCGACCTGATCGACGAGATGGGCGAGGTCGTCCGCCACCACTTCTCGCACCTCGTGGGCGAGAACCACATGAAGCCGGACGCCTGGTGGACGGTGGGCACGGGTGCCGGCACCGCCTGGTCGGCGGGCATGGACTCGTTCCGCATCCACCCCGAGGCGCGGTCGATCCTCGACTTCGCCGTCGAGCACGACATGTCCGTCTTCGGTCACGTGCTCGTGTGGCACAGCCAGACCCCGGACTGGTTCTTCAGCTACGAGGACTCGGCCCAGGAGATGGCCCCGACGGCCGAGAACCAGGCCGAGATGGTGCGCCGGATCTGGGAGTACACGGGCATCGTCGCGCGCGGCCTGGCCGCCGAGTACGGGCTGTTCGGCTCGGACGAGAACCCGATCAACTCGTACGAGGTCGCCAACGAGGTGGTGCACGGCGGTGGCGCCGGCGCTGCCGCGACCCACAACCTGCGCCCCGCCTCGCCGTGGACGCGCATCTTCGCCCCGGCCGCCGACTCGCACTGGGTCGCCGAGCGTGGCTACGAGAACCGCGACTGGTTCCTCTACGAGGCCTTCCAGGCCGCCGAGCACTACTTCAACTACGTCTACCACGTGGGCGACGCGCGCGGCCGCATGAACGAGCGTGACGACCGCATCTCCCTGTGGATCAACGACTACAACACGGAGCGCGGCCTGGTCCGCCCGGACAACCCGGCGACCAAGCGCTACCAGCTCCTCCAGGTGACCAACCGCCTGCTCGAGGCGGGCGCCCCGCTCGACGGCGTCGGCCACCAGTTCCACGCGGGTCTCATCCACCCGGTCGAGGGCCTGCGCCACGCGCTGGACCTCTTCGCCTACGACAACGGCTTCGTCGCGAAGCCGGTGCTGCAGGCCGTGACCGAGATCGACGTCACCATCCCGTCGGCCACCGAGGCGAACCTCATCGCCCAGGGTCACTACTACCGCGAGACGTTCGACATCATCCGCACGCACCAGCTCGCCCACGGCGACCTCGACACCGTCACCATCTGGGGCCTGAACGACTCGCGCTCGTGGCGTGCCGCGCAGTACCCGCTGCTGTTCAACGACGACCTGACTGCCAAGCCGGCGTTCTTCGGCGCCGTCGACAGCGCGCACCTGCTCGACGGAGGGATCTGGGACCGCTGGGGTCGCCCGACGCTCCCGACCGCGGTGCAGCAGGCGTACGTGTTCGGCCAGTCGATCCCCATGGACGACTCGGCGTTCGCGTCGAGCGCCTGGGACGCCCTGCCGTCGCACCGCCTGACCGGCCCCGTCGCGAACCCTGGTTCGTTCGAGGCCCGCTGGTCGGACGACGCGCTGTACGTGCTGGTCGACGTGCCGTTCGGTGAGCTGACCCCCGCCTTCGGCGGCGGCCGCAACCCGGACACCCGCGTCTACGTGACGTTCGAGGACACCACCGCCGAGGTCCGCCTCTCCGGCCTGCCCGAGGGCGACACCACCGACGTCGAGGTCATCACCTACGACGCCGGGACGTCGTTCCGCGCCGTCGTCCGCTTCCCGCTGGACGGCGTCACCGCGGGCGACACCGCGAGCCTGGACCTGTTCACCTTCAACGGCCCGAACACCCCCTACCAGGGCGGCGTCCAGGCCTCGAACAGCCAGCGCGGCGCGTGGACGACGCTCGGCGCGCGCGGCCAGATCACGTTCGACCAGCCGCTGGCGTTCGTCGCGATCCCCGAGGCCCCCACGGCCCCGGTGCTCGGTGACTTCGACGCCGCCGTCTGGCGCGACGCGGCCACGTTCGCCACGGACGTCCACCAGGGCGGCTCGGCCGACGGCGCTCGCGCCGACGCCCGCGCGCTCTGGTACGAGGGCTCGGAGTTCGCCACGCTGTTCCTGGCGGTCGACGTCGCGGACACCACCCCGGACGTGTCGTCCGCGAACGCCCACGAGCAGGACTCGGTGGAGATCTTCGTCGGCCTCGGCGACCGTGCCGTCGACGGCGAGCGCTCGGCCCTCTACGACGCGCAGTTCCGCGTGTCGCGGGCCGGGGTCCACTCGTTCGGCCACGGCAGCCCGGCCCACGACCCGCACCGCATCACCAGCTACGTGGTGGACGGCGGGGCCGACGGCTACCGCGTCATGGTCGCCATCGACCTGCGCACGGGCACCGGTCACCAGGCCGGTCAGTGGAACGACAACCCGCTGAACGACGTCCGCGTCCAGGCGTTCGACCTGCAGGTCAACGACGCCGTGGACGGGGCCCGTGCCTCGGTTCTCGCGTGGGCCAACCACACGGACCAGGGCCACAGCACCACCTCCCACTGGGGTGCGATGCAGCTCGTCGAGGCGTTCGGCGAGGCCCCGGGTGCCCCGGTGCTCGTCGACGTCACGCCCTCGGCGGTCGTGACGCAGGCTCCGGGGAACAGCAACCTGCTGACCGTGACCGTCGTCGAGACGTTCGACGACGGCACCACGGCGACGCTGGTCGAGACGTTCGTCATCCGGAACAACTCGGACGGCACGTTCACGGTCGGCGACCACGAGGTGTTCGTCTCCACGCGAGGCAACACGCAGATCCGGGAGATCCGCGTGCTCGGCTGAGCCTGACCACCCCCGTTGTGGGACTCTGAGGCTCCGGTGATCGACCCCGATGACCGGAGCCTCAGGGTCCCACAACGGGCTGGGGCGGGGGCTACGCCACCCTGTCCACCGCCAGCTCCAGGTGCTTCGCGATCTCCAGCGACGCCGTCGCGGCCGGCGACGGGGCGTTGATCACGTGCACCTGGCGCGGGGCCGTCGCCACCAGGAAGTCGTCCACGAGGCGGCCGTCCCGGCCCAGCGCCTGGGCGCGCACGCCGGCCGGCGCGGGCACCAGGTCCGACGCCGTGATCCCCGGCACCAGCTCGGACAGCGACCGCGCGAACACGTGCCGCGACGCCGAGCGCACCACCTCCTGGGCGGCCGTCCCCAGGTTCCCCCGGGCCAGGCGCCACAGGCCCGGCCAGGTCAGGGCGTCGCGCACGTCACCGGGCACGACGTCGCGCCACCGGTAGCCCTCGCGGGACAGCGCGAGCACCGCGTTGGGCCCCGCGTGCGTGCCGCCGTGCACCATGCGCGTCAGGTGCACGCCCAGGAACGGGAACCGCGGGTCGGGCACGGGGTAGATGAGCCCGCGCACCCGGCCGGCCGCTCCCGGCCCCAGCTCGAAGTACTCCCCGCGGAACGGCACGATCCGTGCCCCCGGGTCCACGCCGCACGCCTGCGCGAACCGGTCGGCGTACAGCCCCGCGCACGCCACGACGACGTCGCCGCGCAGCGCCTCGTGGCCGCCGTCGGGCCGCTCCACCAGCACCTCCACGCCGCCGCCGCGCTCGCGAGCGCTCAGCGCGCGGACGCCGGAGCGCACCGTGCCGCCCGCCTCGCGCACCTGCCGCGCGAGCACGGCGCACACGCCGGGGTAGTCGACGATCCCGGCCGCGGGGACGTGCAGC
>WRHK01000086.1 GCA_009783295.1 Promicromonosporaceae bacterium
GCGTGCCGGCGAGCAAGAGCCCGCCCCCGGGAGGTGGCGCCGGCCGCTCTTTCTGGCGGGGTGGGGCTCTATCTCGCGGGCTCGGGCTCTATCTCGCGGGAGGGACCACCGCGTCGCGCAGGCGTGTCGACGGGTCGACCGCTCGCGCCAGGTCCAGGCGCAGCGGGGTGCTTCCGTTCATGAGGCGGCGGACGGCGCCCACCTCGCGCGGCGTGTCCACCAGCAGCACCGCGCGGACCGTCACCACCTCGTGCCCCTCGGGCGTGTGCTGCGGGTGGCGGTCCAGGGCGCTCTCCACGTAGAGCGCCGCCCACGGCCCGCCCGACGCCGGGTCGCCGCGCAGCACGACGTCGTCCGCCGGCGTCGGCAGGCCCAGCAGCGCCAGGTCGTGGCCGAGCTGGCGCGAGAACACGTACGGCGCGTGCCGCTCGACGGGGGTGAGCCCCAGGCGGGCGCGCAGCTCCTCGGGGTCCGACGCCGAGCGGTCGACGCCCAGCATCGCGCGCGCTGTGACGTCCGGGTCGTGCAGCGCGGCCGACCAGTGCCCGCCCGGCACCGGGCCGAACACCGGGTGCTCCCGCACGGCGACGTCGCCGACGGCCCAGATCCGCGCGAGCGTCGCCGGGGCGAGCCGGCCCGCGGGGTCGGTGGGGGAGGCGTGGCCCGTCAGGCGCCCGGAGACGTCGACCCGCAGGCGCCCCGTCGCGTCCAGCGGCAGCGTCCCGGCCAGCCATCCCGACGCTGGCCGCGCACCCACGGCGGCGAGCACGACGTCCGCGTCGAGGCGGTCCCCGCCGGCGAGCGTCACCCCGCGCGCGTCGACCGACGCGACCGCCGCGCCCGTCACCAACCGCACCCCGGCGGCCTCGTACCAGGGAGCGAGCCGCGCCCCGACCGCGGCGCCGAGCTGCCGTTCCAGCGGCACCTCCCCGGCCTCCATGACCGTGACGTGCGCCCCGCGCCCGGCCGCGACGCCGGCCACCTCCGCGCCGATCCACCCCGCGCCCACGATCACGAGCCGCAGCCCGGGCTCGAGGGCAGCGCGCAGGCGGGCGGCGTCGGCGGCGGTGTGCAGCGTCCAGGCGGAGTCCCAGCCGGGCGGGCGCACCGGCGTCGAGCCCACGGCGAGCACCACGGCGTCGGCCGCCACGCGCGCCCCGGAGGCGGTGGCCACGAGCACGCCGTCGGGCTCCACCGCGAGCGACACGGCCGGGTCGGCGAGCCGCACGTCGTCGGCGAGGCGGGCGACGTCGACGCCCAGGTCGTCGCTCAGCCAGACCGGCTCGGGCCGCGTGAACATCTCCTTGGAGAGCGGCGGGCGGTCGTAGGGCGGCACGCCCTCGGCGCCCAGCACGGTGAGCGTGCCGTCGAACCCGTGCTCGCGCAGCGCCGCGACGGTCTGCGCTCCGGCGAGCCCGGCCCCCACGACGACGACGCTCCGCGGCGCCTCCGGGGGCGGGACGGGGACCGTGGGGAACCGGCGCGGGATCGGACGAACGGGCACGTCCCTCACGCTAACGGGCCTGACCGGCCTCGGGGCGCCGGTAGGCTCGCGACGTGGATCACCCTCCCGCGTTCCCCGGCCCGGCGCTGCCCCCGCGGCCCCCGCGGCCGCCGCGGTACCGCGGGCCGGGCCCCCGCGCCTCCCTGTTCGTGGCGACCATCGGGGTGGTCCTCGCGGCGGTGGTCGGGGCCTTCTTCAGCGCCCGCGTGGGCGCGCTCACCGTCTCGGCCACGCTGCTGGTCGCGGGGTGCTGGCGCGCCGCCGCGCCGCGCGCCACGCACGCCGTGGGGATCGCCGTGCGCAGCAAGTCGTTCGACGTGTTCCTCTACATCGGCGGCGCGGTCGCGATCGCTTTCCTGGCCCTGTCGGTGCCGATGCTGGGCTGACGCCGGCGACGACGCCGGCTCTATCTCGCGAGCCCAGGTTCTATCTCGCGAGATAGAGCCCAGGCTCGCGAGATAGAACCCCCGGACGACGACGGCCCCCGGCCCACCCCGCGAGGGGCAGGCCGGGGGCCGTCGTCGTCGGTATCAGTCGTTCGAGGGCTTGCCCTCGGCGCCGGCCTCGGGCGCCTCGGCCTCGGGGGCCGGAGCCTCCTCGGCCGGAGCCTCGGCGGCCGGAGCCTCGGCAGCCGGGGCCTCGGCAGCCTCCGGCTCCTCCTCGACGATCCCGTAGTCCTCGTCGACGACGTCGTACTCGTCGACCTCGTACTCGGTGACGGCCGCGACCGTGGTGGCCGGCCCGAACGCGCGGTAGGCCAGCGCGGCGAGGACCGCGCCGACCAGCGGAGCGAAGAAGAACAGCAGGTACTGGAGCCAGTCGGCGTTGGAACCGGCGAACACGAGCGACGCGAGCGAGCGCGCCGGGTTGAAGCCCGCGTTGGTGATGGGCCACGAGAAGATGTGCAGCGCGCCCAGCGTCAGGCCGATGATGACGGCCGGGGCCGGCACCTTCGAGGTGCGGCTGGTGACGGCAAGGAAGATGCCGACGAACACCGCGGCGATGATGATCTCGACCAGCAGAGCCGCCACCAGGCTGAAGTCCGCCTGGCCGGTGGTGAGGCGCGACAGCGGCGAGTGCGAGCCCCAGCCGTTGGCCGTGCTGGCCATCAGGGCGCCGCGGCTGTGCAGCTGGACCAGGGCCGGGTAGGCCTTGGGGATGACGGCCCAGGTGACGAGGCCGGCCAGGATGGCGCCGACGAACTGCGCGACCCAGTAGGGCAGCACGTCCGTCCACGAGGTGCGGCCGGTCAGCGCCGAGCCGAGCGTGACGGCCGGGTTGAAGTGGCCGCCGGAGACGTGCCCGACCGCGGCGTAGCCGGCGATGAGCATGAGGCCGCCCGCGAGGGCGACCGGGAGGATCTGCCCGCCGTTGACGGCACCGAACGCGGCGGTGCCGATGATGCCGAGCACGAGGATGAACGTGCCGAAGGCCTCGGCGGCCAGGCGGGTGATCAGGGGGAAGGCCGGGGCGTCGACTGCGTCGTCGGCCGGGGCGATGACGCCGCTGGGGGCGGCGTGGTCCTGGGACATTGAGAGATTCCTTGGGGTCTCGTCCGGTGCTGTCTGGGGCACCGTACAGGCGTTCTCTGGACGATTGCCATGCCTTCGCCGTGCGCCGGGCCAGGAGGGCGCCGCATGTTCCCTCCTGGCCCGCCGCACGTCGGACGCGGGGTGCGGCTAGGAACAGCTCGCCGTCGGCATGGTGCTGTTGCCGTTCTTGTAGACGGTGATGCCGAAGCTGTTGCCCGACCCGTTCGGTGTGGCCGTCAGCGTCCCCGAGGACCCCGAGACGTTGGCGCTCCACGAGCTCTGGAGCGTCTGCCCGGAGGCCAGGTTGATCTTGACCGTCCAGGCCGACTTGCCGCTCACGGCGAGGTTGACGTTGAACCGGTCGGACCACGTGGTGCCGGGGGTGACGGACACGCTGCAGCTGCCCGACGACGTCTGCGTGGGCGTGGGCGTCGGCGTCGGGGTGGAGCCGCCGCTGCCGGCCGAGCCGATCGTGATGTTCGAGCTGCCCGAGGACTGGTAGCCCTCCGTGGCGACGATCTGGTAGTCGAACGTGCCCAGGTTCATGCCGTGCGAGGCCCACGCGTTGAAGTGGTTCGCCAGCGTGATGGTGCCGCCCACGCGCTTGCTCTGACGCACCGACCAGTACTGCGTGAAGGTCTGCGTGCCGTCGATCGACGGCGCGTTGGTGCGCGTCGTCTTGTAGATGTCGTACGTGCCGCCGTCGGACGTGACGGTGCCCATGAGCGTGCCCGTCGGGCGGTAGGAGCCCCACGAGTCGACCACGTAGTACTCGACCAGCGGGTTGCGGGTCCAGCCGTAGACGGACAGGTACCCGTTGCCGGAGGGGTTGAACGTGCCCGAGTAGGTGATGGTGCGGGCGGAGCCGGTGGCCCAGCCCTTGCCGGCTACGAAGTTGCCGGTGTTCGACCACGTCGTCGAGTAGTTGCCGCCCGACCCGAGGGTCATGGAGACGGTGTTCGCCGAGTCGGTCCAGAACGAGTAGAAGTACCCGTTGTTGGTGCCGGTCCCGTTGCTGGTGATGGCGGCCGACGCGGGCAGCGCTGCCACGACGCCGGCGACGAGGAGGGCCACCGTGGCCCCCGCGGCCGCGAGGCCCTGGGCGAGGCGACCTCGCGCGGTGCGCGGCGACATCACCGCAGAAAACGATTTCGACATGCTGTGCTACTCCCTTGTGCAGAACGGCTTGATCTGAGATGGATCAGGTGGTGCTGGCGGTGCAGGAGTGGTGCAGACGGGGCAGCGACAGTGCTGCCCGGCGCGGTGCGGCGTCCGCGTGCCGATCAGTGTGGAGGCGCACCGGGTTTAAGTCAATGGTTGAACCTAACCGGAGCGCGACACGCGTGAGCCGTCCCGTGCTCAGGGGTGGATTACGGCCCTCGCGTGGGACAGAGTGGCCGTATGACATCACCCGTCACCGTCACCGTCACCGGCGCCGCTGGGATGATCGGGTACTCCCTGCTGTTCCGCACCGGCGCGGGTCAGCTGCTCGGCACCGACACCCCGGTCAACCTGCGGCTGCTCGAGGTCCCTCAGGCCGTCCGCGTCGCCGAGGGCGTCGCCATGGAGCTGGACGACTGCGCCTTCCCGCTGCTGCGCGACGTCGAGGTCACCGACGACCCGGCTGTCGCGTTCGAGGGCGCCGAGGTCGCCCTCCTCGTGGGGGCCCGCCCCCGCGGCAAGGGCATGGAGCGCAAGGACCTGCTCAGCGCCAACGGCCAGATCTTCGCCCCCCAGGGCCGGGCCATCAACGACCACGCCGCCGAGGGGATCCGCGTGCTCGTCGTCGGGAACCCGGCGAACTCGAACGCGCTCATCGCGGCGTCGAACGCGCCCGACGTCCCCAAGGACCGCTTCTCCGCCATGACGCGGCTCGACCACAACCGCGCGATGTCGCAGCTCGCGCGGCACGCCGGGGTGCACGTCTCGGAGGTGCACCGGATGTCGATCTGGGGCAACCACTCCGCGACGCAGTACCCCGACGTGTTCCACGCCGTCGTGGCGGGGCGGCCCGGTGCGGAGCTCGCGGCCGACACGCACTGGCTCGCCGACGAGTTCATCCCGGCCGTCGCGCAGCGCGGCGCCGCGATCATCGAGGTGCGCGGGGCGTCGTCGCAGGCGTCGGCGGCCGACGCCGTCATCGACCACGTGCGCGACTGGTTCGGCGGCACGCCCGAGGGCGACTGGACCAGCGCCGGCGTGTGGTCGTCGGGGCACTACGGCGTGCCCGACGGGCTCATGTGCTCCTTCCCCGTGACCAGCGACGGCAAGGGGTGGACGGTCGTGGACGGGCTGGAGCTCAACGAGTTCGCGCGCGCCCGGCTGGACGCCTCGGTGGCCGAGCTGGTGGAGGAGCGGGAGGCGGTGCGCGCGCTGGGCTTGGTCTAGCGCATCAGCCAGCGCAAAAAGCCGGGATTCCTGTGGGTGCCGCGACATATCGTCGGAGGCGATGTCCACCAGCACCCTCACCCCAGGCACCCGTCTGCCCGCGGCCACCCCGCGGTCCGCAGGCGCGCCCCCGCGTTCCCTCGACTGGCGGCGCCTGCGCTCCCTGACCGCCCTCGTCTGCCTGGTCGCCCTCGCGGTCGCGACGATCGGCACCTCGCTCGGCACCGTCGCCGCCGGGCGCCTCGCCGAGCACCCGACCGGCGCGACCCTGCTGCTGCTCGCCGCGTGCGTCGTGGGTGGCGCGCTGCTCGACACCGCCGGGCGCGTGCTCTGGGCCGGCGTCGTGGACCGCGCCGAGGGCCACCTGCGCGCCGACCTTCTGACCGCCGCGCTGCGCCAGCCGCTCGCCGCGCTCGGCGAGACCGCCGTGGGCGAGGTGCTCGACCGCGTCGACGACGACACGCGCGCCGTCGGGTTCCTGGTGCGCATGCAGCTGTGGGGCGCCGGGCGCACCGTGTTCGGCGTGCTGCCGATGTGGGTGGTCGGCGGCCTGACCTGGGCGCCCGCCTGGGGCGTGTTCCCGCTGCTCGCCGGGGTCGTGTACCTCGTCGCGCGCCCGTCGCTCGGCGAGATCTCGCGGCGCAAGGTCGAGGAGGAGAAGGCCTGGACCGAGCACGCCGCCGCCTTCGAGGAGGCCGTGGCCGCCCGCGACGACCTGCGCACCAGCCTGGGCCAGCCGTTCGCCATCCGGCGCCTGGCCGAGCTCTCGGCCGCCTGCCACCGCCTGTTCGAGCGGGTGCTGCGCGTCGAGACGTCGCTGCTGCGCCGCACGGGCCTGCTGCTCGCGACGCTGCTCTCGGCCGTCGCCGTCACGGGCGTCGCGCTCGCCTCGAGCGGCGACCTGTCCGTGGCGCGCCTGGTGACGCTGTTCCTCATCACGTCGACGTTCGTCGGCTCGATCGACCAGCTGGTGCACCACCTGCCCGACATCCAGGAGGGCATGGGCGCCATCACGCGCCTGCGCCAGATGCTCGCCGTCGAGCCCGAGCCCGTGGGCGGCGACCCCGTGCCCGCCGGGCGCGTGGGCCTCGAGGTGCGCGGCCTGCGGTTCGCGTACGACGAGGGCACGTTCGCCCTCCAGGACGTCGACCTGCACGTGCCGGCCGGCCACACCATCGCGCTCGTCGGGCGCACCGGCTCGGGCAAGTCGACGCTCGCGTCGATGCTGTCGCGCGCGGTCGAGCCGCCGCACGGGTCCGTGTTCCTGGGCGGCGCCGACGTGCGCGACCTCGACCTGGAGGCGCTGCGCGCCGCCGTCGGCGTGGTCACCCAGCGCACCGAGCTGGTGGCGGGGACGCTGCGCGAGAACGTCACGCTGTTCGCCGACGTCGCCCCCGGCGTCGTCGAGCACGCCGTGCGCGACCTCGGGCTCGAGGACTGGGTAGGCGGCCTGCCCGACGGGCTCGAGACGCTGCTCGGCCCGGGCGGCACCCGCCTGTCCGCGGGCGAGGAGCAGCTGGTCGCCTTCGCGCGCCTGCTGGTGCGCGACGTCCAGGTGGTGGTGCTCGACGAGGCCACCGCGCGCATGGACCCGCTCACCGAGTCGCGTGTGGTCGCGGCGTCGGAGCGCCTGCTGCGCGGGCGCACCGGCGTGCTCGTGGCGCACCGCCTGTCGACCATCGAGCGCGCCGACCTGGTCGCCGTGCTCGACCACGGGCGCGTCGTCCAGGAGGGCCCGCGCGACGAGCTCGCGCGCGTCGAGGGCCGGTTCCGCTCGCTGCTCGAGGCCGGCCGCGCCGGCGTGCTCGACGGCGACCCGGGCGAGGTCGACGAGGTCCCGGTGGGCCCCGAGGCCACGCCGGACGCCGGACCCACGCCCGACGCCGGCCCCGCGGCCGTCGGAGGGCGCCGTCGCACCGGCACGCCGCCGGAGCGCCGCGAGCCGCGCGTGGGCATGAGCCTGGCGCGCGCCGTCGTGCACCAGCTCCGCGTGCGCCCGTGGTGGGGCATCCTCGGCGGCGTCTGCTTCCTGGTCTCGAGCCTGATCTCCGCGCAGGGTGCGATCACGGGCTTCCTGTGGGGGCACGTGGTCGCCGACCTGGGCTCGGGCCGCACGGTCGCGGGGCTCATGGTCGCCATGGTGGTGCTGCTGTACGTCAACCCGTTCGTGCTGGCCCGGGCGATCTACGTGTACCCGCGCTGGTGGGTCGAGGTGCTGCTGCGCGTGCGCATGGTGGTCATGGCCGGTCAGACCCGGCAGCGCCGCCTGCCCGCCACCCCGCCGGGGGAGATCGTGGCGCGTGCCATGGACGCCGACCGGTTCGTGCGGTACGCCGACCGCTGGGTCGACTTCCTCAACGGGCTGACGATCGTGGTGGTCACGGCGATCCTGGGCCGGTCGTGGCAGGCCGGCGGAGTGCTGCTGGCGGTGATGGTGATGTCGGCCGCCGCGTCGGCGGTGGGGCGGCCGATGGCCGGCCGGTCGGCCTCGATGTCGTCGGCCGCGCGTGCCCGGTTCGGCCGGGCGCTCGTGTCGTGCCTCGACGCCGCGCGCACCATCAAGCTCGCCGCGCGCACGCCGCAGGTGCACGCGCACCTGCGCCAGGTCGACGCCGGCCGCGTGGACGCCGCGATCTTCGAGCACCGCGTCCAGGCCGTGCTCGACGGCGTGCCCACGGTGATGATCCAGCTCGGGTCGGTCGCCGCGTGGTTCATGCTGCTCAGCGGCGCCTGGAACCTGCCCACCACGCTGCTCGTCGCGAGCGCCGTGACCGGGTTCGGCTGGTTCGGCGTGGTCGCTGGCGCCGTCGTCACCGAGGCGCCCGGCACGCGCGCGTGGCTGCACGCCACGGCCGCGTTCGCGGACGGCGCGGACCTCACCGAGCCGCCCGCCGGCGTCGACCTCGTGGCCGGCACGGCCCCGGGCGTCGCGCCGCGCGTGCAGGACCCGCTCCAGCGGCTCGAGCTGCACGGCGTCGCCGCGCTGCACGACGACGGCACCATCGGCGTCGAGGGCGTGGACCTCGCCGTGCGGCGGGGCGAGCTGGTGCTGCTGCTCGGCCAGGTGGGCGCGGGCAAGTCGAGCCTGCTCGGCTCGCTCGCCGGCCTGGTGCACCACGACGGCGAGGTCCGGTGGAACGGCAACGCCGTCACGGAGCCGGAGGAGTTCCTGCGCCCGGGCCGCGTCGCCTACGTGGCCCAGGTGCCGCGCGTGCTGTCGGGCACGTTCGCCGAGAACGTGCGTCTGGACCACCCGGGCCGGGAGATCGACCGCCCGCTCGACGTCGCCCGCATGACGCGCGACGTCGGCGACGCGGGCGGCCCGGCCGCGCTCGTGGGGCACCGCGGCGTGCGGCTCTCGGGCGGCCAGGTGCAGCGCCTGGCGCTCGCCCGGGCGCTCGCCGCCGACGCCGAGGTGCTGCTGGCCGACGACGTCAGCTCGGCCCTCGACGCCGCGACGGAGATCGAGCTGTGGGACGCCCTGCGCGCGCGGGGCACCACGGTGATCGGCTCGACGTCCAAGCAGGCCGCCCTGGCCCGCGCCGACCGCGTCGTGGTGCTGGTGGAGGGCAAGGTCGCGGAGGTGGGCCCGTGGACGGACCTGGCCCCGCGCTGGAGCCACCTGGCGGGCTGACCCACAACGGCTTTCTAGCGGAAGACGACCGTGCGGCGGCCGTCCAGCAGCACCCGGTGCTCCGCGTGCCAGCGGACCGCGCGGGCGAGGGTGCGGCGCTCGACGTCCTCGCCGATCGCCACCAGGTCCGCCGGCGTGCGCGAGTGGTCCACGCGCTCGACGTCCTGCTCGATGATCGGGCCCTCGTCGAGGTCGCCCGTCACGTAGTGCGACGTCGCGCCGATGAGCTTCACGCCGCGGTCGTGCGCCTGCGCGTACGGGCGGGCGCCCTTGAACGACGGCAGGAACGAGTGGTGGATGTTGATGACCTGCCCGGCCAGGTCTCGGCACAGCTCGTCCGAGAGGATCTGCATGTAGCGCGCCAGCACCACGAGCTCGACGTCGAGCTCCTTGACCAGGTCGCGCAGCTGCTGCTCCGCGTCGCCCTTGGTGGCGGCCGTGACGGGGATGTGGTGGAACGGCTTGCCGTAGAACTCGGCGATGTCCTGCAGGTCGGCGTGGTTGCCGACCACGCCCACGACGTCGATCGGCATGCCCTGCGACCGCTCCCGGTACAGCAGGTCCACGAGGCAGTGGGCGGCCTTGCTGACCAGCAGCAGCGTGCGGATGCGCCGCCCGACGACGTCGAGCTGCCACGTCATCCCGAAGGACTCGAACGCGGGCGTGAGGGCCGCGACGAGCTCGTCGCGCGTCGCGGACGACACCACCTGGATGCGCAGGAAGAACAGCCCCGAGGCGGGGTCGCCGAACTGCTGGGACTCGGTGATGTTGTCGCCTCGCGCGGCGAGCGCGCCGGTCAGGGCGGCCACGATCCCCGGCCCGTCGGGGCACGAGACGGTGAGGACCCACTCGGTGGGCGTGGCGGCGGCGGGGGCGGGGGCGTCGGTCACGGGACCACGGTACGGCCACGGCGCGCCGGGAGGCGCCGACGTCTGGTTCGATGAGCGCATGAACGACGCCAACGACGCCACCCGGATCGCGCTGGTCGACGACTCCGACGCGGGGGAGCTGCTCACGCTGCGTCGCGCCGCGTTCGTCACCGAGGCGCAGCAGTACGGCGACCCCAACATCCCGCCGCTCACGCAGACGCTCGCCGAGCTGCGCGAGGACCTGGCCCGCGAGGACGTCGTGACCATCGGCGCCTGGGAGGGCCACCGCCTGGTGGGCTCGATCCGCGTCGAGCTCGAGGGCAACAAGGCGACCCTGGGCCGCCTGGCCGTCGCGCCCGACAAGCAGGGCCGCGGCATCGGCACGTCCCTGCTCTTCGCGATCCTGCCGCACCTGCCCGAGCAGGTCACCGAGGTGTGGGCGTTCACCGGCAAGGACTCCAAGGAGAACCTGTCGATGTACGCGAAGCATGGCTTCATGGAGCACCACGACGACGCCGCGGGCGACCTGACCTACACCTACATGCGTCGGGTGCTGCACGAGGTCGAGGCCCGCAAGGAGGCCTGACGCCCCCGGGACGGTGCCGCTAGCGCGGCACCGTCGTCGCGCCCGTGATCGCCGCGAGCACCGACTCGTACGACGCCGTGCGCGCGGGGAACGCGCCGTTGTTGCGCCCGTGGCGCAGCACCTCGACGCGGTCGGCCACGGCGCGCACGTCGTTCATGTTGTGGCTGATCAGGATGACGGCGTGGCCCAGGTCGCGCAGCCGCTCGATGAGGGTCAGCACCTCGGCCGTCTGGGCCACGGACAGCGACGCCGTCGGTTCGTCGAGCACCACCACGCGGGGGCGGCCCAGCAGGGTGCGCGCGATCGCGACGGTCTGCCGCTGCCCCGCCGAGAGCACCGAGACGGGCGTGCGCACCGAGGGGATGCGCGAGGTCAGCGACGACAGGATGGCGCGCGCCTCGTCCTCCATGCGCGCGTCGTCGAGCGGGCCCGTGTGGCCCGCACGCGGCGCCTCGAGGCCGCGCGGCGCCCGGCGCAGTCGCCCGAACCGCGGCCCGCGCACCGGCTGGCGCAGCTCCCGGCCCAGGAACAGGTTCTCGACGACGTCGAGGTTGTCGCACAGCGCGAGGTCCTGGAACACGGTCGCGATCCCGAGCGAGTGCGCCGCCGCCGGCGACGGCACCGACACCTCCTCGCCGTCGAGCTCGATGAACCCGGCGTCGGGCTGCAGCACCCCGGCGACCACCTTGGCGAGCGTCGACTTGCCGGCGGCGTTGTCGCCGACGAGCGCGACGACCTCGTGCGCGTGCACCTCCAGGTCGACGTCGGTGAGCGCCTCGACGTGCCCGAACGCCTTGTGGATGCCGTGCAGCGCCAGCACCGGCGGTGCCATCGCCTCCGTCATCGGGACCCCCCTTCCGCGACGTCCGCCTCGCGGCGGGCAAGCTCGAGCGCCCCGAGCAGCTCTGCTCGCTGCCCCAGCTCGCCCGCGACGACGTCGACGGGGGCGAACCGGCTCGGCAGCGTGTGGCGCCGCACGGATTCTCTCAGAGCATCGACCATCCAGTCACCGGCCTGGGCGAGCTCCCCGCCGACGACGACGAGCTGCGGGTCGACCATCGTCACGAGGGCCGCGACCACCTGGCCGGTGCGGCGCGCGGCGTCGGCGAGGACGCGCATGCACCCGGGGTCGCCCTGGCGGGCGAGGCGCACGACGTCGCGCAGCGTGACCTCGCCGAGCGTGGGCCGCACCAGGTCGAGCAGGGCGGCCTCGCCCACCTCGGTGTCCAGGCAGCCGCGGTTGCCGCACGGGCAGACGGGGCCGTTGGGGGACACCTGGACGTGGCCGAGCTGGCCGGCGGCGCCGGACCCGCCGCGGTGCAGGCGCCCGCCGAGCAGCAGCCCGGCGGAGATCCCGTACGAGAGCCGCACGTAGACGGCGTCGCGCACCTCCCGGGCGGCGCCCCGCTCGTGCTCGGCGAGCACGGCGAGCCCGGCGTCGGCGTCGACGTGGGCGGGGCGGGCCAGGCGCTTGCCGAGCACCAGCCCGACGGGCACCTCCTCCCAGCCGCGCATGGCGCCGCGCACGGTCATGAGCCCGGTGGCCGCGTCGACGGGGGCGGCGACGGCGACACCGAGCCCCAGCAGCTCGTCGAGCTCGGCGCCGACGCGCTCGACGAGGTCGACCACCAGCAGGGCCGCGCGGTCGAGCGTGGTGTCGGCGCGATGCTCCGCGGGCAGGGGCAGGGTCTGCTCGGCGAGCACCTCGCCCGAGAGGTCGCCGAGGGCGACGGCGAGCGCGCGCGGCCCGATGTGGATCCCCGCGACGAGGCCGGCCTGGCGTGCCATCGTGACCCGCAGGGCGCGGCGGCCGGAGCGCGACGTCGTCGCCGTCTCGACCACGCCCGCGGCCGCGAGCTCCTTGACGATGGTGGACACGGTGGCGGTGGACAGGCCGGTCGCGGACGCGAGCTCGACCTGCGTCAGGCCGCCGAACCGCTTGACGGCGGCCACGATGCGGTTCCGGTTCGCTTCCCGCAACGAGGTCTGCGAACCGGGCGACAACGCCGTGTCACGGGGCACGGGACGAGGGTACCTGCGCTACCTCATCGATTCGACTCTTGAACACAGTTTGGTATCGGACGGCTGAAATCCGGAGCCTGGCGTTGAAAGTCGAACTCAAGGCGGATACGTTCACGCCTGGTTCCGAGGTCGTCACCAGGCGGCGCTCGGGTCTGCGGGCACAGACGCCCGTCTCCTGTTCGACGACGAAGAAGGAATGACGATGAGGTCTTGGCGCAAGCTCGTGGCCGTCGCCACCGCCCTGATCACCCTGACCGCTCTCGGCGCGTGCTCTTCCACGCGTGACGACAGCGGCTCGGGCAGCACGGGCTCGGCGGCCCCCTCCGACACGCTGATCGGCATCGCGATGCCGACGCGCTCGCTGGAGCGCTGGAACAACGACGGTGCCCACCTGCAGCAGCTGCTGCAGAAGGAGGGCTTCAAGACGTCGCTGCAGTACGCGGACAACAAGGTCGACCAGCAGATCACCCAGATCCAGAACATGGTCAACGAGGGCGCCAAGGTGCTCGTCATCGCCGCCATCGACGGCACGGCGCTCGGCCCGGTCCTGCAGACCGCCGCGTCGTCGGGCATCAAGGTCATCGCCTACGACCGCCTGATCAACGACACCCCGAACGTCGACTACTACGCGACGTTCGACAACGAGCTGGTCGGCAAGCTCCAGGGCCAGTTCATCGAGACCCAGCTGGGCCTCAAGGACGGCAAGAAGGGCCCGTTCAACATCGAGCTCTTCGCCGGCTCGCCTGACGACAACAACGCGAAGTTCTTCTTCAAGGGCGCCTTCGACGTCCTGAAGCCGTACCTCGACTCGCACGTGCTCGTGTCGCCGTCGAACAAGGTCCCGGCGTCCGACGCGCAGTGGACGCAGGTCGGCATCCAGGGCTGGTCGTCGCAGACGGCGCAGTCCGAGATGGAGAACCGCCTCAACTCGTTCTACACGGGCGGCAAGAAGGTCGACGTCGTCCTGTCCCCGAACGACTCGCTCGCCCTGGGCATCGCGCAGGCGCTCTCCGGCGCCGGCTACAAGGCCGGCTCCGACTGGCCCATCCTCACCGGCCAGGACGCCGACGTCGCGAACGTCAAGAACATCCTCGCCGGTCAGCAGTCGATGACGGTCTGGAAGGACACCCGCACCCTGGGTGACCAGGTCGCCAAGATGGTGACCCAGATCGTCAAGGGCCAGAAGGTCGACGTGAACGACACGACCTCCTACAACAACGGCGTCAAGAACGTGCCGTCGTTCCTGCTCGAGCCGCAGGTCGTCACCAAGGACCAGGTGCAGTCCGTCCTGGTGGGCTCCGGCTTCGTCAAGGCGTCCGACGTCGGTCTGTGACACCTGACCGGCCCGGGGCGCGCAGGCGTCCCGGGCCGGCCACACCGGCCGCCGTCGTCCGCACGCGGGCGACGGCGGCCGCGGTACGACTCGAGGACACGAACGAGGAGGAAGCCGTCATGGTCACCGACGCGACGGTGCAGGGCGGGTCCGGTGCCGGCGGGGGGGGGGCCCCCCCCCCCCCGCGCCCGCCCCGGCGCGGCCCCCCCAAA
>WRHK01000087.1 GCA_009783295.1 Promicromonosporaceae bacterium
GACATGCACGGACGCCCCCACGCGCGCGGTGCCCGGGCACGCGATTTACGTCAGCGGCGGCGGAAGCCGAAGCGGCCGCGCTTCGGGGCGGGCGCCGGGGCGCGCAGCACGGTGAGCGCCTCGGCGATCGTCTCGCGCGCAGCGGCGTCGCCGTCGAGCTGGGCCACCTGCGCCTCGACGTCGTCGAGCACCCCGGGCGCGACGTAGGCGCGGGCCTCGACGGCCGCGACCACCAGCAGCCGCACGGCGCCGAGCTTGTCGCCGCCGCGGGCCGCGGCGCGGGCCGCGCGGCGCACGTCGGCGTCGACCTGGCTCCCCGTGGGCGCCTCCCAGAGCGGCACGTCGAACGACGTGCCGACGTTCCCGAGCGCCGAGTCGAGCTTGGCGAGAGCGAGGTCGATTCCGTCCATACCCTGACGGTAGGCGCGTGGAGCGCCGCGAGGGTGCGCCCTGCGCGTCGAGCCGCTGGACGCGGCGCGCGACTGCCCGACAGTGGACGCATGAACGAGACCCTCGACCCGGGCGGGTGCGGCGAGGTGTCGCCGGACGTGATCGACGACTACGACGCGACCATCGCCGCCTACCCGGCCGACCCGCGCCCCGGCGTCTGGTCCGACCGGTTCGTGGACCAGTTCGGGCCCGGCGCGCAGACGTCGTCGACCGACCACCTGCGCCGCCAGGGCTTCCTGCAGGCCGCGGGGCTGTCGCGGTCCGCGCGGCCCTCCGGCGCGCCGTCGACGGCCGCTCGGCGCCGCGGAGCCGCATTTTCGGCCCGCGACCTGCGGCTCCACGAAAACGGGCAGATCTTGTGGAAACCCCACAAAGGTCTCGGGCCCGGGCCTGCATAACTTCGGGTCAACACCCCCGAGTCTTGCCGGAGTCACAGTGACCGCGATCGCCACCCCCGACGTCGCCGCCCACCAGCGGGTCGCGACCACGACCCCGCTGCGCCTGCACGTGCCCCACGACGCGAACGTCGACGCGATCCTGCGCGAGCGCCTCGCGAACGAGCCCGACGCGGTGCTCGCCGAGGTGCAGCGCGACGGCGCCTGGCACCAGGTCACGGTCGCCGAGTTCAACGCGCAGGTCGTCGCGATCGCCAAGGGCCTGGTGGCCCACGGCGTAGAGCCGGGCGACACCGTCGGCATCATGTGCCGCACGCGCTACGAGTGGACCCTGGTCGACTTCGCCGCGTGGGCCGCCGGCGCCGTGCCCGTGCCGATCTACGAGACCTCCAGCTCCCAGCAGGTCGAGTGGATCCTCACCAACGCCGACATCCGCGTGCTGGTGGTCGAGAACGCCGCCAACGCCGCCACCGTCAAGGCCGTGCGCGCCCACGCCCCCGCCTGCCGCGAGGTGCTCGTGGTCGACGACGGCGCCCTCGACGCGCTGGTCGCCGACGGCGCCGACGTCGCCGACGCCGAGATCGGCCGCCGCCGCCGCCTGGCGCACGCCGACGACCTGGCCACGATCATCTACACGTCCGGCACCACGGGCCGCCCCAAGGGCGCCGAGCTGACGCACGGCAACTTCACCACGCTCGCGTTCAACACCATCGCGGACGTGCCCGAGGTGTTCAACGGGATGGGCCGCACCATCCTGTTCCTGCCGCTGGCGCACGTGTTCGCGCGCTTCGTCGAGGTGGTCGCCGTGGCCGGCAGCTCCGTGCTGGGCCACTCGCCGGACATCAAGAACCTCAACGCCGACCTCGCCGGCTTCCGCCCCACGTACCTGCTGGGCGTGCCGCGCGTGTTCGAGAAGGTCTACAACACGGCCGAGCAGTCGTCGGCGGCCGAGAAGGCCCGCCCGTACTTCCACTGGGCCACCCGCGTGGCCATCGCCTACTCGCGCGCCCTCGACACCCCGCAGGGGCCGTCGCCCTGGCTGCGGTTCCAGCACCTGTTCGCCGACGGCCTGGTCTACAGCAAGCTGCGCGACCGCCTGGGCGGCCGTGTCACGCACGCCGTCTCCGGCGGCGGCCCGCTCGGCGAGCGCCTCGGCCACTTCTACCGCGGCCTGGGCCTCAACATCATCGAGGGCTACGGCCTCACCGAGACCACGGCGCCCACCAGCGTCAACCGCCCCGGCAACACCCGCATCGGCTCCGTCGGCACCATGCTGCCGGGCTGCTCGGTGTCCGTGGCCGACGACGGCGAGCTGCTGCTCAAGGGCCCGCACGTGTTCCGCGGCTACCACAAGAACCCGCAGGCCACGGCCGAGGCGTTCGACGACGACGGCTGGTTCCGCACCGGCGACCTGGGCACCGTCGACGCCGACGGGTTCGTGCACATCACGGGCCGCAAGAAGGAGATCATCGTGACCGCCGGCGGCAAGAACGTCGCCCCCGCGGTGCTCGAGGACCGCGTGCGCGCGCACGCCCTGGTCAGCCAGTGCGTCGTCGTCGGCGACAACCGGCCCTTCATCGGCGCCCTCGTCACGCTCGACCCCGAGGGCCTGGCCGGCTGGCTCACCATGCACGGCAAGCCCGCGATGACGGTCGACGAGGCCATGCACGACGCCGACGTGCGCGCGTCGGTGGAGGCCGCCGTGGCGCGCGCCAACGAGGCCGTCTCGCAGGCCGAGTCCGTGCGCAAGTGGGCGTTCCTGCCGGGCGACTTCACCATCGAGAACGGCTACCTCACGCCGTCGATGAAGGTGAAGCGCTCCGTGGTGCTCAAGGACTTCGCCGCCGCCGTCGACGAGCTCTACGTCGACACCCGACCCGCCGCCTGACGGCCCAGAAGGAACCCTGACATGGACTCGTTTCTCGGAATGCCGATCGAGGTCGGCATGGACCGCTTCCTCATCGCCCAGGTGCTCGGCCTGGCCGTCATCGCCTTCGACTTCTGGTCGTTCCAGATGGCGGAGCAGCGCAAGTACTTCCAGCGCACCACCATCTCCAGCATGTTCTGGCTGGCCATGTACGTGGTCATGGGCGCGCAGGAGCCGATCCTGATCGTCGCCACGTTCTCGCTGCTGCGGAACTGCGTGTTCACGTGGGCGTTCTCGGTCGACTCGCCGCGCCGCCGCATGATCGCGCGCCGCACCATGTACACGAGCCTCGTGGTCGCGATCGTCGCCGCGTTCCTGCGGATCCCGCAGTCGAACCCGGGCACGCACTGGATCCAGATCCTGCTGGCGGTCGGCGTCGTCGCGTTCGTCATCGGGCAGTACATGCCCGGCGTCTACCTGGTGCGCATCACCGCCGTGTTCTACGCGCTCACGGTGATCCTCACCAACACCCCGCTCGACGTCTGGAACCCCATGGGCATCCTCATCGAGCTCAACAAGATCATCGCCATCGCGGTGTTCTTCACGGTGCTGGCGCGCAAGAAGAAGGAGCGCGCGCGGCTGGCCGCGCTGCGGCCCGTGGCGCTGGGGCTCGCGACACCCGCGTAGCGCCGTCGGGCCCGCCCTCCAGGGCGGGCCCGACCCGCAGGCGTAGAGTGCCCGCCACCCGCGCCCGCCCAGGTCGCGGGACCATGGCGGGACAGTCGGAGGGAGGCGCCGGTGGCGGCCGTCGGGGTGTGCGAGGACGACCCGAGCGTGCGGCGCGTCGTCGCCGAGATCCTGCGCCGCGAGGGCCACGACGTCACACTCGCCCACACGGGCGACGAGGCGATGCGGCTCTTCGGGCCCGACCGCGCCCTGGACGTGCTGGTCATGGACATCGGCCTGCCCGACGCCGACGGCCGGGACGTGTGCATCGCCCTGCGGGCCGCCGGCCAGCAGGCGTCGGTGCTGTTCCTCACCGCGAAGGACTCGCTGACCGACCTCGTGTCAGGCTTCGGCGCCGGCGGCGACGACTACCTCACCAAGCCGTTCAAGCTCCCCGAGCTCGTGGTGCGCGTCGCCGCCCTGGCCGGGCGTCGGGCGGCCCCGCCGCGGCCCGCCGACCTGGTGCTCGACCCGGCGGCGTTCGCCGTCCGCAGCGGCGAGCGCACGTCCGTGCTGACGCCCACCGAGTTCCGGATGCTCGCTGCTCTCACGGCCCGCCCCGGGCAGGTGGTGCGCCGCGGGGAGCTCGTCGCCGCCGGGTGGCCGATGGGCGCCGTCGTGCAGGAGAACACGATCGACTCGTTCGTGCGGCGCCTGCGCACCAAGCTCGAGTCCGTCGGGTCGCCGCACAGCATCGAGACCGTGCGCGGCGTCGGGTACGTGCTGCGATGACCTCCCCGCCGAGGGCCGCGCGGCCGCGCGGCGTCCGTGCCCGCATCGTCACGACGACGGCGCTGCTCACGCTCGTGGGCATGGCGGCCCTGGTCGCGCTCACCGCGCTGGTGCTGGCGCGCATCAGCGACGCCGACGCGCGGTCGTTCCTCGCGGACCGGGCCGAGGCCGTGGCGCACGCCGTGGTCGGCGCCGACGGCACGCTCGACCGCAGGCCCGACCTCTCGAACGTGAGCGACGAGGTCTCCTGGGTGTTCGACGACGCCGGGCTTCACGTGCACGGGCCCACGGGCACCGACCTCGACCGCTCCGCCGCCCGCCTCGGCAGGTCCCGCGCGGTCACGGCCGAGCACACCGACGGCTGGCTCCTGTACGCCACGCCGCTGCCCGGAGGGGTGGGCGTCGTGGTGGTCGGGGCGTCGCTCCGGCCCTACCAGAGCACCCTCGACCACGCGCTGCTGGTCGCGGCGGCGCTCGGCCTGCTGGTCGTCGCCGCGGTGACGGCGCTGTCCGCGTGGGTGGTCACGCGGGCGCTGCGGCCCGTCACGTCGATGGCGCGCGCCGCCGCCGAATGGAGCGAGGCGCACCTCGACCGCCGCTTCGACCTGGGCCCGCCCGACGACGAGATCACCGAGCTCGGCGCCGTGCTCGACGCCCTGCTCGGCCGCGTCGCGGGCGCCCTGACGGCCGAGCAACGGCTCACCTCCGAGCTCGCGCACGAGCTGCGCACCCCCCTGACCGTCGTCCGCGCCGAGGCCGAGCTCGCGCTCCACGGGGAGATCACCCCCGACGAGTCCGAGCGGCTCGCGCGCATCATCGAGGCCACCGACCACATGGCGTCGGTGATCGAGACGCTGCTCGGCGCCGCCCGCGGGGCCGCCGCGGCCGACGTCAGCGCGCCCGTCGGCGAGCTCCTCGAGCAGGTGGTGGGCGGCCCGGCGCTCGGGCCGGCGTCGGTGCCGGTGGTGGTCGAGGGCGACGTCGGGCTGTCCGTCGCCACGCCGCTCGACGTCGCCGCCCGCGCCCTGTCGCCGCTCGTGGCCAACGCCGTGCGGCACGCACGCGCGCAGGTCACGCTCCGGGCGGTCGACGCGGGCGCGCTCGTGGCGATCGAGGTCGAGGACGACGGCGCCGGCGTCGCCCCCGACCAGCTCGACTCCGTGTTCGTGCCCGGGCAGCGCTCCCCCGACAGCCCCGGCGCCGGCCTGGGCCTGCCCCTGGCGCGCCGCGTCGCGCGAGCCAGCGGCGGCGACGTGCACGTCGTAGCCGACCGGCCGTCCTGCTTCGTGCTCACCCTGCCGAAGGCCGCCCGCGCACGTTCCTGAGCCGCCCCGACGTGGTCAGGTGGGCGGCAGGTTCGCCGCCCTACCGTGCTCGCCGTGGCGAGCACGACCGCGATCCGGACCTCGCCGCGACTCCCGGTCGCGGCGCTGCCCGCCCCCAGCTCCACGCTGCTGCGGGCGTTCATGCTGGCGTGCGCCGTGCTGGCGTTCGCCGTCCGCCTCGCGCGCGGGGGCGGCATCCCCGGCCTGTGGTCCTACGACGGGTACGACGACGGCGTCTACTTCGGCGCGGCCGTCTCGCTGGCCCACGGACGGGTGCCCTACCGCGACTTCCTGCTGCTGCACCCGCCGGGCCTGATGCTCGCCCTGACACCGTTCGCGGAGCTGACGCACTGGATGTCCGACGCCCACGCCTTCGTCGCCGCACGGCTGGGGTGGATGGCTCTCGGGGCGCTGAACACGGTGCTCGTGATGCTGGTCGCCTCCCGCTGGGGGCGGCGCCCGGCCATCACGGCGGGCATCCTCTACGCCGTCCTGCCCGTCGTGACCGTCGGCGAGTACACGACGATGATCGAGCCGCTGGGCACCGCCGCGCTGCTCGGCGCGGTGCTGCTGGCCCGCCGGGCCGAGCGGGCCGGGGCGAGCGAGTGGTGGTCGGTCGCCGTGGGGGTGGCGGTCGGCGTCGCGCCCGTGACCAAGATCTGGGGCGTCGTCACGGTCGCGGTGGTGCTCGCGTGGCACGCGTGGCGGATGGGGGTGCGCGCGGGGGCGCGCGCCGCCGCCGGCGCCGCCGCGACCGCCGTCGTGGTGCTGGGCCCGTTCGCGGTGCTCGCCGGCCGTGCGCTGTGGCGCGACGTCGTCGGCGACCAGCTCGGGCGGCCCGCCGAGGGGGTCGCGCCCGCCTCTCGGCTCGAGAGCCTCACCGGGGCCGGGGCGTCGCCGCTGCCCGCCTCGGCGCACCTTGCGCTGGCATGCGTGCTGGCGGCCGTGGTGGTGGGGTGCGGCCTGCTGGCGTGGCGCACGCGGACGGGGCGGCTGTGGTCGGTGCTGCTCGCGGCGCAGGGCTGCCTGCTGCTGGTGACGCCGTCGTTCTACCCGTACTACGCGGCGCTGCTGGGGCCGGCGATGGTGCTGGTGGTGGCCGCGGCGGTGCGCGCGGTGCCCGTCCGGGCGCGGACGCTCGCCGTCGTCGCGACGTGCCTCGGGTTCGGCCTGACCACGGCGCCGGGGCAGTTCCACGCGCCGCGGCCGTTCCCTGCGGCGCAGGTGCGGGCGATGCTGCCGCAGGCGGGGTGCGTGCGGTCGGACTCGCCCGGGGCGCTCGTGCTGCTCGACGTGCTCTCGCGCGACCTCGACCGCGGGTGCACCGTCGCGATCGACCTGTCGGGCACCTGGTTCGACGAGCCCGTGGTGGTCCGGTCCCAGGTGGTGTCCCGGCGCGACAACCCGCGGTACCAGGACGCCGTCGTCGACTACCTGTCCACCGGCGGCGCGACGGTGCTGGTGCGCGCCGGGGGCGACGGGTTCTCGACGGCGACGACGAAGGAGCTGGCGCGGGGGCGCACGCTCGACCGGTTCCCGGACAACGTGCGGGTGCTGGCGGGCGGCCGGCCGCCGGCGTCGCGGTGACGCGCGGGCCGGGCGATCGGGACGTGGCAACGGGATCGGGACGTGCGACTCAGGGCACGTTCCGATCCCGATCCGACGTTCTGATCCGCGCTCAGCCCCGCCGGCGCGACGCCAGCAGCACGCTCCCCAGCCCCACCGCCACGAACACCGGCACCACCAGGAACGCCGTGTGCACCCCGACCCGGTCAGCGAGCGCCCCGAGCACGAACGGCACGACGCCGATGGCCGCGCCGGCGGCGACCGTGACGACGGACTGTGCCGTGTCGACGGGCCCGCGCGCGGCGGCGAGGAACAGGGCACAGCCCAGCGGGTAGAGCAGCCCGACGCCGAGGCCGCCGATCGCGAGCCCGGCGATGGCAAGGGCGGGCGTCGTCGCGGTCCACAGCACGGCCCAGCCGGCCCCCGCGACCACGAACGCGATCGCGACCAGGCGCGACGCCGGCCAGCGCCGGGTCGCGGGGCGGGACAGCAGGCGGCTGAGCGCCATGCCGGCGACCAGCCCTGCGGTGCTCCCCGCAGCGACGCCCGCCGAGGCGCCCGTCGACTCCTTGAGCAGGGACGCCGCCCAGAACGTGGTGGCGAACTCGACCGCCGTGCCGCAGACGGTGGCGACGAGCAGCAGCCACGCGTCGCGCCCGAGCGTGAGGCGGCCGCGCTCGGCCGCGCCGTCGGAGGCGGCCCGCGGGCCGCGGTCGCGCGGGATGTTCCGCGACCACAGCACGTACGCGCCGACGGTGAGCGGCAGGGCGGTGAGTAGCGCCGCCCGCCACCCGAACCCGGCGGCGACGGCCCCGCCGAGCGCCAGCGGCCCGACGACGCCCGCGACCGTGCCCAGCCCGTTGCCCGTGGTCAGCGCGGTGGCGGCTGCGCGGGGCCCGTGGCGCAGCACCAGCCCTGCGGTGCCGGCGCCGAGCGCGAGGCTGCCGCCCATCGACATGACGACGACGGCCACGAGCCCCAGCACGAACGACGGCGACACCACGAACACGGCCAGCCCGGTCGCCATGAGCGCGCCGGAGGTCAGCAGGGTGCGCCGCCGCCCGAGCGCCGGCACGAGGCGTGGCATGACGGCGCCGGCGCCCACGGTGCCGACGGCCATCGCGGTGCCGTGCAGCCCGGTGAGCGTGTCGGAGAGGCCGCGCTCGGCGCCGAGCAGCTGCGTGGCCGGGCCGAACATGTAGAGCACCCAGCCCCAGAGCGCGAAGGCCGCGAACATCGACCACGTGAAGCGGTCGTTGCCGCGCGGGGCCTCGCGAGGGGCGGCTGTAGGGCGCGGCGAGGCGAGCTGGTCGGTGGGCACGTCCCAGGGTGACGCGCCGCCAGGGCCGCGGCGAGCGCGGTGGCCGACCGCGACGCCGGTTCCGACGCGCTCGGCGCGGCCTTGGCGTGCACGGGGGGCGCTCAGTGCGCCAGGGGCGTCAGCCGGAAGATCCGCACCGCGCGTCCGGACGCCACCTCGTACTTCCGGTAGCCGGGCCACTGCCGCTCGATCGTGGCCCACGCCCGCTCGCGCTCCTCGTCGAGAAGCAGCGTGGCGCGGATCGCCACGCGGCGGCCGCGCACGTCGATCTCGGCGTCGGGGTGGGCGAGCAGGTTCCACGTCCAGGCGGGATGCGCCGCACGGCCGTAGTTCGACCCGCCGACCAGCCACGTCCCGGCGTCGGGCACGCACATGAGCTCGGTGCGGCGGGGCTCGCCGGAGCGCGCTCCCACCGTGTGCAGCACGAGGGACGGCAGCAGCAGCCCGCTCGCCGTCACGCGACCGCCGGTCAGGGCCGCCATGAGGCGCTCGAAGGGCGGCATGACGCGCGGTCCGACCCGCCGGAACAGCGCGGTCCGCGACCCCCACGCGACGGCGGCGCGCAGGGCGCGCACGGGAGCGTTCACGCCCGCGAGCCTAGGTGTCGCCGACGCCGCGCACCTGCCGCAACGCGCGGCTCAGCCCCAGGACCGCAGCTCGTCCACGCTCACGAGCCCCCGGTGCAGCCCGCCCCCGCCCACGAGCGTCGGGATCGTCACCGTGCGGATCTCGTCCTCGACGATCGAACGGCTGTCGTCGAGCAGCTGCGCCACCCGGTCCGACGCCGCGAGCGCCGAGACCTGGGCGACGTCGTCGGCGGAGAACCCGGCCTCGGCGAGCCAGGCGTGGAGCTGTGCCTCGGCCTGCGCGGGGGCGGCGTGGTCGTTGAACCACCGCTGCCAGCCCACGCCGGCCGCGTTCGACCCGGTGAACAGGTGCCGCACGATCGCCCAGTCGGCGGGGTCGGCGGCGGGGCCGCCGTCGCGGTCGGCCTCGAAGACGCGGATCGCGGTGAGGTAGCGCGAGATGAGCATCGAGCTGGCGAACTGCGGCTCCCCGGCCCGCAGGATCGGGTAGGCGATGAAGGTGACGTTCGCGCGCTCGGCGAGGCCCGACTCGGCGATGTTGGCGTAGAGCCGGGCGCAGAACACGCAGCCGGGGTCGAGCACCTCGAGCACGGTGGGCAGGCCCTCGCGGTACCCGCCCACGTAGCTGGCGTAGGCGGGCGCGAAGTCGGCGGCGTCCCAGCTGCGGAACCGGCTGGGGATGGTCGAGACCGTGTCGGCGAGCGACGTCGCCTCGTTGCGGAACGCGCCCACCACGTCACCGCTGGTCAGCGACTCCCAGAACCCGGGCTCGTCGGCCATGACGGTGCAGGCGTCGGCCGTGAGCGAGCAGGCCTGCGGGTTCTGCTTGTCGCACGTGCCGTAGGCGAGCAGGTTGAGCCCGCCGCGCGCCACGACGAACGCGCTGAGCGCCAGGGACAGCACCGTCACCCAGGCCACGACCGTGAGCCCCGCACTGGCCGGCCGCACCAGCCGCGGGGCGCGCAGCGCCAGCGGCGCCAGCAGCGACGTCTTGACGTCGTCCGCGAACGCCGAGTCGCACGCCCGGAACGTCGCGCGGCGCGTGACGCAGCCCCACGACTGCCGCAGCAGCTTGCGGTGGCGTGCTGAGAACGCCGACGCCACCAGCAGCACGACGAACGAGACGATGCAGAGCATTCACAGACCCCGCAGCAGCTTCCCGACGACCTCGAGCGTGCGGCCGACGTCGTCCTGCGTGGTGTGCGCGCCCAGGCTGAAGCGGACCAGCGGGTCGTAGCCCTCGCGCTCCTGCAGCCAGTGGTGGGTGCAGAAGTAGCCGGAGCGCACCATGATGTCCGCCTTCGACAGGAACCCGGCCAGCCGGTGCCCGTCGACCCGCTCGGGGATGAGGCTGAGCAGCGACGAGCCGCGCTCGCCCAGCAGGCGCATGCGGGGCAGCCCGACCAGGCCGTCGTAGAGCGACTCGGCGAGGCGGTGCTCGCGCGCCTCGTGCGACTCGCCCGTGGCGGCGGGGACGCCGTCGAGCCACTCGAGGGCCTTGCCCAGCGCGATGATCTCGGCCCAGGGCTGCAGGCCCGCCTCGAGGCGCGTGTGCAGCTCGGGCAGCAGCGTGTAGTCGTCCTCGGTGACGCGGGCGACCATGCCGCCGCCCACGAAGCTCACCTCGAGGCTCGACAGGAGCTCGTGCGAGGCCGCGACGATGCCGAGCGACGCGCCGTAGACCTTGTGGGCCGAGAAGCAGATCGCGTCGGCCTTGAGCCCGCGCACCAGCGGCATCGCGTGCGCCATCGCCTGGGCGGCGTCGATCACGGTGGTGCCGCCCCGGCGGCGCACGGCGGCGACCAGCTCCGGCAGCCCCGCCGTGGCCGCGCCGTCGACGTTGTTCATCGCGGAGACGACCACGAGCGCGTCGGCGAGGTCCTCGTCGCGGTAGACGAGTGCGCCGGCGGCGTCGCGCTCCAGCAGCACGCGCTCGATGCCCTCGCGGCGCGCGAACGACATCGTCGCGAGGAACACCGAGTTGTGCTCCGTGTGCGTGGTGATGACGCGGCGGTAGCGGCCCGCCGGCAGCTGCTGCAGCAGCAGGTTGAGCCCGTAGGTGGTGTTGAGCGTGAACGACGTCGCGTAGCTGCGCTGCGGCAGGCCCAGCGTGCGGAGCACGGCGGCGCGGGTCGCCTCGACGCGCTCGTCGACCTGGCGGCCCCACGAGTACTTCACGCGGCCGCCGCACGCGTTGTAGTCGAGGTAGTACTCGTCGAGCGCGTCGATCACGGGCTCGGGGCGCAGGGTCTGGCAGGCGGAGTCGAGGTAGACGGCGTCGGCGGCCAGGTACCCGAACCCGTAGCGCTCCGACGGCTCGGGGCGCACCGGCTCCGCCCGGGGCGCGCGCCAGGGCCACAGGCCGCGCCGCTGCCCGGCGGTCACGGCCGTGCTCCCACGGCGGGTCGGAGTTCGCGCATCATGCCGTCGAACGTATGCGGCGCACGTGTCAGAAACCGCACCCGCGGCCGACCCTGGCCGATTCCGCCGCACCGCGTGACGCGCGCGCCACGCTCACGCGTGCGAGGGGTGCTCGTGCTCCGTGTGCCGCGCCGGCTCGAGCTGGAACGTCGAGTGCTCGACGGAGACCGCGAAGTGCGTGGCGACGCACTCCTGGAGCTGGTCGAGGATCCACCCCGCGTGCCCGTCCTTGAAGCACTCGTCCTCGACCACCACGTGCGCGGAGAGCACCGGCAGGCCCGTGGCGATCAGGGACGCGTGCACGTCGTGCACCTCCCGCACGTGGTCGACCTCGAGCAGGTGGGCGCGCACGTCGTCGAGGTCCAGGGCGGGCGGCGTCGACTCGAGCAGCACCGACGTCGTCTCGCGCAGCAGCCGGGCGGCCCGCGGCAGGATGAGGACGCCGATGAGCAGGCCCGCGACGGCGTCGGCCCGCTGCCAGCCGGTGGTGGCGATGACGATGGCCGCGACGATGACGGCGACCGAGCCGAGCGCGTCGTTGACCACCTCGAGGAACGCGGCCCGCAGGTTGAGGTTGGCCGACCGCTGCGAGGCGAGCACCAGCATCGACGCGACGTTGCCGACCAGGCCGATCACGCCGAACACGATCAGCTCCCGCGAGGCGATCGCCGGAGGCGACCACAGCCGCGTGACGCCCTCGACCAGCACGTAGACGCCGACGGCGAGCAGCACCGCCGACTGGCCGAGCGCGGCGAGCACCTCCGCGCGCCGGAACCCCCACGTGCGCTGCGACGTGGGCGGGCGCAGCGAGAGGTGCGCGGCGAACAGCGCGAGCGCGAGCCCGCCGGCGTCGGTCAGCATGTGCGCGGCGTCGACCAGCAGGGCGAGCGACCCGGTGACCAGCGCACCCACGGCCTGCGCGACCAGGATCGTCGCGGTGATCGCGAACGCGACCGCCAGGCGGCCGCGGTGGTCGCCGGGGCCCGCGTGGGCGTGGTCGTGGCCCATCGGTGCAGCCTTCCGTCGTGGGTCGTGCCGGGAATGGTAGGCACGTCGCCGGCCCGGCGGCGCGACCCCGCCGCTACGCTCCGAGGATGCCGGGCACCGAGGACGAGGTCCTCGCGCGGATCGCGCGGGGCGAGCTCTACACCGAGTCGGAGGCGGCGTTCCAGTCGGGCCGCCGCCGCGCCGACCTGATCTTCGAGTACAACCGCACGCCGCCCGGCGACACGGGGCGGCAGCGCGAGCTCCTGGAGCAGATCCTCGCGTCCGTCGGGGAGCGCACCGTGCTGCTGCCGCCGTTCCACGCGGCCTTCGGCAGCAACGTGCACCTCGGCGACGACTTCTTCGGCAACGTCAACCTGACGTTCGTCGACGACGTCGACATCCACATCGGGGACGGCGTGATGATCGCCCCGAACGTCACCATCGCCACGACCGGCCACCCGGTGCACCCCGAGCTGCGCGTGGACTTCGGGCGCTTCTCCGAGCCCGTGACCATCGCCGACAAGGTGTGGATCGGCAGCAACGTCGTGGTGCTGCCGGGCGTGCACATCGGCTACGGGTCGGTGATCGGCGCGGGCAGCGTGGTCACGCACGACGTGCCCGCGATGACGGTCGCCCTGGGCGTCCCCTGCCGCCCCGTGCGGGCCATCACGGACGCCGACCTCGCCGAGCGGCGGGCCCGCGCCCCGCGCTGACGGCGCGCCGACGGTGACCAGCCCCACACCCCCGGGGGTATGTTCGAAACCCCCGGGGGTATATTCTTCTGGCATGGCAACGCGTGAGATCACCCTCGACACCCTCGAGGCGACCATCGCCGGCAGCGACATCGTGCTGCTGGACTTCTGGGCCGAGTGGTGCGGTCCTTGCCGCTCCTTCGCCCCGGTGTTCGAGGCCGCCTCGGAGCAGCACCCCGACATCGTCTTCGGCAAGGTCGACACCGAGGCGCAGCAGCAGCTCGCCGCCGAGTTCGCGATCACGTCCATCCCCACGCTCATGGCGTTCCGCGAGAACGTCATCGTCTTCGAGCAGGCCGGCGCGCTCCCCGCGCGGCAGCTCGAGGAGCTCGTCGCGGCGATCCGCGGCATCGACATGGCCGAGGTGCACCGCCAGGTCGCCGAGCAGCAGGCCGCGGCCCAGACGGCGGGTGCCTGATGCGCATCGTGATCGTGGGTGGCGTCGCCACCGGCATGAGCGCCGCCGCGCGCGCCCGCCGGCTGGACGAGTCGGCCGAGATCGTCGTGCTCGAGCGCGGCGAGCACGTCTCCTTTGCCGGCTGCGGCCTGCCATACCACGTGGGCGGCGAGATCGCCTCGGCCGACGCCCTGCTGGTCCAGACCCCCGCGTCGCTCCAGGCATCGCTGAACCTGGACGTCCGCACGCGACACGACGTCGTCGCGCTCGACGCCGCCGCCCGCACCGTCACGGCGCGCACGCCCGCCGGCGAGCAGACCATCGCCTACGACGCGCTCGTCCTGGCACCCGGCGCGCAGGCCGTCCGGCCGCCGATCCCGGGCCTCGACTCCCCCCGCGTGCGCACGCTGCGCACGGTGCCCGACGCCGTGACGGTCCGCTCCTGGGTCGACGGCGGCGCCCGCCGCGCCGTGGCGCCCGGCGCCGGCTTCATCGGCCCGGAGGGCGCCGAGCAGCTCGCCGCCG
>WRHK01000088.1 GCA_009783295.1 Promicromonosporaceae bacterium
TACGGTCATGGGCGATGTCGTCAACCTGGCCTCCCGCCTGGTGGCGGTCAACAAGGTCTATCATACCCAGATCATCCTCAGCGGCCGCGCGGCGGGCGAAGCCGCGGCCGCGGTGGAACTGAGGACCCTCGACCGCATCACCGTGCCCGGGCGGCGGGAAAACGTGACCATCCACGAGGCCCTGGCGCCCAAGGGCGCTTTAGGGCCTATCCGGCGGGAAGGGCGGGACCTGTTTGAAGCCGGCCTCGAATATTATTGGCGGCGCGATTTCCAAAAAGCCTTGGGCCTCTTCGAGGAAGTGCTGGCCCTGGTCCAGGACGACGGACCCTCGGAACTCATGGGCGCCCGTTGCCGGGAATTTCTGCTGGCCCCCCCGCCGGAGGACTGGTCGGGCGTTACGGACCTGACCATTAAGTGAGAAGCTTTGAAAAAATTGAGACGGGCCTGGATATTACGCTTGATAAACATTTTTTTTTGTGGTAATTAAAAGGCATAAACATGGTGTGGGCAATCAGTTTGGTCCTGGCGGGCCGGACTGTCAATTATAAACCAGGAGAAAGGAACGTCAAGAATGACCAAGTCGGAGTTGATCGCTCAAGTGGCCAAGGAAACAGGTGTCTCCCAGGTTGACGCCAAAAAGGCTCTGGAGAGCATTCTGTCGCAGCTTACCAAAACCTTGAAGAAAGACGGTCGCATCGCTTTTTTCGGCCTGGGCGTCTTTGAAGTCGTAAAGCGCAAGAAACGCCAAGGCCGCAACCCCAGGACCAACGAGCCCGTCACCATCAAAGCCCACAAGGCTGTCCGGTTCAAGCCGGCCAAAGCCTTGAAGGACGCCATCAACTGACGGTCCGCCCCGTGTCCCGGGGCTTTTTTTGAACCGGCCCCGGGCTTGGCCATTGTGGTCAAGTTCGGGGCCTTATGCCGTCCGGCTCAACTCCAACACCGCCGCCGCCGCCTGGTCCGTCTCCTCTTCGGTATTGAAAGGGGAGAAGGAAAAGCGTACCGCCCCGCGCCTTTCCGTTCGGAAACTCCGGTGCATCAGCGGTGCGCAGTGGAGGCCGCCGCGCACGGCCAAGCCGTATTTATCGGCCAAAAGGCCGGCCGTCTCCTCCGAATCAAACCGGCCCACGTTCAGAGTGACTATGGGCGCCCGGTCCTCCGCCTCGTAATCGCCGTAGAAAGTCAGGCCCCGGGCCCCCTGGAGCCGCCGGTGGAACCTTCGGGCCAGGCGGTCGGCCTCGGCCAGGAGAGCGGCCGGAGTCCGGGCCTCCACGTAGGCCAGGCCGGCGCCCAGGCCGGCCAGCCCCGGGACGTTCAAGGTGCCGGCCTCCAGGCCTTCGGGGAGGTTGTCGGGCTGGTCCGGGGCCAGGGGGGCGGCCCCGCCGCCGGCCAGAAGCGGCGGCGGGTGAAAACGCTCGCTTAAAGCCAGGCCTCCGGTCCCCATGGGGCCGTAAAGGGCCTTGTGCCCGGTGAAGCAGAGGGCATCGACCCCCAGGGCTTCCATATCCAGGTCCATCAATCCGGCGCTCTGGGCCGTGTCCAGGATGAAGACCAGGTTTTCAGCCCGGCAGAGCCGGCCGATCTCCGCCGCCGGGGCCAGGTTCCCGGTGACGTTGGAGGCATGGCTCAGAACCACGGCCCGGGTTTCCGGCCGCAGGGCCGCTTCAATGTCCGCCGTTGAAAACCGGCCGTGCCCGTCCACGTCCACCGCCGTGAAACAGCCGCGGCGAAAGACCGGCCGCAAGACGGAATTGTGTTCGGCGGCGCTGGTGACGATATGCCCGGTCAGGCCGCCTACGGCCAGGTTCAGGGCTTCGGTGACGTTTTTGGTGAAAATCACCCGTTCCGGCCGGCGCAGGCCGAAGAGCCGGGCCAGGCGGGCCCGGACCTCGGCCAGGGTCCGGTCGGCGGCCAGGGCGAAATCGTGGGCCCCCCGGCCCGGGTTGCCCAAGCCGGCCAAGGCCCCGCTCAGGGCTTCGGTCACGGCCGGGGGCTTGGGCCAACTGGTGGCGGCGTTGTCGAAATAAATCATGAGCCTTCTCCCGGGGCCGGATTTCGGGCCTTTATTAATCCCAAAGAGGATCCCGCATGAACCCCCTGAACCTCATCGGCCGGCCCTGCCCCCTCCCCGTCATCGAGGCCAAGAAGGCCCTGCGGACGGCCGGACCGGGCCAAAGCATCGGCCTTTTGGTGGACAACGATCTGGCCGGCCAGAATTTAGGCAAGCTGGCCGCCGGCCTGGGGCACGCCGTGAGTTTTGAGGCGGCCGGCGATGGTCATATCCTGGTGACCATAACTGTCCGCGACGATCCGGCCGGCCCGGCCCTCCGGCCGGCCCGGGCCCTGGAGGGCGGCGGCTTGGTGGTGGTCATCGGCCATGAAGCCCTGGGCGGAGGGCCGGGCCCGGAACTGGGCCCGGCCCTGATGAAAGCCTTCCTCCATTCCCTGACCGAGCTGGACCAGGCCCCCGAACATCTCCTGTTCCTCAATGGCGGGGCCTTCCTGACCACCGAAGGCTCAAGCGCCCTGGAGGATATCCAACTGCTTGAAGACCGGGGCGCGGTGGTCGGCACCTGCGGGGCCTGCCTCGACTTTTATCAACTGGCCGGAAAGCTGAAAGTCGGCTCGGTCACAAATATCTACGCCATCGCCGCCGCCCTGGCCCAGGCCGGAAAAATCATAAATTTTTGATACCGACATGGAAGTACTCTTCACTTTTACCAGCACCCTGGCCGCCATCAACGGCGAAGCGGCTCTCCGGGCCGGCGGGTTGGCCGTCAAAGTGATGGGCCGCCCCACGGTACTGGGCGCGGGCTGCGGCCTGAGTTTGAGGCTGCCGGCGGCGGAGGCCGCCGCCGCCCGGGAGCTTTTGGCCGCCGCGGGCCTTGCCCCCGAAGGCCTCTATGACCGGCTGGAAGAGGACGGTACCATCGTTTACCGGCAAAGACCGGAAGTGATCGGCCCGCCGACGTAAGCGGCCGGCCGCCAGGCCGGGTTGACCGCCCGGGGATGGACCCGGTTCGTCAGCAAGAGCCAGATGAAGCCGCTCTCCGGTTCCCACCAGAGCGAAACGCCCGTATAGCCAAGATGGCCGACGGCCTGTTCCGGCCAGGCTGAAGAGGTCAAAGCCTCGGCCTGGCTCTTGATATTGAAGCCCAGGGGGCGGCCCGGCCCGGCCCCGGTCCGGCCGGGGCGGAGAAATTCGGCCAGGGCCGTCCGCTGGAAAACGAGACCCCGGCCGTTCAGCCAGGCCGAGGCCCAGTCGGCGGCAATGGCCCAGGCCTCGGCGGCGGGCGCGAAAAGCCCGGCGTGTCCGGCCGCGCCGCCCAGGTAAGCCGCGTTGTCGTCGTGGGGGCGGCCCCGCGGGGGCGGGCCCCTTATTTTCTCCTCCCGGGTGCCCACCGGGGCGCCCCGGCGGAAGCCGCCCTCCGCGGGCGGCCGGGGCCCCCCGCCCCGCCAGCGGTGCCCCCCGCGCCCCACCACGCACCCGCCCGCCGCGACCACGTTGCGGTACCACTGCACCTGCGGGCCGTACGTCAGCTCGACGACCACCCCGGCCGGGGCGCGGCCGGCGATCACCGGCGTCCGGTAGGTGCGGCCCGAGCGGCGGCCCTGGTGCTCGATCAGCGTGAACGGCCCGCGACCCGACAGCGCGGCCCGCGAGGTCGCCTTGTTCAGGGTGCGCGAGATGAGGTGCAGCCACGCGCCCTTGACCTTCCCCACCCGCTCGGAAGCAGCCATGCCGCCCATCCTGGCCACGACCTGCGGCCCGCGCAGGAGGAGGCCGCGCACGCGGCGCCGGAACCGGCGATGATCGGCGCATGGATCGCCTCGAGCTGACCGACTGGCGCCGCCGCGTCGCCGAGCTGTACGCCGCCATCCGCGCCACGCCCGACCCGGCCGCGGCCCACGCCGTCTGGCGCCACGGGCGGGACGACCTGTTCCGCCACCACCCCCAGTCGCCCCTGCCGGCCGACGACCCGCTCCGCGAGTCCGGCCTCCCCTACCTGGCCTACGACGCGGCCCTGCGGTTCGAGCTCGCGCTGCTGCCCGCCGAGCCGGCCACCCTCCGCCTCGACACGGGAGGCGACGGCACGACGACGCTCGAGCGCACCGGCCGGGTCGAGGTGCCGGGCGTCGGGTCGCTCGACGTGTGGTGGCTCGGCCAGTACGGCGGGGGCCTGTTCGTGCCGCTGCGCGACGCGACGGCGGGCACGACGTCGTACGGCGGCGGCCGCTACCTGCTCGACACGGCCAAGGGCGCCGACCTGGGCGGGACGCACGACCGCCTGGTGGTCGACCTCAACTTCGCCTACCACCCGTCGTGCCGCTACGACCCCGCCTGGGTGTGCCCGCTGGCCCCTGCCGGCAACCGGGTGGACGTGCCTGTGGAAGCGGGCGAGGTGCTGGCCGCGAGGTCGTAGGGTCGGGGCATGCGCGCAGTTCAGGCCCGCGAGGCGGGCGGTCCCGAGGTCCTGCAGTACGTCGAGCTCCCCGACCCGGAGCCGGGCCCCGGGCAGCTGCTGGTGCGCGTCGCCGCGGCCGGCGTGAACTTCGTCGACACCTACCGCCGCGCGGGCGTGTACGCGACGAGCTACCCGCACGTCGTGGGCGTCGAGGGCTCCGGCGTGGTCGAGGCGCTGGGTGACGGCGTCGAGGGGTTCGCCGTCGGCGACCCGGTCGCCTGGGCGCAGGCGCCCGGGAGCTACGCGGAGCTGGCGCTGGTCGCCGCGGCCGACGCCGTGCACGTGCCCGCCGCGCTGGACCTGCAGACGGCGGCCGCACTGCCCCTCCAGGGGATGACCGCGCACTACCTGGTCACCTCGACGTTCGCGGTCGCCCCGGGGCACGACGTGCTGCTCACCGCGGGTGCCGGCGGGGTCGGGCTGCTGGCCACCCAGCTCGCGGTCGCGCGCGGCGGGCGCGTGATCACGACGGTCTCGACGCCGCAGAAGGCCGCACTGTCGAGCGCGGCCGGCGCCGCCCACACGATCGACTACGCGGGCATGACCGACCTCGCCACGCAGCTGCCGGCGGCCGTGCGCGAGCTGACCGACGGCCAGGGCGTGCACGTCGTGTACGACGGCGTGGGGCAGGCCACCTTCGACGCGTCGCTCGCGTCGCTGCGGCCGCGCGGGACGCTCGTGCTGTTCGGCGCGGCGTCGGGGCCCGTGCCGCCGTTCAACCCGCAGCGGCTCAACCAGGGCGGCTCGCTGTTCCTCACGCGGCCGTCGCTGGGGCACTACGTCGCGACGCGGCCGGAGCTCGAGTGGCGGGCGGGCGAGATCCTGTCTGCGGCCGCCGACGGCGACCTCGACGTCCGGGTCGGGGCGACGTTCCCGCTCGCCGAGGCCGCGCAGGCGCACCGCGCGCTCGAGGGCCGCGAGACCACCGGGAAGGTGCTGCTGGTGCCCTGAGCGGGGACCAGGGTCAGCGGCGGCGCAGCCCGTCGATCGCGAGCGCGACGACGCGCTCGCGGGACTCCTCGTCGGGGTAGGCGACGGCGGCGACGCCGGACAGCAGCCGCACGACGTCGTCGATCACGACGTCGTCGCGCACCGCCCCGGCCGCCTGAGCGCGGCGCAGCAGCGGGTCGCCCGCGCCGTACATGGCGTGGCGGCACGACAGCATGACCGGGGACTCGCGGTTGAGGCCGTCGATGAGCACGTGCTTGGTGCCGATGTAGTCGACGAAGCGGTGCAGCCACGTCTCGAAGCCCGGCCACGCCTCGAGCTCGAGGGCCTGCTCCCCCGCCGAGATCAGCTGCTCGACCTCGGCCACGTAGACGGCCTCGACGAGCGCGTCGCGCGTGGGGAAGTTGCGGTAGAGCGTGCCGATGCCGACGCCGGCGCTGCGCGCGATCTCCTCGAGCGACGCGCCTGTGCCGTGCCGCGCGAACTCGTCGCGGGCGGCGACGAGCAGGGCGTCGAAGTTGCGGCGCGCGTCGGCGCGCTGCGGCCGGACGACGCCGGTCCACTCGGGCAGCTCGACGGGCTCTGCGACGCGCGGCGTGGGCACTCTTCCTCCAGGGGTTGCATGCGGAGGATTCCTCCGCTTACTCTCTAACCGGAGGGATCCTCCGATCGGAGTCTTCCTCCCCATCTTACGCCTCGACGGCGCGGCGTACCCCGCCCAGCAGAACGGAACCCTGTTCATGCGATCACATACCACCCCGCGCCGCGCCCTGGTCGCGCTCGGCGTGGCCATCGGGTCTTTCGCCATCCTCCAGTCGCTGCTGGTCCCCGTGCTGCCCCTGATGCAGCGCGACCTGCGCACCGACGCGCCCGGCATCACCTGGGCGCTGACCCTCTACCTCATCGTCGCCGCCGTCGCCACGCCCCTGGCCGGACGGGCCGGCGACCTGCTCGGCAAGCGCCGCGTGCTGCTCGCGGCACTCGCGGCCGTGGGGCTCGGCAGCCTCGTCGCCGCCGTCGCCCCCAACCTCCCCGTGCTGCTCACCGGCCGGGCCCTGCAGGGCCTGGGTGGCGCCATGATCCCGCTCGCGTTCGGGCTGGTGCGCGACGTGCTCCCCGCCGAGCGCGTGGCCGGGGGCGTCGGTGCGCTCGCCGCGATCATCGCCGTCGGCTCCGGCCTCGGCACCGTGCTGGCAGGGCCGCTCTCCGGCGCGATCGGCTGGCGCGGGCTGTTCGTGCTGCCGCTCGCCGGCGTGGTCGTGGGTGGCTGGCTGGTGCTGCGCGCCGTGCCCGACGGCGCCGCCGCGGCCCGCGGGCGCCTCAACGCCGTCGCGGGCGTGCTGCTCTCCGCCTGGCTGCTCGCCCTGCTGCTGCCGCTGTCGTCCGGCGAGTCGTGGGGCTGGGGCTCCGCCAGGACCGTCGGGCTGCTTGTGGCGGCCGGCGTGTTCGCCGCCGCGTGGGTCGTCGTCGAGCTGCGGGCCCGCGAGCCCCTGGTCGACGTGCGCATGATGCGCCTGCCCGGCGTGTGGAACACCAATGTCGCCGCGGTGCTGATCGGTGCCGCCATGTACGGCGTGTGGGCCTACTTCGCGCGGTTCCTCCAGGAGCCGACGTCGACCGGGTACGGGCTGGGCGCCGGCGTCGGGACGGCGGGCCTGCTCATGCTGCCGATGCTCGCGCTCATGGCAGCCGCCGGGTTCGCCACGGGGCCGCTCGGGCGGGTGCTCGCGCCGCGCGCCCAGCTCGCGGGCGGGTCGGTGCTCATCGCCGCCGCCACCGCCGCGATCGCGCTTTTCCACCGGTCAGCCCCGCTCCTCTCGGCCGAGGCCGCGGTGTTCGGGCTCGGGCTGGGCGTCGCCTTCGCCGCGATGACGACGATCGTCGTCACCTCGGTGCCCGCCGACCGCACCGGCGTCGCCAGCGGCATGAACACCAACCTGCGCACCATCGGGTCGGCCGTCGGCACCGCCCTCACGACGGCGATCGTCACCGGCTCGGCGACCGCGCCCGGCGGCGAGCCCACCGAGCACGGGTACACCGTCGGGTTCCTGGTGCTCGCCGTGGTGGCCGCGCTCGCGGCCGTGGTCGCGGTGGCCTCGCGGGCGTCGCGCGGCGGGTCTGATGCCGGGGTGGCGAGCCTCCCGGCCACCGAGGCACTGGAGGAGGTCGCGGTCGGCTCGGCCGCTTGAGCCGACCGCCCCCTGGCGGGGCCGTCGCCCTCTCGTTATCTTGATGTCGAGATACTCGACATCAAGGAGTAGTCATGGCCGACTGGTCCCCCGCCCACTACCTGCGGTTCGGCGACGAACGCAGCCGCCCGTTCGTCGAGCTCGTGGCCCGGGTGCCGAGCGCGCCGGCCACGATCGTCGACCTCGGGTGCGGGCCCGGCCACCTCACCGCGGTGCTCCGCGCGAGGTGGCCGGGCGCCTCCGTGCTCGGGCTGGACTCGTCGCCCGCGATGATCGCGAGCGCCCGGGCCGACAGCACCGACGACGGCGCCCGCTACGAGCTCGCCGACGTCCGCGACTACGCCGCCGCCCCTGGTGCCGGGGCGGACCTGGTGATCAGCAACGCCGCCCTGCAGTGGGTGCCCGGTCACCGCGACCTGCTCCGCCCGCTCGCCGACACGGCCGCGCAGACGTTCGCGTTCCAGGTGCCCGGCAACCATGACGCGCCCAGCCACGTGCTGCTGCGCGAGGTCGCGGCGCGCGCCCCGTACGCCGACGTCGTCGGGCCGGTGGAGCGGCGCGCTACCGCGGACCCCGACGAGTACCTCGACCTGCTGGCCCGGCCGGGCTGGCAGGTCGACACCTGGGAGACCACGTACACGCACCTGCTCACCGGGCCGGACCCTGTGCTGCGGTGGATCTCCGCCACGGGTGCTCGCCCCACGCTCGACGCGCTCGGCACGCACGACCCGGCGCTGCGCGCCCGGTTCGCGGCCGAGTACGGCGCCGCGCTGCGGCAGGCGTACCCCGCGCGCGGCTACGGCACCCCGCTGGCGTTCCGGCGGGTGTTCGCGGTCGCGACGCGGGGCTGAGCCTCAGCCGCGCAGGGTCGCCCCGACGGCGGCGGCCGCAGCGACGACGCCCTCGCGGGCGGCGCGCACCTCGTCGGCCGTCAGGGTGCGGTCGGCGGCGCGCAGCCGCACCGAGTAGGCCAGCGACTTCTTGCCCTCGCCGAGCTGCTCGCCCGTGAAGACGTCGAACAGGCTGACGTCCTCGACCAGCTCGCCCGCACCCTCGACCACGGCGGCGCGCACCGTCTCGGCGGGCACGTCGGCGTCGACCACGAACGCGAAGTCCTCCTTCGCGGCCGGGAAGGCGGAGACCGCCGTCGCACCGACCGGCTCGCCGCTCGCCGCCGCGGCCAGCGCGGACAGGTCGAGCTCGAACGCCACGGAGCGCTTCGGCAGGCCGGTGCGCTCGATGACCTTCGGGTGCAGCTCGCCCGCGTAGCCGACCACGCGCTCCGCCTGCGGGCCCTCGGCCACGACCAGCGCGGCGCAGCGGCCCGGGTGCCACGGCATGACGTCGGTTGCGGCCGCGACCGTCACCTCGACGCCCGCGCGCGCCGCCACGAGACGGGCGAGCTCGAGCGCGTCGGCCCAGCCGGCCGTGCGGCCCGCGCCCCACCAGCCGGCGTGGTCGACGTTGCCCGTCACGACGGCCGCGACGTGACGCGGCTGGGCGGGGACGGCGGCCGTGAGCGCCGCGAGCTCCTCGACCGACGGGCGCACGCCCACGGGCAGCTGCGGCGCGGCGGGCGCGCCCGGCGCGGGCAGCGTCACGAGGCCCACCTCGAACACGGCGACGTCGGGCAGTCCGCGGGCCACGTTCCGGCGCGCCGTCTCGACCAGCGTGGCGAGCAGCGAGGTGCGCAGCAGCGGGCGGTCGTCGGCGAGCGGGTTGGCGAGCCGCACAGCGGTGCGGCGCGCGTCGTCGTCGGGCAGGCCGAGGGCGTCGAGCTCGGCCGTGCCGATGAACGGGTACGAGAGCGTCTCGACCAGGCCGGACTCCGCCAGCGCACGGGCCACCGAGCGACGCGTGCGCTGCGCCTCGGTGAGGCCGCGGCCGCCAGGGGCCGCCGGGACGACCGACGGGATCTGGTCGTAGCCCGCGATGCGCACGACCTCCTCGACCAGTGCGACGCGCTCGGTGAGGTCGGGGCGCCACGTGGGCGGCGTCACCGTGACGGAGCCCGGGGCCGCGGCGGGCACGACCGTGCAGCCGATCTGCTCGAGGATGCCGGTCACCTGCTCGGCCGGGTACTCGACGCCCGCGACGCGCGTGGGCAGGTCGAGGGGCAGGTCGATGGGAGCGAGCCCCGTGGTCCGGTCGAGGTCGCCCACGGCCGGGTCCGCGACGCCGCCGCCGTGCTCGACGAGCAGGTCGACGACGCGCTGCGCGGCGACACCGGGCAGGCGCGGGTCCACGCCGCGCTCGAACCGCTTGGCCGCTTCGGAGGGCAGCTTGTGGCGGCGCGCCGTGCGGGCGACGGTGATGGGGTCGAAGTGCGCGGCCTCGACGAGCACAGCCGTGGTCGAGTCCGTGACCTCGGACGACGCACCGCCCATGACGCCGGCGAGGCCGAGCACGCGGGAGGCGCGGGCGCCCGACGGGCTGTCGGTGATGAGCAGGTCCTCGGGGTCGAGGGCGCGGTCGGCGTCGTCGAGCGTGGTGAGGCGCTCGCCCGGCGCGGCCCGGCGGACCACGATGGGCGCCGTGACCTTGTCGAGGTCGTAGGCGTGCAGCGGCTGGCCCAGGTCGAGCATCACGTAGTTGGTCACGTCGACGGCCAGGGAGATCGAGCGCATGCCCGAGCCCTCGAGCCGGCGCTTCATCCACGCGGGCGTCGGGGCCGACGGGTCGATGCCGCGCACGACGCGCGTCACGAACCGGTCGCAGCCCACGACGCCGTGGATCGGCGCGGCGTCGTCGACCTCGACGGCGAACCCGTCGGGAGTGGCGGCCGGCACGCCGTCGACCAGAGCGCGGTCGGTGAACGCGGCACCCGTCGAGTGCGCGTACTCGCGGGCCACGCCACGGTAGCTGAACGCGTACCCGCGGTCCGGGGTCACGTTGATCTCGAGCACCTCGTCGCCGAGGCCCAGCAGCGCGATCGCGTCCTGGCCCGGCTTGAGGTCGGCCTCGTCGAAGCCCAGGTCCCGGGGCAGCACGATGATGCCGTGCCGGCCGTCGTCGCCCAGGCCGAGCTCCGCCGTCGAGCAGATCATGCCGTCGGACACGTGGCCGTACGTCTTGCGGGCCGCGATGGCGAACGGGCCGGGCAGCACGGTGCCGGGCAGCGCGACGACCACGAGGTCGCCCACGCCGAAGTTGTGCGCGCCGCAGATGATGCCGCGCGCCCCGCCGGCGGGGATGTCCGCCGGGTCGACGCCCTTGATCTCGGTGACGTTGTGCTCCGGGCCGACGTCGACCAGGCACCAGTTGACGGTCTTGCCGTTCTTCTGCTCCTCGGGCTGCTGGAGGAGCACGCGCCCGACGACCAGCGGGCCGGTGACCTTGGCGGCGTGCACCGCCTCCTCCTCCAGGCCCACGCGCACCAGGGCGGCCGCGAGCTGCTCGGCGGTCAGGTCCTTGGGCAGCTCGACGTGGTCGGCGAGCCACTCCGTGACGACGAGGGGCATCAGATCTCCGTCCCGAACTGGGTGGAGAAGCGGACGTCGCCCTCCACGATGTCGTGCATGTCGGCGATGGCGTGGCGGAGCATGAGCGTGCGCTCGATGCCCATGCCGAACGCGAAGCCCTGGTACTCCTCGGGGTCGACGCCGGCGGCGCGCAGCACGTTGGGGTGCACCATGCCGCAGCCGCCCCACTCGATCCAGCCGGCCCCGCCCTTCTTCTGCGGGAACCACAGGTCCATCTCGGCCGACGGCTCGGTGAACGGGAAGAAGCTGGGGCGCAGGCGCGTCTTGGCCTCGGGTCCGAACATCGCCCTGGCGAACGCGTCGAGCGTGCCGACGAGGTTGGCCATCGTGAGGCCCCTGTCGATCGCGAGGCCCTCGACCTGGTGGAACACCGGGGTGTGGGTGGCGTCGAGCGCGTCGGTGCGGAACACCTTGCCGGGCACCGCGATGTACAGCGGGACGCCGCGCTCGATGAGCGACCGCGCCTGCACGGGGCTGGTGTGGGTGCGCAGCACGAGGTTGCTGTCGTCGCCGTCGGACGTCGGGGCCACGTAGAAGGTGTCCTGCATCTGGCGGGCCGGGTGGTCCGGACCGAAGTTCAGGGCGTCGAAGTTGAACCACTCGGCCTCGACCTCGGGGCCCTCCGCGATCTCCCAGCCCATCCCGACGAAGAAGTCGGCGACCCGCTCCTGGATCGACTCGATGGGGTGGCGGGCGCCCACGGGGCGGCGGTCGGTCGGCAGCGTGACGTCCACGGCCTCCTCGAGGAGCACCTTCTCGTCGCGCTCGGCCTCGAGCTCGGCCTGGCGGGCGGCGATCGCCTGGGCGATCCGCCCACGGCGCGGGCCGAGGTTCTTGCCCGCGGCGGCCTTGTCCGGGCCCGGCAGCGCGCCGATCGCACGGTTGGCGAGAGCGAGGGCGCTGCGGTCGCCCGTGTGGGCGGTCCGCACGGCCTTCAGCGCGTCGAGGTCGGCCGCGGCCGCGACGTCGGCGAGCGCCTGCTCGACGGCGGCGTCGAGCGCCGCCACGTCGAGCGGGCTCGGACCGTCGGGCAGGTCGTGAGCAACAGCAGACATGGTGCCTTCCGCAGTTCGGAGCGAGGGGGTGGCCTGGGCCGCGACCAGTCTAGGTGGCCGCGGCGGCGTCACAGGGCGCCGTCGGACAGGGCGCTCTCGGAGAAGTGCGACCCGAAGAGCTCGAAGGCCTGGATCGCGGTGGTGATGGTGCTGTTGACGAAGTCGTCGAGCTGGTCGTCGGCCACGCCGTGGCGCAGCGGGAAGTTGCCCTCCGCGCGCACGGTCAGCGTGCCGCGGTCGACGCTCACGTAGACCTTGGGGAAGAGCTTGTCGCGGTTCCAGCGGTTGGCGACGGTCGCCGCGGCGACCTCGGCCGCGGCGGGCAGCTCGCGCCGCCAGTAGGCGCGTACCTGGAGCCCGTCGGGGGTGTCGCCGAACAGCGTGAGCAGGTTGAAGTAGACGTCCGAGCTCTCCCAGCGGCCGCCGAGCACGCCGTCGGAGTCGATGAAGTACTTCCAGTCGTGGGCCTTCATGACCGCCTCGACGCGGTCGCGGGTGATGGGCTGGTTCTGGCTGCCCGGCTGGGTGTTCGCCTTCCTCCACATGCGGTCGAGTCTAGGTTTGGCCGCCGAGCTCCGGAGGCCTCGTGGCCGTCAGGCGCCGAGCGTGCGGCCCAGGGGCAGCACCGCGACGTCGTGGTGGAGCGGGCCGCCGGAGCGGCCGGCGCCGAGCTCGCTGGCCACGACGTGCACGCCCGCGACGGTCCACGCGGGCCCGCGGTAGACCGTCAGTGCGGCGCCCCAGTCCTCGACCCGGGCGGC
>WRHK01000089.1 GCA_009783295.1 Promicromonosporaceae bacterium
CCGAGACCATGCACGGCTGGTACACGTACGTCGAGCAGATCGGCAGCAACCCGCGCAACCCCGACCCGCGCTTCCACGAGATGAGCCACGGCGAGTCGTTCCTCACAGTCCTGGAGCGACGGTTCGACTCACCGGGCTTCTACTGCCTCGACGAGCCCGAGGCCGCCCTCTCCTTCGCCTCCACGCTCCGGCTCATGCGGGTGCTCGCCGACGTCGTCTCCGACGGCGGCCAGGTGCTGTGCGCGACGCACTCCCCGGTGCTCGCGGCTCTGCCCGGCGCGACGATCTTCGAGGTCGGACAGTGGGGCCTTCGCCGGACGCAGTGGGCCGACCTCGAGCTCGTCGCGCACTGGCGCGCCTACCTCGACTCACCCCAGCGCTACCTGCGACACCTCCTCGACTGACTGCCGCCGAGTTCCGTGGTGCGCTCGTCCACACGTCGGGCGCCGCCGGGAGCGCGCTGCGCGCGTGGTTCGTACCGTGAGTCCATGGACGCAGGCCGGGACGACGTCGCGGCGACGGTTGGCAGGCACGGACCGTCACCCTCGCTCCGCGCCGTCCCCGGGTTCTCCGGATCGAGCTGGTGGATGGCCGCCGGCTTGACGCTCCTACTCGTCGCGGTCGCCCTGCTGGGGGTGGAAGACGTCGGCCTACGAGGAGGGCTCGTCGTCCTGAGCCCGCTGGCGGCCGCGTTGGCTGTGGCCGACGCGCGGACCTACCGGATCCCCACCCGGCTCACGATCGCATCGGGAGCCGTCGCCAACGGCACCTGCGTCCTTCTCGCGATCCTCGGCAACACCTGGACGCCCCTCGTCGCGGGCCCAGCCGCCGGCATCTTGGTGGGTGTCGTCTTTCTCGCGCTGTGGCGGTTTACCGGCCTCGGCCTCGGCGACGTGCGGCTCGCAGCCGCGCTTGCGCCGATGGCAGGGGCGGCGGGGTGGCAGGCGGTCGTCGCGTTCGTCGTCGCGGCGCACCTGCTCGCCGTCCCGCTCGCGCTGTGGGCGCTGGCCCGAGGACGACGCGACATCCCGTTCGGTCCGCCGATCGTCGCCGGCGTCTACGTGGCCATCGCGCTCGGGCCCCTGCTCTGACGGTCCGCGGCCCGCACCTCCCGGGAAACGTCTCTGGAGGATGCGATGCCGAACTACGACCAGCCCGTCACCTCGGCCCGCCAGGCGTCCGAGGCGGTACGAGCCCTCGCCCACGCGACGACCAAGTTCGGCGATCGGCCGGGCGACATGTTCGACGTCATGGGCGACATGCTCATGATCGTCAGCTCGGTCGCGACGATCTTCCAGAACCTCGCCCGCGTCCACGACGAGCACGCCGAGCACGCCGTCACCGACGACGACGTCCGCGACACCTATGCAGGCCGGGCCAGGGCCCAGGCGGCGGCGCGCTACCTCCGTAAGGCGTCCCGTGACGTCGCGGACTCCTACACGAGCGCCGACTACGCGCTGGCCACGACGAGCCACCTGATCTGGCAGCCCGACCGGACCCCGCGCGCACCACGCTCGACGGTGCGGCCCGTCCCAGCCGCCAGGCGCGCGAACTGCGACAGACCGGACGGGCCGTCGCTGTGACCTCCGGCGAACGGGTGCACACCGCCGTCCTGGTGACCCCGCACCGAGAGCGGCGCCGCCGTCGTCGGGCACGCGAACGCGCCGCAGCCGCCGTCCTCGCCTCGGCGCGCCAGGCCGAGCGCGCGGCCGTGCGGGCGCAGCGAGACGCCGACCGTGACGAGCGGCGCGCCACCACCTACCTCCCCGCGGCCGGCCAGCCCGGGCCGGCGGCACTGCGCACGCCCGGCCGGTTCCGGATCGCGAAGCACCAGGACACCTCGGCGACGTGGGGGCACGCATACCCGTTCCTCGCCGAGGGGGGCCTCGGCTCCGAGGGCGTCTTCGTGGGGCAGGACCTGTACTCGGGCTCGTCGTTCGTCTACGACCCGTGGGTGCTCTATCAGCGCGGGCTGATCACCGCCCCGAACATCGTGCTCGCCGGGATCGTCGGGGCTGGCAAGTCCGCACTCGCGAAGTCGCTCTACACCCGGTCGCTGCCGTTCGGGCGGCGCGTATACGTGCCGGGCGACCCCAAGGGCGAGCACACCGCCGTCGCCCGCGCGGTCGGGGGCCGGGCGATCGAGCTCGGACCCGGGCTGCCAAACAGGCTCAACCCGCTCGACGCCGGCCACCACCCGGCCGGTCTCCCCGACGAGCAATGGTCGGCTGGGGTCACCGCCCGACGACGCGACCTGCTCGGCGCGCTCACCGAGACCGTCCTCGACCGGCCGCTCACCCCGCTGGAACACACCGCCGTCGACGTCGCCCTACGCGAGACCGTCCGCACCGCCGAGGTGCCCGTGCTGCCGATGGTCGTCGACCGGCTGCTGCACCCCGACCCGCGCGACGACGTCGACCACCGGCTCGCCGAGGACGGACGTCTGCCGGGGCACGCGCTGCGCCGGCTCGTCGCGGGCGATCTCGCGGGCATGTTCGACGGACCGTCGACGGTCTCGTTCGACCCGACGCTGCCGATGCTCTCCCTCGACCTGTCCCGCGTCTCGCAGAACGCAACCGCCTTGTCGGTGCTCATGACCTGCTCGTCCGCGTGGATGGAGTCCGCGCTCCTCGACCCCGACGGCGGGCAACGCTGGGTCATCTACGACGAGGCGTGGCGGCTCATGCAGCACCCCGCACTGCTGCGGCGCATGGACGCCCACTGGCGCCTCGCCCGCCACTACGGAATCGCCAACATGCTCATCTTCCACAAGCTCACCGACCTGCAGAACGCCGGCGACGCAGGCTCCGCCAACCGGGCCCTCGCCGCGTCGCTGCTCGCGAACGCCGAGACGCGGATCATCTACCGGCAAGAGACCGACCAGCTCGACGCCACGGCTGCGGCGCTCGGGCTCAGCCGGACCGAGCAGGCGCTCCTGCCCACGCTCGGGACCGGGCAGGGGCTGTGGCGGATCCGGGAGCGGGCGTTCGTCTGCCAGCACCAGCTTCATCCGGCGGAGCTGGAGTTGTTCGACACGTCGAGCCGAGCAACGGGGGAACGCAGATAGCCCGCCGTCGCTCACCAAGCGGTCCGCGCACAGCCGATCACTCGCGGATCGACCACACGGCGGGACTCACGACGGTCGCACCAGCAGACGAGTCGCACGCGCCGACACTCGACTGCAGCGCACCACGCCGCATGTCGAGACCTATGGGAGAAATGCCCTAGCGGAGGCGTCGCACTCGCACCGCTCGGCGCATTCCTTGAACCAACATCTTGTCGCCTGTGATGACGACGCTCGGACGATATGCGTAGTGGTACTCGTAGTGGTATTCGGCCTGCTCCCACACGGACCCGTCCGTGAGCCGGAGGAGGGTGCTGCCGTCCCAGCCGCTCCAGGAGCCATCGATGTAGTGCGTCATACCGCCAGACTGCCAGCCGCCTCTGACACTGAGTCCTGTCCCTTAAGGCAGTCGAAGGGTCGCGAGCGACTCCAAAGGGCAGAGGTATCGGGCGCGCACCTCCGCCACAGGGAGGCTGGACATGCACACGATCGACGAGACGAAGCGGTTCGAACAGGAAGCCCACCTGCACGCCCTGCACGAGAAGCTCACCACCGCCGTCGGCGACCTCGTCACGAGCGACGACTGGATGCGCGTCCTGATGGTCGGCGCCCGCCTACGCGCGTACTCGCCCCTCAACGCGGTGCTGATCTGGGTCGGCCTCGCCGAGCAGTTCGAGCAGGGCCTCGTCCCAACGGGCACACCCACGATGGTCGCCGGGATCAAGCAGTGGAACACGCTCGGCCGAACGGTCATGAAGGGCCAGCACGGCCTGGCGATCCGCCTGCCGGTCTTCGGCCGGTACGCCGCGCAGTTCCCCGAGGCGCCCGAGGACTCCTGGCGTCGGCTCGGGTCGTGGGAGAGGCTCGCGCCGGGCGAGGTCCTCAAGCGCAAGCTCGTCAACACGAAGGTCGGTCGGGTGTTCGACATCTGCCAGACCCAGGGCGAACTTGTCGAGACGCTCCCGGCCCCGGTGCTCCTGACCGGCCGGGCACCGGACGGTCTCTGGGATGGCCTCGCCGCGCAGATCGCCGCGCGAGGCTTCGACCTCCAGCTCGTCGAGTCCGCCGAGCAGATCGGCGGAGCGAACGGCCTGACGCGCTACCGCGCTCACACGGTCCAGGTCCGCACCGACGTCGAGCCGCTGTCCGCGGCCCGCACACTGTGCCACGAGCTCGCCCACGTCATGGCTCACGGCCCCGCCAGCGAGGACGCGGCACTGCACCGCGGGATCGTCGAGGTCGAGGCCGAGTCGACCGCCGCGCTCGTCCTGGGCGCCCACGGCGTCGACACGAGCCAGTACACCGTCCCGTACGTCGCGACGTGGGCGTCGTCGGTGCCAGGCGACCAGGTCGAGACGGTCATGCGGACCTTCGACCGTGTCGCGAGGACCGCAACGGCCATCCTCGACCGCCTCGACACGGTACAGATCGGCAACGGCCTGCCACCTGGCCTTGACCGCGAAGCCCACGCTCGCGAGCGAGCCCCGGGTCACCCGGCCTCGACGACCGAGCGCGGAGACGACCACCAGCGTGAGGTGGTGGCGCGATGATCCGCCACGAGGCGCGCGAGCGACCCGCACCGGTCCCGATCACGCTGCCGCTGGTCGAGGTCACGATTCCCGACGTCGGCCCGATCAGCGTTGCCGTTGACGGCGTCGCGCTCGAACCCTCGACGCCGCTGGACCGTTCGACGCTGCGAGCCCAGATCATCGAGCTCGCCCGCGTCCGCGACACCGCTCTCCGGGTCCGGGTCACCGAGAGCGGCCGGCCGCCGTTCACGGACATCGTCACGCCCGACGACCCCGACACCCATCCGGGTTCGTCGACCGTCGTCCCAGCGCGCGTGGATCTCGAGCCAGCAACGAGGGTCGCACCCGCGCCCTTCCTTGTCGACGACGTCGACGGCGTCGTCGTTGGGCTGGCCGGCGATGGGTTCCTTCCAGGTGAGCACGTCGCGTTCGCCGTCATCGTGACCCGCAATCAGGCCGACGACGACGGCACCGCGTCCGCGCGCCTGCCGACCGCGCTTCTGCAAGGGCGCCCCGGCCCGTTCGTCCTGTTCGGGCAGACGTCCGGCACCCTCGTCCTGGCCGACCCGTTCGGCGGAGACCAGCGATGACAACCCCACACCCCACGCCGACCGGCAACGACCTCCTGCTCAACATCGCCCTCGCACTCCTCGCCGGGGCCATCGCGCTATCCGGCCTTCTGCGCCTCGCGGGCACGATCGCCGCCCGCATCACCGGCGCGCCACCACCGTCGGCGGCCCTGACCGCCACCCTCCGGATCCTCCGGCAGCCGATTGAGCCCGGAAAGGTGCTCGGCACACCGCACCTGGACGTCGTCGCGTTCTGGGCCGTCGCCGCCGTCCTGCTCCTCACCGCCGCGGCCGCCGTCTGGGGCGTGTGGCGGCTGTTCCGCCAGACGACGCCGACGACTCGCCGCGACCCGCACCACCAGCCCGGCACCGCCACCGCGGCCGACGTCCGCAAGGCCGCCTCCACCCGCCAGCTCCGCCGACGCGGCAAGGACCTTCGCCCGTCCCTGCACCGCCCGAAGGCGACCGACCTGGGCTACCTGCTCGGCACCTGCCACGGCCAGCAAATCTGGACGTCCGTCGAGGACTCCACCCTGGTGCTCGGCCCGCCCCGGTCCGGCAAGGGCCTGCACCTGGTCGTCAACGCGATCCTCGACGCCCCCGGCGCCGTCGTGACCACCTCGACCCGCCCCGACAACCTCGCCATCACCATCACCGCCCGCCAGCAGCGCGGGCCCGTCGCGGTGTTCGACCCCCAATGCCTCGCCGCCGGGATCACCTCCGCCATCCGGTGGTCGCCCGTGCGCGGCTGCGAACGAGCCCAGACCGCCATGGCCCGCGCGCACGGGTTCGCCGCATCCACCGGGCTGGCCAAGGGCGGCGGGACCGACTCGGGCGGGTTCTGGGAGAAGAAGACCAAGACCACCCTGCAAGGCATGCTCCACGCCGCCGCCCTCGCCGGACTCGGCGCCCGCGACCTGTACGACTGGTCCCTGTCCCCCGCCGCCGCCGAGGCCGCCGTCCAGATCCTCGCCTCCCACCCCGACGCCGCACCCGGCTGGGCCGACTCCCTGTCCACCGAGATCCACGCCGACCCCCGCACCCGAGACTCGGTGTGGATGGGCGTCTCCCTAGCCCTCGACTGCCTCGCCGACCCCCAAGTCATGGACGCCGTCACACCCCGCCCCGGCGAGCACTTCGACCCCGCCCGGTTCATCCAACAGAGCGGAACCCTCTACCTGCTCGGCACCGCCGGCGGAGCCGCCGGCGCCGGCCCCCTGGTCGCTGCCTTCATCGAAGACCTCGTCGAGGTCGCCCGCCGGCTCGCGTCCGGGATGCCGAAGCAGCGCCTCGACCCGCCCCTGCTCCTCGCGCTCGACGAGATCGGCAACCTCGCCCCCCTCCCGTCACTGCCTCAGCTCATGTCCGACGGCGGCGGCTCCGGCATCACCACCATGCCCGTCCTGCAATCCATGTCCCAGGCCCGCTCCAAGTGGGGCATCGACGACGCGGGAACCATCTGGGACTCCGCGATCGTCAAGGTGCTCCTCGGCGGCGGGTCCGTCGCCAAGGATCTCCAGGACGTGTCCGCGCTCATAGGGGAGCGCGAGGACCTCACCGACTCCGTCTCCACCGGCGCCGACGGGATGCGTTCCACCCAGCGCTCGACCAGGCGGGTGCCGATCATGCCGCCCGAGGCGCTGCGGACCATGCCGTTCGGGACGGCAGTCGCTCTGCTGCGCTCGGCGCCGGTGATGGTCACCGACCTGCGTTCGTGGACGTCACGCCCGGATGCCGCTGAGCTCGCACTGAACAGGGAGCGGGCAGAGGAGCAGTTTCGCGACTGTGCGCTCGACCGTCCCAAACGGTCGATCGACCCGGCGACAACGGGGTGAAACCTTCGTCTGGCGCCACGGCTCCGAGAGGATCACGACGATGGTCAATAGGGTGAGCAAACACGTGACGCGCCTTCAACGGTGGCTCACGCGTTCGGCGGCTTCGCCGAACCTGTGGAACTCGAAGTGGAGAACGCGGTGGCAGACGAGAAGATCCCCCTGTTCGGTGGCCGGAAGCGCGCACGCGAACTCTCCGAGCAACTCTCCCAGCTGGGAGCGAGCGATCTCGTCGAGGTGCGACGCCAGACCGACGAGGCTCGGGCTGCGCACGAACAGGCGGTCGCGAAGGCAGCCAAGGAGTTGGCGAGTCTTCGCGAGGAGGTCGCCCGGACGCGCGCCGAGCTCGACCACCTCCGTGGTGAGGTCGTCGACGTGCGTGATGCTGCCGTCCTGCAAGAGGTCAGCCTCTACGACTTCGAGCATCCTGCGGAGAACTCTGTGGCACTCGGAGCGGAGCTCGCCCAGGTTCGCGCGGAGATCAAGGCGTCGGTTGCCGGTGGTCGCGCGACCCGCGCCACCGCCAACTTCACGTACAACAACTCTGCGGCCAAGGGCAAGAAGTTCGTCGCGGACCTCTCGAAGATGATGCTCGCCGCCTACAACTCCGAGGCCGAGAACGCCGTCAAGACCGTCAAGGCCGGAAACCTGCCCGCCGCCGTGCAACGTCTTCGCAACATCGCCGTCCGCATCGAGCGGTACGGGAAGATGATCGACCTCGTCATCCAGGACGACTACGAACGACTCCGCCAGCGCGAGCTCGACCTGACCTCGCGCCACATGCGCGCGCTCGAGGTCGAGAAGGAGGCTGAGCGAGCGCGCAGGGCTGAACTGCGTGAGCAGGCGAAGGTCGAGGCCGAGCTCAAGCGGGAGCGCGAGCGGCTCGAGAAGCAGCTCCGTGAGGAGCGGGAGAAGGTCCGCGCCGCAATCGCCAAGGCGCAGGCGTCGGGCGAGGCGACCGACGAGTTCATCGCACAGATGGAAGCCCGGATCGCCGACACCGAAAAGGCCATCACCGACCTGGACTACCGCGCCGCCAACCTCCGCGCCGGCTTCGTCTACGTCATCTCCAACGTCGGCGCATTCGGCGAGCGGATGGTCAAGATCGGCATGACCCGCCGCCAGGAGCCGATGGACCGCGTCCGAGAACTCGGCGACGCGTCCGTGCCGTTCGGCTACGACGTCCACGCGCTCTTCTTCTCCGATGACGCGCCCGGCACCGAGGCGATGCTCCACCGCACCTTCGCCGAGCGACGAGTGAACAAGATCAACCCGCGCCGCGAGTTCTTCTACTGCACGCCGCAAGAGGTTCTCGACGTCCTGCAGGGCTCAAACGTCCCGCTCGTCGAGTTCACGCTCGAGCCGGCAGCCGAAGAGTTCCGCCAGTCGGGTGGACTGATCACCGCACCCAACGCGGTGTAGTCCGGCACCGCCGGGTTACCACGGTTCGCCCGGCCCTCGGGCTGGGCCTCGCGCGTCGTCGAGGACACCCCCACCTCCGACGGGGCACAACTCGCACCTGAGTTGCACCAGCGGCCATCTGAACGGGCCGCGCTCCAGGTGGGAGTAGCCATGGCCGACCAGATCCCGACCCGCGAGTCCCTCGCGGGCTTCCTCGTCACCGAGCCCCAGCTCACCACGACCGCCGGCGGCGCCTACCGCCTCGCCGCAAGAGTCGGCGTCGACCACTGGTCGCGCGACCCCGATGGCGCCCGCCGCAGGCTCGAGCCGTCGTTCCACACGCTCGCGATCTACGGCGACCTCGCCGCCCGACTGGCGGGCGAGTTCCACAAGGGCGACCGGTTCGTCGCCGCCGGACGCACCCGCTCCTACCCGGTCGACCGGGTCGGGGTGGAGGACGTGCGCTACGAGTTCGTCGCGACCCGCATCGGGCACGACGCCACCGAGTCCGCGCTCGACCGGTCGATGGCCCACCACCCCACCAACCAGGCCCGCCACCTCGACACCCACCGCGCTCAGGACGCGGCCAAGGTGCCGGCGTCGGGACGACGGCTGCGGGCAGTGCCGGACCTGCCCGCCCAGCCGACCCTCGTCCGGCACGGCAGTCCGCGCGACGGCGTCGCCTCGCCGCTCGGAACCTGAGCGGCGGTGACCTCCCATGAGCACCACCAACCCGGACGAGTGGCCCTTCGAGCAGATGCCACCCCTGTTCGACGCGACCGGACTGTCCGCCCTGCCCGACGACTTCCTCCCCGCGGTCGCGGACTCCGGCGACGACGACGACATCGTCCCGGTCAACTGGAACCGCCTGACCCCCGATGAGGCCCGTCAGGCGTGGGCAGACCTCAACGCGTGGGTCATCTGGCTGCGCAACGCCTTCGGCCTGCCCCCTACGATCGTCCCGCCGCTGTGGCACCGCCACGACGAGCTCGTCTGGGAACTGTCCGCGCTGCACACCCACTGGCTGGCCTGCTACGACCCCGACGCCTCCCCGTCCGCGCCCATCGCGTGGATGCGCGACTTCGCCGACGCCCGCCACCGGCTGCGCGACTGGGTCGCCGCCTGCGGCACCCGCCTGGACCGCGACCGCCCGACCCGCACCACCATCTGGCCCGGCGAACCCCCACAGCCCGTCCCCGTCGACCAGCAGATCACCGATCGCGACGCCGACTTCGCTGCGTTCGTCGACGACGATGCCGCCTCCCGCCGACACGAGACCCACCGAGGGGGTGCGGCATGAGCATCGACATGCCGCGCGAGATGAAGATCGCCGCCGACGAGCTCGCCGCCCACGACCACCTCGCCGACCCCGCCACCCGCACCCACCAGATCGTCGCCGCCCAGATCTGGCGCACCTTCAAGGCCCTGGGCAACCAAGGCGGGCACGTCCTGACCATCGGCGACGGCTGCGGCACCCTCATAGGCCTACCCGACCGCGACACGCGCCGGCACGGTTCAGTCATCGCCCGCGTCGACCGGCACGACAACGCCGTCGGACCGATCAGCGACATGCAGCGCTGGGACGAGCGCGAGGACTTCGACGCGGTCCTTGCCACCCTCACCGGGTACGACGTCCGCTTGACCTACCCGCCCAACATCGTCCGACGCCGTGCAGACCAGATCACCGACACCCTCCTGGCGGTCGCGGTCACCAAGCCCGGCGGGTTCACCGCCGTCGTCGCGACCCACGACCTGATGGACAACCCCATGCCGTTCGGGCGCCGTCAGATCGGCGACCTCGCCGACCTCGTCGGCGCCATCCGCTTCCCCGCCGGCATCTACCGGCCAGCCACCGGCACCGACGAGGTCACCGACCTCCTCATGCTCCGGCGCCGCGAGTCCGGCGCGGCCCGCCGCGGCGCCGAGTGGGAGGAAGCGACCCCGGTCGAGCTCGACCGCGGGCACGTCTACGTCAACACCTACTTCGACACCGCCGTCGACCAAGTCCTCGGCTCGACCCAGTACGACCCCACCGGCCACGCGCCGACCAACCTCACCGTCGTCGGCAGCCGCCATCTGTTCCCCGGACTCCTCACCACGGCCACGAACAACGTCATCGCCTACGGGCAGCGCGTCGGGCTCACAACACCGGCGGGCGCGCCACGGGTCCAATCCGCCGCTTCGCTGAAACCCAGCATCGAACGCAGCCGGCAGCACCGAGGTGGGCTTGACGGTCCGTGAGTCACAGAGACTCCTTGCCGAGACACCACTCAGGAGGAAGCGATGTCGACCGCCGCAACGGCCCATCTTGTCCCGCTCGGTCTGGCAGCGGAGCAGCTCCACGTATCCATCAAGACGATTCGGCGCAGGATCGCGGACGGAACGATCAGCGGCTACCGCGTCGGACGCCTCATCCGTGTCGATCTCGAGGAGCTGTCGAGGCAGCTCGTCATCGCGATACCGTCGGCGCGGCGTCGATGACAACGTGGCCGCACGTACCACAAGGCGCCGCTCACGCATCGTCCGCGTGGGCGGCGCCCCCGTCGGACAGCCCGCCCGCCCGACGCTGACGCCGTGCGTAGAGCTCGTCGCCGAACGTGGCGCCGACGGACTCGGCGATGGCGTGCAGGCGCTCCTGGTCGCTCGCGTGCTGGTACCTCAGCACGACGGTGGGGTTCCGGTGCCCGGCGATCGCCATCAGCTCTGCGAGCGTCGCGCCCGCCCTCGCGGCCCACGTCAGGGCCGTGTGCCGGAGATCGTGGAAGTGCAGTTCGTCGAGCCCGACCTGGGCTCGCGCAACAGACCAGTTCCGCTCGATGATCGACGCGTGCATGACGCCGCCGCGCCGCGCCGGGAACACAAGGTGGTCGGGGCCCACCGTCTCGCGCTGCCCTAGGTGTTGCTTCAGGACGGGCACCACGAACGACGGGATGGCGACCGTCCTCTTCGACGCATCGGTCTTGGGGTCGCCGATCCGGGTGTACTGACCCGCCGACTTGTGGTTGGCGGCGGTCCCGCGCACGGTCACCGTCGACCGCGCAGGGTTGCGCAGATCGAGGTGGCGCACCTTGAGTGCGCGCAGCTCGCCGTTGCGCAGACCTGTGCTCGCTGCCAGCGGCACGATCGCGCGCAGGTAGTCGGGCATCAGGTCGGCCAGCCACCACATCTGCTGGGCGGTGAGAACGATCGGGTCGTGGACCGCCTTGTATTTGAGGCCCCCCTTGACCTTCGCCGGCGACGCCTCCAGCAGCTCGTGATCTACCGCGTCGCTGAGGATCGAAGAAAGCACCTGGTAGGCCGAGAACAGTGCCCCACGACCGTCCGACTTCTCCTCGCCGGCCCAGGTGCGCGCCTTGGCCTCGTTCGCGAGCGTCACCCGCAGCGCCGTGTACCAGCTCGTCACGTCGAGACGGGTGAGGTCCTTCAACGGAATGTCGCCAAGGACCGGGAGGATGCGCTTCTCGAGCGCCCTCGTGTAGCGGTACTTCGTGCTGTCGCGGAGCGACTTGCCCTCGATCGAGCGGGTTGCCCAATCGCGCAGAGTGATCGCGCGCGCTCGCGCGATCCGCGCCTCCTGCTCGCGCCGTGTCGGCGACTTCCACTCGCCGCGATCGATGAGGATGCGCTCTGCGTTGAGCCATGCCTCGGCGGCCATCTTGTCGCCAAAGGTCTGGTGGTGCCGTTCCAGATCGGGCCCGAGGTATCGGGCGCGCCAGCTCGTCACCTTGCCTGTGTCCGAGTTCTTCCTGGCCTCGAGCGTCCCGAAGGTCCGCCGCGCCGTGCCTGCCATGAGTGGGTCCTCTCCACCCACCCAGGTACGCCGCCGCGCCCACCGCTCTCCAGCGGGGCTACGGCTCAGCCATGCACCCCGCCGATCCGGACGTTGACCTGCAGCAAGACCGGCGGATCCGTGGGGCACCAGCGGGGTTTCAGGTGGCCCCGCAAGGCCATTCCTGTCCACTCGAGTCCCACACGCCCCAGAGCGTCATCCCAGGTCAGGCCGCATTCCCGCTGGTCACGGGATCACGGCCCGACCCGGGTCACGATCAGACGTTGAACCCCAGCATCCGCAGCTGGTCGCGCCCCTCGTCCGTGATCTTCTCGGGCCCCCACGGCGGCATCCAGACCCAGTTGACGCGGAAGTCCGCGACGAGCCCCTCGAGCGCGGTCGCCGACTGGTCCTCGATGACGTCG
>WRHK01000090.1 GCA_009783295.1 Promicromonosporaceae bacterium
CGGGGTGGTCGTCGAGCTGACGTGCGGCCCGCAGGTGCAGTGGTACCGCAACGTGGTCGCGGCGGGCGGGTGCGTGGTGGTGCGCGGGCGCCACCGCTGGCGGGTCGGCGCGCCCGTGCCGCTCGACCCCGCGGAGGGCCGCGCTGCGTTCCCCGCTCCCGCCCGGTTCTTCCTGCGGGTGCTGCGCCGCCACGAGTTCCGGCTGCTGCCGGTGGTGCCGCCGCCCACGGGCTGAGGCGGTCTCAGCGCCGCAGCTCGGCCAGCAGCACGGCGTCGTGCCCGTGCGTCCACGTCGACCGGCGCGTGAGCCGCAGCCCGGCCGCGGCCCCGAACGTCTCGAGGTCCTCGAACGAGTCGTACCGGTCGTGCTGCGTCGGGTAGGGCGGCACCGTGCCGCCGTGCGCGGCCCCGTGCTGCGTCGGGTCCATCTCGCCGAACGTGGCGGTCACCACGCGGCCGCCGGGGCGCAGCACGCGAAGCCAGTCGCGCAGGGCGGCGTCGCCGTCGGGGAACAGGTGCAACGCCGTCGCGCACGTGACGACGTCGAACGACGCGTCCGCGAAGGGGAGCGACGTGGCGTCGCCCTCGACCAGCTCGACGTCCGGCAGGTGGCTGCGCGCGACGCCCAGCATGCCGGGGGAGAGGTCCACCCCCGCGAGCCGCAGCAACGGGTCGCGCGAGCGGAGCGCCCGCAGCACCAGCCCGGTGCCGGTCCCGGCGTCGAGCACGTCGCGCACGCCGGCCAGGTCGACGAACTCGGCCACGGCGGTGGCCAGCGAACGGTGCATCGTGCTGTCGTCGTACTCGGGCGCGCGGCCGTCGAACCGCGCGCGCACCGCCTGCGTCAGATCCATGCGGCACAGCGTAGGACGGCCGCCCCTCGAAAGGCCGTGTCGCACCTATGCAGAGGTATGTATAGTCATGCACATGGTCAGCACGAAGCCCCTCCGGGTCGCGGTCGCCGGCGCCTCGGGGTACGCGGGGGGCGAGTTCCTGCGGCTCGCGGCGAACCACCCGCACCTCGAGATCGGCGCGCTCACCGCGCACTCCAACGCCGGCGTCACGCTCGGCAGCCTCCAGCCGCACCTGCGATCCCTCGCGGACCGCGTGCTCGAGCCCACCACCGTCGAGGCGCTCGCGGGGCACGACGTCGTCGTCCTCGCGCTGCCGCACGGCGCGTCCGGCGAGATCGCCGCGCAGCTGCCCGACGACGTCGTGGTGCTCGACCTGGGCGCCGACCACCGCCTGGCCGACGCGGCGGCCTGGGAGCAGTTCTACGGCAGCCCGCACGCCGGCACGTGGCCCTACGGCCTGCCCGAGCTGATCCACGCCGACGGCACCCGCCAGCGCGAGGCGCTGCGCGGCGCCCGCCGCATCGCCGTCCCGGGGTGCAACGTCACGGCGATCACGCTCGGCCTGCAGCCGGGCGTCGCCGCGGGCCTGGTCGAGCCCACGGACCTCGTCGCCGTCCTGGCGAACGGGTACTCGGGCGCGGGCAAGTCGCTCAAGCCGCACCTGCTGGCGTCCGAGGCGCTCGGCGCCGCCGCCCCGTACGCCGTCGGCGGCACGCACCGGCACATCCCGGAGATCCGGCAGAACCTCGGTGTGGCCGGGGCTGCGGACGTGACGATCAGCTTCACGCCCACCCTCGTCCCGATGTCTCGCGGCATCCTGGCCACGGCCACCGCCCGCCTCGCGTCCGGCGCGGACACGGCGCAGGTGCGCGCCGCCTGGGCCGACGCCTACGCCGACGAGCCGTTCGTGCACCTGCTGCCCGAGGGCCAGTGGCCCAGCACCGCGATGACCCTGGGCGCCAACACGGCCCTGGTGCAGGTCGCCGTCGACGCCGCCGCGGGCCGCGTCGTCACCGTCACCGCGATCGACAACCTCGTCAAGGGCACGGCGGGCGCCGCCATCCAGTCCATGAACCTGGCCCTCGGCCTCCCCGAGACCGCCGGCCTCATCACCGAAGGAGTCGCGCCGTGATCTCACCCCACGAGCTCGTTCGCTCCGCTCACGACCTCGAGGGGACCCCGAGATGAGCGTCACCGCAGCCCAGGGCTTCCGCGCCGCCGGCGTCACCGCCGGCCTCAAGGCGTCCGGCAAGCCCGACCTCTCCCTCGTCGTCAACGACGGTCCGCAGCACACCGCCGCGGCCGTGTTCACGTCGAACCGCGTGGTCGGCGCCCCGGTGCTCTGGTCGCGCCAGTGCGTCAAGGACGGCGTCGCGCGCGCCGTCGTGCTCAACTCGGGCTCGGCGAACGTGTGCACCGGCCCCGGCGGCTTCCAGGACTCGCACGCCACGGCCGAGGCCGTCGCCGACGCCCTCGGCATCGGCGCGATCGACGTGCTGGTCGCCTCCACGGGTGTCATCGGCGTGCGCCTCAAGCGCGAGCTGCTGCTGGCCGGCATCCCGGTCGCGGCGGCGGCGCTCGCCGACGACGCCGCCGCAGGGGCCGCCGCGGCCGCGGCGATCATGACCACCGACACGGTCGCCAAGGTCGCCACCCGCACCGTGCAGACGGAGCAGGGGGAGTTCACGGTGGGCGGCATGGCCAAGGGCGCGGGCATGCTCGCCCCGGCGCTCGCCACCATGCTCTGCGTCATCACCACGGACGCCGTCGTGCCCGACGGCGACGCGGGCGCCGCCCAGCTCGACGCCGCCCTGCGCGGCGCCACGGCCACCACGTTCGACCGCATCGACTCCGACGGCTGCATGTCGACGTCGGACACCGTGGTGCTCATGGCCTCCGGCGCCTCGGGCGTGCAGCCCGCCGCCGACGTCCTCGCGGCCGCCGTGCACGAGGTGGCCGGCGACCTCGCCCGGCAGCTCCTCGCCGACGCCGAGGGCTCGTCGCACGACATCGCCATCACGGTCACGGGCGCCACCAGCGAGGACGCCGCGCTCGCGGTCGCCCGCTCGGTGTCGCGATCCAACCTGTTCAAGACGGCCGTCTACGGCAACGACCCCAACTGGGGCCGCATCCTGGCCCAGGTCGGCACGGTCCCCGAGTCGGTCGCGCCGTTCGACCCCGACCAGCTCGACGTCTCCGTCAACGGCGTCATGGTCTGCAAGGCCGGCGGCACGCACGAGGACCCGTCCCTGGTCGACATGGCCGCGAACCGCCAGGTCGACATCCTGGTCGACCTGCACGCGGGCGACGCCGAGGTCACGCTGTGGACCAACGACCTCACGCACGCCTACGTCGAAGAGAACAGCGCCTACACCTCATGACGTCCGAGGCAGTCGCCATGCTCACCCCCGACCAGAAGGCCGAGGTGCTCCTCGAGGCCCTGCCCTGGCTGCAGGAGTTCTCGGGCGCCCTCGTCGTCGTCAAGTACGGCGGCAACGCCATGGTCGACGAGACGCTGAAGGCCGCCTTCGCGCAGGACATGGTGTTCCTGCGCCAGGTGGGCCTGCGCCCCGTCGTCGTGCACGGCGGCGGCCCGCAGATCAACGCGATGCTGGGCCGCCTCAACATCCCCAGCGAGTTCCGCGGCGGGCTGCGCGTGACCACGCCGGCGGCGATGGAGGTCGTCCGCATGGTGCTCACGGGGCAGGTCGGGCGCGAGCTCGTCGGGCTCGTCAACGCGCACGGCCCGCACGCCGTCGGGCTCTCGGGCGAGGACGGCGGCCTGTTCCAGGCCACGCGCCGCACCGCCACGGTCGACGGCCGGCAGGTCGACGTCGGCCTGGTCGGCGACGTCACGTCCGTGGACCCCTCGGCGGTCGAGGACATCCTCGCGGCGGGCCGCATCCCCGTGGTCTCCACGGTGGCGCCCGACGTCGACGACCCCACGCAGGTGCTCAACGTCAACGCGGACACCGCCGCGTCGGCGCTCGCGGTGGCGCTCGGCGCGAAGAAGCTCATCGTGCTGACCGACGTCGAGGGCCTCTACACGAGCTGGCCCGACCGCACCTCGCTGGTCGAGAGCATCACGGCGACCGAGCTCGCGACGCTGCTGCCCTCGCTGGAGTCCGGCATGGTCCCCAAGATGGAGGCGTGCCTGCGCGCCGTCGAGGGCGGCGTTCCCGCCGCCACGGTCATCGACGGACGGCAGCCGCACTCGGTGCTGCTCGAGGTGTTCACGGCCCGGGGCAACGGCACGATGGTCGTCCCCGACACCCCGGCGCCTTGACGTACACGTCGTGGATCCCGTGGATGGATCCGCAGTCGATCATCGCCGGCGCCGGCCCGTGGGCCCTGGCGGTCGTGTGCGCCATCGTCTTCGCCGAGACGGGCCTGCTGGTGGGCTTCGTGCTGCCGGGCGACACCCTGCTGCTCATCAGCGGGGTGCTGTCCGCGCCGGGCGTGGCGGCGTTCCACGCGCATGTCGCGTGGGTCGCGGTGCTCATCGCGGCGGCGGCGTTCGTGGGCGGCGAGGTGGGGTACCTCATCGGACGCCGGGCAGGCGGAGCCGTGTTCGAGCGGCGCGAGTCCGGCCTGTTCTCGCGGGCCGACGTCGAGCGCACCGACGCCTTCTTCCGCCGGTTCGGCGGGGCGGCCGTCGTGGTCGCGCGCTTCGTCCCGGTCGTGCGGACGTTCGCGCCGGTCGCCGCCGGCGTCGGGCACATGCCCTCGCGGCGCTACTCGCTGTACAACGCGCTGGGCGCGGTGCTGTGGGCGGGCGGCCTGGTGCTGGTCGGGTACGCGCTGCACCTCGTCCCGCCGGTGCAGCGCTTCGTGGTCGACTACATCGACGTGATCCTCCTCGGGGCGGTCGCGGTCGCCGTCGTGCCGACCGCGGTCCAGCTTCTCGCCGTGCGGCGCCGGCGGCGCATGCGCGGCTGACGCGAACGTTCTGGTGTGGATATGCATCGCCATGTATAGTCATGCACTGTGAGTAGCGAGCTCCTCGAACAGCTGACCGGCGCGGACGCCGTCTCCGTCGCCGGCTGGACCGACCGGTACACCCACGCCGTCATGGACACCTTCGGCCCCCCGCAGCGCGTGCTGGTGCGCGGCGAGGGCTCCTACGTCTGGGACGCCGACGGCAAGCGCTACCTCGACCTGCTGGCCGGCATCGCCGTCAACGCCCTGGGCCACGCGCACCCCACGCTCACCGCGGCGATCAGCGCCCAGATGGGCACGCTGGGCCACGTGTCGAACTTCTTCGGCACGCCCACCCAGATCGCCCTCGCCGAGCGCCTGCTGCACCTGGCGCAGGCGCCCGCGGGCTCGCGGGTCTTCTTCACCAACTCGGGCACCGAGGCGCTCGAGGCCGCGTTCAAGATGACGCGGCGCGTGCAGCCGGGCGGGCAGACGGGCCGCGTCCTCGCGCTCGAGGGTGCCTTCCACGGCCGGTCGATGGGGGCGCTCGCCCTCACCGCCAAGCAGGCCTACCGCGAGCCGTTCGAGCCGCTGCCGGGCGGGGTCGAGCACGTCGCCTTCGGCGACACCGCAGCGCTCGACGAGGCCTTCTCCGCGCAGGCCGTCGCCGAGCGCGGCCCCGTCGCCGCGCTCGTGGTCGAGCCCGTCCAGGGCGAGGCCGGCGTCCGGCCCCTGCCGCCGGGCTGGCTCGCGCACGCCCGCCGGCTCACGTCCGACGCCGGCGCGCTGCTCGTCCTCGACGAGGTGCAGACCGGCATGGGCCGCACCGGCGCCTGGTTCGCGTACCAGCACCCCGAGGTGGGCGGCGGCGTCGTGCCCGACGTCGTCACGCTCGCCAAGGGCCTCGGCGGCGGGTTCCCGATCGGTGCGGTGATCGCCTTCGGTGAGCGCGCGGCGACGCTGCTCGGCCGGGGCCAGCACGGCACGACGTTCGGCGGCAACCCCGTCGCGGCCGCTGCCGCCCTCGCCACGATCGGTGTCATCGAGCGTGACGGCCTGCTGGCCCAGGTCCGCGAGGTGGGCGCCCTGCTGCGCGAGGAGATCGAGCTGTGCGGCTCCCCGCTGGTCCGCGAGGTGCGGGGCCGGGGCCTGCTGCTCGCCGTGGTGCTCAACGAGCCGGTCGCCTCCGACGTCGCCGCCGCCGCGCTGGAGGCCGGGCTGATCGTCAACGCCGTGGCGCCCGACGCGATCCGCCTCGCCCCGCCGCTGATCCTCACCGCCGACCAGGCCCGCGACGCGGCCCGGTTCTTCGCCACTCTCCCGGCATCGCTGCCGGTCGAGCCCAAGGAGCTCCCATGACCCTCCGCCACTTCCTGCGCGACGACGACCTGACGCCCGCCGAGCAGAAGCAGGTGCTCGAGCTCGGCATGGCGTTCCGCGAGGACCGCCAGGTGCGCCAGCCGCTCGCAGGCCCGCGGGCGGTCGCCTTCATCACCGACAAGCCGACGCTGCGCACCCAGGTGTCGTTCGCGACCGGCATCGCAGAGCTGGGCGGCTTCCCGATGGTCGTCGACGGCAACCTGGCGCAGATCGGCAAACGCGAGTCGATCGCCGACACCACGCACGTCCTGGACCGCATGGTCTCGGCGATCGTGTGGCGCACCTTCGGCGACGACCGGATCCGCGAGATGGCTGCGGCGTCCGGCGTCCCGGTGGTCAACGCGCTCACGGACGGCTTCCACCCGTGCCAGATCCTCGCGGACCTGCTCACGGTGGCCCAGCACCGCGGCGGCGTCGCGGCGCTGCCCGGCCAGGTGCTCACCTACGTCGGCGACGCCGCGAACAACATGGGCAACAGCTACCTGCTCGGTGGCGTCACCGCGGGCCTGCACGTCCGGGTCGGCGGCCCCGATGGCTACCTTCCGGACGAGGCCATCGTGGCGCGCGCTCGGGAGATCGCGGCGCAGACGGGCGGCTCGGTCACCGTCACCACGGACGCTGCCGAGGCCGTCGCGGGCGCCGACGTCGTCGCGACGGACACGTGGGTGTCCATGGGCGCCGAGGCAGAGGCCGAGGCCCGCGCCCAGGTGTTCCTCCCGTACCAGCTCGACGCCGCCCTGCTGGCCCAGGCCAAGCCCGACGCGATCGTGCTGCACTGCCTGCCCGCCTACCGCGGCAAGGAGATCACCGCCGAGGTCATCGACGGCCCGCAGTCCGTCGTCTTCGACGAGGCCGAGAACCGCCTCCACGCCCAGAAGGCCCTGCTGACCTGGCTGCTGGAGCAGCGATGACCACCGAGAGCAGCGTCGCCCCGCTGACCAAGGCGGCGCGCCAGGCCCGCATCGTCGACCTGGTGCGGCGCGGCACGGTGCACTCCCAGTCGGAGCTGGCCCGCCTCCTGGCCGAGGAGGGCCTCTCGGTCACGCAGGCCACGCTGTCGCGCGACCTCATCGAGCTGCGCGCCGAGAAGGTCCGCACCGCCGCCGGCGGCCTCGTCTACGCCGTCCCGGGGGAGGGCGGCGACCGCTCGGTCCTCGCCGACCAGGACGAGGAGTACCTGTCCGCCCGGCTCGGCCGCCTGCTCGCCGACCTGCTCGTCTCCGCCGAGGCGTCCGCGAACCTCGTGGTGCTGCGCACCCCGCCGGGCGCCGCCAACTTCCTCGGCTCGGCGATCGACCACTCGCTCTTCCCGGGCGTCCTCGGCTGCATCGCCGGCGACGACACGATCCTGGTCATCTCCCGTGACCCCGCCGGTGGCGAGGAGCTCGCGCAGCGATTCCTCACCCTCGCCACGCCGTCCTGAACCTGAGAGGCTCCACCCATGTCCGACATCGCCAAGCACGACGCCGGCTCGGTCGCCGCCAGCCCGCAGCCCTCCGTGGCGCTGTGGGGCGGCCGGTTCGCGGGCGGCCCGTCGCCCGAGCTGCAGGCCCTGTCGCAGTCGACCCATTTCGACTGGAAGCTCGCCCCGTACGACATCCGCGGCTCGCAGGCGCACGCCAAGGTGCTCCACCGCGCGGGCCTGCTCTCCGACGACGAGCTCGACGCCATGACGGCCGCGCTCGACCGGCTCGCCGCCGACGTCGACTCCGGAGAGTTCCTCCCGCGCCTCGAGGACGAGGACGTCCACACGGCCTTGGAGCGCGGCCTCATCGACCGCGCGGGCGCCGAGCTGGGCGGCAAGATCCGCGCCGGCCGCTCGCGCAACGACCAGATCGCCACCCTCGTGCGCCTCTACCTGCGCGAGCAGGCCCGCACCATCGCCCTCCAGGTGATCGACGTCGTCGACGAGCTGATCACGCACGCGCAGGCCGCGGGCACCGCCGTCATGCCGGGCCGGACGCACCTGCAGCACGCCCAGCCGGTCCTGCTGGCCCATCACCTGCTCGCGCACGCCTGGCCGCTGCTGCGCGACGTCGACAGGTTCATCGACTGGGACGTCCGCGCGGCGCGCAGCCCGTACGGCTCGGGGGCGCTCGCGGGCTCGTCGCTGGGCCTCGACCCGGCGGCCGTGGCGGCCGACCTCGGCTTCGACGGCCCGGTCGAGAACTCGATCGACGGCACGGCCTCGCGCGACGTCGTCGCGGAGTTCGCCTTCGTGGCAGCGATGATCGGCGTCGACCTCTCGCGGATCTCCGAGGAGATCATCGTCTGGAACACCAAGGAGTTCGGCTTCGTCCGCCTGGACGACTCGTACTCGACGGGGTCCAGCATCATGCCGCAGAAGAAGAACCCTGACATCGCCGAGCTCGCGCGCGGCAAGGCCGGCCGCGTCATCGGTGACCTCACGGGCCTGCTCGCCACGCTCAAGGGCCTGCCGCTCGCGTACAACCGTGACCTGCAGGAGGACAAGGAGCCGGTCTTCGACCAGGTCGCCACGCTCACTGTCCTGCTGCCCGCCTTCGCGGGTATGGTCCGCACGATGACGTTCAACACGGCCCGCATGGCGGAGCTGGCCCCGCAGGGCTTCTCGCTCGCGACGGACGTCGCCGAGTGGCTCGTGCGCGAGGGCGTGCCGTTCCGGGTCGCCCACGAGGTCGCGGGCGAGTGCGTCAAGGTCTGCGAGGACCGCGGCATCGAGCTGTGGGACCTGTCCGACGCCGACCTCGTCTCGATCAGCGAGCACCTGACCCCCGAGGTCCGCTCGGTGCTCTCGGTCGAGGGGTCGGTCGCGTCGCGCGACGCCGTCGGCGGCACGGCCCCGGCCCGCGTGGCCGAGCAGCTCGAGGCGGCGAAGGAGCGCGCCACGGAGTACCGCTTCTGGGCGCAGGGGTGAGCGTCCCTGCGGACGTCCTCGCGGCGCTGACGGCGCTCGCCCGAGCCCGTCGGACGACGGCTCCTGCCCAGCGCTCGTTCCTGGTCGTCATCGACGGCCCGGCGGGCTCGGGAAAGACGACGTTGGCCGACCAGCTGGCGGAGCGCCTCGGCGACGGCGCCGGCGGGTCCGCCCAGGTCGTCCACCTCGACGACCTCTACGAGGGCTGGGAGTCGGGCCCCGACGGCGGCGCCGAGCGCCTCGCCGCCTGGGTGCTGGAGCCGCTCGCCCAGAACCTCCCGGGCGTGTACCGCCGGTACGACTGGTCGTCGGGGGAGTACGCGGAGCAGCACGAGGTCCGTCCGGCGCCGTTCGTCGTCGTCGAGGGCTGCGGCGCCGGAGCGCACACGATCGCCGGCCACCCGCACCTGCTCTTCTGGGTGGAGGCCCCGGATGCCGAGCGCCTGCGCCGCGGCCTGGCGCGCGACGGCGAGGCCAACCGCGCGCACTGGCTCGCGTGGATGGACGACGAGGCCAAGCACTACGCACGCGAGCGGACGCGCGAGCGGGCTGACGTCCGCCTCGACGGCACGGGTCACGTCCTGACGTGGCCCGCCGCGGGGCGGGTGTCATAGCGTCGACCCCGTGACGACGGTGAGCGAGGACAGCCCCGGCGACGCCCCTGCGGTCAGCCCGTCGGAGGTCCCCGGCCGCCATTGGTACGCCCGCGACGTCCACGACGTCGCCCGCGACCTCCTCGGCGCCCACCTGGTCCGCCGCACCCCGGAGGGCTCGGTCACGCTCCGGGTCACGGAGGTCGAGGCGTACGACGGCGAGAACGACCCCGGCTCGCACGCGTTCCGGGGTCGCACGCTGCGCAACGCGACCATGTTCGGCGAGCCGGGCCGCATCTACGTCTACCGGCACCTCGGGCTCCACCACTGCGTCAACGTGGTCTGCGGCCCGGTCGGCCGCGCCGCCGCGGTCCTGCTGCGCGCGGGCGAGGTGGTCGACGGCGTCGAGCTGGCCCGCCGCCGCCGTCTCGCTTCTGGCACGTGCGACACGGACCGCCAGATCGCCCGCGGCCCGGCACGCCTCACGGTCGCGCTGGCCCTCGACCTCACCGACGACGGCGCGGACCTCACCGACCCGGACGGCCCGCTCGTCCTCACCCTCCCCGTGGACCGGCCGCGCGGAGCGGTCGCGAGCGGCCCGCGCGTCGGCGTGAGCGGCGACGGCGGCCGCGCCGACCTGTTCCCCTGGCGGTCATGGCTCGTCGACGAGCCGACCGTCTCGGCTTATCGGCGCGTCTCCCCGCGCCGCCGCTGAGCCGACGGCGTGGGACGCGCGCGGGCCGGGCACCGGCGTCGGGCAGACTAGGACCGGCGGCCGCGTCGGCCGCACGCACCTTCACACGGACGAACACAGGAGCGATCACGGTGACTGACATCCTCGACGAGCTGCAGTGGCGGGGCCTGGTGGCGCAGACCACCGACGAGGCCGCGCTGCGTTCCGCGCTGGCCGACGGACCGATCACCTACTACGTGGGCTTCGACCCCACGGCGCAGAGCCTCCACGTGGGCCACATGGTCCAGCTGCTCAACATGCGCCGGCTCCAGCAGGCGGGCCACCGCCCGCTCGCGCTGGTCGGCGGAGCCACGGGCCTCATCGGGGACCCGCGCCCGACGACGGAGCGGTCGATGAACTCGCGCGAGGTCGTCGCGGGCTGGGTCGAGCGCATCCGCGCCCAGATCGAGCCGTTCCTCGAGTTCGAGGGCCCGAACGCCGCGGTCATGGTCAACAACCTCGACTGGACGGCGCCCATGAGCGCCATCGACTTCCTGCGCGACGTCGGCAAGCACTTCCGCATGGGCACGATGCTCAGCAAGGACATCGTGTCCCGCCGCCTCGCGTCGGACGAGGGCCTCAGCTTCACCGAGTTCAGCTACCAGATCCTGCAGGGCATGGACTTCCGCGAGCTGTTCCAGCGCCACGGCTGCACGCTCCAGATGGGTGGCAACGACCAGTGGGGCAACCTGCTCTCGGGCGTCGAGCTCATCCGCAAGACGGAGCAGGCGACGGTCCACGCGCTCGCGACGACGCTCATCACCAAGTCGGACGGCTCGAAGATGGGCAAGTCCGAGGGCGGGGCGGTCTGGCTCGACCCCGAGCTCACCAGCCCGTACGCCTTCTACCAGTTCTGGCTCAACACGGCCGACGCCGACGTCGTGCACTACCTGAAGGTCTTCACGTTCCGGACGCGCGAGGAGATCGAGGCGCTCGCGGTCGAGGTCGCCGAGCGGCCGTTCGCCCGCGAGGCGCAGCGCGCGCTCGCCGGCGACCTGACCACGCTCATCCACGGGCAGGCCGCCACGGACGCCGTGATCGCGGCGAGCCAGGCCCTGTTCGGCCGGGGCGAGCTGCGTGACCTCGACGAGGTCACGCTCCGAGGTGCGGTGTCAGAACTCCCGCGCACGACGGCGAAGGCCGGCGACCTCGTCGTCGACGCGCTCGTCGGCGCGGGCCTCGTCGCGTCGAAGGCGGCGGCCCGCCGCGCGATCGCGGAGGGCGGCGCGTACGTGAACAACGTGAAGGTGACCTCGGACGAACAGGTGCTCGAGCCCGCCGACCTCCTGCACGGTCGCTACGCGGTGCTGCGTCGGGGCAAGCGAACTCTCGCGGTCGCCGACGCCTCCTGAGCGGGCACGGGATGGGCGGAAATCGCTCTGACCAGCGGATTTGGCACCTCCGCCCACCCCGTGTACTGTTCTCGAACGTCGCCCGGAACGGGGAACGGACACCACGCGGTGGCCGGACCGATCGGGCAAAGACCAACCACTCTCCTTCACGGGGCGTTCTGCGCCCTTGAGTGGATCCGGTCGCCTCCCTGAGTTCGGCCCGCTCGGCAGAGCGGATTGGACAGCGGGAAGGGAACCGGGTAAGGTTGAAGGGTTGCCCCGGACGGGGCCGGTCGCGAAGAGCGGGGCGGTCTTGGATGGTGTGCGTCGGTTGTTTGAGAACTCAACAGTGCGTTTGATAGTCAATGCCAAATATATCCCTCGTCGGGACCGGCCGTTGGTTGGTTTCGTGAGGAT
>WRHK01000091.1 GCA_009783295.1 Promicromonosporaceae bacterium
GCTCCCGGACGGCCCGCTGCTGCGCGGCATCGTCGACCGTCTCGACGTCGCGCCCGACGGCGCGCTCCGCGTGGTCGACTACAAATCGGGCCGGTCGCCGCGGCCGGGGTACGAGGCCTCGGCGCTGTTCCAGATGCGCTTCTACGGCCTGGTGCTCTGGCGCGAGCGCGGCGTGCTGCCCAAGATGCTCCAGCTCGTCTACCTGGGCGACGGCCAGGTGCTGCGGTCCGAGCCGCGCGAGCGCGAGCTCGAGATCACCGAGCAGCGGGTGCGCTCCCTGTGGGACGCGATCGAGCGGGCCGGGCGGTCGGGCGACTTCCGGCCCCGCAGGTCGGCGCTGTGCGGCTGGTGCGCCCACCAGGCCGTGTGCCCCGAGTTCGGCGGCACCGTCCCGGAGCTCGACCCCGCGCTCGCGGCGGAGCGCCTCGGTCTCAGCTGAGCTCGAGCACGTCCCCCGCGGCGATACGCGCGAGCGTCTCGACGGTCACGCCGTCGAGCGTCGTGGCGCGGCTCAGGCCCGGCCGGGGCGTCACGGGCACGAACGCCTCCACGGCCAGCGTCCGGGCGCCGGCCGCGAGCGCCGAGGCGATGCCGGTGGGCGAGTCCTCGATGGCGACGCAGTCCTCGACGGGCACGCCCAGGCGGGCGGCGGCGGTGAGGTAGGGCTCGGGGTGCGGCTTGCCGTTGTCGACGTCGTCGCCGGCGACCATGAGCGTGAACGCGCCGTCGGTCTCGGCGACGACCACCTCGGCGAGGCGCCGGTAGGACATGGTGACGAGGGCGCACGGGACGCCGGCGGCCACGAGGTCGGCGAGGAGCTCGCGCGCGCCGGGCCGCCACGGCATGTGCCGGGCGACGTCCGCGACGACGCGGTCGAGCATCCAGTCGACGATGGCCTCGCGCTCCATGGTCACGCCGGCCGCCTGGAGCACGGCCGCGGCGTCCATGAGGTCGCTGCCCACCATCTCCGTGGACTGCTCGTGCGACCAGGTGCCGCCGTGCGCCGCGACGATCTCGTGCTCGGCGGCGATCCAGTAGGGCTCGGTGTCGACGAGGGTGCCGTCCATGTCCCACAGGACGGCCTTCAGGCCGCTGGCCTGCCCGGCGGGGCGCAGCGCTGCCGGTTCGCCCGGGATGACGGTGCTCAGGATGGCCTCCGAAGATGGTGATGGGGTGTCAGGTTCCATCGAGCACCCTAGATCGAACTCGCTCGACGCCCGGCATCGCCGGGAGGGTTTGCCGGGCTTCCCGGCGCCCAGGGACCCGGTCCCGGCCGGCGGGCGCGGGGGTCCAGGTGGCCCGTCCGCGCCTGCCGGCCGCCCGCTCACCGGACGTCGATGCGTCCGGCCGGCGTGGCCTCCCCGGCGAGCGCGGAGACCTCCCGGTCCCAGGCCGCGGCGTCGACACCGAGCTCGCGCTGGAGGAACGCCGTCGACGCCTGGGCGACCAGGGCGACGGTCTCGGGGCGCTCGTCGGTCGTGTCCGCGGACCGGTAGGCGTGGATGCCGCCGAGCGAGTGCTCGGCCCCGAACAGCGTGAGGAGCGCCCGCGCGCCCGGGCTGCGGAAGTAGACGTCGGTGAACCAGTCCGGGCCGCGCGTCGACAGCGGCGACCGGTCGTTGTCGCCCGCGACGACGAGGGCCGGGGTGGCGAGCCTGTCGAAGTCCGGGCTCATGAACGGGAAGGCCTGCCGCGCGAACGGCGAGAGGTCGTCGCCACCGAGGCCGGTCGTCGCGAGGAGCACGCCCGCCTTGACGCGGGGGTCGGTGCGGTCCTCGCCGGGCTGCCCGTCGGCGCCGAGCACGCGCGCGCCGAGCAGCATGCCGACGCTCTGCCCGCCCCAGGAGTGGCCGGCCACCGCGAGGCGCTCGGTGTCGGCACGGTCGGCGAGCCCGGGCACGGCGCCGAGCACGGTGGGGAGGTCGTCGATGACGCGCACGAGGTCGTCGACGCGGATCCTCCAGATCTCTGTGTACCGCGGGTCCTCCGGGGCGATCGCGAGCGTGGCGGAGTCGAGGAACGTCGGCTGCACGACGACGAAGCCGTGGGCGGTCCAGTGGTCGACGAGCGGGTCGTAGCCCGTCATCGACCCGCCGAAACCGTGCGCGAGCACGATGACCGGCAGCCCCTCGCCGGTCGCGGGGGCGGTGACGCGTACCTGGATGTCCTCGCCGCGCTCGGCGGCGGGCAGCAGGACGGGCCTGACGGAGACGGTCTGGACGGCGGAGGGCGGGGCGAGCACGGACATGGGTGTCCTTCCTGGGACGGGCGACGGCGTGGCCGAAGCGGAACGTTGCTCCGGAACAATACGGAGCAGCGCTCCGCGGCGCAACCCTCGACGGAGCAATGCTCCGGTTCGGGCGCCGGCTGTGAGAGGATCGGCGCGTGACCACCCTGGAACCCGCGCCCTCGCGACGCCGCGCCGACGTCGAGCGCAACGAGCGCGCCCTGCTCGACGCCGCGTCGCAGGTGTTCCGCACGTCGGGCGTCGACGCGACGGTCCGCGAGGTGGCCGCCGCGGCCGGCGTCGGCATGGGGACGCTCTACCGGCACTTCCCCACGCGCGCCGACCTGGTCGTCGCGGTGTACCGGCACCAGATCGACGAGTGCGCCGCGGCCGGGCCCACGCTCCTCGCGACGGCGGGGTCGCCCTTCGCCGCGCTGCACGAGTGGGTCCACGGGTTCGTCGACTTCCTCGGCACCAAGCACGGGCTCGGCAACGTGTGGCGGGGCGACGCCGCCGGGTTCTCGGCGCTCCACCAGCTGTTCCTCGACCGGCTCCTGCCCGTCCTGTCGAGCCTCCTCGACGCGGCCCGGGAGTCCGGCGAGGTCGTCGCCGACGTCAGCGCGTACGAGGTGCTGCGCGCCGTCGGCGACCTCGTCGCCTGGCACGTCCACGACCCCGACTACGACGTCCGGCGGATCGTCACCCTGCTGCTGACCGGCCTGCGGCAGGAGCAGCCCGCCCCGCCGCGCGAGCATGCTCCGGAAGCGCGACGTGGCGGGGCCGCGGACGGGCGAACCCCCTAGGGTGGACGAATGACCACCCCTGACCCGCCCGTCGGCCGTCACAGCGCGCCGGGGGGCGCCCGTAACACCGTCCTCATCGCGGCGTTCGAGGGATGGAACGACGCCGGAAGTGCCGCGACGGCGGCGCTGGAGCACCTTGGCGAGGTGTGGGACGCCCGCAAGGTGCACGAGCTCGACCCCGAGGACTACCACGACTTCCAGGTCAACCGGCCGTCCATCGCCCCGGACCCGGAGACGGGCGGCCGCCGCATCACGTGGCCGACCACGTCCGTGTGGGTGGCCCAGCTGCCGCAGCGCACGGTGGTGCTGGTGCACGGCATCGAGCCGTCGATGCGCTGGCGCTCCTACTGCGCGGAGCTGCTCGACCTCGCCGAGGAGCTCGAGGTGCGCACGGTGGTGACGCTCGGGGCCCTGCTCGCGGACGTGCCGCACACGCGCCCCATCCCGATGACGGCCACGAGCGACAGCGAGGGCCTGCGGGCGGTGCTGTCCGACGTCGAGCCCAACACGTACGAGGGGCCCACCGGCATCGTGGGCGTGCTCCAGCACGCGGCCTCCGAGCGCGGGCTCCAGTCGGTGTCGCTCTGGGCGGCCGTGCCGCACTACGTGGCGAACCCGCCGTCGCCCAAGGCGACGCTCGCGATCCTGGCCCGGATCGAGGAGCTGCTGGGCGAGACCATCCCGCTCGGCGAGCTGCCCGACGACGCCGCCGCCTGGCAGCACGGTGTCGACGAGCTGGCCGGCGAGGACGCCGAGATCGCCGAGTACGTCAAGCAGCTCGAGGAGGCCAAGGACACGGCCGACCTGCCCGAGGCCTCGGGCGAGGCGATCGCGCGCGAGTTCGAGCGCTGGCTGCGCCGCCGCGACAGCGGCAAGGAATCCTAGACCTCGACCCCGAGCAGGGCGTCCACGGCGGCGACGACCACGTCGGCATCGCCGCCGGGGTTCGCCGCCCAGCGGTCGACCGCGGCCAGCGCCCGGGGCGTGTCGAGGTCGTCGGCCATGGCGGCGCGCACCTCGTCGAGCACCTCGCCGGCGGGCTCGCCGTCGTCGTGCGTGCTGGTGACGGCCTTGACCCACGTGTCGAGGCGGCGCTGGGCGGCGCGCAGCGCGTCGTCCTCCCACTCCCACTCCTCGCGGTAGTGGTGGGCCAGCAGCGCGAGCCGGATGGTCATGGGGTCGACGCCCGAGCCCAGCAGCCGGGAGACGAACACGAGGTTGCCGCGCGACTTGCTCATCTTGTGGCCCTGGTAGGAGAGCAGGCCGGCGTGGACGTGGGCGCGGGGCGCGCCGCCCAGGAACCGGTCGTGCGAGGACGACATCTCGTGGTGGGGGAAGAGCAGGTCCGCTCCCCCGCCCTGGACGTCGAACGGCAGGCCGAGCCCGTCGCGGGCGATGACGGCACACTCGATGTGCCAGCCGGGGCGCCCGGGGCCCAGCACGCCGCCGTCCCAGGACGGGTCGCCGGGCTGCTCGCCGCGCCAGAGCGCGGGGTCCAGCGGGTGGCGCTTGCCGGGCCGGTCGGGGTCTCCGCCGCGCTCGCCGAACAGCGCCAGCATCTCCTCGCGGGAGAAGCCGGACACGGTGCCGAAGGCGTCGTCGGCGGCCAGGTCGGCGTACACGTCGCCGTCGAGGCGGTAGGCGGCGCCGGCGTCGAGCATCGCGGTGACGGCCGCGACGACCTCGGGGATCGCCTCGACCGCGCCGGTCCAGGTGGCCGGCGGCAGCATGCGCAGCGCGGTCATGTCGGCGCGGAACAGCTCGGTCTGCTCGAGGGCGAGCTCGCGCCAGTCGACGCCGGTCGCGGCGGCGCGCTCGAGCAGCGGGTCGTCGACGTCGGTGACGTTGGACGTGTAGAGCACGGTCTTGCCGGCGTCACGCCAGGCGCGCTGGAGCAGGTCGAACGCCAGGTAGGTGTTGGCGTGGCCCAGGTGCGTGGCGTCGTACGGCGTGATGCCGCAGGCGTAGAGCCGAGCCGTCGGGCCGGGTGCGGCCTCGACGAGCGTGCGCGTCGTCGAGTCGTGCACCAGGACGGGGGCGGGCCGCCCGGCGCGGGGCAGCGCGGGGACGTCGGGGGCGGTCCAGGCGCGCATCAGAAGATGACCCCGCCCTGCGCGGTGAGCACGCCGGTGACCAGCAGGATCACCACGACGATGCCGATGATGACGCGGTAGACCACGAAGCCCTTGAACGACCGGGTCGTGATGAGCTTGAGGAACCCGATGATCACGACGTAGCCGACGGCGAACGCGATGATCGTGGCGACCAGCGTGGCGCCCCACCCGGCCTCCCCGGCCCGGTGCGGCTCGCCGATGGTCTTGAACAGCTGGAAGAATCCGCTGATCATCACGGCGGGGATCGCCAGCAGGAACGAGTACTCCGCGGCGGCCTTGCGGGTGAAGCCCATGAGCAGGCCCGCGGTGATCGTGCCGCCGGAGCGCGACACGCCCGGGATGAGCGCCATCGCCTGCGCGAGACCGAAGGTCACGGCGCGCCGCGGTGTCAGGTCGTGCGTGGTCCGGGTGCGACGGCCTACGCGGTCGGCCCAGCCGAGCAGCAGGCCGAACAGGATGAGCACCGTGGCGGTGATCCACAGGTTGCGCAGCGACGTCTCGATCTTGTCCTGGAACAGGTAGCCGAGCACGCCGATGGGGATGGTGCCGATGACGATGTACCAGGCCATGCGCGCGCGCTCGCGATGCTTGCCGAAGCGGGCGGCGCGGTCGCGCCCGTCGTCGCCGCGCAGCGCCTTCCACCAGTCGACGCAGATGTCCCTGATGGTGCGGCGGTAGTACAGGACGACGGCGGCCTCGGTGCCGATCTGGATGATCGCGGTGAACGCGGCGCCCGGGTCGGAGGTGCCGATCAGCTCCCCGACGATGCGCAGGTGCGCCGAGGAAGAGATCGGCAGGAACTCGGTGAGGCCCTGCACCAGGCCTAGGACGATCGCTTCCCACATGCTCACGGACGCCGACAATATCCTGCCGGCCCCAGTCGCCGGTTAACCTTCGGGCGTGAGGGAACGACGAGTCGGCGCCTCCGGGCTGCGCGTGTCGCAGCTCGGCCTGGGCACGATGACCTGGGGCCGCGACACCGACGCCGCGACGGCAGCAGAGCAGCTGCACGACCTCCTCGACGCGGGCGGCACGCTGCTGGACACCGCCTCCACGTACGGGATGGGCGAGGCCGAGCGCATCATCGGCAACCTGCTGCACGGCACCGTGCACCGCTCCGAGCTGGTGCTGTGCACCAAGGGCGGCCGCGACGCCTCGCGGCGGGGCCTGCTCGCGGACCTCGACGGCTCCCTGCAGCGCCTGCGCACCGACCACGTCGACCTGTTCCTGGTCGCGTGCCCCGACCCCGCGACGCCCCTGGAGGAGACGGTCAGCGCGCTGCGCCAGGCCGTCACCAGCGGCCGCGCCCGGTACGTCGGCCTGTCCAACCACCCCGGCTGGGCGAGCGCGCGCGCCGCGTCGCTGCTCGACGACGTCGGCCTGGCCGCCCTCGAGGTCGAGTACTCGCTGGTGCAGCGCGGCGTCGAGCGCGAGGTGCAGCCCGCGGCGTCGGCGCTGGGTGCCGGCCTGATCGCCTGGTCGCCGCTCGGCCGGGGCGTGCTGACGGGCAAGTACCGCCGCACGGTCCCCGCGGACTCGCGGGCCGCGTCGCCGCACCTGGCCGGGTTCGTCGAGCCGTACCTCACCGAGCGCGCGGCCGCCGTGGTCGAGGCGACCGCGACGGCGGCCCACGGCCTGGGGCGCACGCCGGCCGAGGTCGCGCTCGCCTGGGTGCTGGCACGCGAGGCCGTGGCCTGCGCCATCGTGGGTGCGCGCACCCCCGGACAGCTGCGTCAGGCGATCGCCGCAGCGGACCTGGAGCTCCCCGAAGAGGTGCACGCGGCGCTCGACGACGTCTCCGACCTCGAGGTCGGGTACCCCGAGCGCTGGTAGCGCCGGCCCTCAGGCCGCCGGCTCAGGGGCGCGAGTCCTCGAGCTCCGCGTCGATGTCGTCGTCGTCGAGGTCGTCCTCGTCGTCGTCGCTGTCGTCATCGTCGCTGTCGTCGTCCTCGTCGTCCTCCTCCTCGAGGACGAACGGCGTGACCTCCCCGTAGACCTGCGCGAGAGCGTCGTCATACACCTCGAAGGCGTCGGCGAGGACGTCGTAGGCGTCGTCGACCCGGGGGTCGTCGTCGCTGCGGCGCGTCGAGATGGCGTCGAAGTGCGCCTCGAGGGCGGCGATGAGACGGTCCAGCGCGGCGCGCGGGTCAGCGGTCATGGTCCGACGCTACCGCCCGCGGGGGCAGAATGGGCACGCAACGGCAGCCGACGACCCTCCTGGGACGGTGAGATGAGGCGCAACGCGCTGAAGCAGAGCCAGTACGAGTACCGCGTGCTGACGATCGACCGCTCGACCAGCGTTCCCGACGCACGCAAGATGCTCGCCGACGAGGCGGAGTACGGGCGCTGGGAGCTGGCACGCAGCCGTCTCTACATCGGCGGGCACCGCAAGGTGTGGCTGCGCCGCCGCATCATCAAGGTCGCCTCGACCCTCTGACGGAGCCCGTCAGCAGGTCGCCAGCAGGCGGTCCAGCACGCGCGTCCCGAACCGGAGCGCGTCGACCGGGACGCGCTCGTCGACGCCGTGGAACATGCCCACGAAGTCGAGGTCGCCGGGCAGCCGCAGGGGCGCGAAACCGTACCCGGTGATGCCGAGCCGCGACAGCGACTTGTTGTCCGTGCCGCCCGAGAGCGTGTACGGCAGCACCACCGAGCCCGGGTCCTCGGCCGTCACGGCGTCGACCATGGCGTCCACGAGGGACCCGGAGAACGGCACCTCCAGCGCGACGTCCTGGTGGATCGGCTCGATGCGCACGTCGGGGCCGGCCAGCTCGCGCAGCGTGGCCAGGCCCTCCTCCTCGTAGCCGGGCAGCAGCCGCACGTCGATCGACGCCTCGGCCCGGCCGGGGATCACGTTCGCCTTGTACCCGGCGGCGAGCTGTGTGGGGTTGGCGGTGTGCCGCACCGTGGCCCCGACGAACGGCGCGGCGGGCCCCAGGGCACGGACCAGAGCGTCGACCGCGGCCGGGTCCTCCGGGTCGAACGGCAGCCCGGTCAGGTCGGCGACACCGCGCAGCAGCTTCTCGACCGTGGGCGTGAGCGTGTTGGGCCACGCGTGCCGCCCGATGCGCGCGACGGCCTCGGCCAGCGCGGTCACGGCGTTGTCGTGGTTCACGGCCGACCCGTGCCCGGCCCGCCCGTCGGCGACCAGCCGCAGCCACGCGAGCCCTTTCTCGGCCGTCTGCAGCAGGTAGGCGCGCGTGCCGCCGACGTCGACGGAGAAGCCGCCCACCTCGCTGATCGCGTCGGTGGCGCCGTCGAACAGCTCGGGGCGGTGGTTCACGGCCCACTGGGCGCCGTGGACTCCCCCGGCCTCCTCGTCGGCGAACATCGCCACGACGATGTCGCGCGCGGGCTTGCGGCCCTCGCGCACGTACTGCCGCACCACGGACAGGATCATCGCGTCCATGTCCTTCATGTCGACGGCGCCGCGGCCCCACAGCAGCCCGTCGCGCTCCTCGCCGGAGAACGGGTCCACCGTCCAGTCCTCGGCCCGCGCCGGCACGACGTCGGTGTGCCCGTGCAGCACGAGCGCCGGGCGGCTCGGGTCGGCGCCCTCGAGGCGCGTCACCACGGAGGTGCGGCGCGGCCGCGACTCGAAGACCTCGACCTCCAGGCCCACCTCGGTGAGCAGCCCGGCCACGTGCTCGGCCGCGACGCGCTCGCCGGGGCCGGAGTCGTCGCCGTAGTTGGACGTGTCGATGCGCAGCAGGTCCTGGCAGATCTGGGCGACCTCGTCGGCCGCGGTGAGCCGCGCGCTCATGCCGCCAGCCCCCGTCGCTCGAGCAGCGGCGCGATGTCCGCGTCGCGGCCCACCAGGTCGCGGAACGACTGCAACGGGTCCTGCGACCCGCCTGGCGCCAGCAGCCTGCGGCGGAACGCCTCCCCGTTCTCGCGGGTCAGGCCCCCGTGCTGGGCGTACCAGCGCACGGTGTCGGCGTCGAGCACCTCGGACCAGATGTACGAGTAGTACGCCGCCGCGTACCCGCCCCCGAACACGTGGTTGTAGTACGTGGTGCGGTAGCGCGGCGGCACGGGGTCGTAGGCGACGCCGGCGGCGGCGAGCGCCGCCCGCTCGAACGGCACGACGTCGTCCGGCGACGACGGCACCTGCTCCGGAGTGAGGCGGTGCCAGGCCTGGTCGAGCAGCGCGGCGGCGAGGTACTCGGTGGTGGCGAACCCCTCGCCGAGCTGGCGCGAGGCGAGCATGGTGTCGATCCAGGCGCGCGGCATGGGCTCGCCCGTGGCGTGGTGCACGGCGTACGAGGCGAGGATCTGCGGGTCCCACGCCCACATCTCGTTGACCTGGCTGGGGTACTCGACGAAGTCGCGCGGCACCTCGGTGCCCGACTGCGAGGGGTAGCGCACGTTGGAGAGCAGGCCGTGCAGCGCGTGCCCGAACTCGTGGAAGAGCGTGATGACCTCGTCCCAGACCAGCAGGGTGGGCTGCCCGGCCGGCGGCTTGACGACGTTGAGGTTGTTGACCACGACGGGCCGCTGCCCCAGCAGGGCGTTCTGGTCGACGAGGTTGTTCATCCAGGCGCCGCCGCGCTTGGACTCGCGCGTGTAGAAGTCGCCCAGGAAGAGCCCGAGGCCACCCCTCTCGTCGAAGACCTCGAAGACGCGCACGTCCGGGTGGTAGCCCTGCAGGTCCGGGCGCTCGGTGAACGTCAGGCCGAACAGCAGGTTCGCGGCACGGAACACGCCGTCGTGCAGCACGCGCTCGAGCTCCAGGTAGGGGCGCAGCGCGGCGTCGTCGAGCGCGTAGCGGTCGCGGCGCACCTGCTCGGCGTAGAAGGCCCAGTCGGAGGCGCGCAGCTGCTCGCCCGGGTGGTCGGCGAGCAGCGCCGACTCGAGGTCGTGTGCCTCGCGGCGGGCGTTCGCGACGGCCGGCGGGGTGAGCCGGGCCAGCATCTTCTCCACGGCCTCCGCCGTGCCGGCGGTGGCGTCCTCGGCCACGTACGCGGCGTGGTGGGGGTAGCCGAGCAGGCGGGCCCGCTCGGCGCGCAGCCGCACGGTCTCCAGCAGGACGGCGCGTGTGTCGTGCTCGGAGCCGTCGGCGCCGCGGAGCTCGGAGGCCCGCTGCACGCGCTCGCGCAGGTTCCGGTCGGTGAGCGAGGCGACGACGGCCTGCTGGGTGGGCAGCTGCATCTCGAGCAGCCACCCGTCCAGACCGCGGGCCCGGGCAGCGGCGGCGGCCCCGGCGCGGGCGTCGTCGGCCAGGCCGGCGAGCTCGGACTCGTCCGTGACCAGCACCGACGCCGCGTTCGCGCCCGCGAGCAGACGCCGTCCGAACTGCGCCTCCAGCGTGGTCAGCCGCGCGTTGAGGCCGCGCAGGGTGGCCTGCGCGTCGTCGTCGAGCCCGACGCCGGCGCGCCGCGCGTCCTTCAGCCGGCGTTCCAGCAGCCACCGCTGGTCGGCGTCCATCGGGGTGCCTTCGAGCGCCTCGAACCGGGCCAGCAGCGCCCGGTCCATGAGGATCGCGTCCCGGTGGGCGGCCAGCTGCGGGGCGAGCCGCTCGTCGAGGTCCTCGAGGAACGCCGTCGCGTCGGCCGAGAGCTGGTTGTGGAACGCGGCCAGCGCCCGCTGGAGCAGTCGGCCCGAGCGCTCGAGCGCCTCCAGCGTGTTCGCCACCGTGGGCGCCTCCGGGTCGGCGGCGATCGACGCGACCTGCTCCCGCTGCTCCGCCATGCCCGCGAGGATCGCCGGCTCGTAGTGCTCGGGCTTGATCGCCGTGTAGTCCGGCAGCTCGTAGGGCAGGGTCGAGGGCACGTCGAAAGGCGTCACGCCGCCATCCAACACCCTCCCGGTCGGCCCGCGAAGGAGCCGGGGCCGGGCCTGGCCGCGATCGCTCTGGGGGTGGGCCCGGGCGGGCCGCCGGGTTCGGGTCGAGGCTTCGGGCCCGGGTCGAGGGCTACTTGCCTCGACCCGGGCCGGAAGCCGCGACCCGTCACGCGGCAGGGTTCAGCGCACGCGCCGGAGCGTCCCCGACTCGATCGCCACCTCGGCGTCGAGGCCCAACCGGTCGAGGAACGCCCGGTCGTGGCTCACCACCAGCAGCGCCCCCCGGTAGCCGGCCAGCGCCTCCACCAGCCGGTCCGTGCTGGCCAGGTCGAGGTTGTTGGTCGGCTCGTCGAGCACCAGCAGCTGGGCGGGCGGGTCGGCGAGCAGCAGCCGCGCCAGCGTCACCCGGAACCGCTCGCCGCCGCTGAGGGTCGCCACAGGCCGGTCGACGGCGTCGCCGCGCACCAGGAA
>WRHK01000092.1 GCA_009783295.1 Promicromonosporaceae bacterium
GGCCGGCTGGTGGGGGGCGCCGAGTGATCGTCGAGCGCGCCCCGGGCAAGCTCTTCGTCGCCGGCGAGTTCGCCGTCGTCGAGCCGGGGCAGCCGGCCGTGCTCGTGGCGGTCGACCGCTACCTGACCGTCAGCCTCACGGAGGCGGACGGCGCCGGCACCGTCCGCTCGCCCGGCCGCGGCACCCCGACGCTGACCTGGCGGCACGGGCCCGACGGCGTGCGCGCCGACGAGCCGGACCACGCGTACGCCCACGTCATGGCGGCGGTCGACGTCGTCGAGCGGCTGCGGGCCGAGCGCGGCCTGCCCGCGCGGCACGCGGACCTGCACATCGACTCCGAGCTCGACGCCGCCTCCGGCCGCAAGTACGGCCTGGGCTCGTCGGCTGCCGTGACCGTCGCGACGGTGCGCGCCCTGGGCCGGTTCCACGGCCTGGGCCTGAGCACCGCGGACGTGTACCGGCTCGCACTGCTCGCCACGATCCGGCTGTCGCCCGCGGCGTCGGGTGGCGACGTCGCGGCGAGCGCGTTCGGCGGCTGGCTGCGCTACGCCGCGCCGGACCGCGCGGACCTGCGCGCCCGCCTCGACCGCGAGCCCGTCGCCGGACTGCTGGCCGAGCCGTGGCCCGGCCTGGAGCTCACACCGCTGCCGGGTCCGCGCGCGCTGCGCCTGCTGGTCGGCTGGACGGGCTCGCCCGCGTCGACCGACGGCCAGGTGACCCGCGCGCGGGCCGCCGCGGGCGACACCACGGACTTCCTCGCCGCGAGCCGCGCGTGCGTCGACCGGCTCACCGCCGGCCTGACCCGCGGCGACGACGACGAGTCCGCCGCCGCGGTCCGCGAGGCCCGCGGCGTGCTGGCCGGCCACGCCGCCCGCACCGGCGTCGTCATCGAGACCGACCGGCTGCGCGCCCTGTGCGACGTGGCCGAGGCGCAGGGCGCGGCGGCCAAGTCGTCGGGCGCCGGCGGCGGCGACTGCGGGATCGCGCTGGCCACGGCCACCGTCACTCCCAGGATTCAGGCAGGATGGCGCGAGCGCGGCATCGAACCCCTGCCGCTCGGCGCGGCGCCGCGCACCGACGAGACCGCCGGGCCGGCCGGCCCGGCCCAGGAAGGAACCCGATGACGGAGCAGTCCGTGCGCTCTGCGCGCAAGGACGAGCACGTGCAGCTCGTCATGGACGGCCGGCGCGAGCAGCCGCACCAGGCCAACGACTTCGACGACGTCGAGCTCGTCCACCACGCCCTCGACGGCATCGACCCGGCACGGGTGAGCCTCGCGACCGACGTCGGCCCGTGGCGCTGGGCCGCCCCGCTCTACATCAACGGCATGACCGGCGGCAGCGAGACCACCGGGCGCATCAACCGGGCCCTGGCGATCGCCGCCCGCGAGACCGGCACGCCCGTGGCGTCCGGCTCGATGAGCGTCGCCCTCGACGACCCGTCGACGCTGCCGAGCTTCCGCGTGCTGCGTGACGAGAACCCCGACGGCATCGTGCTCGCCAACCTCGGAGCGGAGCGCACGCCCGACGACGCCCGCCGCGTGGTCGACCTGCTCGGGGCCGACGCCCTCCAGGTGCACCTCAACGCCGCCCAGGAGACCGTGATGCCCGAGGGCAGCCGCGGGTTCGACCGCTGGGCCGCGAACATCGAGGCGATCGTCGCCGCGGTGCCCGTGCCCGTCGTGGTCAAGGAGGTGGGCGCCGGCCTCAGCGGGCGCACCCTCACGCGGCTGCACGGGCTGGGCGTGCAGCTCGCCGACGTCGCGGGCCGCGGCGGCACCGACTTCGCCGCCGTCGAGAACGCCCGCCGCGAGGGGCGCGACTACGCCTACCTCGCCGGGTGGGGCCAGTCCGCCGTCTCCTGCCTGCTCGACGTGCCCACCCCGGCGCCCGAGGTCCTCGCCTCCGGAGGCGTGCGCCACCCGCTCGACGTGGTGCGGGCGCTCGCGCTCGGCGCGCGGGCCGTGGGCGTCGCGGGGGCGTTCCTCGCGGTCGCCGTCGACGGCGACGCCGAGGCCACCGCCGCCGAGATCCGCCGCTGGCAGGAGCACCTGGTGGCCCTGCACGCCCTGCTGGGGGCAGCCTCCCCCGCCGACCTGACCACCACCGACGTGCTGCTGCACGGCCGCGTGCTGGAGTTCGCCCGCCTGCGCGGGATCGACGCCGGCGCGCTGACCCGCCGCTCCCGCTGAGAACGACCGAGGAGTCTCACCCCTGTGACCGATGACGCCATGACTCCGCTGCCCACCCGATGGGTGGGCCCGATCCGCGTGAGCGGCAACGCCGTGGAGGGCGAGCACGAGGTGCCGCTCGCCACCTACGAGTCGCCGCTGTGGCCGTCGGTGGGCCGGGGCGCGCGCGTGTCGCGCCTGGTCGAGGGCGGTATCCAGGTGACCGTCGTCGACGACCGGATGTCGCGCTCCATCCTGCTGGTCGCGCCCGACGCGGCGACCGCCGTCGCCGCGGCGCGCGCGACGCAGGACCGGATCGACGACCTCCAGGCGATCGTCTCCGCGCAGAGCCGGTTCGCGCGCCTCATCGAGGTGCGCCCCGAGGTGGTCGGCAACCTGCTCTACCTGCGGCTCGCCTTCACGACGGGCGACGCGTCGGGGCACAACATGGTGACGGCCGCGGCCGACGCGATCCTCGCCGACGTGCTCGCCGACCAGCCCGCGCTCGAGTACGGGTCCGTCTCCGGGAACCTGTGCACGGACAAGAAGACGAGCGCCGTCAACGGCCTGCTGGGCCGCGGCAAGAACGTCGTCGCGGAGATCGTGATCCCCGCCGACGTCGTCGCGCGGCAGCTGCGCACCACCGCGCAGCGGGTCGTCGAGCTCAACGCGCGCAAGAACCTGGTGGGCGGCATCGCGGCGGGCTCGCTGCGCACGGCCAACGCCCACTACGCCAACATGCTGCTCGCGGCCTACCTCGCCACCGGCCAGGACGCCGCCAACATCGTCGAGGGCTCGCAGGGCATCACCTGGGCCGAGGCACGCGGCGAGGATCTCTACTTCTCGTGCACACTGCCCAACCTGATCGTCGGTACGGTGGGCAATGGGAAGAACCTGCCCGTCGTGGAGGCCGCGCTCGAGCGGCTCGGCTGCCGCGAGGAGCGCGAGCCGGGTGCCAACGCCCGTCGCCTGGCGGCGCTCATCGCCGCCACCGTGCTGTGCGGGGAGCTGTCGCTCATGGCGGCCCAGACCAACCCGGGCGAGCTCATGGCCGCCCACGTACGCCTCGAGCGGAGGAACCAGGCATGACCCGCGTCGGCATCCACGACATCTCCCTGGCCACCGGCCAGCACGTGCTCGACCTCGACGAGCTCGCGGCCTTCAACGGCACCGACCCGGCCAAGTACCACGTGGGCCTCGGGCTCGACCAGATGAGCGTGCTCGCGCCCGACGAGGACGTGGTCACGCTGGCCGCGTCGGCCGCGCTGCCACTGATCCGGGAGCACGGCACCGACGGCATCCGCACGCTGCTCGTGGCCACCGAGTCGGGCGTCGACGAGTCGAAGTCCGTCGGGGTGTGGGTGCACCGGCTGCTCGGCCTGCCCGCCGGCTGCCGCACCGTCGAGCTCAAGCAGGCGTGCTACTCCGCGACCGCCGGCCTGCAGGCCGCCCTCGGCATCGTGGCGCGCAACCCCGGCGAGCGCGTGCTGCTCATCGCCACCGACGTCGCCCGCTACGACCTGGACAGCTCCGCCGAGCCGACGCAGGGCGCCGGCGCCGTCGCGATGCTGGTCAGCGCCGAGCCGGGGCTGCTCACCATCGAGCCGGTCACAGGCGTGCGCACGGCCGACGTCGACGACTTCTGGCGGCCCGTGGACCGCTCGACCGCGCTGGTCGACGGCCGCCTGTCCGTCAGCGCGTACGTCGACGCGCTCACCGGGGCTTGGGACGACTTCGCCGAGCGGGGCGGCGTGCCGGTCGAGCAGATCGACCGCTGGTGCTACCACCAGCCGTTCACGCGCATGTCGGTCAAGGCGCACCAGCGCCTGGGCCGCCACGTCGACGCGCCGCTCGCGGCCGAGGACCTCGACGACGCGAGCCGCTACAACCGCCGCCTCGGCAACTGCTACACGGCGTCGCTGTACGCGGGCCTGGCCTCGCTGCTCGACCACGACGACGACCTCGCCGGCCGCCGCGTGGCCCTGTTCAGCTACGGGTCGGGCAGCGTCGGCGAGCTGTTCACCGGCGTCGTCGAGCCGGGCTACCGCTCCGCGGAGCGCGCGCTGCGGCACGCGAAGACGCTCGACGAGCGCAAGCCCGTCGACGTCGGGCGCTACCGCGAGCTGCATCGCGCGGCCGTGCACACCAGCGACGTCGACATCGACATCCCCGTGGCGAGCGGTACGCCGTTCCGGTTCGCGGGCGTGCGCGGCGGCGCCCGCCAGTACGTGGCGGCCGAGCACCTCGCCGAGTGAGCCCCGGCGGCCCGCCCCGTGGGCGGGCCGCCACCGCCTCAGTACGCCAGGTTGACCTGGGCCCGGTGCAGGTCGCCACGCTCGACCAGGTCGACGAGCCCGAGCGCGTAGTCCGCGCCGGAGATCTCTCCCCCGCCCCGTGGCTCGACGGCGACGTCGTCGCCGACGCGGTACTCGCCGCGCCGCTCGCCGGGCACGTACGCGCCGAACTTCGCGGCCGGGCTCACGAACACCCAGTCCAGCGACGCCGGCGTGGCCGGCAGGTCGTCGCTCACCAGCGCGGCCACGGCGACGATCTCGTCGTGGAACGCCGCCGGCGCGTGGGTGAGGTCCTCGCTGAAGCGCGGCGCCCCGGCCGCGGGCCGCAGCGACGAGTAGCCGCCCACCACGAACAGCGGCACGCCCTCGGCGTCCACGAGGCGGGCGAGGGCGCGGTACACGTCCCGGAACGACCCGGCGAGCGGCCCGCGCGGCGCGAGGGCGCCCACCACGACGTCCGCCCCGGACACGACCGGCGCGAGCGCCGCCTCGTCCGTGGCGTCGCCCTGCACGTAGTGGACGCCCGGCACGGGCTCGGCGGGGAGCGAACGGCTGAGCGCGGTGACGTCGTGGCCGCGCCCGGCGGCCTCGGCGACGATGGCCGAACCGGCGTAGCCGGTGCCGCCGATGACGGTGATGCGGGACATCAGGTGCCTCTCTCTCGGGGACTCTCCAGGACCCGACGGGGTCGCTGCGGCTACCGTAGGAGACCAGGTATCCATCGGGAAGTAGGCACTTTGTGGTAACCACCTCTGACGCGCCCACGATCTTCGGCGACCCGTACCAGGCGGACTGCCCCACGCGGCGCATCCTCGACCGCATCGGCGACCGCTGGACGGTGCTCGTCGTCGGCATGCTGGGCGACGGCGACGCCCGGTTCTCCGAGCTGCGCCGGCGCATCGAGGGCATCTCGCAGAAGATGCTCACGCAGACGCTGCGCGGCCTGGAGCGCGACGGGCTGGTGCTGCGCACCGTCTACCCGGAGGTGCCGGTCCGCGTCGTGTACGCGCTGACCCCCGCAGGCCGCACCCTCCTGGAGCCGCTGCGCGCGCTGCAGCGCTGGTCGGTCGAGCACGCCGGCGACGTCGTCGCGTCGCAGGACGCCTACGACCAGGCGACGCCGTAGCATCCGGACGTGCTGCGCATCACCGACCTGACCTACCTCGTCCGCGACCTCGACGAGGCGATCGCGTTCTTCGTCGACGCCCTCGGCTTCACGATCCGGTCCGACGAGCCCCGGCCCGGCGGCGGGCGCCGCGTGGTGGTGGGGCCCGACGGCGGCGGCCCGGGCCTGGTGCTCAAGATCACCGACTCCCCCACGCTGGGGCGGCAGGCCGGCGGCAGCGTCGCCTTCTTCCTGCACACCGACGACTTCGCCGCGACCCACGCCCGCCTGGTCGCCCACGGCGTGACCCTGCGCGAGGAGCCGCGGCACGAGGAGTGGGGCACGGTCGTGATCTTCGAGGACCTGTACGGCAACCCCTGGGACCTCATCGAGCCGCCCGCCGCCTGACCACCGCAAATCCCTGGAGCGCCGCCCCGGCCTCGCCCTACTGTGGCGCCCGGCGCCAGAGCCGTCTCGGACCCGTCCGGGACGGCTCTTCCCTTTCCCACCCAGCACCGAGGAGGTGCACTCCCATGTCCGCGTTCCCGGTCGCCCTGACGGGTGCCAAGGCGCCCACGCTCATGTGGGCCCACGAGCACGACGTCGAGCAGGCCGCCCTGCAGCAGCTGCGCAACATCGCGGCCCTCCCCTGGGTCGAGGGCGTGCGCGTCATGCCCGACGTCCACCTGGGCAAGGGCGCCACGGTCGGCTCCGTGATCGCGATGCGCGACGCCGTCTCGCCCAACGCCGTCGGCGTCGACATCGGCTGCGGCATGATCGGCGTGCGCACGTCGCTGACGGCCGCCGACCTGCCCGACGACCTGCGCGGGCTGCGCACCGCCATCGAGCGCGCCGTGCCCGTGGGTTTCAACGCCCACGCCGAGCCCGTGAACCTGACGCGGCTGCGGCCCGTCGCGGCGGGCGCCAAGACGTCCGAGACGCTCCGCGGCTCGGACGACTTCTGGGCCCGGTTCGGCGGCCTGCACGGGCGCGTCGCGGACCTCGAGCGGAAGGTGCGCCGCCAGCTCGGCACGCTGGGCGGCGGCAACCACTTCATCGAGCTGTGCACCGACGACGCCGGGCGGGTGTGGCTGCAGCTGCACTCGGGGTCGCGCAACATCGGCAAGACGCTCGCCGAGCAGCACGTCGCCGTCGCCAAGCGGCTGGACCACAACCAGGGCCTGGTCGACCGCGACCTGGCAGTATTCCTGGCCGGCACGCCGGAGATGGACGCGTACCTGAACGACCTCCACTGGGCGCAGGAGTACGCCGCGCGCTCGCGTGCGGTGATGATGTCGCTGGTGGTCGACGTCGTGCGGACGTTCTTCGCGGCGGCCGGCCCCGTGTTCGACGAGGCCGTCAACGTGCACCACAACCACGTGGCGCACGAGACCGTCGACGGCACCGACCTGGTCGTCACCCGCAAGGGCGCGATCCGGGCCGGGTCCGGAGACCTGGGGCTGATCCCCGGGTCGATGGGCACGGGGTCGTACGTGGTGCGCGGGCTGGGCAACCCGGCGTCGTACTGGTCCGCGTCGCACGGGGCCGGGCGCCGGATGTCGCGCAACGCGGCGAAGCGCACGTTCACGCTCGACGACCTCGCCGCGCAGACGGCCGGCGTCGAGTGCCGCAAGGACGGCGGGGTGCTCGACGAGATCCCCGGCGCCTACAAGGACCTCGACGCGGTCATCGCGGCCCAGTCCGACCTCGTGGAGGTCGTGGCGCGGCTGACGACGCTGCTCTGCGTCAAGGGTTGAGACCAGCGGTCCGCCACCGGGCACGGGTGGCGGCCCGCCGGCCGTCGTCGGGCGCGCGTCGACAAGCGCTCGCAGGGGGGCGGCGCCGGGACCGCCCGGGGGCTCGGCGCCGCCGACGACGCCGCGTCACCCTCACCAGCGTGCGCTCGGCAGGGAGCCCCGCGGAACGGCCCGGGCGGGTGAAACCGCTCCGGCGTCAGGCCGCGCGGACGCGACCCAGGGTCCGCGCGCTGAAGCCCGCCCGCGCGGCGCTCGCGACGGCGGCGACCGCGACGAGCCACCACGCGGTGGCGGGCCCGGCGAGCAGCGCGGAGACGATGAGGCTCGCGTCGAGCAGTGCGACGCCCGCGAGCGCAGCGGCCCCGGCCCGGCGCACGGCGCGGTAGCGGGTGCCGAACGACGCGACGATCAGCAGCGCGATGGTGCTCGCGAGCACGACGCCCGGCGCCGCCGGCATCAGCGCAGGGACGGGCCACGTCCACGAACGGTCGCTCACGAGCACGGCGACCCAGCACAGGCCCACCAGCGGGCCGGTGACCAGGAGCCGCCGCGCCGCGCGGCGCACGGGGCTGACCTGGAGGAACGCCGCGACGATCTCGGCTGGGCGGCCGAACTCGGCCATCGCGGCCCGGGCGGCGGCCTCGGCGTCGAGCCCCTCGCCGACGTAGCGGTCCCTGGTCTCGTCGAGGCCCGCGGCCAGCTCGCGGACGACGGGCGCGGGAAGCTGCGCCTCCAGCGCCGCGACGTAGTCGGCCATCAGGCCCGGGCCGGCCACGGCTCTCCCCCGAGCGCGGTGGAGATCACCGCGGTGAACTCGAGCCAGTCGGCGCGCTTGCCCTCCAGGGCGCGCACCCCGGCGGCGGTGAGCCGGTACTCGCGGCGCTGCCGGCCGCCCACCACCGACCACTCGCCGGCGATCAGCCCCCGCTGCTCGAGCCGCCGCAACGCCGGGTAGATCGTCCCGGTGGGCAGGTCGAGCCGACCGGCGCTGCGCTCGCGCAGCGACTCGATGACCGCGTACCCGTGCCGCGGGCCGCCCTCGAGCGCGGCCAGCAGGAGGGCGTCCAGGTGGCCCTTCAGCGCTTCCGCTCGCATAGGTAGGAACGCTACGCCGAGGCTTCCCTCCGAGCAACGGCCGACGTAGCCTGGCTACATATGTAGCCGTGTTACCTATGTCGCAGGAGGGCGGACGGATGCTCACGGCGGACGTGCTCGGCGAGGCGCTCCCCTCGACCGACCCTGTGTTCCTGACGTTCCTCGGCGTCCACGTGGTGGCCGGCCTCACGGCTGTGGTCACCGGCGCGACAGCGAGCCTGGCCCGCAAGGGAGGGCCCCGGCACGTGCGCGCCGGCCGCTGGTACTACCGCGCGATCAGGGTCGTCGCCGCCACCGCGACGGTCATGGCCGCGCTGCGGTGGCGGCAGGACGCCTACCTGTTCGCGCTCGGGGCCGTCGCGTTCGGCGCCGCGACGGTCGGGTACCTGCACCGTCGTCGGCACCGTCCCGGCCACACCCCGCACATCGTGGGCATGGGCGCGTCGTTCGTGGTGCTGCTGACGGCCTTCTACGTGGACAACGGCCCGCGGCTCCCCCTGCTGGAGCACCTGCCGACGCTGGTGTTCTGGCTCGCCCCGACGGCGATCGGGGCTCCGCTGATCGCGCGGGCCGTCGTCCGCGCGCGTCAGCTGCAGCCGCTCGTGGTGCCGCACCCCTCGCACACGTAGCAGCTGCCCGACGGGCGCATCGCCGTGCCGCACGCCAGGCACAGGGGCGCGTCGACCGTGGCGCCCTGCTGGGCCCCGACCAGCTCGGCGGTGGACCCCGGGGCAGGCGCGGCGGGATCGCCCGCCTCCACCTGCTCCGCACGCTCCGCGGCCGTGAAGATGCCGAGCGCCGCGCGCTCGTCGGACGGCAGGTGGTCCAGCACGAGACGGCGCACCACGTAGTCGACCACCGACTGCGCCATGCGGACGTCCGGGTCGTCGGTCAGGCCGCCCGGCTCGAACCGCAGGCCGGCCAGCCGGTCGGCGAGCACCCCGAACGGGACGCCGTGCTGCAGCCCCGTCGAGACGGCGACCGAGAACGCGTCGGTCAGCCCCGCGAGCGTGGAGCCCTGCTTGCCGAGCCGCAGCGCCACCTCCGCCAGCCGCCCGTCCGGGTAGGCGCCCGCGGTGAGGGTGCCGTGCGCCCCGGCCACGCTGAACGACGTCGTGGTCGCGGCGCGGCGGCGCGGCAGCCCCTGGCCGACGACGGCGGCGGGCGCGTCCTTCGGCTCCGCGCCCGGGGCCGCGCCGTCGGACAGCGGCTGGCCCACCTTGCACCCGTCGCGGTAGACGGCCACGGCCTTGAGCCCCAGCCGCCAGCCCTCGAGATAGAGCCGCTCGACGTCGTCGACCGTGGCCGTCGCGGGCAGGTTGACCGTCTTGGAGATGGCGCCCGAGAGGAACGGCTGCACCGCGGCCATCATCAGCACGTGCCCGGCCGGGGCGATGCTGCGGCGGCCCATGGCCGTGTCGAACACGGCGTAGTGCACAGGGTCCAGGCCTGGGGCGTCCACGACGTTCCCGTGCTCGGCCACGTGCGCCACGATCGCGGCGACGTCGGCCTCCCCGTAGCCGAGGTGGTGCAGCGCGCGCGGCACCGTCTGGTTGACCACCTGCATGGACCCGCCGCCCACGAGCTTCTTGAACGTGACCAGCGAGAACCCGGGCTCGATGCCGGTGGTGTCGCAGTCCATCATGAAGCCGATGGTCCCGGTGGGGGCCAGCAGGGACACCTGGGCGTTGCGGTAGCCGGACGCCTCGGCCAGCCGGACCGCCTCGTCCCACTGGGCGCCCGCCGCCGCGTGCACGGCGGCGTCGACGCCGTCGGCGGGCCGCAGGGACCGGTGGGCGGCGATGTGCTTGCCCACCACCCTCTGGTGTGCGGCCGCGTTGGCGGCGTAGCCGTCGTATGCGCCGAGGTCGCGGGCCAGCTCCGCGGAGCGCCGGTAGGACGTCGCGGTCATGAGCGAGGTGATCGCGGCGGCCAGGGCGCGTCCGCCGTCCGAGTCGTAGCCGTGGCCCGCGGCCATGAGCAGCGCGCCGAGGTTGGCGTAGCCGATGCCGAGCTGGCGGTGCGCGCGGGTGGTGCGCGCGATCGCCTCGGTCGGGAAGTCGGCGAAGCAGATCGAGACGTCCATCGCCGTGACCACCAGCTCGACGGCGGCGACAAACCGCTCGACGTCGAACGTGTCGTCGTCGCGCAGGAACGCCAGCAGGTTGAGCGAGGCGAGGTTGCACGACGAGTTGTCCAGGTGCATGTACTCGCTGCACGGGTTGGACGCGGTGATGCGCCCCGAGGCGGGGCTGGTGTGCCAGTCGTTGATGGTGTCGTCGTACTGCAGGCCCGGGTCGGCGCACTCCCACGCCGCCTGAGCGATGCGCCGGAAGAGGGACCGGGCGTCGACGGTCCTGACCACCGCGCCGTCGCGGCGGGCCGTGAGGTCGAACGTGCCGCCCGCCTCGACCGCGCGCATGAACGCGTCCGTGACGCGCACCGAGTTGTTGGCGTTCTGGTACTGGACCGAGGTGATGTCCCGGCCGCCCAGGTCCATGTCGAAGCCGGCGGCGCGCAGGGCCCGGATCTTGTGCTCCTCGCGCGCCTTGACGTCGACGAACTCCTCGATGTCGGGGTGGTCGACGTCCAGCACCACCATCTTGGCGGCGCGGCGGGGGGCGCCGCCCGACTTGATGGTGCCGGCCGACGCGTCGGCGCCGCGCATGAACGACACCCGCCCGGAGGCCGTGCCGCCCGACGACCGCAGCCCGGCCGACCAGCGGATCCGCGGCCGGTTGAGCCCG
>WRHK01000093.1 GCA_009783295.1 Promicromonosporaceae bacterium
CCCTCGTCCGTGATCTTCTCGGGCCCCCACGGCGGCATCCAGACCCAGTTGACGCGGAAGTCCGCGACGAGCCCCTCGAGCGCGGTCGCCGACTGGTCCTCGATGACGTCGGTGAGCGGGCACGCCGCCGAGGTGAGCGTCATGTCGATGGTGGCGTGGTTGTTCTGGTCGATCTGGATGCCGTAGACCAGGCCCAGGTCGACGACGTTGATCCCGAGCTCCGGGTCGATGACGTCGCGGAGGGCTTCCTCGACGTCGGCCACCGTGGTGGCGCCGGGGGTCGGCACGTACTCAGACATGGCTCTCCTTCACGATGCCAGCGCGCCGCTGCGCGCCAGCGAGTCCTTGAGCGCGGCCCAGCCGAGCAGCGCGCACTTGATGCGGGCGGGGAACTGCGACGTGCCGGTGAAGGCGGTCGCGTCCCCGAGCAGGTCCTCGTCTTCCTCGTTGTCGAGGCCCTTGCCGCGCGACTCCATGAGCCGGTGGAACACGCCGTCGAGCTCGGCGACCTCGGCGAGGGTGCGCCCGGTGACCAGCTCGGTCATCACGGACGTGGACGCCTGCGAGATCGAGCAGCCCTGGCCTTCCCAGGAGACGCCGTCGATGGTCCCGTCGGCGACGGCGACGCGGAGCGTCACCTCGTCGCCGCAGGTGGGGTTGACCTGGTGCGACTCCCCCACGGCGTCGCCGGCGGGCGCGTCGACGAGGCCCCGGCCGTGCGGGTTCTTCGCGTGGTCGAGGATGACCTGCTGGTACATCTGGTCGAGGGCGCTCATGCTTCTCCGTTCACTCCTCACCGAAGAACGCGCGGACGCCGGCCAGCGCTTCCCTGAACGTGACGACGTCGTCGAGCGTCGTGTAGACCGACGCGGACGCGCGGGCCGTCGCGGCGACGCCGAACCGGCGGTGCAGGGGCTGCGCGCAGTGGTGCCCGACGCGCACCGCGATGCCGCGGTCGTCGAGCACCTGGCCGACGTCGTGCGCGTGCACGCCCTCGACGACGAACGAGACGACGGCGAGCCGGTCGACCGCGTCGAGCGGACCGACCACGCGCACGCCGGGGATCTCGGCGATCTTCAGCAGCTCGGCCGCCAACGCCCTCTCGTGGGCGGCGACGGCGTCCATCCCGAGCTCGCCCAGCCACTGCGCGGCGACGCCCATGCCGACGGCCTGGGCGACCATCTGCGTGCCGGCCTCGAACCGCTGGGGCGGCGGCGCGTAGGTCGTGGTCGCCATGGTGACGACCTCGACCATCGACCCGCCCGTGGTCACGGGCGGCATGTCGGCGAGCAGCTCGCGCCGCCCGTACAGGGCGCCGACGCCGGTGGGGCCGAGCATCTTGTGCCCGCTGAACGCGGCGAAGTCGACGCCCAGCGCGTGCAGGTCGACGGGCAGGTGCGGCACGGACTGGCAGGCGTCGAGCACGGTGTACGCGCCGACGGCCTTGGCCCGCTCCACGAGCGCGGCCACGGGCGCGACCGCCCCGGTCACGTTGGAGGCGTGACCGAAGGCCACGATCCGGGTCCGCTCGGTGACGACGTCGGCCGACAGGTCGAGCCGGCCGTCGTCGGACAGCGGGAACCACCTCAGCACGGCGCCCGTCCGGGCGCACAGCTCCTGCCACGGCACGAGGTTGGCGTGGTGCTCCGCCTCCGTGACCACGATCTCGTCGCCGGGCCGCAGCGCGAAGCGCGACGACGCCGGGGCACCCCGGCCGAGCGTCGCGTTCGAGAGCGCGTACGCGACCAGGTTGATGGCGGCGGTCGCGCCGGAGGTCCAGACGATCTCGTCGTCGTCCGCCCCGACGAACCGGGCGACGGCCGACCGCGCGTTCTCGAACGCCTCGGTGGCCTCCTCGGCGAGCTGGTGCGCGCCGCGGTGCACGGCGGCGTTGCGCTGCTCGTAGAAGTCCACCTCGGCCTCGAGCACGACGTTCGGCTTCTGCGAGGTCGCCGCCGAGTCGAGGTAGACGAGCGGCCGCCCGCCGCGCACCGTGCGCCCGAGCAGGGGGAAGTCGGACCGGACGGCGTTCCAGTCGATCCCCGCGGGTGGTGCGCCCAGGCGCACGGTGTCGGTGCTCATGTCAGCTCAGCCTCACGCCATCGTCGCGCCGGTGCCGACGAACCGGTCGTAGCCCTCGTTCTCGAGGCGCTCGGCCAGCTCGGGGCCGCCCTCCTCGGCGATGCGACCGTCGACGAACACGTGCACGAAGTCCGGCTTGATGTAGCGCAGGATGCGCGTGTAGTGCGTGATCAGCAGCACGCCGACGTCGGTGGTCTCCTTGGCGCGGTTGACGCCCTCGGACACGATGCGCAGGGCGTCGACGTCGAGGCCGGAGTCGGTCTCGTCGAGGATCGCGAAGTGCGGCTTGAACAGCTCGAGCTGCAGGATCTCGTGGCGCTTCTTCTCGCCGCCCGAGAAGCCCTCGTTGACCGAGCGCTCGCCGAAGGCCGGGTCGATGCGCAGGTTCTCCATCGCGCCCTTGACCTCCTTGCCCCACGTGCGGAGCTTGGGGGCCTCGCCCGTGATGGCGGTCTTGGCGGTGCGCAGGAAGTTCGCAACCGACACGCCCGGCACCTCGACCGGGTACTGCATGGCAAGGAACAGGCCGGCGCGGGCGCGCTCGTCGACGGTCATCGCGAGGACGTCCTGGCCGTCGAGCGTCACGGTGCCCGAGGTGACCGTGTACTTGGGGTGCCCCGCGAGCGCCGAGGCGAGCGTGGACTTGCCGGAGCCGTTGGGGCCCATGATGGCGTGGGTCTCGCCGCTCGCGATGGTCAGGTCGACGCCGCGCAGGATCGGCTTGGCGCCCTCCTTCGTCTCGACGGAGACGTGGAGGTCGCGGATCTCCAGGGTGGACATGTGGTTCTCCAGGTTCTTCAGGATCAGACGGCGAGCGGGGCGTCGACGTCGACCAGGACGTTCTCGCCGTCGATGCTCACGGGGTACACGGGCACGGGCTTGATCGCGGGCAGCTGCACGGGCTTGCCGGTCCGCACGTCGAACTGCGAGCCGTGCAGCCAGCACTCGACGAGGCAGCCGGTCACCTCGCCGTCGGACAGGGAGACGGCGCCGTGCGAGCAGATGTCGCTGATGGCGTGGAACTCGCCGTCGGCGTCGCGGATCATCGCCACGGGGACGGACTGGCCGTCCGCACCGTCGAGCTCGACGAGCATGGCCTCCTCGATGGCGAGGTCGCCCGTGGCGATGGCGTACTGGAACGTCATGCCTCACCCGTGATGACGCTCATGGACTTCTCCAGCTCGGCCTCGATGGAGGCGAGCAGGCGGTCCTGCACGGCGGGCACGCCGATCTGCTCGATGAGCTCGGCGAAGAAGCCGCGCACCACCAGGCGGCGCGCGTCGGCCTCGGGGATGCCGCGCGACTGCAGGTAGAAGAGCTGCTCGTCGTCGAAGCGGCCGGTGGCCGACGCGTGGCCGGCGCCCTCGATCTCGCCGGTCTCGATCTCGAGGTTCGGCACGGAGTCCGCGCGCGCCCCGTCGCTGAGCACCAGGTTGCGGTTGAGCTCGTAGGTGTCGGTGCCCTCGGCGTGGTGCTGGATGAGCACGTCGCCCACCCACACGGCGTGGGCGCCGACGCCCTGCAGGGCGCCCTTGTACGTGACGCGCGACTTGCAGCGGGGCTGGCCGTGGTCGACGAAGAGGCGGTGCTCCTGGTGCTGGTCGGTGTCGGCGAAGTACAGGCCGTCCATCTCGACCTCGGCGCCCTCCCCGGTGAACGACGCGTCCGGCGTGATGCGCACGACGTCGCCGCCGAAGGTCACCACGACGTGCTTGAGGCGCCCGTCGCGGCCCACGGAGGAGCGATGGGAGGAGGCGTGCACGGCGCCGTCGGCCCAGTCCTGGACGGAGACGACGGTCAGGTGCGCGCCCTCGTCGACCACGATCTCGACGGTCTCGGTGAGCAGCGCGTCGCCGACGTGGTCGACGACGACGACGGCCTCGGAGAACCGCTCGGCGTGGATGAGCAGGTGTGCGGCCGTGGCGTCCTTCGACACCCCGGACACGCGCACCGCGGTGACCTCGGAGGCGACGGCCTCGGCGGGGATGGTCACGACGGTGGACTGCGCGAACGCGTTCCACGCGGTCACGGCGGTGCGGTCACCAGGCTTGCCGGCGGTGCCCAGGCGCGCGTCGTCGCGGTCGACGGTCTCGACCTTCACCTCGGGGGCCGGGACGACCTCGACGGTCACGCCGTCGGTGCCGAGCTCGGCCGCGAACAGCGGCTGGAGGCGCGCGACGGGGCTGAAGCGCCACTCCTCCTCGCGCCCGGTGGGCACGGGGATGTCCGCGAGGTCGAACGACGTCAGGCGCTCGGCACGCGACCCGGCCGGGACGACGCCCTGGCCGAAGGAGTGCGAGTGGGCGCCGTCGGCGACGGCACGCGAGTGATCGGTAGTGAGGCTCATATCAGCCGACGGACCCTTCCATCTGCAGCTCGATGAGGCGGTTCAGCTCGAGCGCGTACTCCATGGGCAGCTCGCGCGCGATGGGCTCGACGAACCCGCGCACGATCATGGCCATGGCCTCGGTCTCGGGCATGCCTCGGGACATCAGGTAGAACAGCTGGTCCTCGCTCACACGGGACACCGTGGCCTCGTGGCCCATCGACACGTCGTCCTCGCGGACGTCGACGTACGGGTAGGTGTCCGAGCGCGAGACCTGGTCGACCAGCAGCGCGTCGCACAGCACGTTCGACGCCGAGTGCGCGGCGCCCTCGAGCACCTGCACGAGGCCGCGGTAGGAGGTGCGGCCGCCGCCGCGCGCGACGGACTTCGACACGATGGACGACGACGTGTGCGGGGCCGCGTGGACCATCTTGGCGCCGGCGTCCTGGTGCTGGCCCTCGCCCGCGAAGGCGATGGACAGCGTCTCGCCGCGGGCGTGCTCGCCCAGCAGGTAGATCGCCGGGTACTTCATGGTGACCTTGGAGCCGATGTTGCCGTCGACCCACTCCATGGTGGCGCCCTCGGCCGCCGTGGCGCGCTTGGTCACCAGGTTGTACACGTTGTTCGACCAGTTCTGGATGGTCGTGTACCGCACGCGGGCGTTCTTCTTGACGATGATCTCGACCACCGCGGAGTGCAGCGAGTCCGAGCTGTAGATCGGCGCGGTGCAGCCCTCGACGTAGTGCACGTACGAGCCCTCGTCGGCGATGATCAGCGTCCGCTCGAACTGGCCCATGTTCTCCGTGTTGATGCGGAAGTAGGCCTGCAGCGGGATCTCGACGTGCACGCCCGGCGGCACGTAGACGAACGAGCCGCCCGACCAGACGGCGGAGTTCAGCGCGGCGAACTTGTTGTCGCCGGACGGGATGACGGTGCCGAAGTACTCCTGGAAGATCTCCGGGTACTCGCGCAGGCCCGTGTCCGTGTCGACGAAGATGACGCCCTGCGCCTCCAGGTCCTCGCGGATCTGGTGGTAGACGACCTCGGACTCGTACTGGGCGGCGACGCCGGCCACCAGGCGCTGCTTCTCGGCCTCGGGGATGCCGAGGCGGTCGTAGGTCGCCTTGATGTCCTCGGGCAGCTCCTCCCAGGAGGACGCCTGCTTCTCCGTGGAGCGCACGAAGTACTTGATGTTGTCGAAGTCGATGCCCGTGAGGTCGGCGCCCCAGTTCGGCATCGGCTTCTTGCCGAACAGGCGGAGCGCCTTGAGGCGCTGGTTCAGCATCCACTCCGGCTCGTGCTTGAGCGCGGAGATGTTGCGCACGACGTCCTCGGACAGACCGCGCTGCGCGGTGGTGCCGGCCACGTCGGAGTCGTGCCAGCCGTACTCGTACCCGGTGAACGAGGCAATGATCTCGTCATCGGTGCGCTGCTCCGTCGGTGCAGTCATCGTGTTCCTTCCGGGGTGGCGTTCGGGGCGATGCCCAGGGGCAGGTTCGTGACGCAGGCGTGAGCTCCGCCCGCGATGGTGGCCAGGCGCTGGACGTGCGTGCCGAGCAGCTCCGCGAACGCGCGGGCCTCGGCCTCGCACAGCTCGGGGAACTCCTCCGCGACGTGCTGCACGGGGCAGTGCCCCTGGCAGAGCTGGGCGATGGGCACCAGCGTGGCTGCGGCGACCGGCCGCACGGAGGCGGCGTAGCCGTCGTCGGAGAGGGCGGCGGCCAGCTGCGCTGCCCGCTCCTCGGGGTCCGTCGCCGTGAGCAGCGGGGAGAGCCGCTCGACGACGTCGTCGAAGCGCTGCGCCGCGAAGCTCGCGACGCCCGCCTCGCCGGCGGCGGCGCGCAGGTGTCGCAGCGCCTGCACGGCGATGTCGGAGTAGGCGTCGTGCAGCTCCGTCTGGCCGTGCGCGGTGACGACGTAGGCGCGGGCGGGCCGCCCTCGCCGCACGGGGCCGATGCCGGGGGTGGCGTGGACCGTGATGGTCCCGTCCTCCTCGAGCTGGGCCAGGTGGCGGCGCACGCCGGCGGAGGTCAGCCCGAGGCGGGCGGCGAGGTCGGCGGCCGTGACGGGCCCGTCGCTCGCGACCAGCTCGAGCACGCGGCGGCGCGTGGACTCGGCGTACTCGTCGACGGTCGTGTCGGGCACGACGTCGGCATGCGTGGTCACAGTCGTCCCCCCTCCTGACGTCCCCGGCGATGATGCGGCACCGACCCGGGTGCGCGCGATATAAGGAACATACCTGTTGCGTAATCACGCCTGTCAAGCAAGGTTTACCTCACAAGCGGGACGTCCTCGCAGGTGCGCCACGTACGATCCGGGCATGCCCGCCCTCTCCGTCGACCGGCTCGTCAAGCGTTATGACGGCCGCGCCGTCGTCGACGGCCTGACACTGACGGCCGCGTCCGGCCAGGTGACCGCGGTGCTCGGCCCCAACGGCGCCGGCAAGACCACCACCATCGAGTGCTGCGAGGGCTTGCGCAAGCCCGACGCCGGGACCGTCCGCGTGCTCGGCCTCGACCCCCACGCGGACGCCGCGGCCCTGCGCCCCCGGGTCGGTGTGATGCTCCAGGACGGCGGGCTGCCCAGCGGCGCGCGCGCCCTCGAGGTGCTGCGCCACGTCTCTGAGATGTACGCCTCACCGCGCCCCGTCGACGAGCTGGTCGAGCGGCTCGGCATCGGATCGTTCGCCCGCACGTCCGTGCGGCGCCTGTCGGGCGGCCAGCGGCAGCGGCTCGCGCTGGCGTGCGCCGTCGTCGGGCGGCCCGAGCTCGTGTTCCTCGACGAGCCCAGCGCCGGCATGGACCCGCAGTCCCGCCACGCGGTGTGGGCGCTCGTGAAGGAGCTGCGCGCCGACGGCGTCGCCGTCGTGCTCACCACGCACCTCATGGACGAGGCGGAGTCGCTCGCCGACGTCGTGCACGTGGTCGACCACGGCGCGGTCATCGCGTCCGGCACCGTCTCCGAGCTGCTCTCCGGCGGCTCCGACGCCGGCAACGAGACCACCGTCCGCTTCACCGCACCGGCCGGCCTCGACCTCGCCGAGCTCACCAAGTGGCTCGCCGAGCGCGGTGTCACCGATCCCGCCGTGACCGTGGGGCGCCGCACCCTCGAGCACGTGTTCCTCGACCTCACCGGGAGGCACCTGCGATGACGGCCATCGTCCCCTCGCAGGCGGCGCCGGCCTGGCGCCGCGTCGCCGCGCAGGCCGCGTTCGAGACCCGCACCATCCTGCGCAACGGCGAGCAGCTGCTCGTCACGATCGCGCTCCCCTTGTTCCTGCTGGTGGGCCTGGCGCGCACGTCGATCTTCGAGCTCGACACCGCCGGCGCCACGCGCATCGACTTCGCCACGCCGGGCGTGATCGCGGTCGCCGTGATGTCGACGGCGTTCACCTCGCAGGCCATCGCCACGGCGTTCGACCGCCGCAACGGCGTGCTGCGGCTGCTGGCTACCACTCCCCTGGGCCGCGGCGGGCTGCTCGCCGGCAAGGTGCTGGGCGTGCTGGCGGTCGAGGTGGTGCAGGCGGTCGTCATCTCCGTCGTCGCGCTCGGGCTCGGCTGGCGGCCGCACGCCGCGGGCATCCCTGCCGCCCTCGGGGCGGGGCTGCTCGGCACGGCCGCCTTCACGGCGCTCGCCCTGCTCATCGCGGGCGTGCTGCGGGCCGAGGGCGTGCTCGCGGTCGCGAACCTGGTGCTCGTGCTGCTCATCGCGGGCGGCGGCGTGCTGGTGCCGCCGGACCGCCTGCCCGGCCCGCTCGCCGACCTCGCCACCTGGCTCCCGTCGGGCGCCCTGGGCGAGGCGATGCGCGGCGCGCTGCTGGGCGGCGGGGTCCCCGTGCTCTCGATCGTGGTCCTCGCCCTCTGGACGGCGGCGTTCGGCTGGAGCGCGGCCCGCCTGTTCCGCTGGCAGTAGGCGAACCGGGGGAATCTCACACTTCTGCCGCCCGGCCCGGGCCCGGAGGCCCTTCCGCCGGGCGCTAGCGTGAGCACCGTGGCCGAGACTCTCGTGAACGCCCCGACCGAGCCCCGCGACCGCCTCGCGCGGTTCCGCCCCTGGACCCGGGGCGTGCTCCTGGCCAACGTCATCGGCCAGGTCGCGATCATCGGCACCGGCGGTGCCGTCCGGCTCACCGACTCGGGCCTGGGCTGCTCGCGCTGGCCGCTGTGCACGCCCGGCCACTTCACACCGCAGTACCACCCGGCCACGAGCTTCCACCCATTCGTGGAGTTCGGGAACCGCACCGTCACGGGCCTGCTGATCATCATCGCGCTCGCGGTCGTGCTGCTGGTCTCGACCGACCGCACCCGCTCGCGCGCCTACCGCGCGCTCGGCTGGGCCCCGATCGGCGGCGTGCTCGCGCAGGCCGTCATCGGCGGCATCGTGGTGCTCATCAAGCTCGACCCGCGCTGGGTGTCCGTGCACATGGGCATCTCGGCGGCGCTCGTCTGGTTCTCGGCGTACCTGCTGCACCGCCAGCGTGAGGGCGACGGCGCCCCGGTGCCGCTCGGCGGCCCCCGCGTGCGCGCCGCCGGCTGGGTGCTGGGCCTGCTGCTGATCCCGGTCGTCACGCTCGGCACGCTGGTGACGGGCTCGGGCCCGCACTCGGGCGACACCACGGTCGGCTACCGCTTCGCGTTCGACCCGCTGGTCATCACCAAGTCGCACTCGGGCTCGGTGTGGCTGTTCGTCATCGTGCTCGCCGCCCTGCTGGTGCTGCTCTACCGCACCCCGAGCACGCCCGCCGTCGCCGCAGCGCGCCGCGCCGCCTGGGTGCTCGCGGGCACCACCGTGCTCCAGGGCGCGATCGGCTACACGCAGTACTTCACGGGCCTGCCCGCCTGGCTGGTGGGCATCCACCTCGTGGGTGCCGGGCTTCTCGTCTGGGCGACGGCGAACGCGACGCTCCACCTGCGCACGCGCGCCTGACGGTCAGCCGCGCCGCCCGGTCAGCCTCGCGGCACCAGCTGCTGGAGCGTCCAGCGGTTCCCGTCCGGGTCGGTGAACGTCACGAACCGCCCCCAGGGCTGCTCGTCGACGCCCTCGGCGGCCACGCCGCTCGCCCGCAGCTGCTCGAGCGCGGCGTCGGCGTCGGGGATCACTGCCTGGATGACGTCCAGCTTCCCGGGGGCGATCTGTGACATCCCCAGCCCGGTGCCGAACGCGAACGAGCACGCGGACCCCGGCGGGGTGACCTGCACGAACCGCAGCCCGGGAGCGGGGGTCTGGTCGTGGTCGGCGACGAACCCGCACTGGTCGACGTAGAACGCCTTGGCGCGGTCGACATCGGTCACGGGCAGGTGGATCAGCTCGATCTTCACGTCCATCTGGAGCGGCATCACAGGTCTCCTCGGTCCGGGCGGCGCCTCGGTGCGCGCGCCAGACCCAGTGGACCACGCGCCACCGACAGGCGCTCAGCCGCGGCGGATCCCGGCCACCAGCTCCAGGGCCACCCGCCGGGCAGCCGCCCGACGCTCGGCCGGGTCGCCCGGGAACGGGACGGGCGCCTCGCCGTCGCCCACGAGCGCGATCATCACGGCGGCGTAGGTGAGCGTGGCGCGCAGGCCGTCCTCGGCCGAGGCGCCCGCCCCCGTGATGGCGCCCACGAGGTCGACAAGCTGCGCGACCGTGGCGTCGTGCTGGGCCCGCCGCAGTCGGTGGTGGGGGCCGCGACCGGCACGGCCGGGTTCGTGCGGATGCTGGGCGCCGCCGCCGGCACCGGCGCCCTCGGGTCGCTCTTCACGCACGCCGTCGCACGCGGGCTGCCGTCCGGCGTGGACGCCTCGTCGCTGACCCCCGCGGCCGTCGCCGGGATGCCCGACGGCGTCCGGCACGCCGTCCAGGTGGCGGTGGCCGCCGGGTCGTCGTCGCTCTTCTGGGTGACGGCGGCGATCGCCGTGGTTGCGGTCGTCGCCGCGCTCGCCCTGCCACGCCGGGCAGCCCCGTCACCGCTGTCACCTGCTGACACCGCCGCGACAGCCGGTGACAGCGTCATGACAGACCGGTGACAGCCGCCCACCGCATCGTTCCTGCCATGAACACTCCCGCGATCGAGGCCGAGGGCCTCGTCAAGGTCTTCGGCGAGAACCGCGCCGTCGACGGCGTGGACCTGACGGTGGCGACCGGCACGGTCTACGGCGTCCTCGGCCCCAACGGCGCCGGCAAGACCACGACCATCCGCATGCTCGCCACGCTCCTGCGGCCCGACGGCGGCCGGGCCCGCGTCTTCGGGCACGACGTCGTCGGCCGGCCGCAGACCGTGCGCTCCCTCATCGGCGTGACGGGCCAGTACGCGTCCGTCGACGAGAACCTGTCCGCGACCGAGAACCTCGTGATCT
>WRHK01000094.1 GCA_009783295.1 Promicromonosporaceae bacterium
GTCGCCGTGGGGGGGGGTCCTCCGTGCTTGAGGGGTGGCGGCGGCGGGGGCGCGGGCCGGGGTCGGTGCCCCCGGCCCGCGTCGTCTCACTCGGACTTCGTGTCGGCCTCGGCCTCGACCTCGGCGGCCTCGGCGACGGGGGCCTCGAGCGGGGCCTCCTCGGGGACGGGGGCCTCGGCGGCGGGGGCGGCCTCGGCCGTCTCCGTGGCGGACGCCTCGGCACCGGCGAGCAGCTCGCGCTCCCACTCGGCCAGCGGCTCCGACTCGGTCTCGGCGGCGGCGGTCTTGCCGGAGTGGCGGACCAGCAGGCCCTCGGCGACGGCGTCGGCGATCACGCGGGTGAGCAGCGTGACGGAGCGGATCGCGTCGTCGTTGCCCGGGATGGCGTAGTCGACCACGTCGGGGTCGCAGTTGGTGTCGAGGATGGCGACGACCGGGATGTTGAGCTTGCGCGCCTCGTCGACGGCGAGGTGCTCCTTGTTCGTGTCGACGATCCACACGGCCGAGGGAACCTTGGCCATGTCACGGATGCCGCCGAGGGTGCGGGCGAGCTTGTCCTTCTCGCGACGCAGGACGAGGAGCTCCTTCTTCGTCAGGCCCGAGCCGGCGACGTCGTCGAAGTCGATCTCCTCGAGCTCCTTGAGGCGCTGGAGGCGCTTGTGCACCGTGGTGAAGTTGGTGAGCATGCCGCCGAGCCAGCGGTGGTTCACGTAGGGCATGCCGACGCGCGCGGCCTGCTCGGCCACGGGCTCCTGGGCCTGCTTCTTGGTGCCGACGAACAGGATCGAGCCGCCGTGGGCGACGGTCTCCTTGACGAAGTCGTAGGCGCGGTCGACGTAGGACAGCGACTGCTGCAGGTCGACGATGTAGATGCCGTTGCGCTCGGTGAGGATGAAGCGCTTCATCTTCGGGTTCCAACGGCGGGTCTGGTGCCCGAAGTGGACACCGCTCTCGAGGAGCTGGCGCATGGTCACGACGGCCATGACGGTCCTTTCGCTGCGCGCGCCCGGATCCTCCGGAGCGTCGCGCACGTCAGGCGGGGCAGGATGCCCCGCGAACTCGGTTGGTCGGTGCCTCCAGGTGGTGGCACCCCTGGCGTCACACCAGCCCGGCGCCGCACCGCCCTGACGGGTGGTCCGGACCGCTGCCGACCTGGTCGCGCCGCACGTCCCCGGGTGGGTCGGTGCGGGCGCGCCGTGACGCGCGAAGTCGACCGGGACGGGCACACCTGTGCCCCGACGGTTGCCGGGGTGGGGGTGCGAACGTTCCGATCGCCGCGGGAAGTCTACCCGACCCGACGCCGCACCGACGGCCGAATCCTGCTCCCCGAGGTGCGGTGGTCGTCACGCGCCTCCAGGCGGCGCGGAACCTGCCCCCGGGCCTCCGGTGAGGCCGCCCGTCCACAGGTCAGGTGACCGGCGGCCCGACGGCCCGACGTCCCGGGAACCCTGGCTCGATGAGACCCCAGAACCTGCTCACCGCCGCGCTCCGGGCGGCGGTGCTCGTGCCGGTGCTGTCCCTGCCTCTCGTGGGCCCGGTGGCCGCCCGCGCCGCGCTCTCCGACGTTCGAGTCGCGACCGGCTACGTGGCGCCCGTACCGGGGCCGGTGGCCCGCCCGTTCGACCCGCCCGCGACGCAGCGCGACGCCGGGCACCGCGGCGTCGACCTCTGGGCGGGCCGGGGCGGGGTGGTCGGGTCGCCCGGGCCCGGCGTCGTGACCTTCGCCGGGCAGGTGGCCGGCAAGTCCGTGGTCGTGGTGACGCACCCGGACGGGCTGCGCTCGTCGCTGGAACCCGTGGACGCGAACGTTCCGGTAGGGACGGCCGTGGCGGCGGGCGACCCGGTCGGCGTGCTGGCGGCGGCACCCGGCGACGGCGCCAACCCGGACCACTGCGCGGCGCTGGTCCCGCCCGACGCCGGGGAGGCGTGCGTGCACTGGGGCGTGCGGCGCGGCGACGTGTACCTGGACCCGCTCACGCTGCTGCATGCGTCGGCGCCGATCGTGCTGCTCCCGCCGCCGGCCGCCGTGCCAGCGGGTTCGTGAGCACGGCCCGCGCCGGTCAGGCGCGGGGGAACGCCTGGGCGTAGACGGCGCGCAGCCGGTCGGAGTCGACGTGGGTGTAGCGCTGCGTCGTGGCGAGGTTGGCGTGGCCGAGCACCTCCTGCACGCTGCGCAGGTCGGAGCCGCCCTGCAGCAGGTGGGTGGCGGCGGAGTGGCGCAGCGCGTGGGGTGCGACGTCGTCGACCCCGGCGCGGGCTGCGAGCCGGTGCACGGCCTCGCGCGCCTGGCGCTGCCCCCACCGGCCGCCGCGGTCGCCGACGAGCAGCGCCGACCCCGTCCCCGCGCCCGCGAGCGCCGGCCGCCCTTCGTCGAGCCAGGCGGCGACGGCGCGTGCCGCGGGGACGCCGAAGGGCACCACCCGCTCCTTGCCGCCCTTGCCGAGCACGCGCACCAGCCGCTCGGAGACGTCGACGTCGTGCACGTCGACCGCGACCAGCTCCCCGACGCGGATGCCCGAGCCGTACAGGAGCTCGGCGGCGGCCCAGGCGCGCAGGGCGGCCGGGCGGTCGTCGCCCTCGGCGGCGAGGGCGTCGTCGCGGGCGGTGTCGAGCAGGCGTGCGGCGGCGTCGGCGGTGAGCACGGTCGGCAGCGTGCGCGGCACCTTGGGGCTGGCCAGGCGCGCGGAGGCGTCGGTCTCGGTGAGCCCGGCGTGGTAGGCCCAGCGCAGGAACGCGCGGGCGGCGGCGCCGCGGCGGGCGAGGGTCGCGCGGGCGAGCCCCCGCTCCGCCTGGGCGCCGAGCCAGCCGCGCAGCACGGGGAGCTGGACGTCGTCGAGCGTGCGCGCGCCGTGCCGGACCGCGTAGCGCAGCAGCCCGGTCACGTCGGCGAGGTAGGCGCGCCGCGTATGGACGGAGTGCCCGCGCTGGGCGTCCAGGTGCTTGCCGAAACGTGCGACGGCCTGGGCCATGGCCGCGGGCAGCGGCGGGAGGTCGGCGTCGTGGGCGGCCGCGTGCCCGGGCCGGGCCGCGGCGCCCGAGGGGGTCGGGGCCACCTCGCCAGTGTGCACGGATCGGACGGCCGTCCAGGTCAGCGCCCCCGCGTGTCGCGGACTCCTCACCTCCCGCTCTTCGTGGCCCGTGCGCGCCGCCACCCCGCGCCGTCGGGCGCGGCGAGGCCGCGGAGCTCGAGCACCCCGAGGGCTCCGAGCACCTCCGGGAGCGAGCGCCCGGCCGTCCTGACCAGCGAGGCGACGTCGGCGCCGGCCCGGACTGGCAGGGCATCGAGCACGGCGCGCGCGGCCGGGTCGAGCCCGTCGACCTCGGCCGGCCGCCCCGCGGGCGGCGCCGCGGTGTCGGGCCCGATCCCGCCGGCGAGGTCGGCGACCTCGGCCGCGTCGGTGACGCATGTGGCCACGCCGTCGCGCAGCAGCTGGTGGCACCCGCCCGAGGCCATGGACGTGACCGGCCCGGGCACGGCGCCGACGGGCCGCAGCAGGTCGGCGGCGCGCCGGGCGGTCGACAGGGCTCCGGACCGCCACGCGGCCTCGACCACCACCGTCGCGCTGGTCATCGCGGCGATGAGGCGGTTGCGGGCCAGGAACCGCTGCTTGAACGGCGCCGAGCCCACGGGGACCTCCGCCATGACGGACCCCGCCTCGGCGACCCTCCGAAGCAGGTCGTGGTTGCCCTGCGGGTAGAACCGGTCCACTCCCCCGGCCATCACGGCCACGGTGCGCCCGCCCGCGAGCAGGGAACCGCGGTGAGCCACGGCGTCGATCCCGTATGCCCCGCCGGAGACCACCGTGAACCCGCGGTCCACGAGACCTCCCACGATCTGCGCGGTCACGTGCTCCCCGTACGCGGTCGAGGCCCGCGCGCCGACCACGGACACCGACCGGCGGCACGCGGCGGCCACGTCGGGGTCGCCGCGCACCCACAGCGCGAACGGGGCGGCCGCGCCGAGGTCGTCGAGCCCGCGCGGCCATCGCTCGTCGTCGGGCAGCAGCAGCGTGCCGCCCGTCTGCTCGAGCACACCCAGCTCGCGGCGGGGGTCGAGCCCGTCCAGGCGGGGTGACCACCGGTTCACCGCCGCCGCGAGCGCCCGGGCTCCGGCGGTCAGCGCTGCCGGCCCCTCGACCGTCTCGGAGCCCTGCTGGTCCCACAGCCACGCGAGCGCTCCTGGCGCTCCCAGATGGGCCACGAGCGCTCCCGCGACCTCGTCGCCCGGCTCGGCGAGGCGGCTCCAGGCGGCCGCGGCGAGGCGGGGGTCGTCCGCATCGAACGCGAGCCCGCTCATGCCGCACGCCCCGTGCGCAGCAGGAGGGCGTGCCCGATGTCGGACGCGGTGGGCTCTCCCCCACCGCGCAGGTCGGCGATCGTGTAGGCGAGGCGCAGCACGCGATCGGCGCCGCGCAGCGAGATGCTCCCGGCGTCCAGGGCCGAGTCGATCTCGCGCATCACCGCCCAGCGGGGCCGCAGCCTCTCGCGCAGCCAGGTGCCCGGCACCTCGGCGTTGACCGTCCACGGCGTGCCGGCGAGCCGATCGCGCGCGACAGCCCGCGCCCCGGCGACGCGCGCGGCCACGGTCGCGGTGCTCTCGCCACGCTCGCCGGCCAGGCTGCCGCGGCCGACTGCCTGCACCTCGACCTGGAGGTCCACGCGGTCGAGCAGCGGCCCGGACAGCTTGCCGAGATAGCGCCGCTTGGCCAGCGGGTACAGGTGCACTCGAGGCCCTTGCCGCTGCCCATGCCGCACGGGCACGGGTTGGCCGCCAGGACCAGCTGGAAGCGGGCCGGGAACCGGGCCGCGCCGGCGCTGCGGTGGATCACGAGCTCCCCGTGCTCGAGGGGCTGGCGCAGCGTCTCCAGGACCCGGCTCTGGAACTCGGGTGCCTCGTCCAGGAACAGCACGCCCCGGTGCGCGCGGGACGCGGCGCCCGGCCGCGGCATCCCGCTGCCACCGCCGACCACGGCCGCGGCCGTCGCGGTGTGGTGCGGGTCCTCGTACGGCGGGCGTGTCAGCAGCCCGCCGGCGGGGTCGAACGTGCCCGCGACCGAGTGGACCGTGGTCACCTCGACGGCTTCCGCCTCGGTGAGGTCGGGCAGGATCCCGGGCAGGCGCGAGGCGAGCATGGTCTTGCCCGTGCCGGGCGGCCCGGTGAACAGCAGGTGGTGGCCACCGGCCGCGGCGGTCTCGAGCGCGATGCGGGGCATGTCCTGTCCCAGCACGTCGCTCAGGTCGCCGGGTTCTCGCCGCGCGTCGGCGATACGGACGGCTCGCACCGGGTCGACGTCGGGCAGCGCCTTGGTCTCGCCGCCGTGCAGGGCCACCACCTCGGCGAGCGTGGTGGCGCCCCGCACGCGGGCTCCGGGCACGAGCGCCGCCTCGGCGACGTCGGCCGTCGGGACGACGACGTCGCGGTACCCCGCGGCGACCGCGGCCGCGACCATCGGCAGGACGCCGCGCACGGGCTGGAGCCGCCCGTCGAGCCCGAGCTCGCCGATGTGGACCACGCGGTCGAGCCCGTCGCGGGGCAGCTCCCCGGACCCGGCGAGGATCGCGACGGCCACCGCCAGGTCGAACCCAGATCCCTGCTTGGGCAGCGACGCCGGCGACAGGTTCACGGTGATCTTGCGCGTCGGCCACTCGATGCGGCTCGAGAGCACCGCAGCGCGCACCCGGTCGCGCGACTCGCTGAGCGAGGTGTCCGGCAGGCCGACGAGCGTGAACCCCGGCACCGAGTACGCGAGCTGCGCCTGCACCTCGACCACGTGCCCGGCCAGGCCCACGAGCGCGACGCCCGCCGTCGTCCCGAGCGACATCAGCTCACCCCCCGCAGCACCTCGGCGCGCACGGGCCCGTCGGGCGGCAGCAGCACCGCCACGACGTCGATCCGCACGTCCCGGAAGCCCGGCCGCACCGTGTGGCCGTGCTCGCTGAGCCACTGGCCGGTGAGCCGGCGCAGGCGCGCCACCTTGCGCGGCGTCACCGCCTCGGCCGGGTGCCCGTACCGCGCGCTGCTGCGCGTCTTCACCTCGACGGCCACGAGCGTGCTGCCGTCGAGCGCCACCAGGTCCAGCTCGCCGTCGTGCCCGCGCCAGTTGCGCGCGAGCACCCGGTACCCCTCCTGGGTCAGGAGCTCCGCGGCGAGCTGCTCGCCCCGCCTCCCGACGTCGTCCTTCGCCGCCATCGCGACCACCTCCGCGGGCAACGGTGGCGGAGGCGATGCCGTGCCGGGGCCGCGCAGGAGCCGGCCTGTGCACAAGGACCAGAAGCCCCAATCGGGCGCAGCCTCCGCGCCGCGAAGGCGCGCGAGCCCGTCACCCGAGACGGATCAGAGCGCGAGGTCCGCCTTCGCGAGCTCCTCGACGTTGACGTCCTTGAACGTCACCACACGCACGGACTTCACGAACCGCGCGGAGCGGTACACGTCCCACACCCACGCGTCGCCCAGGCGCAGCTCGAAGTAGACCTCGCCCGCCGCGGAGCGCACCTGCAGGTCCACCTGGTTGGCCAGGTAGAACCGCCGCTCTGTCTCCACCACGTACGAGAACAGGCCCACCACGTCGCGGTACTCGCGGTAGAGGGCGAGCTCCATCTCGGTCTCGTAGTTCTCGAGGTCTTCGGCGCTCACGTTGTCATCCTCGCAGGTCCGTGCCGGTCCCGGCGTCCGACGCCTCCGGTGCCTCCGCGATCGCCCGCAGGTTCCACGACCGGCGGTGCTGCGGGGTGGTGCCGTGGCGGCGCAGGGCGTCGAGGTGCGCGGGGGCCGAGTAGCCCTTGTTCTGCTCCCAGGAGTACGCCGGGTATTGCCGGGCGAGGCGCGTCAGCAGCAGGTCGCGCTCCACCTTCGCCAGCACGCTCGCGGCGGCGACCGAGGCGCACTGCAGGTCGGCCTTGACCAGCGTGCGCACGGCGGGGTCCATGTCGGGCGCGCCGGTGACGTCCAGGTCGGCGGCCTCGAAGAGGTCCGCCTGCGCGCGGGTCAGCCAGTCGTGCGACCCGTCCAGCAGCACGACGTCGACGTCGCCGCACACGCGGTGCACCTGGGCGAGCGCGCGCCGCCCGGCGAGCCGCAGCGCCGCGATGATGCCGTGCGCGTCGATCTCGGCGGGGCCCGCGTGCCCGACCGCCCACGCGATCGGCCAGCGCTGCAGCGCCGGCACCAGCGCCTCGCGCGCGGCGGGGGTCAGCAGCTTGGAGTCGGCCAGGCCCTTGGGCGCGGTCCGGGTGGCGGCGTCGACGACGACGACCCCGACGCTCACCGGACCGGCCAGCGCCCCACGGCCCACCTCGTCCATGCCGGCCACGAGGCGCGCCCCGGAGGACACGAGGGCCCGCTCAGTGCGCAGGGTCGGAGTCTTCCGCTCCGTGGGTGCCGTGCGGCGCGGCGGGGTGGGGCGGCGCGGCGTCGTCACCCCGGTGGTCAGGGGCGCCGTGGTCATGGTGCCGGCACGTTCGCGAAGACGGAGCCGGGGTTGCGATGGATCGTCAGGCGGTCGAACGGCCACACGGTCGCGAACGCCGTGCCCACCACGTCGCTCTCGGGCACGAACCCGCCGCCCGGGCTGCCCAGGTGGGCCCGCGAGTCGGCGGACTGCTGCCGGTTGTCGCCCATGACCCACAGCATGCCGTTCGGCACCACGACGTCGAAAGGTGTCTCGCTGGGCAGCGAGCCGGGCTTGAGGTAGCCCGTCTCGGTGATCGGCTTGCCGTTCACCTCGACCTTGCCGTCCGCGCTGCAGCAGGTCACGTGGTCGCCCGGGAGCCCGATGACGCGCTTGATGAGGTGCTCGCCCGAGTCCTGCGGCAGCAGACCGACCGCGGTGAGGCCCTTGGCGACGATGTTGCCGACCGACCCGTAGTCGGGCTTGGTCTGCTCGCCGAGCCAGTGGTCCGGGTCCTTGAACACGATGATGTCGCCGCGGTGCAGGTCGAGCACGCGCGGCACCAGCCGGGACACCATCACGCGGTCGCCGATGTCGAGCGTGTTCTCCATCGACTCGCTCGGGATGAAGAACGCCTGGACCAGCAGCGTCTTGATGAGCCACGAGAGCACCAGCGCGCTGACCACGATGATCGCGGTCTCGCGCAGCAGGCCCAGACCCGCGCTCCGGCGCCGGCGTCGCGAGATCCGCTCGGAGCGGGCCTCCGACTCGGAACGCTCCGCCCGGGACTGCCCCGCCGCGTCGGGCATGGGCTCGGGGTCGGGCTGCTCATACGTCACGGGGACGGATTCTGTCACGGATGCCACCCTTCCATCCCCCGTGTGCAGGTGGGCGCGGAAGCCTGCGCCCGTCGTGTGCAGGAACGCCCCGCCACGAACGCCGACGGGCGGCCCCTGCGTGTGCAGGGACCGCCCGTCGGTGGAGGCCGCAGCCCGGGTGCTGAGGTGATCAGCGACCCGTGTTGTCGCGCTTCTCCTTGATCTTCGCCTTCTTGCCGCGCAGCGAGCGCAGGTAGTAGAGCTTGGCGCGACGCACGTCACCGCGGGTCACGAGCTCGAGCGAGTCGATCGTCGGGGCGTGCAGCGGGAACGTACGCTCCACGCCGACGCCGAAGCTGATCTTGCGGACGGTGAAGGTCTCGCGGATGCCGCCACCCGAGCGACCGATGCAGACGCCCTGGAACGCCTGGACGCGCGAGCGGTTGCCCTCGACGACCTTGACGTTGACCTTGACGGTGTCACCGGCGCGGAAGTCCGGGATGTCGGAGCGCAGCGACGCCGCGTCGACGATGTCGAGCTTGTGCATGTTGGTTCTCCCCGCCTGCCACAGGTCAGGCGTAATAAGGCCCGCGCAGGGACGCGCGGGTCGATGCTGTGGATGGTGTTGCAGGTGCTGTTCGTCGTCTCCCCTGTGGCAGAGAAATCACGATGACCGCAGCCACCGGCTGCGAACGCACCGACGGACTAGTCTGCCACAGCCCCCGGGATCCGCAGAATCGTGCCGTCCGTCACGTGCCAGCCGAGCTCGGCGAGCTTGGCGACGTCGTGCTTGTCGAGGTCCTCGACGTCGAGCGCGGCGATCATGTCCGGGCGGCGCGCGGCGGTGCGCTCGAGCGCCCGGTCCCGCCGCCAGCGGGCGATCTTCGCGTGGTGCCCGCTCAGCAGCACGTCGGGGATCTCGTGGCCGTCCCAGACGGGCGGCTTGGTGAACACGGGGTACTCGAGCAGGCCCGCGGCCCCGTGCGACTCCTCGACGAGCGACTCCGGGTTGCCGACCACGCCGGGCAGCAGCCGGCCGACGGCCTCGATCATGACGAGCGCCGCGACCTCGCCGCCGTTGAGCACGTAGTCGCCGATCGACAGCTCGCTGACCCGGCGCCCGGCCGCGCGGTAGTGGTCGGCCACGCGGGCGTCGATGCCCTCGTACCGCCCGCACGCCACGACCAGGTGCCCCTCGGTGGCCAGCGACTCGGCGTGCCGCTGCGTGAACACCTCGCCCGACGGCGTCGGGATCACCAGGTGGCCGTCCGGATCGCCGTCGAGCACGGCATCAAGCGCAGAGCCCCAGACGTCGGGTCGCATGACCATGCCCGCTCCCCCGCCGAACGGGGTGTCGTCGACCGTGCGGTGCCGGTCGGTGGTCCAGTCGCGCAGGTCGTGGACGCGCAGGTCGAGCAGCCCCGACTGGCGCGCCTTGCCGATCAGGGAGAGGTCGAGCGCGGCGAGGTAGTCGGGGAAGACGGTGACGACGTCGATCCGCACGTCAGCCCTCCCCGTCGGAGTCGTCCCCGCGCGTCTCGTCCGAGATCACGAGGTTCTCGGCGTCCGACGCGAGCAGGCCGCCCGGCGGGTCGATCACGACGCGGCCGCCGGCGACGTCGACCGTCGGCACGATGGCCCGGACGAACGGGACCAGCGTGCGCGCGCCGCCGGTCTCCTTGATCAGCAGGGCGTCGTGCGCGGGCAGGTGCTCGAGCGTGACGACCTCGCCCACGACCGTGCCGTCGGTCAGCTCGACGCGCAGGCCGCGCAGCTCGTGCGGGTACCAGGCGTCGTCCTCGTCGGACGCGTCGGCGTCGACCACCAGCTCGACACCGCGCAGCGCCTCGGCGGCGGTGCGGTCGGCCACCTCGGCGAACTTCACCAGCCAGCGGCCCTGGTGCAGGCGGCGGCTCAGGACGGTCAGCGGCCCCGCCGAGGCGGGCTCGGTGGCCAGCACCTCTCCCACCGCGAGGCGGGGCTCGGGGGCGGCCGTGGGCACGG
>WRHK01000095.1 GCA_009783295.1 Promicromonosporaceae bacterium
GGTGAGCCGCCCGCCCGCGTCCCGCAGGGCGCTGCGCGCCAGCCCGCCCCCCCCCTCGACCGCCTGCCCCCCGCGGCTGGTGTCGAGGTCGGCGACGAACGTGCCCTTGCGCGGCACGATCCGGACCAGCCACTCGGACTCCAGCTCCGCGAGCGCGGCGCGGACCGCAGAGCGAGTCGTGCCGAAGCGGGCCTCGAGGTCCTCGTCGTAGAGGCGCTCCCCCGGCGCCAGGTCGCCGCGCACGATCGCGTCGAGCAACAGGTCGTACGCCGTCCTGCGCACGCCGCCGGACTGCAGGTCGACGGGCATCTTGGGGATCGGCATGGGCCAGTGTGGGCACATCCAGGGCTGCGCTGCCACTCTCCACGGCTCTGCGCGCAGCGCTCACGGCATCCGCCATCGCGTGCTGCGCGGTCACGCGACGCGCCATCGCCGCCCAGGAACCGAGCACGGACGCCGCGTCACCACTCACCGGGATCCGCCCGAGCACCTCACGCACGGGCCGGCGGCGCTTTGATGACGCGCTCGCTGATCAGTGATCTGTGAAAGCGCATAGCGTGCCGACGCCCCGAGAACCCGGTCCCCTGGAGCCCCCATGCACGAACGCACGATCCGCGCGCCCCAGTGTGCGCTCGTGGGCCGGCACCTGCCCGCCACCGGCCACGAGCAGGAGTTCCGGGCCTTCGTTGCCGCCGCCTACGCCCGCCGCGGGCTCGCAGCGACCCCCTCGGCCGCGCCCTCGCGACCGTCGCCCTGCGCCGCCGCCGCACCGGCGACCGGGTCCGTGCGACCCGGCTCGGCGACGGCGCGTAGCCCCCACCGGTCACGACCGGCCGCCGCGCCCCTCCTCTCTGTGTGACCCGTTCGCTCCCTGCCGTCACCGACGTCGTCAGGAGGAGTAGCCATGGACCTGGACACCGCCCGGCGGCAGACCGTCCTCGAGCTGCGCATCCACGGGATCGGAAACTCCCCGCCGCACGGGATGCTCGACGTCGCCAAGGACGACGTCCAGATGACGCAGGGCGACAAGTTCGGGTCGTTCTGGGAGCTGACGGCGCCGGCCGACGCCCGCGACCGCGCGCTGCGGCCGGGCCAGCTGCACCACATCCCCGAGGACGTGCGGCGCGAGGCCTACAGCTGGGGGCACATGGCACGGGCGGTGCTCCCGTCGGGCAGCACGACGGCCGCCCGCGTCTGGGCCGCCACGATCCGGGCGATGCGGGCCGGCGTCGTGCCGTTCGGCATCACGAACGCCGCCTACTGGGCCCGCCAGGTGCCGCCCATCCCCGCGGAGCGGGCCGGCCAGGGCAGCGCGCCCGAGCCGACGGCGGCCATGACCCGGCTCTTCGGCCTGGCCCTCACGCTGCTCATGGTCTCGGCCGCCACCACCATCACCGTGCTCATGGTCGGCGGGGAGTGCTACGCCGCGACGGCCGGCGCGTCCCCGCTGTGCCGCGAGGTGCCAGGCACCGGGTTCCTCGGCGACATGGGCCACGGCGGCCGCGCCGCGCTCCTGTCGATCGTCCCGGTGCTGGTCATCATGGCGTTCGTTGCCGCCGGGCGGGCCACGCAGGCCCAGTTCGACCAGCGCGTCTCCGCGGCCCGCGCCGCACGTGGCGGCGTCGGCACCCAGGGTCCGCTGCTCTACCGCGCCGGGTTCTGGGCGCGGCGCGAGTCCGGCACCTTCACGCTGCTGGCCCACCTGGGCGCCGCCCTCGCCTTCGTGGCGGCCCTGCTGTCGTGGACCACCACGCGCCTGGCCGTGCAGACGGGCGTGCTCACCGCGGCGGGCGTCGTGATCGCCGCGGCCGCGACGCTGACCTGCCTGCGCACCGACGACTACGGCATCGAGGTCGACGTGCCCGCCTGGCGGGCGCGCGCGACCATCGCCGTGGCCGCGGCCGGCTTCCTCAGCTGGGCGCTGGCCGCGGTGGTCTCGGCGGCGCCGCGGTGGTTCACGGCGCGACCCCTCCCCTCGCCGCAGCCAGTCCCCACGTACATCGGGATCACCGTGGCCCCGTCGATCCTCGGCGTGGCCCTCATCGGCCTCGCCTCGACGGGCCTGGTCTGGCGGCACGCGCGCGGGAACGTGGCCCCGCTGCTGTGGGCGCTGGTCCCGATGACGACGACGGCGACCATCGCCTGGGTGGGCCTGACCGCCGCCGACCCCCGCCCCGGCGCCCGGGTGCGGACGCTGCTCCTGGTCGGCACCACGCTGGTGCTCGCGCTGCCGGCCGTCGTCGCCGTGGTGCGGCGGATCCGCCGGACCCACCCGTACGAGGGGTGGAACGGGTCGGGCCCCGGCATCTTCATGCTGCTCGCCACAGGCGTCGGGTCGGCGTACTCGAGCCTCGGCGTGCTGGGCGCACGGTCGCTGCTCACGCGCCCGGGCGGCGCGCCTCCCGAGGTGCCGTCCGCGTTCCTGGAGTTCGCGGCCGTGTCCTTCCTGATCGTGCTGGGCGTGCTGGTGCAGCTCGCGATCGCCATGCCCGCGATCCGGCAGAGCCTCACCAAGAACCCGCCCTGGATCCCGGGGGCCCACGGCACCCGGGGCGACCTGGTCGGCCCCACCGGATGGGCGTACCTCGACGTGGGCGTCGGCGACTGGAAGACGGCCCGGCACGGCGCGACGGCGCGGCGCCTGGACGACCGGCGCCCCGACGGCGACCGCCCCGGCGACGGCGTCAACGCCCTGGCCCAGCGGGTCCAGCGCGACCGGCAGGCCGCGGCACTGGCCCAGCGCGGCGAGCTGGCGGTCAACGCGGCGGCCGTGGCCTGCCTGGTCGCACTGCTCGCGGCCGTGCTCATCGGCCTGGACCACGAGTCGGTCGCGGGCATCGTGCTGCCTCCGGCCGCCTCGCAGGTGCTGATGCGCGTCGCCGGCCCGTCGGTCACGGTGATCGTCGCCGCGATGCTCGCCAGCGCCGTCAACGGCACGACGACGCGGCTCACCCTGGCGGTCGACGTCCTGTGGGACCTCATGTGCTTCCTGCCCCGCAGCGCCCACCCGCTCGGCCCGGCGAGCTATGCCGAGCGGGCCGTGCCCGAGATCCGGGGCCGCGTCGACGCCTGGCTGCACGGCACCGACCTGCCCGGGAGCACGGCCGCCGAGCGCGCCCAGCGCGCGGACGTGGCCGCCCGCCGTCGCGTGGTGCTGTCGGCCCACTCGATGGGCTGCACGCTCGCCGTCGGCGCGGTGCTGATCCGCGCGGGCAACCCGGTCCCGGAGTACGAAGTCCCAGCGACCGTGCACGACCCGCTCCGTGAGGGCGACGTCGTCCCGGAGACCGGAGCCGGGCCCACCACGGGCGACGGCCTGGTGGGGCTGCTCACCTACGGGTCGCAGGTGCGGGCGTACTTCGGGCGGTTCTTCCCGTCCCTGTTCGGGCCGGAGACGCTCGGCACGGCCCGGTGCACCGGGCCGGCGTGGCGGGGTGACCCGTGGGCTCGGCAGGTCGAGCACCCCGGCCCCCAGGCCCCCGCCGCCGTCTCGCTCTCCACCGTGCTGACCGACGCCGCCGCAGCCCCGGCCTGGGTCAACCTGTGGCGGCGCACCGACGTGCTCGGCTTCCCCGTCGACGGCTACGGCCCGAGCGACGTCGACCGCGGCGCGGAGGAGGTCGACCGCGGGTCCTACCTGTTCCGGGCCCCGGGCCACGACGTGTACTGGCGGGCCTTGGCCTACGACCGCGGGTTCGCGGAGGTGGTCAGCCGCCTGCGGCCCTCGCCTGCGCCGGGCGCCGCCGCCGCCCTGGCGGTCGACCCCGTCGAGGCCTCCCGCCCGGGCGAGAACAGGTGGCCCGTCGTCCTCGGCGCCATCGGTGCCGGGCTGGTCGCCGCGAGCCGCATCCGCCGACCGCACCGCCCGGCGGCACCGGTGGCAGAGTGAGAGACATGGACCCTCGCACGCTCCTCAGCGGTGACCAGATCACGGAGATGGGCCTGCCGGACTGGCGGTCGATGTACGGCGCCCTGGAGGCGAGGTTCCGCACCGGGGACTTCGCCACCGGGCTGCGCCTGGTCGAGCGGATCGGAGCCGCCGCCGAGGAGGCCGGCCACCACCCCGACGTCACGCTCACCTACCTGTGGGTGCACGTGCTGCTGACCAGCCACGACGTCGGCGGCAAGACGCAGCGCGACGTCGACCTCGCCCGCCGCATCAGCGACTTCGCCGCCGATCTCGGCGCGGCGTCCGACCCGGCGTCGGTCGAGCGCATCGAGATCGGGCTCGACACCGCCGACCGCCACGCGATCAAGGACTTCTGGAAGGCCGTCCTGGCCATGAAGGACGGCGCCGAGGACGACGAGATCGTCGACCCGAACGGCGTCACCCCCACCCTCTGGTTCCAGCAGACCGACCCGCACGACGAGCCGCGCCAGCGGTTCCACATCGACGTCCGGGTGCCGCCGGAGGAGGCGGAGCGGCGCATCGACGCCGGGCTGGCCGCCGGGGGCCGGATCGTCTCGGAGGCCAACAAGCCTCGGTTCGTCGTGCTCGCCGATGCGCAGGGCAACAAGGTCTGCATCTGCACCCACGTGACCCGGTCGCACTGACCGGCCGGGCGCGCATCAGCGTCTCCGCCGACCTGCACCGACGGCCATATCGCACGCTTCCCGCCACCGGCCCTGCCCTCTCCGCGCCAGACGCGGGGAGGGCGGGGCCGCCGTTCGTCATGCTCGACTACCGCCCTGTGGGCGGGGACCCGGGCGACGAAGGAGCACCATGGCGACAGTGCAGGAGCTGGCGACCCGCACGCCGACCACCCGGCGCCGTCATGTCGACGCGCTGCGGGCGATCGCGATCTGCGCCGTCGTGCTGGGCCACTGGCTGCTCATGACGGTGGAGCGCACCCCGGCCGGCCGCCTCGTCGGCTACACGGCGCTCCCGCAGCTCGGCGACCTGCACCACCTGACGTGGCTGTTCCAGGTGATGCCGCTGTTCTTCCTGGTGGGCGGGTACGCCAACGCGATCTCGTGGACCCGGCACCGGGACCGCGGCGGCGACGCCGCGCGCTGGCTGCTCGACCGCAGCAGCCGGGTGTTCCCGCCGATGGCGGTGCTGCTGGTCACGACGGCGACGGGCGCCCTGCTGGGCCGCTGGGCCGGGCTGCCCATCGACTTCCTCGCCGACGCCGTGGCCGTCATCGTGCTCCCGCTGTGGTTCCTGGTGGTGTACCTGGGCGTCATCGCGCTGACCCCCGCGATGCTGGGCCTGCACCGGCGGTTCGGGCTCTGGGTGCCGAGCGTGCTGCTGGCGGTCGTGGTGGTGGGTGACGTGCTGCGGCTGAGCACGGGTGTCGAGCTCACGGCCGCGGCGAGCTCCGCGGCCGGGTGGCTGGCCATCCACCAGGTCGGGTTCGCGTGGCAGGACGGCTCCTTGCGGCTCACCGTGCGGCGCGCGGCGCTGCTGCTGGCGGGCTCCGTGACCGCACTCGTGCTGCTGACGAGCGTGGGCCCCTACCCCGTGTCGATGGTGTCCGTGCCGGGCGCCGCCATGCAGAACCCGTCGCCGCCGTCGCTGGCCCTCATGGCCCTCGCGGCCGCGCAGCTCGCGGTGGCGGTGCTCGTGGCCGGCCCCGCCAAGCGGTGGCTGGCCCGGCGGCGGCCCTGGACGGCCGTCATCGCCGTCAACGGCGTGGCGCTCACGCTGTTCCTGTGGCACATGGTCGCCGCGTTCGTGGGCGCGCTGCTGCTCGACGCCGTGGGCTGGCTGCCGTCGGCCGACGTCGGCACCGCCGCCTGGTGGTGGGGCCGCGTGCCGTGGCTCGCGACCCTGGGCGTGGTGATGGCGGTGCTCCTTGCAACCGTGGGCCGGCTCGAGGCCAGGATCCTGGCGCGCAACGCCGCCCGGCCCAAGACCGCGGCGGCCGCCCCGTCGATGCGCGTCGTGCTGGGTGCCTACCTCGCCGCGATCGGCGGCATGTTCTGGCTCGCGTCCGCCGGGCGGGGCCCGCACGGGCCGTTCATGGTGCCGACCGGGGCCCTGCTGCTGGTGCTGAGCGCCGCCGCGGTGCTGGCCGCGGAGCGACGACGGCGGATCCTCCGGGCGGGCTGAGCGCGCGTCGACGGCAGCCCGGCACCTGGCCCCACGCCCGCTGGGAAGCCGGAAACCCGGCGTTCAACTGTTCGCCGAGCCGTCATCCCGCCGTCGCGCCAGGTTCACGTCCGGTCGTCACCTTCGGGGTGCGCACGTGACTCGAAGGCGCCACCGAGCGCGCCATCACCTGCGCCGATGACGGAGGAACCCGATGACGAACAAGGGAAGCGCCCGCACGGCGTTCGCCGCGACGGGCATCGCGGCGCTGGCCGCCGCCGCCCTCGCGGGCACCGCGGGGGCGAGCAGCGCGTCGGCTGCCGCGCACCCGGCCGCGCCGGGGCGGTCGCAGCACGTGCTGCTGGTCTCGGTCGACGGCATGCACCAGAGCGACCTCGACTGGTACGTGGCGAAGCACCCCGGCTCGACGCTCGCCCGGCTCACGCACGGCGGCAGCGAGTACACCGACGCGGAGACATCCAACCCGTCCGACTCCGACCCGGGCGGCACCGCGCTCATGACCGGCGGCAACCCGAGGACGACGGGCGTCTACTACGACGTCGAGTACAGCCACGCGGTCGACGAGCCGGGCGCCGCCTGCACGCCGGGCCAGCCCGCGACCGGCGGTGACGTCGTCTACGACTCGCCCGACGACGCGCTGCCGCAGGTCCCCGACTTCCTCGACCCCACCAGCGGCGCGTTCCCGTCCTTCGACGAGGACGGGTCGATCTACCCGCAGGGCGTCGACACGGACCCGTCGGCGATCATGAACCTGAAGTTCGACCCCAAGACGTCGCTGAACCCGGCCACGTTCCCGGTGGACCCCAAGACCTGCCAGCCGATCACCCCGTGGGACTACCTGGGCGACAACACGATCTTCCAGGTGGTCCACGCCGCGGGTCTGCGCACCGCGTGGTCCGACAAGCACGAGGTCTACGCCTCGTTCAACGGCCCGGGCTCGGGCGGCCAGAGCATCGACGACCTGTTCTCCCCGGAGATCGACTCGCAGGCCGTCATGCCCAACGGCGTCCCCTACCCGCAGGACGACGACTGGGCCCACATCGACGCCGCCACCAAGCAGTACGACGGCTACAAGGTCCAGGCCGTGCTCAACGAGATCGACGGCCTCGACCACGCGGGCAAGGCGAACGTGGGCACCCCCGCCGTCTTCGGCATGAACTTCCAGACCGTGTCCGTCGCCCAGAAGATCACGTCGACCCCCACGACGCTGCTCGGCCCGGCCAAGGACGGCAGCTACACCACGAGCGCCCCGCAGGCGGGCGGCTACCAGTGGGTCGGCGGCAGGCTCGTGCCCGGGCCCGTGCTGTCGAGCGCCCTCGACTACGTCGACGCCCAGCTCGGCCGCATGGTCGCCACCATCCACCAGGCCGGCCTGACCGGCTCGACCACCATCATCGTCACCGCCAAGCACGGCCAGTCGCCGCAGGACCCGAACGAGCTCGTCACGGTCAAGGACGGCCCGATCGTCGACGCGATCAACGCCGCCTGGGCGCAGACGCACCCCGACAACGCCAAGCTGATCGTCGCCGGCACCGACGACGACCTGTGGCAGTCGTACCTGTCCGACACCTCCCAGGCCGCCGCCGACTTCGTCAAGGCCTACCTGTGGGGCCACACCGCCGCCGGGCTCGACGCGCACGGCAACCCCGTCACCGTCCAGCACTCGGGCCTCGCCCGGATCTGGGCCGGCAAGGACGCCGCGCGCTTCTTCGGCGTCCCGGCCACCGACGGGAACCACCCGGACGTGTTCGGCGAGGTCCAGGAGGGCGTCGTCTACTCCGGCCCCACCAAGCTCGCCGAGCACGGTGGCATGAACACCGGCGACCGCCACGTGCTCATGCTGGTCGACGGCCCCGGCATCAAGGCCGGCGTCCACCGGGCGCCCGTCGAGACCACGCAGGTGGCCCCGACGATCCTGTCGGTGCTCGGCCTGAACCCCTCCGCCCTGACCGCCGTCAAGACCGAGGGCACGCAGGTGCTGCCCGGCATCGCCGCCGCCTCGCACCGGCGCTGAACCGCCGCACCACCGGCCGCGAGCCCGGGGCCCAGCGCCCCGGCCTCGCGGCCGTCTTCGTCCTCCGACCAGGGAGAACACACCGACGCGTGATCGACTTCACCACACATCGGGGCCAAACGTCATCAAGACCGGGGACCTTCGGGCCGCGGATGCCCGGCAGGCCCTGAACGCCCTCGCGGGCGGCGCACCCTTGGCGGGTGACAGCAGGCGGGCCTGTCCCGCCCACCAGCCCGCCCCAGGAGCCCGCACCATGCCCCTCTCCCCCGACCGCCCGCGCACCGCCACCGGGGTCGGCGCCGTCACGCACGAGGACTTCGTGTTCCAGCGCGCGCCCATGCTCGTCTACTGGGAGCTCACCGTCGCGTGCGCGCTGGCGTGCCGGCACTGCCGGGCGGAGGCCGTCCGCGACCCGCTTACCGGCGAGCTCACCACCGAGCAGGCGGTCGCCGTCCTCGACCAGGTCACGGCGTTCGGCGCCCCGTACCCGCACGTCGTCATGACCGGCGGCGACCCGCTGCTGCGCGCGGACCTGGACGTGCTGCTCGACGAGGCCGCGGCGCGCGGCATCGGCGTGTCCCTCGCGCCCGCGGTCACACCGCTGCTCAGCCGCGAGCGCCTCGCCGACCTCAAGGCCCGGGGCGTGCAGGTGGTCTCGGTGAGCCTCGACGGGTCGACGTCGGCGCTGCACGACGAGGTGCGGCAGGTGCCGGGCACCTTCGAGGCGACCATGCAGGCGCTCGACGACGCCGCCGACGTCGGCATCCCTGTGCAGGTCAACACCCTGGTCACGGCCGACACGCTGCCCGACATCCCCGCGGTGTACGAGCTGCTGCGCACGCGCACGCTCCAGACGTGGAGCCTGTTCTTCCTCATCAGCACGGGCCGCGGCGCCCAGCTGCGCGAGCCTTCCCCGGGCGACGCCGAGCGGCTCATGCGCTGGCTGGGCCGGACGGGCCGCGACGCGCCGTTCCGGGTGCGCACCACCGAGGCCACGCACTACCGCCGCATCGCGGCCGCCGGCATGGATAGGGCGGGCATGTCGCGCGCGGAGATCGAGGCGCTGCCCACGTCGCGGGCGTTCGGGGTGCGCGACGGCAACGGCATCGTGTTCATCACCTACCGCGGCGACGTGACGCCGTCGGGCTTCCTGCCGCTGCCGCTGGGCAACGTGAAGGAGCAGTCGCTCGTCGACGTCTACCGCGACCACCCCACAATGCGGGCGCTGCGCCGCCCGGACGGGTTCGGGGGCCGCTGCGGCCGGTGCGAGTACCACGACTGGTGCGGCGGCTCCCGGGCGCGCGCCTACGCGTGGACAGGTGACCCGCTCGAGACCGACCCGCTGTGCCCGTACCAGCCGGGCACGCGCACGACGGCGTTCACGGCCGCCCGGTGACGAGACCGCAGGGCGCGGGACGGGCGCGGGCGCGTCAGCGCGCTCTGACGGCGGCGTGAGACCCTCCAGCCCATGAACCTGTGGTCTGCGATCCTGCTCGGCATCGTCGAGGGCGTCACCGAGTTCCTCCCGGTCTCCTCGACCGGCCACCTGACCATCGTCGAGAAGCTCCTCGGGCTGAGGATCAACGACGCCGGCGTCACCGCCTTCACGGCGATCATCCAGGTCGGGGCCATCGCCGCGGTGCTCGTGTACTTCTGGCACGATATCGTCCGGCTCGTCGCCGCCTGGGTGCAGGGCCTGGCGAACGGCCGGGAGCGCGGGCAGGACTACCGCATGGCGTGGGTGGTGATCGTCGGGTCGATCCCCGTGGGCATCATCGGGTTCCTGTTCCGCGAC
>WRHK01000096.1 GCA_009783295.1 Promicromonosporaceae bacterium
CACGGGGCGCAGGCTACAGCCGCCGACTGAGGAAGGAGGGCCGCAGGCCGAGCGGTTCCTGAAGGGGTTAGCGGTTCGAGTCCCCTTGGCCTCACCATGGGAGACCTGGGGTGACGTATCGGCCCAGGTCTCCGACTCTTCGGGAGGGTGACACCGATGGCTCTCACCGGGCCGCTGTTCCTGATCGTCGTCGCGCTCGTCGCTGTCGTCGCCGGTGCACTCCTGGTCGTGGGTTGGCCGCGCTCGACGCGGCGTGCCCACGGCATGCTCGCCCGCGGTGCGCAGGTGCTGTCGCTCATCGTCGCGGTCGTCGCGCTGCTCGGCGTGATCCTCAACGACCGGTACCTCTTCTACCCTACCTGGCCGGACCTGTTCGGTCAGGGCGCCCCCGCCGTGCAGTCCCACTACGGTGGCTCGATCGCAGACCTCGCCACGAGGCCCACTCCCGGCCCCGGGCTCGCGCACGTCGTGGCACCGGCAACACTCCCGCCGCTGCCCGATCCTCACACCCGCCTGCAGAGGTACGACGTCGCCGACCCCTCCTCAGGGGCGAGGATCCCGGTGCTGGTCTACCTCCCGCAGGGGTACGACCCCGCCTCGCCGCACACCTACCCGGTGATCGAAGGTCTCCACGGGTATCCCGGAGTCCCCGACTCGTTCAGGGTGCTCAACTTCCTCAGCACGGCGGACCAGCTCACGGCCGAGCACCGGCTCGCCCCGTCCATCTTCGTCATCCCGACGATCGACATGCCCGCGAAGCTGGACACGGAGTGCGTCGACGGCCGTCCCGGGCAGCCTCAGGTGGAGTCGTGGCTGGCGTCCGTCGTACCGGCCTGGACGGTCCACCACTTCCGCGTGCAGACCGAGCGGATGGCGTGGGCGACCCTCGGCTACTCGTACGGGGGATGGTGTGCCGCGGCGCTCTCGATGCGCCATCCGGACGTCTACGGCGCCGCTGTCGTGTTCGAGGGCTACTTCCGGCCGGACTTCAGCCCGACGTACGACCCGCTCAGCCCGGCGGCGAAGGTGGGGTTCGACCTCGTCCGCATGGCGAAGGACGACCCGCCCCCCGTCGCGGTGTGGGTGATGACGTCCCGCGGCGACGCAGAGTCGTGGGGGACCACCGGCCCGTTCCTCGGCGCTGCCGCGAGCCCGCTCGACGTCACGTCGTTGGTCGTCCCCCAGGGCGGTCACAGCAACCTCGTCTTCGGGCGGTTCGTCTCACCGGCGCTCGAGTGGCTGGCGCAGACGCTCCCGGGTTTCCGTGCGTGATGATCGACCCGCCACACGTGGACAGCACGGGCGTGGACACGGTTCTGACCGTCGAGCCCGCCTGAGAAGGTCAGGCCCGCACCGCGGCACGCAGCGCGTAAGGCCCTCGCGTCGCAGGCCGCGGCCTTCCGGAGGGCTCGCGGACGATCCCGAGGTCGATCCCGTCCCGAGCCGGCACGACGAAGAACCCGATGACAGGCCCGTAGTCGATCACCTTGCCGGCCTCTTTGAGCCGGGTCTCCACGGCCATGAGGTTGCGGGCGCGTTCGGCCGAGAGCGGGTGGTCGTGCTCCCGTTGGTGCCACGCGAGGATGGCATGACGGTAGACCGAGTTCTGGTGCAGCCGGTCGATCTTCCAGGGCAGCCTTCGCTGCGAGTCGTGGGCCGGCGCGATGTGGGTGTGCCGGCGCCGGAACTGGCTGATCGAGTTGGCGGTGACCTCGATGTTCAGGTGGTCCCTCAGGAACGTGACGATCTTTGTGGGCGTCCAGCCGTCCTCGAGGAGCTGAGCGGTCAGCTCGGTGGGCAGCTTCTTGTTCGACATCGCAACCCCTCCTCTTCGATGGGTTGGAGGGACGCGGAGACCGGTCTGCTGATACGTGTCAGCCGGGTGTCTTTCGTGCCCGCTCGCCGGCGCGACGGTGCCGTGCCTACCGTGTGCGCACAGGCGCCGGCGCCCCGGCCGTCTGTCCCAGCCGTTTCGCCGGAGGTGCGCCCATGTCCGTGCTCGACGAGGTCCTCGCTGCCAACTCCGCCTACGCTGCCGGCTTCGGCGACAAGGGCTCGCTCGCGCTCCCGCCCGCCCGCGGGTTCGCCATCCTCACCTGCATGGACGCACGCCTGGACCCGGCGAAGTATGCCGGCCTGGCCGAGGGCGACGCGCACGTCATCCGCAACGCGGGCGGCCGCGCGTCGGACGACGCGATCCGCTCGCTGGTCATCTCCTACAAGCTGCTCGGCACGCGCGCGTGGTTCGTCGTCCACCACACCAACTGCGGTATGGAGTTCTTCACCGACGACGTCATGCGCGACCTGCTGGCCTCCAGCCTGGACACCGCGGAGCTGGGGCCCGACGGGTTCCGCGACGTGGGCGCCGGGCCCGGCTCCGCGGAGGCGCGCTACATCGACTGGCTCACCATCTCCGACCGCGCGGGCGCCGTCGTCGACGACGTGCGCCGCATCAGGGAGCACCCCCTCGTCCCGGCGCGGATCCCCGTCTACGGGTACGTGTACGACGTGGCGACGGGCCGGCTCGTCGAGGTGCCCGAGGCGACGGCGATCGGCGCGGCCGGCTGAGCACGGGTTCGCTGCAGCGCTAGGTGCTCGGGCGCGTGTGCCTGTCGACCGCCATGGTGTACTCCTCGTCGCGCTGCGCGACGTACCTGTACGTGGTGACGAGCAGGAAGCCTGCCCCGGCGACAAGAGCCACTCCGCCGAACAACCAGGCCGCGACCGCGTCGCCCGACAGCCCCGTCTCGTCGTTGCTAGCGCTGAAGCTCGCCTGGACCGCGACGCCGACCCACACGAGCACCAGCCCGCCCAGCGTGAGCAACCACCCAGGGACCAAGGTCGCGGCGGCCCGGCCGACGGCCCGCGGCTGGTACGGCCCGTTCGGGTCGAGGCGCGAGCCGCGCCGGGGCCACAGCTCGTCCTCCGGCCGCCTCAGGAGGAGCGCAACCTCCCTGCGGAGGGACGGGACCGGCTCCACACCGAGGTCGATCCAGCGCTCCACGGCCCGCGGGTCGGCGCCGACGGCCACCGCGAGCTCGTGGGCGGAGTACCCGGCAGTCCTGATCGCCGCGCGCAGCCGTTCGTTTGCCACTTCGCCTCCACCAGGTCACCGAGTGCCGCCGAGACTTCCACCGAAGGGGCGGGGGTTCAAGCCCGCCGTGCGCGTCGTCGTTGCTGGTCACGGTGAAGGTGACTCTCTTCGGGCGCGTGCGTCCTACTTCGTGAGGTCCAGCACCTGCTCGGCGGTGGTCCAGTTGGTGGCGATCGCGTGCTGGGCGGCCGCCAGCGTCACCTGCCGGGCGCAGACGGCCTTGTGGAGGCGGTTCTCGACGGCGTCCTTGGGGTTGGTGGTGCCGGTGGCGGTGGCCCGGTTGGGCTCGGGCCACAGGTTGGAGACGCTGTTCGCGCCGCCGAGCTCCAGGGAGACCAGGTGGTCGTACTCGGTGGTCTTGCTGGCGGCCAGCCCGTAGTCGGCGAGCGACTCGCTCTTGAACCTGCCGGTGCTCGACGACGACGGCCGGACGGTCGAGGTGTACCCGGACGTGCAGATCGTCTCGTCCAGGTTGGCCTGGGTGACGGCCGGGTCCACCGCTCCGGGGGTGCAGGTGGCGTCCGGAAGCTCGAGGCCGGTCGCGGCATCGAGGACGCGCACGTGGCACTGCTCGGGCTGGAGTGCGATGTCGTCGGCGACCGCCTTGGGGGAGCGGACCTCGCGCAGGGCGGCGGACCCCGGGGCCGCCGTGCCGGCCGGCGAGGCCGCGGCCGGACCGTCCGACGGCAATGCGGGCTCCGCGTGCGCGCTCGTGGACGACGCGTCGGTCCAGCCCCACCAGAGGGCCAGCAGGACCAGCGCGGCCACGAGGAGATAGAGCGTGCTCTTGGTGCGCTGGCGGCCGCGCGTCGGCATGGGGGAGTCCCTCTTCTGCTGTGTGGTGGGTCCCACCGACCCGCGCCCGAACGTAGCGGCCTCGGGCGGCCCTGCCGGGGACCGCGTCGGCGTGGCGCGAGGCCGTGTTTGCGCAGGCCGCGTCTCCGACCGAACGGCGTCGGAGGCGCTACGTTGCTCGTGTGGCCCGACGACGAGACACCGGCAGGACCGTCGAGTTCGACCTCGAGCCGGACGACGAGACCGCGCCCGGCACGGACCGCCTCGCCCTGCCGGCGACCCATCCGTCCGCGGTGTTCTCCGACCGGCCGCCGGCGCCCGGCGCGGCCGAGCACCAGGCCGTCCGCCGTCTCGCGTCACCGCGCCCCGGCTCCACCGAGGCGCGGCGACGTCGTCGGCTCGTCGCCGCGTCCGGGACCCTCGCCGTCCTGCTGGTGGCGGCGCTCGCGGCGACGGCGTCGTACCGCTCCGCCGCCGACTCCCTGCTGCTGGAGCGTCTCGGGTCCGCCACGGGCGGGGCCGTCGGCCTGGGCCATCCGCCCAGGGAGCTCTGGTCCACGCCCGTCGTCGCGCCGCATCCGCTGGCGGTGCTGGACGGGCTGCTCGTGGTGGAGAGCCAGGGCAGCGACCCGTCCGACGGCGTGACTCTGCACGCCCTCGATCCGCGCACGGGCAAGGCCGGCTGGTCCGTCCACCTGTCCGGAGCGGTCGACTGCGGCGACGGCGGCGCGGGCGGGTTCTTCCTCTCTGGACCGCTCTTCACAGCCGACCGGCCGAGCGTCGAGGACGTCGACGAGATCGCCTGCCTGACGGGCGAGCAGCGTGACGGCGTCGTCGTCGTCGGGCCTGGCGGGCGCATCCGCGCGAAGCGTGCGATCGAGGACAGCGCGGCGGCGGCGTTCCTCGCCGTGGGACCGGGCGGCACGCTGGTCCTTGTCGACGTGGTCGGGGGACCGGACCAGGCGCCGCAGGTCCGCGACGGCGACGCTGCGCCGTCGCCCGACGGCTCCATCTCGCCGGTCCTCGCGAGCCCGCTCGTCGTGCACGACCGGCGCATCCGGCTCGAGGACGCCGCGACGGGTGCGGCGCTCTGGACCACGACGGTCCCCGGGTCGACGTTCCCGGCGGGGGCGGCGCTCGGGCCCGAGTGCATCCCGGACGGCGCCTTCCCCGGCAGCGCCGCGGTCGTCGCCGCCGGAGATCCAGCAGGTGTCAGCGCGATGTACGACCGCAGCGGCGCCATCGCGTGGTACTCCACCTGCGGCGTGGAGGTGACCTTCGACCTCGGCACGGGTGCGGTGCTGGCCGCGCGGGCGACGGTGGACCCGGTCGACCAGGGCATGGCCTCCCCGGTCCGGCCGCTCGGGGGCGGCGCCTATGCCGTCGAGGACGCGTCGGCGGGCACCACCGCCTCGGTGAGGATCGGGGCCGACGGCGGCGTGAGCACGACGTGGAGCGCGAAGCCGGGCGGGGAGCCCGTCGTCCACGTCTTCCGGCCGGGCGGGCTGGCCGCTGGCGAGGTCGCCGGGACCGTCGTCCTGCCGCGGTCCACGGACGGGTCGGAGGACGACGTGCTGATGACGATCGGCACCGCGGGCACGTCCGTGTACGACCCGGTCACCACCGCGCGACGCTGGACCGACCCGCGGCCGGCCGCACAGCTCCTGGTGCGGGGCGCGGACGAGCTCGTGATGTCGACCGGGAGCGACCTCACCGCCCTCGACCCCAGCACCGGGGCGCAGCGGTGGCGCACCGTGCCCTGGAACCCCGTCGGCACGCAGTCAGGCGGCCCGCTCGGACTGAGCGGGATCGTGGCCGTGTACACGGACGGCCGCCGTGCGGTGCTCGTCGAGGCGCTCGACGACGACGGCCGCAGCCCCGACAGCACCATCGACCGCCGGTGGACGGCGATCGACCTCACGACCGGGGCGCGTGAGTGGCGTGCGACCGTCGGCGGCAGCGTCCCGATGGCGATCGCGGGGCACCTGGTCCGGTTCGACGCGGACGCGGTCGTCGGGATGGGGTGACGCCGGGTCCCTCTGTCACGTCGCTCCTCGCTGCGCGGTCGACCAGGCATGAGCACCCACACCAAGGCGGGGATGACGCGATGAAGATCGCCGTTGCCGGCGGGACCGGCGCCGTCGGACGGCAGGTCGTGGCGGCCGCCGAGTCGGCCGGGCACGAGACCGTCGTCCTGGCACGTTCACGCGGCGTCGACGTCGTCACCGGAGCAGGCCTGGCGGACGCGCTGCGCGGGGCGGACGCCGTCGTCGACGTCGCGAACACCATGACGGCGTCAGCCAAGGCCTCCACGGTGTTCTTCGAGGCGGCGACCCACAACCTCCTCACCGCGGAGCGGGAGGCCGGAGTCGGGCACCACGTGGTGCTGTCGATCATCGGCGCGGCCGCGGCCCCGCAGTCCTACTACGCCGGCAAGGCCGCGCAGGAGCGCCTGGTCATGGCCCAGCACAGAGGCTGGTCTTTGCTGCGCGCGAGCCAGTTCCACGACTTCGTGCCGCAGTTGCTGAGGTCCGGCCGGATCGGCTCGCTGCAGTTCGCGCCCGCCGTCCGGATGCAGCCGGTCAGCACCGCCGAGGTCGGCGCCGCGCTCGTGGCGCTCGCCGAGGCGGGGCCGAGCGGCCTCGTCGCCGACCTCGCCGGGCCGCGCGAGGAGCAGTTCGCCGACCTGGCGCGCAAGTACCTCGCCGCGACCGGCACGCCCCGCAGGGTCGTCGCGTTCCCGTTCCCGGGTGCGTACGGCCGTGCCCTGCGCGACGGCACGCTGCTGCCCGGGCCCGGCGCCCGGCTCGGCACGCAGACGTTCGACGAGTGGCTGCGGGAGTCGGTCGCGGCGGTGTGACGCCTCAGCCCTCCGGCCGGACGCCCCGCGCGTCGAGCACCTGGAGGAAGGCCTTCATCCAGGCGCCGTTGTCGGGCCAGGCGCGTCCGGAGACGAGGTTGCCGTCGACGACGTCGCCCCCGTCCCGGAACGTGCCGCCCGCGGTCTCGACGTCGATCGCGAGCTGCGGGTACGCCGACGTCGTCCGGCCCGAGAGCACGCCTGAGGCGGCGAGCAGGAGCGGGCCGTGGCACAGCGCGGCGACGGGCGCGTCGCGCTCGAAGAACGCCCTGACGATGCGCTGCGCGTCGGGGTCGTTGCGGATGTACTCGGGCGCGCGACCACCGGGAACGACGGCGGCCACGTAGTCGTCGGGGTCGACATCGCGGAACGCGATGTCGGCCTGCCACGTGTGGCCGAGCTTCTCGGTGTAGGTGTCGAACGTGTCGACGAAGTCGTGCACGACGAACTGCAGGCGCTTCTTCTCGGGTGCCGCGATGTGGACCTCGTATCCGGCCTCCTGGAGCCGGGCGTACGGGTACATCACCTCGAGCGTCTCGGCTGCGTCGCCGGTGAGGATGAGGATCTTGGCCATGGCGCACCTCGCTGTGCTGATCGACGGGACGAGCACAGAGTGCCGCGCCCGGCCCCGCGCGGCGACCGGGCGCGTGCGGGCGGGGCACGCGAGAGGCCCTGCGTGCCCCGCCCTGTCAGCGGTCGAGGCTCCGGATCAGCCCTTTCCGCCCGCCGTCGGCGGCTGCACGGGGTCGCTCGACCCGACGACGTACGTCGGCAGGTTGTGGAACTGCCCCGTGTAGGAGCGGATCTGCACGCCGTGCACGCCCTGAAGCTGGGCGAGCTCGCCGAACGGTGCGGACTGCATCACGACGTTCAGGATGCGGGCCGCGTTGCGCTGCAGGTCGCCGAGGCGCATGGCTGGCGCGTTGACGATCTCGCCGGTGTTGTTCCCCGGCGTGATGAGGTCGTTGCCGGCGTACTGGACGTCGACGGCGCCTGCGCGCACGCCGCCCCAGTCGGTCATGACGAGACCCTTGAAGCCCCACTCCCCGCGCAGGATGTCGGTGAGCAGGTCGTACGACTCGGCGGTGTAGGGGCCGTTGAGCCGGTTGTAGGACGACATGACGGCCATGGGCTGGGCGCTCTTGACGGCGATCTCGAACCCCTTGAGGTAGAGCTCTCGCAGGGCACGCTCGCCGATCACGGAGTTGCTCGACGTGCGGGCCGACTCCTGGTTGTTCGCGGCGAAGTGCTTGAGCGTCACCCCGACACCCGGGTTGGACTGCACGCCCTTCGTCTCCGACGCGGCGCTCATGCCGGCGACGAGCGGGTCCTCCGAGAAGTACTCGAAGTTGCGGCCGTTGAGCGGGTCGCGGTGCAGGTTCATGCCCGGCGCGAGCCACAGCGTGGCGCCGAACTCGAGCTCCTCACCGCCGATGGCCGTCCCGACCTGCTCGACGAGTCCCGTGTTCCAGGTCTGCGCGAGCAGCGTGCCGATGGGCCACGCCGTCGCGTACTGGTACAGGACGGGGTCGCCCTGGATCACCTGGGTGATCCGCAGGCCCGCAGGGCCGTCGGACAGGGTCATGCCCGGGATGCCGAGCGACTCGAGCGTCGAGGTGGTGTAGCCCGCGGCGCCCACCGCCTTGAGCGTGCTGCCACCGCGCTGGCCACCCTCGTTGATGGCCGCGAGCTGGGCGAGGGTCAGCCCCGCGACGAACGTCTTCATCGGCACGCGGCCGGCGTAGACGTCGTACAGCGTGGTGGACGGGTCGGTCTGGACGTACTGGACCGACTCGCCCGTCTTCGGCTGGTACGGCGCCCCCGTCCCGGCCCAGTCGGTCTGGTCCGGGTCGAGGTACGCGGTGGTCGTCGAGATCATCCCGTAGTCGGCGTTGTAGTACGGCGACGTCGAGTCGATCGGGACGGTCTGCTCGTACGGCGACCGGTCGTCGGCGGTGTGGAAGCCCGTCATCTGCAGGGTGAGGTGCTGCGCCTGCGCGATCTCCGCGACCTCACCGGCGTACGAGTAGAAGTTTGCCGGGTCGCTGGCCAGCTCGGTGGCCGGGGCCTGGTCCGTCAGCTCGTTGGTGAGCTGCTCGGTGACGACCTGCGAGGCCAGCGAGAGGGTCGCGGCGACGTGCGTGCCGCGCGACGAGTCGCCCAGCCGCACCACGTACGAGCCCGCGTCCATGACGTAGGCCTGCCGGTCGGGGTCGTACGACGACAGCTCCGTCGTCGGGAACTGCACCTTGACGATCTGCGACTCGCCGGGGGCCAGGGTGTCCGTCTTCGCGTAGCCCTGCAGCTCCTGGTACGGCTTGTCGAGGCCGGACTGTGGCGCCGAGACGTACACCTGGACGACGTCCTTGCCGGACGCCGTCGGGCCGGTGTTCGTCACGCGTGCCCTGACGGTCACGGTGTCCTTGTTGGCCCGGACGCCCTGCGCGTCGACCTTGAACGACGTGTAGGACAGGCCGTACCCGAACGGGTAGTTCACGACCGCCGTGGGATCCGCGGCGTCCAGCGTCCGGTAGAACGAGTCGAAGTACCGGTAGCCGACGTAGATGCCCTCGGTGTACTCCTCGCGCGCGGTGTTCCCGTCGTTGTTCGCGAACGTGGCCGACGCCGGGTAGTACGAGTACGCCGACGCCCAGGTGTCGACGAGCTTGCCGGACGGCGAGACGGTGCCGTCGAGCACCTCGACGAGCGCGTTGCCGGCCTCCTGGCCCGGCTGGCTCATGAGGAACAGCGCGTCGAGGGCCTGGCCTCCGGCCGGGTCCGTGACCTGGGCGTTGATGGTCTTGTAGAAGGTCGTGTCCATGATGCCGCCGGTGTTGAGCACCACGATCACCCGGGAGTACGTCGTCCCGAGCTGGGCGAGGTTCGCCAGCTCGGTGGGTGTCAGCAGGTAGTCGCCGGGGCCGGAGCTGCGGTCGCGGCCCTCGCCCGAG
>WRHK01000097.1 GCA_009783295.1 Promicromonosporaceae bacterium
CGCCCGTGGAGGCCCCCAACGGGTTCCTGGGGGGGAGGGCGCCGCAGGCCCGGGGTCTGCTGAAGTCGCGGGGCTAGTTCGACACAACGACGGGGGCCGCTGTTTCACGTGAAACAGCGGCCCCCGTCGTTGTGTGTTTCACGTGAAACACGACAAGCGACCCGTCAGACGGTCGAGCGTGCAGCCGCTTCGACGATCTGCCGATAGAGCGAGGACAGGTCGTGCCCGGCAGCGACGGCGGCCTGGGGGAGGAGCGACGTCTCGGTCATCCCCGGAGCGACGTTCACCTCCAGGACCTGGGCCGTGCCGTCAGCCTGGAGGATCAGGTCGGTGCGCGAGAGGTGGCACAGGTCGAGCGCACGGTGAGCAGCGATGGCGACATCGGCGACGTGTTCGGCCTGGTCAGCGCTCAGCCTGGCGGGTGCGAAGTACTCCACCCGACCGGCGTTGTAGCGGGCGTCGTAGTCGTACCCACCCTCCACGACCACCTCGACGGCGGGAAGCGCGACGGGGCCCTCGGGGCTCTCGATGACGGAGACGGCGAGCTCGACGCCGTCGATCGCGCGCTCGATGAGGGCATTCCCCCCGTAGGCGAAGCAGTCGACCATCGCGCGCGCGAGCCGGTCGGCGACGTCGACGCGCGTGACTCCCAGCGCCGATCCGCCGCGCGTGGGCTTGACCACCACGGGGAGCCCGAACCGCTCGGCTACGATGGTGAGCACGCCCTGTGCCCCGAGATCGCGGAAGAGCTCCTGGGGGAGGGTCAGCCACTCGGGTGTGTGGAGCCCGGCCGAGAGGAGTCGCTCCTTGGCGATCGGCTTGTCCCAGGCCAGACGGCTGGCCCGGGGGCCCGTGCCGACGTAAGGGATGCCGGTCAGCTCGAGCACGTCGCGGAGCGAACCGTCCTCGCCGCCGGCTCCGTGGAGCAGCGGCCAGACGACGTCGGGCCGGTGGGTGTCCAGGTATCCGAGCAGGTCAGAGTCGACGTCGTGGACCGTAGCGTGCACGCCGGCGGCGCGCAGCGCCTCCGCGACCCGACGCCCGGACCGCAGCGAGACGTCGCGTTCGTGGGACAGACCTCCGGCCAGCACGACCACGCGCAACGAGCCCGCACCGCGGGCGGCGGCCGGGTGCGGCACGTCGGCCAGCCCGGGGGCGACCACGTCGGGGATCGTCGGCGATCCGTTGGTGGGGGAGAGGGGCGTCGGGACGGTCATCAGCGCATCACCTGCACGGGTCGTGGATGGGCAACACAGGTATCAGGCCAGGTCAGGGGCGGGGTACTCGGCGTCGCGCGGGTCGTTGTCGAGCTGCGCGTGGGTGCCGAACAGGCGCACCAAATCGGCTTCGGCGTTGACCACCGAGGCGAGCCGACGGACGCCCTCACGGATGCGCTCCGGCGTCGGGTAGCAGAACGAGAGGCGCATGTGGTCCGCGCCCTGGCCGTCGTAGAAGAACGCCGTGCCGGGCACGTAGGCGACGCGCTCGGTGACGGCGCGGGGGAGCATGGAGCGCGCGTCGAGCCCTTCGGGGAGCTTGACCCACACGTAGAAGCCGCCGTCCGGCACGTTCCACGTGGCAGACGGGAGGTGCTCCGAGAGCGCGCCGATCATGGCGTCGCGCCGCTCACGGTACAGCTCGCGGTACGACTTGATCTGGCCACGCCAGTCGCACGTCTCCAGGTAGGTGGTGATCGCCATCTGCGACGCGTTCGATGGGGACAGGATCGAGGACTCGCTGGCCAGCACCAGCTTCTCGCGGACGGCGTGCGGAGCGATGACCCAACCCACGCGGTAACCGGGGGCGAAGGTCTTGGAGAACGAGCCGAGGTAGAGCACGCCCTCCGCGTCGAACGCACGCATCGCGGGGAGCGGCTCGCGGTCGAACCCAAGCAGGCCGTAGGGGTTGTCCTCGACGATGAGCACACCGAACCGCTGGCAGATCTCCAGCACGCGGTGACGGCGCTCCAGCGTCAGGGTGACGCCGGCGGGGTTGTGGTAGTTCGGGATCGTGTAGAGGAACTTGACCCTCTTGCCGGCGGCGCGGGCGCCGACCAGCGCGCTCTCGAGCGCCTCGGGGATCAGGCCCTCGGCGTCCATCTCCACATGCTCGACCTGCGCCTCGTACGACCGGAACACGCCGAGCGCGCCCACGTAGGACGGCGCCTCGGCGAGCACGACGTCGCCCGGGTCCACGAAGATCCTGGTCACGAGGTCGAGCGCCTGCTGCGAGCCGGTGGTGACGACGACGTCGTCGGGGTGGGCGTTGGTGATGCCCTCGAGGGCCACGACCTCGAGGATGCGCTCGCGCAGCTCCTCGTCGCCCTGGCCCGAGCCGTACTGGAGGGCCGTCGCGCCCTTGGTGGCGATGAGGCGCTTCATCGCCTCGCCGATCACGTCGAGGGGGAGGCCCTGGATGAACGGCATGCCGCCGGCGAGGGAGACCACCTCGGGGCGGTTCGCGACGGAGAAGAGCGCCCGAATCTCGGACGCGCGCATGCCGTGAGCGCGCTGGGCGTACGAGCTGTACCAGGGGTCGAGCCGGGTTCCGCCGGCAGCCTCGGCAGCCCCGCCCGCCGCTGCGGCCGCGGCAGCGGACGTGGGGTGCGGCGTCGTGGGGTGCATGGGCTGCTCGGTCATCGCGGCCTCCGGCTCTCGGATGATCCCGGTGTCGATCCCGGGTCGGGCGGGGACGAGGGTCCAGCCCTCGTCCGGGTCATAGGTGATCACCTGGTCGGCGCCGCGCAGGGTGCGTTCCACGTGGTCGAGGTTCCGGCGCTCCTCGCCGGTGAGGGTGCGGCCCTGCGCGCGCCTGTGGAAGGCGAGGATCGCGCGGCGGTAGCCGCTCGAGCGGTGCTCAGGACGGACGTCCCACGGCACCACGCGACGCGTCGAGTGCTGCGCCGGCACGTCGGTGTGCCGCTTGCGGAACGTGGAGATCGCCTGGGGGGAGACCTCGATGTCCTCGTGCTCCCGCAGGTGCTCCACGATGGCGCTCGGCCCCAGGCCCTCCTCCAGGAGGCGCGTGACGAGGTCAGCGGGGAGCTTGCGTGCCATGGGTGCACAGTACACCCGGACAGATCATTCACAAATCGTCGGCGCTCGGAGAGCGTCCCAGAACGTGAGTGTGTTGTGATGTCGGTGCAGACCGGGAACGACGAAGGCCGGCGACCCGTGCGGGTCACCGGCCTTCGTCAGCAGCAGATCAGCCCAGCAGGGGCTCGATCTCCGCGAGCAGCGCCTTCTTGGGGCGGGCGCCGACGATGGACTTCACGAGCTCGCCGCCCTTGTAGACGTTGAGCGTCGGGATCGAGACGACCCCGTAGGCCATGGTGGTCGCGGGGTTGGCGTCGGTGTCCAGCTTGGTCACCTTGAGCTTGCCCGCGTACTCGTCCGCGATCTCCTCGAGGATCGGCGCGACCATGCGGCACGGCCCGCACCAGGTGGCCCAGAAGTCGACGACGACGGGCAGGTCGGCGTCGAGCACCTCGGCCTTGAACGTGTCGTCCGTGACGGCGACGGTCGATCGGATGTCGGTCATGAGCTCACTCCTTCGAAGCGGCGGCGGCGACGGCCAGCGGTGCGGCGTCGTCGAGCGCGGTGAGGTACGCCTGCGCGTCCAGGGCTGCGGAGCAGCCCGAGCCCGCGGCGGTGATGGCCTGGCGGTACGTGTGGTCGACGGCGTCGCCGCACGCGAACACGCCGGGCACGTTGGTGCGGGTGGAACGGCCCTCGACGAGGATGTAGCCCTCGTCGTCCAGGTCGACCTGGCCCTTGACGAGGTCGGTGCGCGGCTCGTGGCCGATGGCCACGAACAGGCCCGTCACGTCCATGGACCGCTCCTCGCCCGTGACGGTGTCGCGGAGCGTCAGCGCGGAGACCTGGTTCTCGCCTGTGATGCCGGCGACCTCGCTGTTCCAGGCGAACTCGATCTTCGGGTTCGCGAGGGCGCGCTCGGCCATGATCTTGGAGGCGCGCAGCGAGTCGCGGCGGTGCACCACGGTGACCTTGGACGCGAAGCGCGTCAGGAACGTGGCCTCCTCCATCGCGGAGTCGCCGCCGCCCACGACGGCGATGTTCTGCTCGCGGAAGAAGAAGCCGTCGCACGTGGCACACCACGACACGCCGCGGCCCGAGAGGCGCTTCTCGTCCTGGATGCCCAGCTCGCGGTAGGCGGACCCGGTCGCGAGGATCACGCTCCGGGCCAGGAACGTCTCGTCCCCGCCCGTGACGATCTTCTTGACGTCGCCCTCGAGCGAGACCTGGTCGGCGTCGTCCCACACCACCTGAGCGCCGAACTTCTCGGCCTGCTCACGCATCTTGTCCATGAGGTCGGGGCCCATGACGGCCTCCGGGAAGCCCGGGAAGTTCTCGACCTCGGTGGTGTTCATGAGCGCGCCGCCGGCGGTGACGGAACCGGCGATCACGACGGGCGCCAGGCCGGCACGGGCGGCGTAGACGGCCGCGGTGTAGCCGGCGGGGCCCGACCCGACGATGACGACGTCGTGGATGGTGGGGGTGGCCTGGTCAGTCACTCGTTCTCCTTGTCACGATCGCACCTGCCGACGTCGACGACGTCCGCGGTGCACCGCCTGCTTAACACGCCCGGGGGCGTCGATGTTCCGCCGCTGGCGGGCGCGGACCGGCTACTGGAGCGTGATCTCGTTGAGCTCGATCCTGTTCTGGCCGTTCGTCTGCGGGAGCTGGGTGATCCAGATGACGAACGACGTCCCCACCTCCGGCTGCGCAAACTTCAGCTCGGTGGTCGGGGCGATGGGTCCCTGGGCGAGGATCGGGCCGTCGGTCGGCTTGTCGGCCGTCGTCTTGCGGATCTCGACGTTGCCGCCCGTGCTGTTGGTCAGGAGCGTGACGGAGGTGACCGGGGCGGCCTCGCGGAGCGTGACCGCCAGCCCGATGCCCTGCTTGAGCCCGCCGAACGTGTCGCTGCGGTAGGTGCAGCTGAACCAGAACGTCGAGGGGTCGCCGTCGACGGCCAGCGGGGCGGCCTCGGGCTGCTCGCCGGCGCACTGCTGCGCGGGCCCGATCTGCGCCGCCTGGGCGATGACGGGCCGCACCTCGACCGTCGGAGACGGGCTGGGCGTGCCGGGCGACGGCTTGTGGGACGCGCCGCCCTTGTCGGCGGAGACCGTCGCGCTGGGGTTCGAGGACGCCGCCGGGGAGAACGGGTGGAACGTGTTCGAGAGCGCCCACCCGGCCATCAGGACCACGGCGACGATGACGAGGCCGAGCACGATCGGCGTCGGGTTGACGCCCCGGCGGCGCGGCACGGACTCGGTCGCGAAGCCCGCCGGCGGCTGCTCCGGGGGCTGGCCGTAGTCCTGCGCGTACGGCTGCTGGGCGGGCGTCGGGGGCATCTGCGCGGTCGCCGCGGGATAGGCCGTCGGCTGGGCCGTGGGCTGGGCCCCGGTGGGCGGGTAGGACGGCGCGGCGGCGTAGCCGCCGCCGTACGGCTGCGCGGGGGGCGGAGGCGGCGGGGGAGGGGGCGTGGCGCCCGCCATCCCGGCGCCGGCCACGCCGGCGGCGGTAGCAGCCATCCCGCCGACGCCGACGGCGGAGGACCGCGCGATGCGGCCCGTCGGGCGGCGCACGGGGACCCCCGGGGTCGCGACACCGGGAGCACCCGCGGGGTAGACGGACTGACGCGTCGGGACGCCCCCCGCGGGAGGCTGCACGAACTCGGGCAGCGACGCGACCACGGAGACCTCGCCCCAGGGCTTGAGGGCGTCGGCGAGCGCGGCCGGGCTGGTGGCCCCGCCGGGGGCGGAGGCGAGCGTGCGCCCGACGACCGTGTCGAGCGTCGGGTCGACGTGGGGGACGATCGCCGAGAGCGAGACGGGCGCCCCGGTGACGTCCACCTGCGCGGGCAGCGGCCGCACGACGCCGGAGGCGAGCCACGGCTCGTCCAGGCTGTCGCCCGCCCACCGCGCGGTGAGGCAGTAGTAGGCGAGCGCGGCGAGGTCGCGCGCGTCAGAGGCGGCGCCGTCGGCCCCGGCGCCGTCGACGCCCGCGAGGCCGGCGTCGAGACCGAGGCCTGTGACCACCACGCGGTGGCCGTCGACGCGGACGGCGTCGGGCCGCAGCGCGAGGTGGTGCACGCCGCGCTGGGCGGCGACGTCGAGCGCGGCTGCGGCCTCGCCGACGATGGCGCGCGCCTGCTGGGCGTCCACGAGCCCGCTCGAGACGATCTCGGTGAGCGTCGAGCCCGAGTAGGGCTCGGTGATCACGTAGTCGAGCGTTCCCTCGCCGGCACGCGTGGTGCCGACGTCGAGCACGCGGGCCAGCCGCGGGTCGGACACGAGCGCTGCGCGGCGTGCGGCGTCGAGCGCACCGGCGGCATGGGGGCCGCCCAGGAACGTGACGCGCACCGGTCGGTCGAGGATCACGTCGGTGGCCTGCCAGACGCCGGCCTCGGCGAGATCGCTGGTGGTGGTCTGCTCGAGCCGGTAGCGGTCGACGACGACGCTCCCCGGTCCGACGGCAGGCACGGGGCCCCCGGGCGGGACGATGCTCACCTGGCCTCCTCGTTGCGGTGTTCGGTCCGGCCCATCGTAGGGGTGCGGCAGGTGTCGGTTCGTCACCCCCGCGGGATCCCCACGGATCAGGCGCAGGTCAGCCCCTCGGCCTGTCCGCCTCGCCGGGAATCAGGGGGTCCGGCAGCGACGGGGCGACCGTGCGGCGCGGTGACCTGCCACGTCGGACGGTGCGCCAGATGCCGAGCACGAAGAGCAGGCCGACGGCCCCCATGGCCACGGCGGTGCCGACGGTCTCCCAGCCGGCGCGCACGCGCAGCTGCAGGGTGATCGGCTGGGCGATGGGCACTCCGGCCGTGGTCAGGACGTCGACGCGCACCTTGACGTCGCCGGAGCCGAGCGCCGAGACCGGCACGTCCACGCGCGTCTGACCGCCCGCCGGAACCACGGCCCGCGGCCGCGAGTCGACGACCAGGCGGGGGTTGTCGGGCCTCAGTACCACGGTGACGGTCGCCGACGTGGGCAGAGCGTTGTGCACCACCACCGGGAGCCGCCCCTCGGCGGCGATGAGCGTGACGTCCGTGGCCGACACGGAGACGGCGCCCTGCTTGCTGGCGACCGCGGCGACGGCGTCGGCCACCGCGCGCCCGCGGCCCGTGGGGTTGGAGCGCCACGCCACCGACAGCGGCGAGGTGAGGGCGGGCGCGAGGGGGTCGATGACGTCGGCCGGGTCCTTGGCCACCGACGCGAGGTCGTCGAGCGAGGTGCGCGCCGCGTCGAGACGGCGGACGTCGGCCGGGTCGAGCTCGGCGCCCTGCGGGCTCGAGTCCTGCAGCGAGATCCGCGCGACCTTGGGCGCCGGCGTGTCGAGCAGGTCGCCCAGCGGCGCGAACTCGACCAGCCCGCTGGTGTGCAGGGCCGAGAGCACCGAGCCCAGGGCGTCGACGTCGGGCGACCAGCCGCGGGGGAGCACGGCGAGCAGGTGGGGCTCGTCGCCGGCGTTCTGCGCGGAGACCACGCTGGACTCGGCGAGCAGGCGCTGCACGGCCTCGGACGTCGACAGCGTCGGGGTCACGCCGCTCGACAGGTCGGTCGCGGAGGTGAGGACCTGCGAGAACGCACCGTCCGCGACGACGGCCTTGACGTCGCCCTGCGGCGTGGTGACCGACGTGATGCCGCTGGCCGTGCCACGCATCGGGGACAGGCCGGTGGGGACCACCACGGTGTCGATGCCGGCCGCCTTGGCCGCGCCGAGCGTCGCGACGTCGGGAGCCGCGCCGTCGGCCGGCCACGCGAGCGGCGCGCTCCACCCGGCGGGGATGTCGAACGAGTCGGGCAGCGCGGCGTGCGTCTGCGCGCCGAGCGAGGCAGGGCTGAGGCCGGCGTGCGCGAGCGCGCCCAGGTCGGGGTCGTACGGCGGCAGCGGGCTCACGTCGGTCTTGTCGCTCAGGGCCGACACCTCGCCGGCCCACGCGGCGACCTGCGCGACGTCCGAGCGCGACGCCGTCGCCACGAGGGCAGGGTCGACCGCCAGGGCGAGCGTGCCGCGTGCTCCGGTGGCGTGCTCTGCCGCGCCGACCGAGGCCACGATGTTGCTCAGCGACCCGCCGGGCGACATCGGGCCCGCGAGGTTGTCGGTGGACAGCGGGCTGGCGGGGTTCACGGCCGGGCCGGTCACGGGGGCCAGGACCGACAGCCGGATGGGCTCGTTGGTGGGCGTGGTGCCGGCCGCGTTCGGCTCCCACAGCAGGAAGGTGCGCACCGTGGTCGTGGTGCCGTCGGCGTCCAGCTCGATCGAGACCTGGCGGGGACCGCCCGCGCCGGCGAGCTTGAGCTGGTCCACCGGGAACGTGAACGTGAGGTCCTGGTGGGCGCCGGGGACCAGGTGCTCGACCGTCTGCGAGCCCTGGCGCTGCAGCGTGTGCGTGTCCTCGCCGTTCACCCAGGCGGCGATGTCGCTGCGCGCCCCGAGGCGGCGCCAGCCCACCGAGAGCTCGACGGTCCCGACCTTGAGCTGGTGGGTGGTCGGGTTGGTGACCCGCACGCCGACGGTGACGTCGTCGCCGGGGTGCACCACCGGGTTCATCGACAGGAGCGTCAGGGTCGGCTCCGGCGCCGTGGTGTCGGCGGCGACCGACGTCGGGGCGGCGTGGCTGCTCGCGCTCGCGCTCGACCCCACCGCGACGCCCAGCGCCGCGGTCAGCAGCCGCACGACCGCGGGCCGGGGCCGCCCGCGCGGGCGGGAGGGGGAATACGAAGACAAGGCAAAGCCTCTCCGCGTTCTCCGTAAAAAACGCGGTCGACTCCATGCGCACCGGCGTCCTTTTCTGCGAAACAGACGGGTACATTCTGCTTTCCAACGCGCGGATGGAAACGCTGATAAAGGTTATTTTCACGGAGAACGTCAGGCGGAACGCGAATCATTTTATGGAGCGGTTTATATCGGGCAGGATAAATCCGGCCTGCCAAAAGACTGAGTTTGAAGGGCAGATAGTCTGCCTTTTACCGGACGAAACCGCCTGGATGTTTACCAGAACAGAGCTGCGCGTTAAACGCAGAACATACATCCAGCTCAGCGCCACCGACATAACCGAGCGCTGGCGCCTGACCGCGGAGCTGCAGGCAAAGAACACCGAGCTGCGGCAGCGGAACGAAGAGCTAGAGGAGACGATCGCGAACCTGCACATACTGAGCCGCGAAAGGGAAGCGCAAAGGGCAAAGATGCGCGCCCACGATGTCCTTGGCCAAAGCCTTACGGTGCTGCTTCGCGGCATACGCGGCGGGCAGCTTGACTA
>WRHK01000098.1 GCA_009783295.1 Promicromonosporaceae bacterium
GAGGGGGGAGGCCCGGGGCCCGCCGTCCACCCGGGAGGGGCGGGCCCCCCGGGCCCCCAGAACCCCGCCCCGGGCCGCTTCCCCCCCCTTCCCGGCCGGACTCGAGCGAACCACGGCGTACCTCGCGCACCCCGTCTTCCACCAGCACCACTCCGAGACCGCCCTCCTCCGCTACCTCCGAGCCCTGAGCGACAAGGACCTCGCCCTCGACCGGACGATGATCCCGCTGGGCTCCTGCACGATGAAGCTCAACGCGGCCGCCGAGATGGAGCCCATCAGCTGGCCCGAGTTCGCCGACCTGCACCCGTACGTCCCCGCTGACCAGGCCGAGGGCTACGCGGAGCTCATCGCGACGCTCCAGGACCAGCTCGCCGAGATCACGGGCTACGCGGGCGTCTCGGTCCAGCCCAACGCGGGGTCGCAGGGGGAGCTCGCCGGCCTGCTGGCGATCAAGGGCTACCACCGCTCTCGCGGCGAGTCGGCGCGTGACGTCGTCCTCATCCCGGCCTCGGCGCACGGCACGAACGCGGCGTCGGCGGCCCTGGCCGGGCTCAAGGTCGTGGTGGTCGCGACGGCGGACGACGGCGAGATCCAGCTCGCCGACCTGCACGCGAAGCTCGAGCAGCACGGCGAGCGCGTCGCGGCGATCATGATCACCTACCCGTCGACGCACGGGGTGTACGAGGAGCACGTCCGGGAGGTCTGCGACTCCGTACACGCTGCCGGTGGTCAGGTGTACATCGACGGCGCGAACCTCAACGCGCTGGTCGGCCTGGCGCGTCCCGCCGAGCTGGGCGGCGACGTGTCGCACCTGAACCTGCACAAGACGTTCTGCATCCCGCACGGGGGCGGTGGTCCCGGCGTCGGGCCCGTGGCGGTGGGGGAGCACCTGGTGGAGTTCCTGCCGTCGTCGCCGGTGGCGCCTACCGTGACCGGCGTCCCGGTCTCGGCCGCGCCGTTCGGCAGCGCCGGGATCCTGCCGATCTCGTACGCGTACGTCGCCCTCATGGGCCCCGACGGGCTGACGCGCGCCACCGAGACCGCCGTGCTCGCGGCGAACTACGTGGCCACGCGCCTGGCCCCGTACTTCCCCACGCTGTACACCGGCCCGAACGGCCTGGTGGCGCACGAGTGCATCCTCGACGTGCGCCCCATCACGGCGGCCACGGGCGTCACGGCGGAGGACGTCGCCAAGCGCCTCATGGACTACGGGTTCCACGCGCCGACGCTCGCCTTCCCTGTGCCGGGCACGCTCATGGTCGAGCCGACGGAGTCCGAGGACCTCGCCGAGCTGGACCGGTTCGTGGACGCGATGATCGCGATCAAGGGCGAGATCGACGCCGTCGGCGCCGGCACGTGGCCACGGGACGACAACCCGCTGCACAACGCCCCGCACACGGCGGCCTCCGTGACGGCGGACGAGTGGACGCACCCCTACGGGCGCGAGCTCGCCGCGTTCCCGGTCCGGTCGCTGCGTGCGGGCAAGTACTGGCCGCCCGTGCGCCGCATCGACGCCGCCCGCGGCGACCGCACGCTCATCTGCGCGTGCCCGCCCGTCGAGTCCTACGCCTGACCCCGGAACGGAGACCGACGTGAACGAGACCCCTCTCGACGCCGAGCACCGCGCCCTCGGCGCCGCCATGACCGAGTTCGGCGGGTGGCTCATGCCGCTGCGCTACACCTCGGACCTCGCCGAGCACCGCGCCGTGCGCGAGGCCGCCGGGCTGTTCGACCTGTCCCACATGGGGGAGATCCACCTGGAGGGCCCGGCTGCCGCCGCGGCCCTGGACCACGCGCTGGTCGGCAGCGCGGCGGGCATCGCCGTCGGGCGGGCCAAGTACTCGATGATCTGCGCGCCGGACGGGTCCGTGCTCGACGACCTCATCGTCTACCGGCTCGCCGACCAGCACTTCCTCGTGGTCGCGAACGCGGGCAACGCGCCGCTCGTGGCGCGCGAGCTGGTCGCCCGCGCCGAGGGCTTCGACGTCGTCGTCACCGACCGGTCCGCGCAGACGGCGCTCATCGCGGTCCAGGGCCCGGCGGCGGAGGGCATCGTCACCGCACTGGTCGCGAAGGCCGACGCCGACGCCGTCCGCGCTCTGCGCTACTACGCGTCCGTGCAGGTCACGCTGCACGACGGCGCCCCTGCGCTCGTGGCGCGAACCGGGTACACGGGGGAGGACGGCTTCGAGCTGTTCGTCGCGAACGACGACGCCGTCGCCCTGTGGCGCGCCGCCCTGGCGGCGGGGGAGGAGCACGGGCTGGTGCCCGCCGGCCTCGCCGCGCGCGACTCGCTGCGCCTCGAGGCGGGCATGCCGCTGTACGGGCACGAGCTCGACACCACCACCACGCCCTACGAGGCCGGCCTCGGCCGCGTGGTGCGGCTCGAGAAGCCCGAGTTCGTCGGCCGCGAGGCCCTCGCGGCCCGCGCCGCGGCGGCGCCCGAGCGCGTGCTGGTCGGCCTGCGCGGCGAGGGCCGCCGCTCGGCCCGCGCGGGCTACGACGTCGTCACGCCCGACGGCACCCGCGTCGGCACCGTGACCTCTGCGGCGCCGTCGCCCACCCTGGGCCACCCCGTCGCGATGGCGTACGTGACCCCGGAGGCGTCGGCGGAGGGCACCGCCCTCGCGGTCGACGTCCGCGGCCGCCAGGAGCCGTTCACGGTGACGGCGCTGCCGTTCTACCGCCGCCAGCAGGCGTAACCCCCTACCCTCGGACCCATCGCCGGTCCACCCCAGCAGCCCCAGGAGAAGCCATGGCCAGCTACCCCGAGCACCTGCAGTACTCGCGCGAGCACGAGTGGGTCGACGCGTCGTCGCCCGCCGTCGTGGGCGTCACGTCGCTCGCCGCCGACGCGCTCGGCGACGTCGTCTACCTCGAGCTGCCCGAGGTGGGGGCCGAGGTCACGGCCGGCACCGTCGTCGGCGAGATCGAGTCGACCAAGTCCGTGTCGGAGCTCTTCTCTCCCGTCACCGGCACGGTGGTCGAGGTGAACCAGGCCGCCATCGACGACCCCGCCGTCGTCAACGCCGACCCGTTCGGCGAGGGCTGGCTGTTCAAGGTCGAGGTGACCGCCCTGGGCGAGCTGCTCGACGCCAAGGAGTACGCCGACCTCGCCGAATAGCCGATTTCTTCACCCGCGGGTGAATGTGGCAAACCCGCGTCATGATCTGCGGGTTGGTGCCTCTTCGTGGTTAGCAGCACATCGCAGGTCGGTCACCCCCGAGGCCGGCCGGCTGCACCGGAGGAGCACCATGAGCATCATCGAGCTGGAGCGCACCGCGCCCGTCCGTACGACCACGTCCCTGACGCGCCGTGAGCAGGTCGTCCTTTCCAACCTCACCGAGGACGTCACGCTGGAGCAGATCGCAACAAAGCTGTTCGTGACCCGCAACACCGTGAAGTCCCAGGTCCGTAGCGTGTACCGCAAGATCGGCGTGTCCACGCGTGCCGATGCCGTCGCCTGGGCTCGCCAGGCCGGGATCTACGCCGCCTGAAGCGGGCCGTCAGGCCCCGCACGCTCTGCCGGCTTCCGGAGCCCGGTGCTCGCCCACGACGAGCACCGGGCTTCGTCGCGTCTCGGGCCCGAAACACGCGGGTGCGAGACTCGGCGCATGACTCCGCCCTCCGAGCGGCGGCTCGTGGTCGCCGCGATCCTCGTCGACGACCTCGCCGCCCCCACCCGCCTGCTGGCCGCCCGGCGCTCGCGCCCCGTGGAGCTCGCGGGCCGCTGGGAGTTCCCGGGCGGCAAGGTCGACGACGGGGAGGGACCGGTCGAGGCGCTGCACCGCGAGCTGAGCGAGGAGCTGGGTGTCGGCGTCGTGCTCGGTGACGAGCTGCCCGGGCCCGACGACGGCGCCTGGGTGATCACCCCGCGGCACGTGATGCGGCTGTGGTTCGCGCGGATCGCGGACGGCGACCCCGCCCCGCTCGTGGAGCACGACGAGCTGCGCTGGCTCGACCGGGCCACCCTCATGAGCGTGGACTGGCTGGACGGCGACGTCCGGATCGTCTCCGCCCTGGAGGCCCGCCTCTAGGACTTCGCCCGCTCCGGCCGCACCACGCCGACCACGGACACGCTCACGACCATCGCCACCGTGATGACCAGCAGCGCGTGCCGGGTGCCCCACGAGTCGGCGAGCAGGCCCAGCACGGGCGGCGCCGAGAGCGACGCGATGGACCCGAACGACCCGACGACGGAGACGCGCGCCGCCGCCTTGGTGGGGTCGTCGGCGGCGGCGGCCGTGCCGACGGGGTAGGCCATGGCGGCGCCGGCGCCCCACAGCACGATGCCGGCCCACGCGAACGGCAGCGACGGCCCCAGGCCGAACGCCAGCAGACCGACCAGCGCGGAGATCCCGGACACGCGCAGCACGGCCACGCGGCCGAACCGGTCGATGAGCCCGGCCCCGAGCAGCCGCACCGACAGCATCGCCACGACGAACGTGCCGTAGGCGATCGCGCCGACGGCCTCGCGCGTGGCGAACCCGTCGACCACGGCGAGGTTGAGCCAGTTGGCGGCCGCGCCCTCCGACATGGTCGCCGCGAGCAGCACCAGGCCGATGAGCAGCGTGCGGGGCTCCGTCCAGGCGTGCAGGGCGCTGCCGCGGTCGCCGCGACGTCGGCTCTCGTGCTCGGCCGGCTTGGGCACCCGGCCGCGCGGGGCGTCCTGGAGTGCCGTGCCGCGCCGGATGAGCGTGGCGCGGGCGGCGGAGACCAGCACGGCCACGCCGACGATGTGCCACACGACGGGGATCGCGAGCGTCGACGTCGTCGCGGCGAGGGCGCTTCCGATCAACGCGCCGACGGAGAACGCGGCGTGCACCTGGGGGAGCACCGCCTTGCCGAGCAGCTTCTCGACGCGGGCCGCCTCGAGGTTGATCGGCACGTTGGTGGCCGGGCCCACCAGGCCGTTGAGCAGCACGCCGACCACGAACAGCGGCACCGAACCGGCCGCGGTGCCGAGGCCCGCGAGCGTGAACCCGGCCAGCGTGCCCGACATGCCGATCCACAGGGTGACGCCGCTGCCCCAGCGGACGATCACCGTGCCGATGGCCATGACCCCGATGAGGGACCCGACCGCCGCCACGACGAGCACCACGCCGAGTTGCCCGGAGTCGACGCCCAGGGCCTCGCGCACCGACGGCAGACGGCCCATCCAGCTGGTCTGCACCACGCCGAACAGCCCGAACATCGCGACGAGCGCCCAGCGCACGCGCTGGACAGGGGTGTGATCTTGGGCGCGCTGGGGCAGGCGCGCGGCGGCGAGGGTGGGGGACAGGCGAGGCATCGAATCGATTCTATCGGTGGAAAACTGCCCCTGAGCGAGCGATCGGCGCAACGTCGGGCATCTCACGTCACGATGGCGCGACGCGACACCGCGTCAGGTGCCGCTACCGTGAGCGCATGAGTGAGTTCCAGGTCGCCCGCCGCACCAAGGCGGAGCCGTCCGCGGCCGTGTTCGGCCGCGTGGTCGGGTCCTTCATCCTCTTCCTGGGCGGCTTCGTGCTGCTCGGCACCGGCGCGTCCGACGAGGGCTCGACGTCGTGGCTGTGGTTCGTGCTCGGCCTGCTGGCCGTGGCGCTCGCCTTCGGCCTGCCGATGCGCGGGGCCTCGCGCAAGTAGCGCGCCCGTCGCCCTCGCTCAGCCCTCAGCGGCGGCGGGGGCGACGTCGTCGTGGCGCTGCCACGTCGCGAGCACGCCTGCACCGCGGAAGCCCAGGGCCACGTTGATGGCCAGCATGTACGCGTTCTCCTCCGCGTTGAACGTGTGGATGCGCCGGACCTTGGGCCGGTCCCGCACGAGCGCGAGCAGGTTGACCGCCTTGACGAGCATGCCGAGGCGTCGCCCGCGGTGGTCCGCGATCACCAGGGTGTCGCCCTGGAAGCCGAAGTCGACCTCGTCGAAGTCGGGGATCGCCAGCTCGGAGAACGCGGCGAGGACGCCGGTGGGCACGTGCTCGACCGCCGTGATGAACAGCTGCTGACGCGCCTGGGCCTGCTCCTCGAGGTGCGCCGCGACGCGCTCGGCGTCCCACCGCTGCTCGTTGACCTCGATGCCCGCGCTCGGGGCGTCGGTGCTCATGCGCTTCCAGAGCACGGCCAGCCGCTCGTGGAACTCCGCGGGGACCGTGCGGACCCAGGTGTGCACCACGTAGTCGGCGCCTGCCGCAGCGGCGGCCTCCACCCGGTGGTGCTCGACGTCGGACGGCGTCTCCGGGACCTGCAGCGTGGAGGCCCGCACCACCTGCTCCAGCTCGAACCCGCGGTGCAGGGCGAAGCGGGCGCCCACGGCGTCGGACGGGATGCGGCCCGAGCCCGTCGGGGCGGTGACCACGCCGGGACCCGGCTCCGGCTCCGGGGCGTGGGCGGTCCAGCAGATCGTCACCGTGCGGCCCGTGGCGGCCACCCAGGCGTCCGCGGCGGACGCGAGGGCCGAGCCGACGCCCTGCGAGCGGGCCTCGGGGTGCACGGACACGTTGACGAACGACAGGTGCTGGTCGTCCTGCTGCGGCTGGTTGATCTCCGCGACGCCGAGCACTGCCGTGTGGTCGCTGCCGTCCGCGTCGTCGCGCACCGCCGCGAGCAGCGTGTTGTGCCGCCACGGGCTGCTCGTGAGGAACGCCATGAGGATCGGCGTGGGCGCCCAGCGGTCGTGGTGGCCCCACGTCTCGAGCTCGACGGCCTGCCGGATGCGCGAGTAGCCCTGGTAGACCCAGCGCCACTCCCACTCCCAGTCGGCGCCGGGCGGGGGAGAGGGAACCTCGATGATCCTCATGCCACGGATGGTAGGGACCGGGGCCGGGGCGGTCATCGCAAATAGGCGCTACAGGCGGGCCTCCGCCAGCGGTGCGTCGTCGTCGTGCCGATGGCGCAGGCCGACGCCCTCGACCAGGTCGAGCGCAGGCTCGTGGCGGTTGAACGTGTACACGTGGAGGCCCGGGGCCCCGGCGTCGAGCACGGCCTGCGCCAGCTCGATCGACCGCGCGACGCCGTACGCGTGCTGCGCCTCCGGGGTGTCGAGGGCGTCGAGCGCCTCCAGCAGGTGCGCGGGGGCGGCGACGCCCGTGAGCTCTTCGACGCGGCGCAGGCGCTTCGGCTCGGTGGCCGGCAGCAGGCCCGCGAGGATCGGGATGGTGACGCCGGCAGCCCGGGCCTCGGCGACGAACTCCGTGTACGTCTCGGCCTCGTAGAACAGCTGCGTGATCGCGAAGCTGGCGCCGGCCTGCTGCTTCTCGAGCAGCCGGCACACCTCCTGCTCGCGCGTGGTGCCCGCGCCGGGGTTGCCGTTGGCGAACGTGGCGACGGCGATCGACATGGGCCGTGCCGCGCCCCGGAGGGCCGAGCTCGGGTCGGCGGCCGCGCGCGCGGACTCGACCTCGCGCAGCAGGCGTACCAGCTCGATGCTCGAGTGCACGCCGTCGGTGGGCGGGCGCCAGTCGGGCTGACCCTTCGGGGGGTCGCCGCGCAGCGCCAGGAAGGCCCGGACGCCGGCCTCGAGGAAGTCGTCGATCACCTCGGAGACGTCCTCGCGCGACGCGCCGACGCAGGTCAGGTGGGCGATCGCCAGCACGGGGGTGCCGGCCAGCAGGGTCGAGACGACGTCGCGCGCCGTCGCCCGGTCGCCGCCGCCCGCGCCGTACGTCACAGAGACGAAGTCGGGGTGGACCGCCACGAGGCGTCGGGCCGTCTCCCAGAACCGGGGGGCCGCGGAGGGATTGCGCGGCGGCATGAGCTCGAACGACACCGTCGGGCGGTGCGAGCCGCGCAGGGCGGGGGTGTGCGTCGGGTGTGCCTCGTCGGCCATGGCCGCTCCCTCGATCCGATCGGAGTTCGCCGTGCGAAACCAGGTTCGCACCAGCACTGTCCCTCGGGAGGCTTCCGTCGGCTCCGGCGATCGTACCCCGTTCTCGCTCGCTGGACGGGGGCGGCCCGCGGTGTGAGATTCGCTCGGCGACCCGGGACGGCGTCCCCGCTCCAGGCCACGTACCGTGGCGGCATGGATACCGAGGAGCGCCTTGCCGTCTTCATCGACTACGACAACCTGGCGCTCGGCGCGCGCGAGCACCTGGGCGGCATGCAGTTCGACTTCGGTCCCATCGCCGACGCGCTCGCCGTCCGCGGCCGCGTCGTCGTGCGCCGCGCCTACGCCGACTGGTCCTACTACGACGAGGACCGCCGCCACCTGACCCGCCACCAGGTCGAGCTCATCGAGATGACCCAGCGCATGGGCGGGTCCCGCAAGAACGCTGCCGACATCAAGATGGTGGTCGACGCCATCGAGATGGCCTTCGAGCGCGAGTACATCACCACGTTCGTGATGTGCACGGGCGACTCCGACTTCTCGCCCCTGGTGCACAAGCTCCGCGAGCTCAACAAGCGGGTGATCGGCGTCGGCGTCGAGAAGTCGACCGCGCGCCTGCTGCCGGCGTCCTGCGACGAGTTCCTGTTCTACGACCGCCTCGAGGGCGTCGACGTGCCCGACACCGACGAGCCGCCCGCCCGGGCCGCGCGCGGCGGCCGGGGCAGGGGAGCGCACGCCGAGAAGCCGGCGGCCGAGAAGGGCCGCAAGCGGTTGACGCGCGCGGCCGAGGCCGTCGCGGAGGCGCTCGCCACCACCCCGGCGGAGGCGTTGAAGAAACCCTGGAAACCGCGGAGGACGATCAGTGGGGTCATACTCGCAGCCAGGGCGCAGAGGATGGAGACGACAATGTGGAGACTGACCCCGATCAGGACCGGACGGCGCCGACCAAACCGATCCGAGGCCGAACCGATGATCAACTGTCCGAGCCCGTTGCCGATCAGCATCGCCGTCATTGTGAACTGTGCGGCCGCGGCGGTGGAATGAAGATCGCTTTGAACCTCGGGCAGGTTGGGCAGGTAAATGTCGGTCGAGATCGCCCCCAGGGCTGCCATCGATCCCAGCATCAGAACGTAACGGTAGTCAGCTCGATAGGGGGAGGAGGATCGAGTATCTGACATTGTCCAGCGTTCAAGTTTGGCTTCGTCCATTCTGCCAGGTTTTTGTCTCGGCTGAGTCGGCGAGCTCGGGGGCCAGCGGCCCCGGGCGAAGGCATATTCAGTACGACAAGCTCAAACAACGAGCAATTGTGGCGGCGGAGAGCCCGGGAACAACGGCCGATGTGGTAGAATCGGGATATCATCTTCAGGTAACAGGAGAGGCAGCGTGTCCGACCTTAACCCGCAAAAGATCGTCGACGCCGTG
>WRHK01000099.1 GCA_009783295.1 Promicromonosporaceae bacterium
ATCAGCGCGCCAGCAGCGCGGCCACCGTCCCCGGGAGGGCCGCCGCGATGTCGAGCGCGGCCACCGGGCCCCCCGGGTTGGCCCGCTCCGCCGCCAGGCCGTGCACCAGGGCGGCCGACGCCGCCACCCGGGCCGCCAGGTCGGGCGTCGCCACGACCTCCTCCGCGCGGGCCGCCAGCATGGCGCCCAGCAGCCCCGCCAGCACGTCCCCCGACCCCGCCGTGCCCGCCCAGTGCGGGGCATCGGCCTGGGAGTACACGGCCTGCGGCCCGACCACGACCGTCGCCGCACCCTTGAGCAGCACGGTCGCGCCCGTCAGCTCGTGCGCCCGGCGCGCCCACCGCAGCGGGGCCGCCTCGATCGCCGCTCGGTCGACGTCCTCCCCCCTCGCCGCCAGCAGCGCTGCGAGCTCCCCCGCGTGCGGGGTGAGCACCACCCAGGGTGGGCAGGTGTGGTCCAGCAGGCCGAGCGCCCCCGCGTCGACGACGGCGGGCACCGGCGCCTGGGCACCGGCCAGCCTGCCCGACGCCGCCGCGAGCGCCGCCCGCGCCCGGTCGCGCTGACCGTCGTCGGGCCCGTCCGTAGGCAGGCCGGGGCCGAGCACCCACGCCTGCACCCGGCCGCCCGCGACCACCACCTCCGGCCGGGCGGCCAGCACGTCGCGGGCCACGGGGTCGGGCCCCTGGTAGCGCACCATCCCGGCGCCCGCGCGCACGGCCGCGCTCGTCGCCAGCACCGCGGCACCCGGGTAGGCGGCCGTGCCGGCCACGACGCCCGCCACGCCGCGCGTGTACTTGTGGTCGGCCGGTCCGGGCACGGGCCACGCGGCGGCGACGTCGGCGCCCTCGAGCCGCACCACGGCGGGCCGACGCACCTCCCCCGCCGGGGCGAGCCCGATGTCGATCACGGCGCCCGCGCCCGCGAGGTGCGTGGCCGGCGGCAGCAGCAGGCCGGGCTTGGCGGCCCCGAAGGTCACGGTGCGGTCGGCGGGGAGCACGGGTCCGGGCACGGTGCCGTCGTCGACGCCGATCCCGGAGGGCACGTCCACGGCGACCACCCACGGGCGGGCCGGGTCCCCCGGCGCAGGCAGCGTGGCTACCAGGCCCTCGACCAGCGCGGCTCCCGTGCCCCGGAGCGCCCCCGTCGCGCCGATCCCGAGCAGCCCGTCGACGATCGCGTCGGCGCGCGCGACGCGGTGCACGGCCTCGCGCTCGTCCTCTTCCGCCGCGACGGCCACGACGCGGCCGCCGGCCGCCTGGAGTGCCGCGAGGCCGCCGTCGTGCACGCGGGCCGACGCGAGGTACGCGGTGACGTCCAGGCCCCGCCGGGCGAGGTAGGCCCCCGCGAACAGGGCGTCCCCGCCGTTGTTGCCCGACCCCACCAGCAGGGCCACGCGCGCCCCGCGCACCGACCCGTCGCGCAGCTCGCCGTCGGGGTCGGCCACGGCGCGTCGCCGGGCCAGGTCGCGCCGCACCACGGCGGCCAGCGCGTACGCGGCCCGCTCCATGAGCGGCACGCCCGCCTCAAGAAGCGGTGCCTCGGCGGTGCGGACGTCTGCGGCAGACCATGCCTCGATCATGTCCCCATCATCCATGCCCGTTTCCGCATAGGTTGGCGCCATGCGATTCGGACTTTTCATCCCGCAGGGCTGGCGTCACGACCTCACCGAGGTGGCGCCGGCGGACCACTGGGAGACGATGCGCTCCCTCCTCCATCTCGCCGACACGCAGAAGACGCCCGCGGGCGACTTCGCCTGGGAGTCGGTGTGGGTGTACGACCACTTCCACACGGTCCCCGCCCCCACCGACCAGGCCACCCACGAGGCGTGGACGCTCATGGCGGCGTTCGCGGCGGCGTCGGACCGCGTGCGGCTGGGCCAGATGTGCACCTGCATGGCGTACCGCGAGCCCACCTACCTGGCGAAGGTCGCGGCCACCGTCGACGCGATCTCGGGCGGGCGCACGGAGATGGGCATCGGAGCCGGCTGGTACGAGCACGAGTGGCGCGCGTACGGCTACGGCTTCCCCCGGGCCGGCGAGCGCCTCACGGCTCTCGACGAGGGCGTGCAGATCATGGCGAGCATGTGGCGCACCGGGTCCTCGGGCACGTTCCACGGCAAGCGCTACCAGGTCGACGGCGCGCTCTGCTACCCCCAGCCCCAGCAGACCGTCGCCGTCGACGGCGAGGCCAAGCCCTCGGTGCCGCTGTGGATCGCCGGCGGCGGCGAGCGCAAGACGCTGCTGACGGCCGCCAAGTACGCCCAGTACACGAACTTCGCGGGCGACCTCGAGACGTTCGCGCGCAAGTCGGCGATCCTCCAGGAGCACTGCGACGCCGTGGGCCGCGACTTCTCGGAGATCACGCGCTCGGGCAACTTCAACGTGCTCATCGGCTCGGAGGCCGAGATCGCCGACAAGCTCGCCTGGCTCGAGTCGGTGTACCGCAAGCACACGCCCGAGAAGGCGGACGACGAGATCGAGGGCTGGAAGAACACCCCCCTGCGCGGCACGCCGGAGCAGATCGCCGAGATCCTCACGGAGTGGAAGGCGGCGGGTCTGGGCTACCAGATCAGCTACTTCCCGAACGCGGCCCAGGACCACGACCAGATCGCGCGCTTCGCGAACGAGGTCATCCCGGCGCTGCGCTGAGCACGGCCACGCGTTGTGGGTCCCTGGGACTCCGTCTATCGACCCCGATGACCGGAGTCCCAGGGACCCACAACGGCGCGCAGGTCAGGACTCCGCGATCGCCATCGCCGACGCGATCCCCGCGTCGTGGCTGATCGAGACGTGCCAGCGGGCTATGCCCAGCTCGTCCGACCGCGCCTTGACCGTGCCGCGCAGGTCCACCTGGGGCGGGCCGCCGACCGTGCGGTGCACCGTGCAGTCCTGCCACTCGAGGTTCCCCGGTGCGCCGAGCGCCTTGGCGATGGCCTCCTTGGCCGCGAACCGCGCGGCCAGCGAGTTGGCGGGCAGGTCGCGCTCCTCGGGGGTGAAGAGCTTCTCGCGCAGCCGCGGCGTCCGCTCGAGCGTCGCGACGAACCGCGCCACGTCGACGACGTCGATCCCCACCCCGACGATCACCGCAGCACACCCTCCTCGTCGGCAGGCTCCACCAGGTGGCGCCACCGGAACCACTTGTCCTCGAGCGCCTGCTCCAGGTCGACGCCGAACCGCCGGGCGAGCAGCAGCAGCTGCGCGAGCACGTCGGCCAGCTCCTCGCGGAACGCGACGTCGAGCTCGTCAGCGCTCAGGCCGCGGTCGCGGGAGCGCCCCGAGAGGTTGAGGTAGGCCCTGGTGAGCTCGCCCATCTCCTCCTGGAGCTTGAGCACCAGCCAGTCGTCGGTGCGCTCCACGCCGTAGCGCCGCTCGTAGACGCGCGAGATCACCTCGAGCTCGTCGCCGAGCCGCCCGATCCCGCGCGTGCCGTCGTCGGTCATAGCCCGCATCCTCGCACCGCGCGCCTCCGGACCGGCATCAGGCCGCCGGCACGGCAGCGCACGCTGCCGGACCGGCGGCCTCGGGCCGGGGCCGGGCGACGGCGACGCGAGGCGCCGCCGCACCTCACTCGACGGTGACGGACTTGGCCAGGTTGCGCGGCTGGTCGACGTCCAGGCCCTTCGCCGTCGCGAGGGCCATCGCGAAGATCTGCAGCGGCACCACGGCCAGCAGCGGCTGGAGCAGCGTCGGCGACGCCGGGATCCAGAAGATCTCGTCGGCGTAGCGGCGCACCTCGTCGTCGCCGTCCTCGGCGATCACCAGGGTGCGCGCACCGCGCGCACGGATCTCCTGGATGTTGGACACGATCTTGGAGTGCAGCCCGTAGCGCGCGTTCGGCGACGGCACGACGACGAACACCGCCTGGCCCTCCTCGATCAGCGCGATCGGGCCGTGCTTGAGCTCGCCCGCGGCGAAGCCCTCGGCGTGGATGTAGGCGAGCTCCTTGAGCTTGAGCGCGCCCTCCAGGGCCACCGGGTAGCCCACGTGCCGGCCCAGGAACAGCACCGACTTGGTGTCCTTCATCGACCGCGCGGTGGCGCGCACGTACTCGCCGCGCTCGATGACGGTCTGCACCTTGGCGGGCAGGTCGCGCAGCTCGCCGAGCAGCGCCGAGATCTCGTCCGGGAACTTGTTGCCGCGCAGCTGCGCCAGGTACAGGCCCAGCAGGTAGGCGGCGGTGATCTGCGACAGGAACGCCTTGGTCGAGGCGACGGCGATCTCCGGGCCGGCGTGCGTGTAGAGCACGGCGTCGGACTCGCGCGGGATGGTCGACCCCTGCGTGTTGACGATCGAGAGCACCTTGGCGCCCTGCTCGCGGGCGTGGCGCACGGCCATGAGCGTGTCCATGGTCTCGCCGGACTGCGAGACGGCGACGACGAGCGTCTTCTCGTTGACGATGGGGTCGCGGTAGCGGAACTCGTGCGAGAGCTCGACCTCGACGGGGATGCGGCACCAGTGCTCGATGGCGTACTTGGCGACGTGCCCGGCGTAGGCGGCCGTGCCACAGGCGATCACGATGATCTTGTCGACCGAGCGCAGCACCGACTCGTCGATGCGGATCTCGTCGAGCGTCAGGCGCCCGTCGAGGTCCGTGCGGCCCAGCAGCGTGTCGGCGACGGCGTGCGGCTGGTCGTGGATCTCCTTGTCCATGAAGGACTCGAAGCCGCCCTTCTCGGCGGCGGCGGCGTCCCAGTCGACCGTGAAGCGCTTGGCCTCGGCCGGCTTGCCGGAGAAGTCGCTCACCTCGACGGACTCGGGCGTGATCGTGACGATCTGGTCCTGGCCCAGCTCGAGCGCCTCCTTGGTGAAGGCGATGAACGCGGCGACGTCGGAGCCCAGGAAGTTCTCGCCCTCACCGAGCCCGACGACGAGCGGCGAGTCGTGCCGCGCGCCGACGACGGTCAGCGGGTCGTCCGCGTGCACGGCCAGCAGCGTGAACGTGCCCTCGAGGCGCTGCGCGGTGGCCGCCATCGCCTCGGTGAGGTTGCCCGTGCGGCGGTACTCGCGGCCCAGCAGCTGGGCGGCGACCTCGGTGTCGGTCTCGGAGCGGAAGAACACGCCGTCGGCCAGCAGCTCGGACTTCAGCTGGGCGAAGTTCTCGATGATGCCGTTGTGGATCACGGCGAGCTGGTCGTCGTCGGCGAGGTGCGGGTGCGCGTTGACGTCCGTGGGGCCGCCGTGCGTGGCCCAGCGCGTGTGGCCGATGGCGGCCGTCGCGTCGGGCAGCGGGTGCGCGTCGAGCTCCTCGACGAGGTTGTTCAGCTTGCCGGACTTCTTGGCGAACGAGATGCGGTGGCGGCCCGGACCGGCGAGCGCGACGCCTGCCGAGTCGTAGCCGCGGTACTCGAGGCGGCGGAGCCCTTCGAGGGCGACCTCCAGCGGGTGCAGGGTGGCGGCCGGGGATCCGGCGCCTCCCCCTTCGGGCAGGCCCAGGCCGACGTAACCGACGATTCCACACATGCGAGCGAGTCTAACGGCCGCCTCCGGGCCTACGGTCGTCCGATGGGGACCGTGCACATCGGGGTGTCCGGCTGGCGCTACCCCCACTGGCGGGGGGCGTTCTACCCGGCCGGTCTGGCCCAGCGCCGGGAGCTCGAGCACGCCTCCCGCCGCTTCTCCTCGGTCGAGCTGGACGGCTCGTTCTACTCGCTCCAGCGCCCGTCCTCGTACGTCGCGTGGCGGGACGCCACGCCGCCCGGCTTCGTGTTCGCCGTCAAGGGCGGGCGGTACGTCACGCACCTGAAGCGGCTGCGCGACGTGCGCGCCCCGCTCGCCAACTTCTTCGCGAGCGGGGTGCTGGCCCTCGGCGACCGCCTGGGCCCGGTGCTGTGGCAGCTCCCGGAGCGGCAGGCCTGCGACCTCGGCGTGCTCGAGCAGTTCCTCGACCTGCTGCCGCGCTCCACGGCCGCGGCCGCACGGCTGGCCCGCGAGCACGACGACAAGCTGCGGACGCCGCCGTGGACCGACGTCGACGCCGACCGCCCGGTCCGGCACGCGCTCGAGGCGCGACACCGGTCGTTCGAGGACCCGGCCGCGCTCCGCCTGCTGCGCGAGCGCGACGTCTCGCTCGTGGTCTCCGAGGGCGCCGGCCGGTGGCCCCTGCTCGACCACGCCACCGCCCGCCTCGTGTACGTGCGGCTCCACGGCCGCACCCGCCTGTACGCCAGCGGGTACGCCCCGCGCACGCTCGACGAGTGGGCCCGCCGGGTCCGTGGCTGGCACGACGACGGCCACGACGTCGTCGTCTACCTGGACAACGACGGCGACGCCCACGCCCCGCACGACGCCCTCGCGCTCGCCCGCAGGCTCGCCGACATCGCCGTGCCGGCCGCCTCGTCCCCCGCCCCACCGTGACCGCCAGGACGGGTGCGCACACCGCGTGCGGCACAATCGGGTGCGTGGTTGACCTGTCCGAGTCCGCAGACGATCCCGGCAGCTCGCCGGAGGCGTCGGCCGTCGCCGACCTCGCCCCCGCGGGCCGCTCGCCGTCGTCGCCGTACGTCGACCTCGACCGCGCGGCCTGGAGCCGGCTGTCCGAGTCGACGCCCCTCCCGCTGACCGACGCGGACGTGCACCGCCTGCGCGGGCTCGGCGACCCGATCGACCTCGCGGAGGTCGACGCCGTGTACCGGCCGCTGTCGCGCCTGCTCAACCTGTACGTCACCGCGACGGGCGGCCTGCACCAGGCGACGTCGACGTTCCTGCGCGAGGGCGGACCCCGCACGCCCTACGTGATCGGCGTGGCGGGCTCGGTCGCGGTCGGGAAGTCCACCGTGGCCCGCATCCTGCGCGAGATGATGGCGCGCTGGCCCGAGACGCCGCACGTCGAGCTGGTCACCACCGACGGGTTCCTCTACCCCAACGCCGAGCTGCAGCGCCGCGGGCTCATGGAGCGCAAGGGCTTCCCCGAGTCGTACGACCGGCGTGCGCTGGTGCGGTTCGTCTCGCGGGTCAAGGCGGGGCAGGAGGAGGTGCGCGCTCCCGTCTACTCGCACGTCACGTACGACATCGTCCCGGGCGAGGAGGTGGTGGTGCACCGGCCCGACGTGCTCATCGTCGAGGGCCTCAACGTGCTCCAGCCCGCCCGCCCCGGCGCAGCCGCGGACTCGACCGTCGCGGTGAGCGACTTCTTCGACTTCTCGATCTTCGTCGACGCCCGCACGCGCAACATCCGCCAGTGGTACGTGGACCGGTTCCTCCACCTGCGCCGCACCGCGTTCGCCCGGCCGGAGAGCTACTTCCGCCGCTACGCGGACCTCACGGACGAGCAGGCCACGGAGCGCGCCCTCGCGATCTGGGACGCGATCAACGCGCCGAACCTCGAGCAGAACATCCTGCCGACGCGCGGCCGCGCCACCCTCGTGCTCACCAAGGGCGCGGACCACTCGGTCCAGCGCGTGCGCCTGCGCAAGCTCTGAGGGGCGTCAGCCCGGGATGCCGCCGGCGGGCTCGTCCTCGAGGGCCTTCTGCTCGGCCTGGGGCTCCTCGGGCGCCTCGGGCTCGTCGTCCTCGTCGGCCGCGTCGTCCCCGCCGCGGTGCAGCAACAGCCGCACCACGCGGTCGAGCAGCAGCCCCACGACGGTGCCGCCCACGATGCCCACGGCCATCGCGAGCAGCGGGTACTCCTCGAGCCACGCCCCGGCCGTCATCCCGACGCCCACCGCGTAGAGCCCCCAGACGGTCGTGGCGATCGCGGACCAGCCGACGAACTTGCGCTGCGGGTACCCGACGGCCCCGGCCGTGATGTTCACGGCCACGCGCCCGATGGGCACGTAGCGTGCGGCGATGATGAACGACGCCCCGCGCCGGCTCAGCGCGCGGCGCGCCCAGCGCACCATGGCCTCGCCCTTCTTGGTGCGCAGGATGCGCAGGCGCTCGGTGCCGATGGACCGGCCGATGATGTAGGCGATGTTGTCGCCCACCCACGCCCCGACGACCGCGGCGAGCAGGATCCCCGGCAGCCACGGCGACCCCGTGGTGCGGGCCGCGACGGCCAGCGTGATGACGACGGACTCGCTGGGCAGCGGCGGGATGAACCCGTCGACGGCGGCCAGGCCGAACATCGCCGGGTAGACCCAGGCGGCCCCCGACAGCGCGAGGATCCAGCCCTCGATGTGGCCGAGAACCGTCGAGACGTCCACGCTGGCGGTCCTTCCGTCGGTGGGAGCGCGCCCGGCGGGCGCCCGGCACCAGCGTAGGCACCGAGGGGCGCGCAGAGACCCGGGATTTTCCCTGGTTCCACCCTGAGACGGACGACCTTCACCCCGGCTTCACGGCGCGCATACAGCAGCGCCGGGCGGGCGCGCGCTACGCGTCAGGGACGGCGAACCCGAGCGCTGCGCCGACGATCGACGGGTCGGTGGCGCCCTTCCAGATGGACACGAGGTTCGGGTTGCTGATGAACGAGCGCGGCACGGCGTGGTCGACGTACAGCTCTCCGCGCAGGTGGTCGGTCTCGTGCTGGATGATCCGTGCGGGCCAGCCGACCAACACCTCGTCCAGCTCGGTGCCCGTCTCGTCCTGCCCCGTCAGGCGCACCCGGTGGTGGCGGGCCACCAGGGCGTGCCACCCGTCGATCGACAGGCAGCCCTCGAAGAACGGCACCCGGCGGGCGGGGCCGCCGTCGGCCTCCCCGACCGCTTCGTAGGAGGGGTTGACCAGCACCCGGAACGGCAGCTCGGTGCGCTCGCGCGGGTCCTCCGCGTTGCCGCGGTCCTCCGCGACGGCGAGGGCCAGCCCGATGCCGATCTGCGGCGCGGCCAGCCCGACGCCGGGCGCCGCGTGCATGGTGCGGCGCATGACCTCGACCAGGGGCACCAGCAGGTCGCCGAGCTGCCCCGTGTAGGGCGTGGCGGGTCGGCGCAGCACCGGGTCGCCGGACTGCACGATGGGCAGCAGGCCCGCCGGCCCGACGGCCGAGAGCAGGCCGGAGACCGCCGCGTACAGCTCC
>WRHK01000100.1 GCA_009783295.1 Promicromonosporaceae bacterium
TTCGGTAAGGTGCCCCGGGGCCCCCCGAACTGCCTCCCCCGCCGGGAAACCCCACCCCCCCCCCCCCGCCGGCAGCTCCGCGAGCCCCGCCCCCAGCGCGTCCCCCACCACGGCGCCGCGCGCGGTCACGGTCTCCGGCACGACCACGTACACCGTCACCAGGTCGGCGGACGCCTCGGCCATCGCCGTCGGGCTGTGCATGACGGCGATCGGCCAGGAGGACTCCTCGACCGGCACCATCACCGCCACCACGATCAGCCTGTCGCAGCCCACGAACGGCTCGTGCAGCACCGGCTTCGGCCGGTTCGGCGGCGGCCAGGGCGGCGCGGGGGCGAACGCCGGCGGAGGTGCCCCGAATGCCTGACGCGCTCGACCTCTTCGGCCCGGGCGACTCCCCCGTCGTCCCCGCCGCCGCCGAGTCCACGACCGCCTTCACCGGCATCGACCGCGACGCCGCCCGGCGCCGCCGCAGCTCGCGACGCCGCACCCGCTGGATCGCGGCGGGCGTCGCCGTCGTGGTGGTCGCCGGGGGGGCCGTCGGCTATGCCGCGACGCGCGGCACGGGCCCGCGGTACCGCCTGGCCGACGTCACCACGGGCGACGTCGCGCAGACCGTCGACGCGACCGGCACCATCGCCTCGGCCAGCCGGGACGACGCGACCTTCGCGGTGTCGGGCACGGTGTCGGGCGTCTCGGTCACGGTGGGCGACAAGGTCACGGCGGGCCAGGCGCTCGCCTCGCTGGACACCGCCCCCCTGCAGGACGCCGTCCAGACGGCGCAGGACACCCTGACCTCCAACCAGCAGACGCTCGCCGACGACCTCGAGACCCAGGCGACCGGCGTCGCCACCACCAGCAGCACCGGCAGCACCTCGCAGAGCGGGAACGCGCGGCAGAGCGCCTACCAGGGCACCTCCGGGTCGGCCACGGTCACGGACGCGGCCTACCGCGCGGGCACCGCCCAGGTGGTGGCGACCGCCGCCACGGCCACGCCGTCGGCGCACCCGAGCACCGGCACCACGCCCGACATCGCGGCCCTCCAGAAGGCCGTCACGGACGCGCAGCAGACGCTGCTCACGCAGTACGACACCGTCACCAAGGCGCTCGCCGACGCGGGCACCGCCATCAGCGACGGCACCACGGGCTCGACGGCCACGTGCGCGGCCTTCCTGACCGCCGCGCGCGCCGCCGTCACGTCGACGGCGACCACGGACCCGTCGGCGTCCCCGACGCCGTCCGCCACGCCGACGCCGGCGCCGTCCGACGGCTCCGGCTCCGGGGACTCCTCGGTCGCCGCGCTGCAGCAGAAGCTCGACGCGTGCGAGTCGGCGCTCGGCCTGGTCCAGACCGACCAGGGCGCCGTGCAGTCCGCGCAGCAGACGCTGCTCGCCGACGCGAAGGCCCTCGACGACGCCGTCGCGGCGCTCAGCCAGGCACTCGCGACGTCGGGCGGCTCGGGCGGGCAGACCGGCAGCGGCGGCAGCACGGGCGGCACCGGCCAGGGCCGCACGGGCGCGTCCGGCCAGGGCCCGTCCACCGGGACGGGCGCGGCCGGCGGGTCGGGCTCGACGGGCGGCACCGGCGGCCGGTCCGGCTTCCAGGGCTCCGGCTCGCAGGGCCAGGGCACCCAGGGCTCCGGCTCCGGCTCCGGCTCCGGCTCCGGGGGCACGAACGGCACCGGCCGCTCGGGCGCGACCGGCGGCACGTCCGGCGCCACCACGCAGCGCGTCACCATCTCGGCCGAGCAGATCCTCGCCGACCAGGCCGCGATCCAGGAGGCCCAGGCGGAGCTCGCGGTCGCGCAGGCGCAGGCCGGCAGCGCCACGCTGACCAGCCGCATCGCGGGCACGGTCGCGGCCGTGTCCGTGACGCCCGGCTCCTCGGTGTCGACGTCGACCACGGCCGTCACCGTGCTCGGCACCACCGGGTACGTGGTCGACGCGACGGTCCCGCTGGTCCAGAGCGAGCTGCTGAAGGCCGGCCAGACGGTCAGCATCTCCGTGGCCGGGTCGAGCACCAAGGTCAGCGGCACGGTCAGCCAGATCGGCGTGGTCAACCAGTCCAGCACCTCCACGCCGTCGTACACGGTGAGCGTCGCGGTGGACGCGAAGTCCGGGTCGTTCTTCGACGGGGCGTCGGCGCAGCTCGCGGTGTCGGTGTCGTCGGCGAAGGACGTCATGGTGGTGCCGACGTCGGCCGTGACGACGACGGGCAGGAGCCATACCGTCCAGGTGGTCGACGCGCACGGCACGGCCTCGACCCAGCGTGTGGAGGTCGGCGCCGTCGGCCCCGAGCTCACGCAGGTCACCTCGGGGCTGAAGGTGGGCCAGCAGGTGGTGCTCGCCGACCTCACCAAGGCGCTGCCGAGCAGCACCAGCACGACCACGGGGTTCGGCGCCCGCCAGGCCGGCGGGTTCGGCGGCGGCGCCGGGGGCGGGTTCGGCGGCGGATTCGGCGGCACCGGCGGCACGGGCCGCGTGGTGCTGCGGGGCGCGGGCGGCTGACACGGTGGCCCTGCCGGTCCCACGACCGGCAGGGCGCTGTCTCCGCCCGGCCGCGCGGCGCAGGGTGGTCGGGACGACGCCGCACAGGGGCGTCGCACCCTCGGAGAGAGACACAGCCATGGAACTGAGCAACCGCACCGTGCTGATCGTCGGGGGCACCTCCGGCATCGGCCTGGGCCTGGCCCGCCGCCTCGCGGCCGCCGGCAGCACCGTCGTGGTGGGCGGCCGGTCCACCGAGCGGGTCACCGACCTGCCCACCGTGCGCGTCGACGTCACCGACGCCGAGTCGGTGCTCCACGCCCGCGACGAGGTGCTCGAGCGCTTCCCCGACCTCGACGTCGTCGTGACGATGTCCGGCGTGCTGCTGACCGAGGACCTGCGCGACCCCGCGCACTTCGCCACCACGCAGGTCACGTTCGACACCAACGTGCTGGGCACCGTCCGCGTGGTCGACGCCTTCACCCCGCACCTGGTCGCCCGCGGGGCCGGCACCTTCGTCACGGTGTCGTCCGGGATCGGGTTCCTGCCGTTCCCGCTCATGGCGTCCTACGGGGCGTCGAAGGCGGCCGTCCACGCGTACTCGGAGGCGCTGCGTGCACAGCTCGCGGGCACAGGCGTCGGCGTCGTCGAGCTGGTGCCGCCGGCCGTCGCGACGACGCCGGAGCAGAGCACGCTGAACCCGGCCGCCCTCCCGCTGGACGACTACCTCGACGAGGTGCTCGACCTGCTGGCGACCGACCCGACCCCGGACGAGATCCTCGTCCAGGGCGTCCTCATGCACCGGTGGGCCGAGCGCGACGGCACGTACGCCGAGCTGGTCGCCCGCCGGTCCCAGGCCCTCGCCTCGCTGCCAGGCCGCTGATCGGCACGCCCCCGAGGCAATACCGTGTGGCCATGACCGACTACACGATCAGCACCACCGTCGCCCTGCCCTTCGCGCAGACCGTCGAGGCCGTCCGCGACGCCCTCGCGGGGCAGGGCTTCGGCGTGCTCACGGAGATCGACCTGCAGGCCACCCTCAAGCGCAAGCTCGACGTCGACATCGTGCCGCAGGTCATCCTCGGCGCGTGCCGCCCCCAGCTCGCCTACCAGGCCCTGAGCATCGAGCCGTCGATCGCCGCCGTGCTTCCGTGCAACGTGGTGGTCCGCGCCGCCGGCGAGGCGAGCACCGTGGTCGAGGCGTTCAACCCCGACGCGATGCTGGGCCTGGCCGGCGACAGCGAGGCCCTGCGGCTCGTGGCCGCCGACGCCAAGGAGCGCCTGGGCGCGGCGATCGCCTCGCTCTGACGCGGGCGGCTCAGGCGGCGGGCTCCAGCAGGAAGATCGGGATCTGCCGGTCGGTGCGCTTCTGGTAGGCGCCGTAGTTCGACCAGGTCGCGACGGCGTAGTCCCACCACTGCGCGCGCTCGTCGCCCGCGAGCTCGCGCGCCACGTACGCCTTGCGCACGGCGCCGTCCTGGAGCTCCACCTGCGGGTTGGCCCGCAGGTTGTGCACCCACACGGGGTTCTCCGGGGCGCCGCCGCGCGAGGCGACCGCGAGATAGAGCCCGTCCCGCTCCACGCGCATCACCGGCGTCTTGCGGATCTTGCCGGACCTCGCGCCCCGGTTGGTGATGACGACGATCGGGTCGTGCGTCCCCCGCAGCACGTTGGCGTCGGCGCCGCCGGACGCCTCGAACGCCGCGACCTGGTCGCGGACCCAGCCCGCGGGGCTCGGGGCGTACTCGCCCTCAAGGTTGCTCATGCTTCGCACGCTATCGCGCGTCCCTCAGAGCCGGCCGAGGGCCGCGAGCACGAGGTCGTGGGCGTAGGGCGCGGCGACGTCGTGCAGGAACCGGCCGAAGTCGGTGTGCGCGTCGGCGTCGGCCCGGTCCGAGACGGTGCGGGCGACGGCGAACGGCACGCCCGCCCCGGCGCACACCTGGGCGAGGGCGGCGCCCTCCATCTCGACGGCGAGCGCGTCGGGCAGGTCGGCGCGCAGGCGGGCGCTCGCCTCGGCCGTGCCGACGAACACGTCGCCGCTGATCACGAGCCCGGAGTGGCGCCGCGGCGCCCTGCCGGAGGCCCGCCGCGCGACGACGTCGTCGGCCGCGGCCTCGAGCGCACCGGTGAGCCGGGCGTCCGCGGCGAACCGCCCGGCGCCCGTGTCGGGCATGACCCACCGCGGGGCCAGGGGACGGGCGTCGACGTCGTGCTGCAGCAGCTCCCGCGCGACGACGACGTCGCCCGGCTCCACCCCCGCGCCCAGCCCCCCGGCGGTGCCGACCATGAGCACGGCGTCGACCCGCTCGCACAGCAGCGCGGCCGTCGCGGCGGCGGCGACCTTGCCGATGCCGCTGCGGGTCAGCAGCACGTCGTGGCCCGCGACCCGCGTGCGCAGCAGGTGCCGGCCCAGCACGGTCTCGCTCTCGACGCGGTCGGGGCCCGCGCTCTCGTGGGCGGCCGCGAGCAGCGCGGCGAGCTCCTCCCGCATGGCGGCGACGACGGCGATCACGGCCCCCGACACTACCCGCCCGCCCGGAGGACCCCTCAGGTAAGCCTTGCCTCCGGCAACCATCGTGATATATAACGTACTTATGCATCAGTCGGGGCCCACGCCGACGGACCTCGCCGCACACCTGGCCAGGGTCGTCGAACGCCTGACCCTCTTCATGCGAGAGCTCAACCGGAGCAGCGGCCTGTCCGCGACCGCCGGCTCGGCGCTCAACCACCTCGACCGCTTCGGCGCGACGCGGCTCTCCGAGCTCGCCGCCGCCGTCGGCATCACCCAGCCGGCGGCGACGCAGCTCGTCGCCCGGCTCGAGCACGACGACCTCGTGTCCCGGGAGCACGCCGAGGGCGACCGCCGCGTCGTCCTCGTCTCCGTGACCGCACGGGGGCACCACCTGCTCGAGGCGCGCCGCGCGGCCCGCGTGGCCGCGCTCGACGGGATGCTCGCGGGCCTGCCCGAGGCCGACCGCGGCGCCATCGCCGCGGCCCTCCCCGCGATCGAGCGGCTCGTCCACACACCCACCCAAGGAGATCCTTCATGACCTCGTCCCACGGGACGGCGGCAAGTCCGTTCAAGCAGCCCAAGGCCGTCTGGGCCGTGGCGTTCGCCTGCGTCATCTCGTTCATGGGCGTCGGCCTGGTCGACCCGATCCTGCCCGCCCTGTCCGCGCAGCTCCACGCGACGCCCACCCAGGTCTCGCTGCTGTTCACCAGCTACCTGGTGGTCACGGCCATCGCCATGCTCGGGGTCGGCTGGGTCTCCAGCCGCATCGGCGCCAAGTGGACCCTGGTCGCCGGGCTGATCATCATCGTCGTCTTCGCCGGCCTCGCCGGAACGTCCGGGTCGATCTCCGGCATCGTCGGCTTCCGCGCCGGCTGGGGCCTGGGCAACGCGATGTTCATCGCCACGAGCCTCGCCGTCATCGTTGCCTCCGCGAGCGGCGGCTTCGGCGGCGCGATCATCCTGTACGAGGCCGCGCTCGGCATCGGCATCGCCGTCGGGCCGCTGCTCGGCGGCACCCTGGGCGGCATCTCGTGGCGCGGCCCGTTCTTCGGCGTCTCGGTGCTCATGGCCGTCGCGCTCATCGCGACCCTCGTGCTCGTGCCCAAGACGCCGCTGCCGGCCAAGAAGACCCCGCTGAGCGCGCCCATCAGGGCGCTCGGCCACAAGGGCCTGCTGATCATGAGCCTCGTCGCGGTGCTCTACAACTGGGGCTTCTTCACGATGCTCGGCTACGCGCCCTACCCGATGGGCCTGGACGCGCACCACCTCGGCCTGGTCTTCACCGGCTGGGGCGTGCTCCTGGCGATCTTCTCGGTGTGGGGTGCACCGCGCCTCCAGGCCCGCTTCGGCACCGTCCCGACGCTCTACGCCAACCTCGCCGGGCTCGCGCTCGTGCTGGTCGCGATCGCCGCGGGCGTGCACCACCCGACGGCGGTCATCGTCGCCGTCATCGTCTCCGGCATCTTCATCGGCATCAACAACACGCTCACCACGCAGGCCGTCATGATGGTCGCTCCGGTCGAGCGCCCCGTCGCGTCGTCCGCCTACGGGTTCGTGCGCTTCATCGGCGGCGGCCTCGCGCCGTTCGTCGCCGGCAAGATCGCCGAGCACACCAACCAGTCGATGGCCTTCTTCGTCGGCGCGCTCGCGTTCGCCCTGGCGATCCCCGTGCTGGCCAGCGGCGCCAAGTTCATCAAGGCCGCCGAGCGCGGCACCGAGGAGGCCGAGGTCGCCACGCCGTCGCTCGAGGCCGTCGGCACCGCCGCCCCCGTCACCGCGCCGGTCATCGTCGCCGTGGGCGCCACCGACGACGCCGCTGCGATCGTCGACGCCGCCGCCGAGCTGGCCGCCCGCGAGGGTGCCCCGCTCCAGGTGGTGCACGTGCGCGAGACCGAGATCGTCGAGGAGCTCGCCGTCGACGCCGAGGAGCCCGAGGCCGCCCAGGCCACCGTCGCCGCCCACCTCGAGCGCCTCGCCGCGCGCGGCGTCGCCGCCACCGGCCTGGTGCTGCACTCCGTCGGCGACCACGCGTCCGCCGGCCGCGCGCTCGCTGCCCACGCCGACGACGTCGACGCGCGGTCCCTCGCGCTCGGCCGCTCGCCGCGCGGGCACGCCGTCCAGTTCGCCGACGGCTCCATCACCGCCGCCCTGGTGCACGACGCGCGCCGCCCCGTCTGGCTGATCGTGCCCGGCGAGGAGCCGACGTTGCTGCGCTCGGACTCGATGCGGGAGCTGCAGGCCGGCGTCTGACGACGTCGCGCCGCTCCGTCGAGGCCCGTCCGGTCCTACCGGGCGGGCCTCGTCGCGTCCCGGGCCAGGCCTTCAGCTCCTGACGTCCAGCCGCGACCCAGACGCGCGCACACAAGGTCATCACCCGGCACGACGCGCCGCCAGGAGGACAACTCCGCGCTTCCCTCACAGAATGGGCACATTCCGGCACGCATCGCGCCCGGGGCACCCCACGCACCTGGCCGTCAGAGCCGCTGAGCTGCGCGAAGGGTGAGGCATGTGATCAAGAGGCGCTGGGCGGCATACGCCGCGATCGTGTCGCTCCTGCTCGCCGCCCTGGTGCCCAGCGCCGCCCAGGCACTGCCCGATCCCCCGCCCGCCGACGTCACGGCGGTGGCCACCCTGACCAAGCAGGCCTCGGTCTCCGAGGTCGCTCCCGGCCAGACGTTCACGTACACGCTGACGGTCGGCTGCTCGGCCATCACCGACAACGGGTGCCGCGGCGCCGTGCTGAGCGACACCGTCCCAGCGCCGTTCGAGCTGGTGAGCGCCGTGCTGGGCGCCGGCAGCAGCACCGGCACGGTCGCGACCAGCGGCAACGGCGTCACCGTCACGTGGACCACCGACCTGGGCGACGGCACCCAGGGCATCCTCGACAACACGACGGGCATCGTCCAGATCACCGCGCGCCTGCCCCAGGACGCGTCCTACGACGCGAACGGCGTCGAGGTCTTCAACGACGCCGTCATCGAGGGCACCAACTTCGTCGACGTCCACGACCAGGTGGGCGTGACGCCGCAGATCCCGCTGTCCCTCGGCACGACGGCGACAAAGTCGCTCGACCCGACGTCGCTGCTCGCGACCCCGGGCGCCCCGGTCACGGCGCACCTCGGCGGGTCGAACGACTCCAACGCCACGGTCGCGTCGCTCGCGATCCAGGACCCGGTCGACCCGGCCGCCTCCCCCAACCCGTTCGAGTACGTCGGGTTCACCGGCTTCGGCGCGGTCACTCCCCCGCAGGGCGCGACGGGCACCACGTACGAGGTGTTCGTCAACGGCGCCTGGGTCACGGTGCCGGGAGGCGACCTGGCCGCCGCCGGCATCGATCCGGCGACGGTGCGCGGCACGCGCGTCACGTTCACGGGAGAGATCCCGCCGGGCGCGTCGGGCTCGGTCGCGCTCGACCTCGCCCTGACGGACGACGGTGCGGCGCTCCCCGACGGCACCGTCGTCGACAACACCGTGCAGTCCCAGGTCACGCACCCCGACGCGCCGCAGCCGGCCACCGACGACGTCGCCGCCCACCT
>WRHK01000101.1 GCA_009783295.1 Promicromonosporaceae bacterium
GGGGCCTTCGCCGCGCCCGGGCCGCGCGCCTCCGCGGCGAGGGGCGCCCCGCCCCCCCGCCGCGGGCGCCGCGAGACGCTCGGTCTCCTCGTCGACGGCGCGGCGCCCGTGATCGGTGATCCGGTAGTAGCGGCGCAGGCGGCCGTCGACGACCTCCTCGCCAGCCGCCTCGACGAGGCCCGCGGCCGTGAGCCGGTCGAGGTTGCCGTAGAGCGTGGCGGCGGCGAGCACGGTGCGCCCGGCCGAGAGCTCCCTGACCGCACCGATCACGGCGTACCCGTGCAGCGGCTCGGGAGTGAGCGCGAGGAGCACCAGGTAGGCGTGCTCGGTCATGCGGAACGACGTTCCCATGGGGCATATATATCGGGCGGCGATAGGTGTCGCAAGGGGTCGACCACTCCAGGGGCGTCAGACCCCCGTCTTGACCGTCTTCCAGTTGTTGGCCTGGGCGCGCGGGCGGATCACGAGCTCGTCGATGCTCACGTACGCCGGGCGGCTGAGCGTCCAGGCGATCGCGTCGGCGATGTCGCCGGCGACCAGCGGCTGGTAGCCGTCGTAGACCGCCGCGGCGCGCTCGGCGTCGCCGTCGAACCGCACCAGCGAGAACTCCTCCGTGGCGACGGCCCCCGGGGCGATCTGGACCACGCGCAGCGGCTCGCCGGCCAGCTCCCAGCGCAGCGTCGTGGCGAGCATCCGCTCGGCGTGCTTCGCCGCCGTGTAGCCCGACCCGCCCTCGTAGGTCGCGTAGGCGGCGGTCGAGGTGATGACGACGACGTCGGACCCGCCCGTGGTCGCGGCCGACGCCCGCAGCAGGGGCAGCACGGCCTGCGTGACGCGGAGCGTGCCGAGCACGTTGACGTCGTACATGTGCTGCCACTGGCCGAGGTCGGCGGCCTCGACCCGGTCGAGGCCGAGCGCGCCGCCGGCGTTGTTGACGACGGCGTCGAGCCCGCCCGTCTTCTCGAGGTGCGCGACGAGGGCGGCGACGTCGTCGTCGGACGTGACGTCCAACGGCCACGCCTCGACGGCGGACCCGACCTCGGCGACGAGCGCGTCGAGGCGGTCGGCGCGGCGGGCGGCCGCGACCACGGTCCAGCCGTCGGCGGCGAGGCGGCGGGCCGTGGCGGCCCCGATCCCGGAGGAGGCGCCGGTCACCAGGACACGGCGGGCAGCGGGGGCGGCGGTCTCGGGGGCGTTGGCGCTCATGTCCCGCATGCTACGGCGGCGCGCCGGAACGCCGGACGCCGGTGGCCCTGGTGGCTCACCGGCGTCCGGCACATCGTGGGGAGGATCGGTCACCAGCCAGTCCAGTCGGTGGCAGCCCACTGGAGCGCCTGGGCGTTCTGGAAGTCGTTCACGCCGGGGTCGGTGACGCCGCCAGCGAGCGAGGCGAACCCGACCGTGTAGACCGCGAGGACCGCGAGCAGCACCGACGCGGCCCAGGCCCAGCCGCGGCTCCCGTTCTTCGCGACGGCACGCGCCGCGGCCCTGGCCGGACCGGCGACGGCCGGCACGGGGCCGAGGTCGATGGCCTCCCGCTCGAGCAGCAGGTCCAGCTGGGCCGGGGTGAGGCGCTCGAACGCCTCGACCTGGGCCTGGAGCAGCACTCCGGCCGGGCCGGTGCGCACCAGCTCTTGGTACTGCGCGACGGCGCGGACGTCACCGGCGTTGGCGGTGTGACGGCGGCGGGCGACGATGCTCATGCCACGCTCCCCTCGAGCGCAGCGGCGGCGGCAGCGGCCGGCTCGGCGGCCACGATGCGGTAACCCGCGTCGGCGAGCGTCCTCGCGATGTGCTCGGCGTACCACTGGGGCCACGCCTCGTCGCGCACGCCGCCGAGCTCGGCCTCCTCGTAGGCGCCGTGCGCCGTGGCGGCGCCGACCAGCAGGTCGTGGACCAGCTCCTCCGGGTCGTCGACGACGACGCCGGGCACCACGGGCTCGTCGTCCCAGAGCCGGCCGGGCGCCCTGGTGACGATCTGCTGCACCACCCACTCGTTGCCGTCCGGGTCGTCGAACGAGACGAAGGAGCCGTACGAGTCGGCTGCCGGGTGCGGACCGTCGACCCGGTTCGCGCCGTCGGCCCAGTGGAAGATCCCGTCGGCGTCGTGCCAGACCGGCGTGACGTCCGCGCCGCCGGCGAGGAGCTCGGCGCGCGCCGCCTCGACGTCGGAGGCGACCAGGTGCAGGCCGCGCGCCGACCCGGGCTGCTGCGACGTGAGGTGCTCACCGAAGATGATCGACGCCGCCGACCCGGGCGGGGTGATCTGCACGACGCGCAGCCCCCGGGGGCTCACGAAGTCGGCGTCCAGCCTCCAGCCGAGGCCCTCGTAGAAGGCCTTGCTCCGGTCGACGTCGGCGACGGGGATGACGGTGATCTCGAAGGTGAGGTTCATGGTGCTGCGCTCCTGGGCGGTTCGAGTTGGAGTAACCGGCTTGAACGGTTACGACTCTGCACCCTCGGTTCGTCACCTGTCAAGCGGGTTACTTGGATTGACTTTCGGAAGAGTCACCGCTCAGACTGGTGACATGCAGCACGCGTTCCCCTGCGGCACCCTCGTCCTGGACTTCCTGGGCACACGGCGCGCACGCCGCAACCCCGAGCCGCGCGAGATGCTCGCGACCACCCCCTTGCTCGACGCGTGGTTCGTCGAGGCCGGGATGGTCGACGGCGCCCCCGGCGCCGACGACGCCGACCTCGCCACCGCCGTCGAGCTCCGCGAGGCCGTGTACCGCCTGGTCACGGCACGCATCGACGGCGACGAGCTGGCCGCCGACGACGTCGCGCTGGTCAACCGCCACGCCGCGGGCACGCCCGTGACGTCCACGCTCGACGCCGGCGCCGTGCGACGCCACGGCGACGTCGGACAGGGCCTGGCTGCGCTGGCGCACCAGGCGGTCGAGATCCTCGGCGGACCCGACGGCGCCTTGCTGCGCGAGTGCGCGCGACCCGAGTGCACGCAGGTCTACCTGGACACCTCGCGCGGCCACCGCCGCGAGTGGTGCGCGATGCGCACGTGCGGCAACCGCGTCAAGGCGCAGGCGTACCGCGCCCGCCAGAAGGAGGCCGCGGAGGCGTGAGCGACGGGCCGCCCGTCCCTGCGGGGTCGAACCTCGCGGGGGCGGGACCTGGCGGGGCTGGACCTGGCGGGGCTGGACCTGGCGGGGCTGGACCTGGCGGGGGCTCAGACCTCGCAGGGGTCAGACCTCGCGCTTGAAACCCACTGCAGGGTGTGGTGATCACAGCACGCTGCTGTCGGTTCCAGACGCGATGCCCCACCCCTCCGAGGTTGTCCACGGGCCCGCCCACGTCGTCCACAGGCCGTCGCCCCCGGCACGTCGTCCACAGGCCACCGCCCCCGGCACGTCGTCCACAGGCCAGGGGCCCCGGGCGCCCGCGCGGGGCACGCGCGGGGCAGACTCCCGGGCATGATCCTCGGCTCCGAGACCGGCGAGCTCGTCCGTTCGGCACGGTTGCGGGCCGCCCTGTCGCAGCAAGGGCTCGCCGAGCGCGCGGGCCTCCGGCAGCAGACGGTCGCCGCCATCGAGAGCGGGCGTCGGCAACCGACCGTGAGCACGCTGGTGCGCCTGGTCGAGACGCTGGGATGGCAGCTGGTCGTGTCGCTCGAGCCGCTCGACGCCGACGTCGATCGGCTCCTCGACGACCCCGACGGGGCGGTGCGCGCCCGCGAGCAGGCGGCACGGCAGGTCGAGCTCGTCACCGGGCTGCTCCGGCAGGCCTACCGCGTCGAGGGCGCGGGGGCGCTCGCCCTGCTGGGTGCACCAGTGCCGGTCGCCATCCTCGACATCGCGCTCGCCGACACTCCCGAGACGCTCGAGTGGCTGACGCAGCGCCGGCACCTCGGGGCGCTGGTCCACGTCTACCGCGACAACCCGAAGGGCGACGCGTGGCCGACGCCCCTCGCGGTGCCGCCCTTCGAGTGCGTGATGCAGGCCGAGTACTCGCGGAGGCTCGCGGACGACGCGGAGTATCCCGGCCGCTGGGTGGACCCGTACGTGGAGAGCCGCCAGTGGCTCAAGGAGGCGACGCGGGACGGTGCGTTCTGGGTCGCGACCGCCGTCGGCCTGGCCCGTGCCCGGCTCGTCGACCCTGCGGAGGTTGCGGACGCCGTCGACGTCGAGACCGCGGCGGGCGCGGTCCGCGTCCGGCCCCTCGGGTCGCTCGTCGCGGACGACGCCTCCCTGGCCCGCTACCTGCGCGTGATGCGCAGGCGCGCCGCGGCGGCCGCCACGTCCGACGTCACGGCGGCAACCGACGTCAGAGCTCCGGGATGACCGCCCGGTGCACGGCACCCACCAGGAACTGCCGCTCGAGGTGCGCGGGCTCCATCGCGGCCGCGACCCGCACCCCGAGCCGGGCGGCCTCGGCGAGGTCCACGACGTGCGGGTCCGTGACCTGGTAGCGCACCCCGCGGCGCGTGAACTCGCAGCGCCCGGCGTGCAGCACGTTGCGGGCCCAGTCGGTGTCGGGCCCCCACGGCAGCGGGAAGGCGACGAGGATCTGGTGGACGTCGGCCGCCTCGGGGTCGCGCACGGCGAACGCGACGAGCGGCGTCGTGTAGGTGCGTCCGCTCTTCCGACCGACGTGGTCGAGCGTGACCCATGGCGGGACACGCGCCGCGAACTTCGTCATGGCGGGGTTCACACGTCTCATCAGCGGCGCGATGCGCGGGTTGATCGCCATCCGCCCATGCTCCCCCGCCGCCGGAGGTTGAGCCTGTCGAAACCAGGACCAGCCCTCGCGGGCCCTCAGCCCAGCGTCGCGTGCGCCGCGTCGCGGAGCGTGCCGGCGTCGTCGGCGCCCCAGTCCCAGAGCTCGCCGTCGATGGTGGCCCACGGCACGTGCCGCACCTCGAGCGCGGACGCCGCGTTCGAGAACGCGAGCACCTGGCTGCGCAGGGCGGGGTCGCTCTGCACGGCGACCAGGTCGCCCTCGACGCCGACGGCGGAGACCGCCGCGGCGAGCTGCTCGTGCGTCAGCTGCGGGCCGCCGTCGCGCACGCCCATGATGGCCACCAGCGTGTCCCAGAAGTGCTCCGGGCTCTGCTGCGCGACGTGCAGCAGCAGCATCGCGGTGCGGGTCGAGTACTCGCTGCCGCCGGCGTTGCGGTCGAGCCACGCGACGGGGCGCCAGCGCACGTCGAACCGGTCGTCGGCGGCGAGCTCGAGCAGGTCGTCGCCGTGCTCGGCCTCGAACCGCTCGCACCACGGGCACAGGAAGTCGGAGAACACCTCGACGACCACGGGACCGTCGGTCGGCGCGACGGCCCTGCCGTTCCCGTCGATGGCGATGCCGACGGCCGGGTCCGTCACGGCGTCGGCGACGGCCGAGGTGCCCGCGCCGTCCGACGTGTCGCCGCCCGCGCAGGCGGCCAGCGCCAGCGCGGCGGTCAGGCCGACGACGGCGGCGAGCTTCCGGGTGATGGTGCGCACGGGTTCCTCCTGGGGTCCTCACGGGCCGGACCACCACGGTCCCCGACCGGCAGCGACCGGGCGGACGGATGACCTCTCGGACGCCCCCCATCCGGCGCGCCAGGCCCGCCCCGGCCGTTCGCGCGAGGATGGGCACCATGACCGCGCTCTGGCTCACCGGCGACCCCGAGACCGACCAGCTCCTGACCGACGACCCCTTCGCGCTGCTGATCGGCATGCTCCTGGACCAGCAGTACCCGATGGAGCACGCCTTCGCGGGCCCACGCAAGATCCGCGACCGGCTCGGCACGCTCGACCCGCACGCCATCGCGGACAAGGACCCGGACGAGTTCGTCGCGATGGCCACGACTCCCCCGGCGATCCACCGCTACGGCCGCTCCATGGCCGGCAGGGTCCAGGCGGTGGCGCACGCCGTCGTCGACGGGTACGACGGCGACGTCACCCGGATCTGGACCGACCCGGGCGCCGCCGGCGGCGCGCCGACCGGCCCGGAGGTGCTGGCGCGCCTGAACGCCCTGCCCGGGTTCGGGGAGCAGAAGGCGCGGATCTTCCTCGCGCTGCTCGGCAAGCAGCGCGGAATCCAGCCGGAAGGGTGGCGCGAGGCCGCCGGCCACTACGGCGACGAGGGCTCGCACCGCTCCATCGCGGACGTCACGAGCGCGGACTCGCTGGTCAAGGTGCGCGAGTTCAAGAAGGCCGCCAAGGCGGCCGCCAGAGCAGCGAAGGCGTGACGGGGCGCCGGCCCCGCCACGCCTCCGGCAGCGGACGTCAGCCCTTCACCGCGCCCGAGCTGGTGTTCATGATCCGCTTCTGGAAGATGAAGAAGAGGACCGCGACCGGGATCGTCATGATGACGGCGGCTCCGAGCCGCAGCGGGAACTGCGTCCCGCCGCCCAGCCCGCCCGACGCCAGGTTCGCGACGCCCTTGGTGAGGGTGAACAGGTCGGCGCGTTGCGACGCGACGATGAAGTGCGACAGCTCGTTCCACGAGCCCTGGAACGAGAGGATCACGATCGTCACGAGGGCCGGTCTGGCCATCGGCAGCACCACGGACCAGAACACCCGGAACGTGCCGGCGCCGTCGATGCGCGCGGCCTCCTCGACGCTCGGCGGGATGGACTCGAAGAAGTTCTTCATGATGAACACGCCGGCGGCGTCGACCAGGAGCGGCACGATGAGGCCCGCCCACGTGTCGTAGATCCCCAGGGTCTTGATCACCAGGAACCGCGGGATCAGCAGCACGACGCCGGGCACGGCCATCACGCCCACGATGCCGGCGAACACGAGGCCCCGGCCCCGGAACGGCAGGCGCGCCAGCGCGTACCCCGCCGCCGAGTTGAACAGCACCCGGCCCGTGGTGACGAACACCGTCACGATCACCGAGTTGCGGAACCAGAGCGGGAAGTCCGAGTTGAGGAACAGCCGCCGGTACGCCGCCGTCGACCACGTCTGCGGGATGAGCGACAGCGGGTTCGCCGCCGCGTCCGGGTCGGTCTTGAACGACGTCGCGATCGACAGGATGAACGGGAACAGGTAGATGATCGTGAGCGCGACCAGCAGCAGGTACGTGATGACGGTCCCCGTCATGAAGCGTGACCTCTTCATGAGCCCGCCCCCGTCTCTGACGGTCCGTCGCCGGACGGCGGGGTCGCCGTCATGGCTACGGCGGCCGCCGGGGTGGGCGGCACCCCGTGCGGGTAGAAGCGCTTTCGCCGCGGGAGGGTCTTGCGCTCCCGCAGGATGAGCCGCTGCAGGATCGTCATGATCACGATGATCGCGAACAGGATGAACGCGATCGCGGCGCCGTTGCCCCACTGCTGGTTGATGAACGACGCCTCGTAGGACAGGTACGCAGGGGTCAGGGTGGTCTTCGCCGGTGCCCCGCGCGTGCCCGTGTAGATCTGGTCGAACACCTGCCAGGTGCCGATCAGGCCGAGCGTGACGACCGTGAAGATCGTGGGGCGCAGCATCGGGATGGTCACGAACCGCAGGCGCTGCCAGCCGGTCGCGCCGTCCATCATGGCGGCCTCCTCGACCTCGCCCTCGATGTTCTGCAGGGCGGCGATGAACAGCAGCATGAACGTGCCCGACGTCGTGAAGATCGCCATGATGATGAACACGCACATGGCCACCGACGGGCCGGCCAGCCAGTCCCACCAGGACAGGCCGAGGAACGGCGCCGACTGCAGCGCGTGCGGCGGGCTGTTGACCCCCATCGCGCCGAGCAGCAGCTGGATCAGGCCGCGCGGGTCGTTGAGCCAGTTGGGCCCGTTGACCGAGATGGCCCGAAGCGCCGCGTTGACGGCGCCCGTCGCGGAGAACAGGAACAGGAACACCACCGTGATCGCGACGGAGCTGGTCACCGACGGGAAGTAGAACGCGGTGCGGAAGAACCCGCGCCCACGCAGCACCTTGCGGTTGACCAGCACGGCCAGCCCGAGGGAGATGGCCGTCTGGATCGGCACGACGAGGATCACGTAGTAGAAGTTGTTGCGCAGCGACGTCGCGAGGTCGCGCTGGGCGAGGCCGCCGCCGGTGAGCAGCTGGGCGTAGTTGGCGCCGCCGACGAAGCTGGCGCTGCCCGAGAACGGGTTACCTCGCCCCGTCCAGTCGGACACGCTCACCCACGCCGCCATGACGATGGGCAGAGCCAGGAACAGGCCGAGGATCACCAGCACCGGGGTGACCATGAGCCAGCCGGCGGCGGCCTGTCCACCATGACGCCCCCCGAAGGGGCGGCGGGGGCCCCCGCGGCGCCCCCCGGGCCGCCCGGGGGCCCCCCGCGGGGGCCCCCCCCCCGCCGGGGGCGCCCTCCGGCCCCCC
>WRHK01000102.1 GCA_009783295.1 Promicromonosporaceae bacterium
CGTCGGGGCGGGGCGGGCGGCGCCCCCCCCGGTCCCGGGGCCCTCGCCCCGCCGCGACGCGGCCCGCCGCCGCCTGCGGATCTACGTCGCCGGGCCCGCGCGGGCGTCCGCCGCGCTGCTGGAGGGCCGCCGGTGAGCGCCGGCACGGAGGAACGCCGCGTCGCGCCGGCCGCCCGCACCTGGGTGCACCGGGGCGACGGGGCCGCGATGCTGCTGGTCACGGCGTCGCTGTTCTTCGTGCCGCTGGTGCGCCGCGTCGGCGGCACCCTGTCGATCAGCGACCTGGTGCTGTTCGGGGCCTTCTGGGTCGCGGTGGTGCTCGGGCCGCGCCCCTGGTCGCGGCCGCTGCGCGCCCTGCTGTGGCTCACGGCCCTGTTCCAGGTGTCGACGGCGTTCACCGTGCTGGCCAACCCGTACTCCGCCAACGTGGTCGAGTGGGCGCACGAGTGGGAGCTCGTGGCCGGGGCGCTCGTGGTGGGCTGGGCCGTCGGGGCGTCCGGGCACGTGCGCGGCGGGTTCGCGGTGCTGCTGGCCCCGTGCCTGGCCATCGCGGTGCTCGCGATCTCGACGAGCCTGTCGCAGCTCTCCGCCGGCAACCTCGGCCCGGTGTACCTGAGCTGGCCGTTCGGCATGCACAAGAACGTGGTGGGCGACGTGCTGGCGTTCGCGGGCACGGTGCTCTACGCCCGGCCCGCCTGGCTGCGCTGGCCTCGCCGTGTCACCTGGCCGCTCTTCGCCGTGGTGGCGCTCGGGGCCGTCGCCTCGCAGTCCCGTCAGGGCCTGGCCGGGCTCGCGGTCGCGCTGATGATCGTCATCGTGCGGCGCTACCCCACCAACAAGCGCTCCAAGCTGCCGCTGCTCACCCTGGTACCGGCGGCCGTGTGGTGGATCGTCAGCTCGACGCAGGCCCAGGTCGACTCCGGCAACACGTTCAACTCCGCGTACACGCGCCTGCACTGGTACGCCGCCGCGCTCGACGTCTGGCGCAGCGACGTGCCCTTCGGCGCGGGCCTGCGCTGGTGGTACACGGACCGGTTCCCCCTGGCGATCCAGCCGCCGAACGCCGAGCTCGAGGTGCTCAGCTCCACCGGCGTGGTGGGCCTGCTCGGCTTCACGGTGCTGTGCGTCGGGGCGCTCGTGGTGCTGTGGCGCACCAACCCGCTCTACGGGACGCTCGCGGTCGCCGTGGTCGCGAACCGGCTGGTGCAGGGGCAGCTCGACATCTTCTGGGTGACGGTCCAGACGTCGATCCCGTTCGTGGTGGCTGGCCTGTGCCTGGGCCACCAGTCGTTCGTCGACGGGGGCGGCGAGCCCGCGCTCGAGGGGGTCGTCACGTGAGGATCGTCCACGTCGTCGTCTCGGAGGCGTACGCCGGCGTCGAGTCGCACGTCGCGCGGCTCGCCCGCGACCAGGCCGCGGCCGGCCACTCGGTGGTGGTCGTCGGCGGCGACGTCGGGCGCGTCGGCACGACGGCAGGCCCGGACGTGCGCGTGCTGCCGGGCGGCTCGCTCGCCCAGGCCCGGCGCGGCGCGAACGCGAACGCCGGGTCGGCCGACGTCGTGCACGCCCACATGACCGCCGCCGAGGTGGTGTGCTGCAGCCTGCCCGCCGTGCTGCGCGGGCACGTGGCCCTCGTGACCACCCGGCACTTCGCGCGGCGGCGCGGCGAGAGCCTGCTGGGCCGCCTGGCGCGGCCGCTCATCGCCCGCACCGTGGACGCGCAGATCGCGATCTCGCACTTCACCGCCGACCACGTCGACGGCCCCGCCACCGTGGTCCGCTCCGGCGTCGACGACGCCCCCGACGGCGCCCCCGCGCGGGAGGGCGTCGCGGAGACGGTCCGGCTGCCCGGGGCGGCCGGCGTCGTGCTCATGGCGCAGCGCCTCGAGCCCGAGAAGCGCACGGGCGACGGCGTGCTGGCGTTCGCCGCGTCCGGGCTGGCCGACCGCGGCTGGCGCCTGCTCGTGGCCGGCGACGGCGCCGAGCGCGAGGCGGTGGCGGAGCTCGTCGCGAGCCTCGGCCTGCGTCGCTCCGTCGACCTGCTCGGGCACCGCAGCGACGTCGACCAGCTGCTGCGCCAGGCCTCGCTGTTCCTCGCCCCGACACCCGGCGAGGGCCTCGGGCTCAGCGTCCTGGAGGCCATGGCGCACGGCGTGCCCGTGGTCGCCGACGGCTCCGGCGGGCACCGCGAGACCCTCGGCGCCGACGCCCCCGGCCTGTACGCCACGGGCGACCCGCAGGCCGCGGCGGAGGCGCTGCGCCGGCTCGCCGACTCCCCTGATGCGGCCCGCTGGTACGGGCAGCAGCTCCAGGTGCGGCAGCGCGAGCTGTTCTCCGTCGCGCGGCAGGTGGCCGACACCGACGCCGTCTACCGGGCGGTGCTGCGATGACCCGGGCGGTGGTGCTCGTCTCCCTCGAGCCGTGGGACGACGTCTGGCGCCGCAACCAGCACCTCGCCGCCGGCCTGCTGCGCCGCGACCCGGGGCTCCGGCTGCTCGTCGTCGAGCCGCCCGTCGACGTCGCCCACGGGCTGCGCCGCGGCACGCTCCCCCGCCCCGGCCGTGGGCTGCGGCAGGGACCGGCGCTCGACGGCGTCGAGCCCGGCCGCCTCTGGCTGTACGAGCCCACCAAGGTGCTGCCCCGCCGCGTCGCCCGGCGCGGCGACCGCCGCCGCGACAAGGCCGTGGTCCGCGCCGCGCGCCGTGCGGGCCTCCAGCAGCCCACCGCCTGGATCAACGACCCCCGCGCCGCCGGCCTGCTCGACGCGTCGGGCTGGCCCGCCGTCTACGACGTCACCGACGACTGGGTCGCCGCCGACCGCCCGCCCGCCGAGCGCGCCCGCCTGGTCCACGGCGAGGACGTGCTGCTGTGGCGCGCGGCCGCCGTGACCGTCTGCTCCCCCGCCCTCGCCGACCGCAAGGCCGCCGCCGGCCCCGTGCTGGTCACCAACGGCGTCGACGTCGCGCGCTACCGCCGCCCCGCCCCGCGCCCCGCAGACCTGCCCGCCGCCCCTGTCGCGCTGTACGTCGGCACGCTGCACCGCGACCGGCTCGACCTCGCCGTCTGCCTCGCCACGGCCGCCGCGCTCGCCGGGCGGGGCGGCAGCCTCGTCGCGGTCGGGCCGGTGGCGCTGGCCGGCCAGGACGTCGCGCTGCTGGAGGGGGCGGGCGTGGTGCTGCTGGGCGCGCGCCCGTACACCGAGGTGCCCGCCTACCTCCAGCACGCCGACGCGCTCGTGGTGCCGCACGTGGTGGACGAGTTCACCGACAGCCTCGACCCACTCAAGCTCTACGAGTACCTGGCCGTCGGCCGCCCCGTGGTCAGCACCCCGGTGGCCGGGTTCCGCGACCGGCGCGACCCCGCGGTGCGGGTGGCCGAGCCCGGCGAGTTCCCCGCCGCGGTGGCCGACGCCGCCGCCGGGACGCACGCGACGCGCAAGGCCCCCGCCGACCTGCCCACCTGGGAGCGCCAGGTGGGGCTGTTCGGAGACGTGCTCGACGCCGTCGCCGACCACGCGCGCGCCCTGCGGAGCTGACGCGCAGCCGCGGTCTCAGCGGACCGCACGCGCCTCCGCCGGTCCCGGGTCAGGCCCCGCGGGGTCGCCGGTCGGGGTCGCGGAGCCGCCGGGCGTGGCCGTGCTCCGCGTCGTCTTGCTAGCGGCCGTGTGGTGGCCGTGACCCTGCTGCGGCCGGTTCGTCGCCCAGCCCGTCTCCGGGCCGGCGAGCCGCGGCACCGGCACGGTGAGCGGCGCGACCTCGTCGTCGGCGGGCCGTGACGGCGCAGGCTCCGCCGAGGCGGGTACGGGCGCCGCGACCCGGCGCATGCCGCGGCGGCGGCGCATCGTGCCCTGCGGACCGTACGTGGTCGCGTAGCTGCGGCGGCCGTCGGAGTGGCCGCCCACCAGGGCCAGGCCGGTGAGGGTGATGCCGTTGGTGCGCAGGCGCTCGGCGGCCAGCGTCAGCACGCTCTGGTGCGTCTTGCCGAGGCGAGCCAGCACCACGACGCCGTCGGCGTAGCTCGACAGGATCGTCGCGTCGGCCGCGGCGAGCACCGGGGGCGCGTCCACGACCACGACGTCGGCGTCGGCCCGCAGCGCCTCGACGAGCTCGCGTGCGCGCGGCGTGGCGAGGAAGTCCGCGGGGTCGAGAGGCTGGTCAGGCACCTCGTAGAGGAACAGGTTGGGCACGCGCGTGGGACGCATGCCGTGCGCGCTCACGGGCGACGGCCCCGCGGGCGCGGGGAGCAGCGCCTCGACCTGCGGGCGGCGCATGTCGCCGCCCAGCACCACGGTGCGCCGCCCGGACAGGGCGATCGACGCGGCGAAGCTCGCGGCAACGAACGCGCGCGGCGCCGACGGGTCGGCGGCGGTGATGACGACGACGGCGTGGTCCTGGCGGCCCAGGCCCACCAGGGTGGCGGTGCGCAGCTCGCGCACCGACTCGGTGAACGGCGTCGCCGCCCGGCTGGCCACCTGCAGGGTCCGCTGCGCGTCGGCCCACCGCACGGCGTCGTCGATCGCGCTGATGCGCGCGAGCACGGGGGCGTCGGCCAGGCGGGAGGCCTGCCCGCCCGTCCAGATGCGCGGGTCGACGGCGCGGCGCACCAGCGCCACCACCATGCCGAGCAGCAGGCCGCCCAGCAGCGCGATCGCGAGGGTGGTCTTGGTGCCGAAGCCGACCGAGGAGGCCGCGCGCGCGGGCACCGTCACCTGGCCCGGGGGCACCAGGGACAGGTACTGCGTCTTCTGCTGGGCGAGCGTGTTGAGGGCCGCCTGGCCGGCGTCGTGCTGGGCCGTCGCGGTGGGGTCGCCCGGGTCGGAGACGAGCGTCGTCGACGCCTGGCGCACCTCGTCGCTCATGGCCTTGATCTGCACGTCGATGCTGGCGATGCGCGACTTGACCAGCGCGGGCAGGTTGGCCACGTAGGCGTCCGCGAGGGCGTTGGCGACGTCGACCGCACGCTGCGGCGAGGCGTCCGTGACGCCCACCGACAGGGTGTTGCCGTTGAGGTTCGGCGCGATCGGCAGCGCCGCCACCTCGCCGGACGTCAGGTGCAGCTTGGCGGCGGCGGCGTCCACGACAGCCGACGACATGACAGTGGCCGGGTTGTTGTCGGCCATCACCACGGGGCTGCCCTGCGCGCTGCCCGTCGCCGACGTCAGCTCGACCGTCGCCACGGCCTGGTACTCGGCGACCGCCAGGTGCAGGTACCCGAGCGCGCCGGCCGCGGCCACGACCATCGCCGCGGCCACGTACCACTTGCCCACCCAGAGCGCCTCGAAGAACTCCCGCAGCGTCATCGGACCCCCTCCAGCACACCGGCACCGCCGCGGGCCGCGGCGAGCTGGACGTCGACCACGGCGCGCAGCCGCTGCCCGAACCGCTCCTCGGAGAACCTCGCCACGTGCTCGCGGATCGCGTCGCGGTCCCAGTCGCGCAGCAGCGCCGCGTCCACCGCGAGGGAGACCTCGACGGGCCGCGGCGTGCCGTCCTCCGCGGAGCCCGCGAAGTAGACGCCGTTGAGGCCGTCGACGACGGTGTCGAGGTATCCACCGTCGCCCAGCACCGCGACGGGCAGGCCGAACGCCCCCGCCTCGAGCGGCGTGAGCCCGTAGTCCTCGAACGACGCCGCGACCAGCACCGACGCGTTGCGGTAGGCCCAGCGCAGCGTCGCGTCGTCGACCCGGCCGGCGAGCGTGACCAGCCCGCGGGCGCGCGCGTCGGCGACCGACCGCAGGCGCGCCATGTCCGGCCCGTCCCCGATCACCAGCAGCTGCTTGCCGAGCAGGCCCGCGGCCTCGACCACGACGTCGACGTTCTTGTACGGAAGCAGCCGGGCCACGCACAGCAGGAAGCCGGGCTCGAGGCCGGGCACCGGGCTGTCGTCGCCGTCGGCGGGCAGCAGGGCGGGCGGCGGGGCCAGCACCTCGGCCTCGATCCCGTACGCGGCGCGCACGGCGCGCTGCGTCACGGTGGAGTTGACCAGGTAGACGTCGGCGCGGGCAGCGGCCCGCGCGTCCCAGCCGCGCAGCCCGGGGGCGACGGCGGCGAGCGCCGCGCGCGTCGCGCCGGCGCGCGCCCGCGCGGAGAGCCCGCGCCCGGCAGAGTGCGAGCCCAGGTAGCGCTCGGTCTGGTAGAGCCAGCGCGCCGGGGCGTGACAGTAGACGACGGTGCGGGCGGCGCCGCGGAACCCGTGGGCCCAGCCGGTGGAGCTGGCCACCAGCACGTCGCCCTCGACGCGGGCGCCGTCGACGGCGCGCGCCAGGAACGGCAGTGCGGCGCGGTGGTGGCGGCGCAGCGGCCCGACGGCGTCGAGCGACGTCGGGCGCAGGTCGACGTCCGCGAACTCGGGGAACGTCCCCGCCGGGTCGTAGAGCGTCGTGTGCATGGGCGAGCCGGGGAACGTCCGGGCCAGCACGAGCGCGACGCGTTCGGCCCCTCCGCGCTGGGTCGCGTAGTCGTGCGCGAGCACCACGCCGTCGGTCATGGGTGTCCTCCTGCGCCGCCGGTGAAGGTCGGACGGCGAGGCCAGGCTAGGTCGCGCGACTCTCCGCCGGGGAGGATGAAAGCCCCGCTCACCCGGGTGAAACGGCAGGTGAGCGGGGCCGTGGGTCACGCCGCGAAGTCGTCCAGGAGGCTCGGGTGGACGGGCTCCCAGCCGAGCTCCGTGCGCGTGATCGCGCTCGACGACGGCTGGTCGGCGGCGAAGATCGGGCCGAGGGGGCCGAACGACTCCGCGGGCACCTCGGCGACGGGCACCCCGAGGCGCCGCCCGATCACGCCGGCGATGTCGCGCATGGTGTCGCCCTCGTCGGCCACGGCGTGCCATGACGAGCCGGCCGGCGCCTTCTCCAGCGCGAGGCGGAACAGCACCGCGGCGTCCTTGGCGTGCACGGCGGGCCACCGCTGGGACCCGTCACCGACGTACCCGGACACGCCGGACGCCTGCGCGACCTGCAGCAGCATGCCCGCGAACCCGCCGTTCCCCTCGTCGTGCACGGTGCGCGGCAGCCGGATCGCGGAGCTGCGCACGCCCTGCGACGCCAGCCCGAGCGCCTCTTCCACGGACCGCGAACGGCCCGCCACGGGGCCGACCTGCATGAGCGGGTCGCGCTCGGTCGAGGCGCGCCCGGGCGCCGCGGGCGTGCCCGACACGGTGACGAGCGGGCGGCCCGTGCCCACGAGGGCCTCGCCGATGACGGCCAGCGCCGCGCTCTCCTCGGTGATGTTCTGGGCGAGCGCCTCGGCGCTCGAGAAGTCGTTGCCGAAGGCCAGGTGGATGACGCCGTCGGCGGCCGCGGCGGCGGAGCGGACGGTGTCGAGGTCGGTCAGCCCGCCGCGCACGGCGGTGGCGCCGGCGGCCTCGAGCTTGGCGGCCGAGGCGTCGGAGCGGGCCAGGCCCGTGACGGCGTGCCCGTGGGCGACGAGCTCGGCGACGACGGCGGAGCCGATCAGGCCCGTACCGCCCGTGATGAAGACGTTCATGGGTTCCCCTCGAAGTGATGCGACATCTGTCCCATCACTGTAGACCCGTGACGGGACTTTTGTCCCATCGCCTTAGGATGAGCCCATGGCTCGTTGGGAACCCGGTGCCCGGGAACGTCTGGTGCTCGCCGCCGTGGACCTCTTCGGGGAGCAGGGGTACGACGCGACCACCGTCGCCCAGATCGCCGACCGCGCGGGCGTCACCAAGTCGACGTTCTTCCGCTACTTCCCCGACAAGCGCGAGCTGCTCGCCGCCGGCCAGGACGCCCTCGCGCGGCTGCTCACCGAGGGCATCGCCGAGGCCCCCGCCGACGCCGGCCCGCTCGCCGCCATGGCCGCCGGCCTCACGCGCGCGGCGTCGTCCATGGGCCCCACCAACCGCGAGATCGCCCCCCGCGTCAAGGCCGCCATCGCCGCCAGCACCGAGCTCCAGCAGCGCGACGCGCTCAAGATCGTGAGCCTCGCCGCCGCCGTGGTCGACGCCCTGGTGGCCCGCGGCGTCCCGCCGACGACGGCGCACCTGGTGGGCGAGCTCGGCAGCCTCGCCTTCAAGCTGGGCTTCGCCGCCTGGACGGAGCAGGACGACGGGTCGGGCGACGCGCTGGCGCGCCTCACGGTGGCCGCCCTCGACGACCTGCACCGGGCCACGCGCGACCTGGCGTGAGGCGCGGGGCGGGCGCGGCGGCCGCCGGCGCCGGCACGGCCCGTCGGGTCGAGGCTCCGGGCTCGGGTCGAGGCCTGAAGCCCTCGACCCGAGCGGAAAGCCTCG
>WRHK01000103.1 GCA_009783295.1 Promicromonosporaceae bacterium
CCCCCCCCCTCGACCTCGAGTAGTTCCCGGCGCCGCACTGACCCTGCCCCCCCCGCGAGACAGACCCCGGCCCCGCGAGACAGAGCGATCCTCTATCTCGCGGGGCCGGGCTCTATCTCGCGTTCTGGGGAGTCACGCGCCCGTGGCCACCGGGCGGGACGGGTCGTTGCTCCACTGGCTCCAGCTGCCCGGGTACAGGGCGGCCTCGATGCCCGCGGCCGCCAGGGCGGCGGCCTCGTGCGCGGCCGTGACGCCGCTGCCGCAGTACACCCCCACCCTGCCCCCACCCACGCCGAGCGCCGCGAAGCGCTCGCGCAGCTGCGCCGTCGGCAGGAACGTGCCGTCCGCCGCCAGGTTGTCCGACGTCGGCGCCGACACCGCGCCCGGGATGTGACCCGCGCGCGGGTCGATGGGCTCGGTCTCGCCCCGGTAGCGCTCCCCCGCCCGGGCGTCCAGCAGCACGCCCGCGTCGCCCGCCGCGAGCGCCGCGGCCCCCGAGGCGTCGAGCGTGGGCAGGTGCCCGTGCGACAGCACGACGTCGCCCGGCTCGGCCTCGACGTCGTCGACCTCGAGCGGGTGGCCCGCCCGGGTCCAGGCGGGCAGGCCGCCGTCGAGGATGCGCACGTCGCGCAGGCCGAAGTACCGCAGCAGCCACCAGGCGCGGGCGGCGGCCATGCCCCCGGTGGCGTCGTAGACGACGACCCGGGAGTCGTCGCGGACGCCCCAGCGGCGGGCGGCGGTCTGGAGCTGGGCGGTGCTGGGCAGCGGGTGGCGGCCGGCGGTGGGCGACGGCTCGGCGGCGAGCTCGGTCTCCATGTCGGCGAACACGGCCCCCGGGACGTGCCCCAGCAGGTAGTGGGCGCGCCCGTCGAAGGTCTGCCCGGCGGCGGCGAGCGCCCATCGGACGTCGAGCACCACGGGAACACCGGGCGTGGGGTCCGGGCCTCCGAGCCCCAGGTCGGTGGCGAGCTCGTCGGGGGTCACGAGCACGGCGGTGCGCGGGTCGTTCATGCGTCCTCCTGGGCGGGCGCGCCCGGGCCGGTGAGCATGAGCCGCATCGTCCAGGCGTCCTTGTTCTCGGGCTGGTAGTACCGCTTGCGGATGCCGAGGCGCTCGAAGCCGAGGTCCTCGTAGAGGCGGATCGCGGGGTCGTTGTCGACGCGCACCTCGAGCAGCACGGCGCTGGCCTTGAGGGCCCGCGAGCGCGCGATGAGCGAGTCCATGAGCAGCCGCCCGACGCCGCGCCGCTGCCAGGCCGGGTCGACGCCCACGGTCATGACCTGGGTGACGTCGCCGTCGAACCACAGGCCCGCGTACCCGACGGCGCGGCTGGGCAGGGCGCGGCCGGGCAGCGCCCGCCCGACGGCGGCCTGGGTCTCGGCGGGCTCGGCGACCACGTACCAACGGCCCCAGGCGGCGAGCTCCTCGGCGAGCATCCCGTAGGTCCAGGCGCCGCCGCCGAACAGGATGCGCTCGAGCTCGAGCACCCGGTCGAAGTCGGAGGAGCGCAGCGCGCGCAGGCGCACGCCCGCGGCCCAGGTCAGCGTGGCCATCAGGCACCCCTGACGGCGGTCGCGGTACGGGCGGGCTCGTGGACGTCGGGCCTGCGCAGGTAGAGCGGCTCGTGCGGCAGTGGAAGCCCCGCGGCCCGCCGCTGCAGCGCGACGCGCGCGAGCACGACGGCGTCCGGCAGTGTGGGGGCGTCGTCCCCGTCGAGCGCCAGGGGCTCGGGGTACAGGGCGGCCCCCTCGCCGACGACGGCGAGCCGCGCCCCGGCGGGCACCGGCGCGAGCCCGGCGGCGACGTCGGCGGCCTTCCCCACGTCGGGCCCGGCGACCGTCTCGACGACCGGCACGCCGTGCGGGCCCTCGTGGGCCACCACGCGGTAGCGGGCCCAGTAGACCTCCTTGCGGCGCGCGTCGGCGGCCACGAGCACCTCGTCGTCGGGCGTGAGGCCCAGGTCGGCCACGGCCTGCACGGCCACGGCGTCGAGGCTGGGAACGCCCAGCACGGGCACGCCGAGCGCGAGCGCGAGCGTGCGCGCCGTGACCAGGCCGACGCGCAGGCCGGTGAACGGGGCGGGCCCGGTCCCGGCGACGACGGCGGTCACGTCGGCGCGCGTGAGCCCGGCCTCGGCGAGCACCTCGGCGACCAGCGGGGCGAGGCGCTCGGCGTGCCGGCGGCGCTCGTCCACGGCGCGGGAGGCGAGGCGCTCGCCGTCGTCGGAGACGAGCGCGACGGCGATCGCGGCGGACGTGTCGATCGAGAGGACTGCCACGGCACCAGCCTACGTTTCGGCAGGCCCCAGACCCGCGACCAGGGCGCCGAGATCGACGGAGGCCCACCGGTCGCCCACGCCGCGCAGCGTCGCGTGGCGGACGCCCCCCTCGGGGTCGTCCAGGTCCAGGTCGCCCCCGCGCGGCCGCACCAGCTCGACCTCGAGGCGGTCGTCGGACAGCGCCTCGACCAGGCCTCGACCCCACTCGACCACGGTGACGGAGTCCTCGAGCGAGGAGTCGAGGTCGAGCGCGTCGAGCTCGCCGAGGTCGCCCAGCCGGTAGGCGTCGACGTGCACCAGGCCGGGACCTGCGGACCCCACGGCCGGGGCGTGCTCGCGCGCGACGATGAACGTGGGCGACGAGACGTGCCCCCGCACGCCGAGCGCCGCACCCAGCCCCTGCGTGAACGTCGTCTTGCCGGCACCCAGGTCGCCCGTGAGCACCACCAGGTCACCCGCGCGCAGCACGCCCGCGAGCGCCGCCCCGAGGGCGCGCGTCGCCTCCGCCGAGCCGAGGTCGACGGTCGCCGTCGTCACGACCACGCGGCACGCTCCACCGCGGGCTCCAGCCGGGCCCGGTCGGTGACCACGTGCTCGCCGACGTACTCGCGCGGGATGCGGGCGCCGAGGCGGGTGACGATCTCGTAGGAGATGGTGCCGGCGGCCTGCGCCCAGTCCTCGGCGGAGGGGACGGCGGCGGCGTGCGCGAGCCCGTCCGTCGAGCCGAACAGCGTGACGACGTCGCCCGCCTGCTCGGTCGCGTACGGGCCGAGGTCGAGCACCACCTGGTCCATGCAGACACGGCCGGCGATGCGGACCACGCGGCCGCCGTCGGCGTCCTGCCCCGTCGGCGCGCCGATGCCGGCGGACTCCGGCCCCCCGACGTACACGGGGCCGCCGATCCCGGCCGACCCGCCGGAGGCGTGCCGCGGGATGCCGTCGGCGTACCCGAGCGGCACGATGCCGAGCTGCGTGGCCTGCGGCGTCACGTAGAGGTGCGCGTAGGAGACGCCGTGGCCGGCGGGGACGTGCTTGACGGTCGCGAGGCGCGCCTGGAGCGTCATCGCCGGGCGCAGGCCGAACGCGCTGGCCGGCTGCACCTGCGGCACCGGCGAGAACCCGTACAGGGAGATGCCCGGTCGCACCAGGTCGAGGTGCAGCTCGGGGGCGGTGAGCGTGGCCGCGGAGTTCGCGGCGTGCCGCACCTCGATGTCCAGCCCGGCGGCCTCGGCGGTCGCGACGGCGTCGTCGAGCACGCGGCGCTGCGCCGCGATGGTGGGGTGCCCGGGCTCGTCGGCGTACGCCAGGTGCGTCCACACGCCGACGACGCGCACCAGCCCGTCGGCCTGGAGGGCGGCGGCGCGGGCGGCGGCGTCGGGCAGGTCGGCCGGCATGATGCCGTTGCGGCCCAGGCCCGTGTCGACCTTGAGGTGGATGCGCGCCGTGCGGCCGGTGGCCCGCGCGGCAGCGGCGACGCCGTCGAGCGCCCACGGCGCGGCGACCGACACGTCGATGTCGGCGGCCAGCAGCGCCTCGAAGTCGACGCCGGGCGCGTGCAGCCAGGTGAGGATGCGCGCGTCGTCGGGCGTGATGCCCGCCGCGCGCAGAGCGAGCGCCTCCGACGCCTGCGCGACGCCCAGCCACGTGGCCCCGCCCGCGAGCGCCGCCCACGCGCAGGGCACCAGCCCGTGCCCGTACGCGTCGGCCTTGACGACGGCCATGAGCGCGGCGTCCGGCGCGTGCTCGTGCAGGGCGCGGGCGTTGTCGCGCACCGCCTCGAGGTCGACGACGGCGCGTGCCGGGAAGCCGGCAGGGAAGGGCGTCACGCCCGTCATCCTCTCACCCGCCCGTCTGCCCACTCCGCGAGGGAGCGCCGCGAGGCGAAGGTGCGCTCGGCCCCGGTGAACGGGTCGGTGAACGTCAGCGACCGGGCGAGGAGCTGGAGGGGCGGCTCGTCGTCGGACGGCTCGCGGACCTCGGGCCAGAACGGGTCGTGCAGGATCGGCATGCCCAGCGAGGCGAGGTGCAGGCGCAGCTGGTGCGTCTTGCCGGTGTGCGGCTCGAGGCGGTACAGGCCGAGCCCGCGGGCCTCGTCGCGGGCCGTCAGCGCCACGAGCGACTCGGCGTTCGGCTCGCCCGGCTCCTCCTGGGCTCGCACCACGCCCCGGTGCTTGACGATGCGGGAGCGCACCGTCGCCGGGAGCTCCAGGCCCGGAGCGGGCAGCGGCGCGACGGCCTCGTAGACCTTGCGGACCCGGCGCTCCTGGAACAGGTCCTGGTAGGCGCCTCGCACCCTCGCCCGCACGGTGAGCACGAGCACGCCCGCCGTCGGGCGGTCCAGGCGGTGGGCCGGAGCCAGCTCGGGCAGGTCGAGCGTGCGGCGCAGGTGCACCAGCACCGTCTGGGTGATCCACCGGCCGCGCGGCATCACCGCCACCAGGTGCGGCTTGTCCACCACCAGCAGGTTCTCGTCGCGGTGCAGCACCACGACGTCCTCGAGGGCGGGCACGCGCGGCTCGTCCTCGGGCGGGTCGCGATACAGGTACAGGAACCCCCGCGGCTCGTAGGGGGTGGCCGCGTCGACGGCGGCGCCGCGGCCCGTGACCACCTCGCCCGCCGCGACCTTCTGCCGCAGCCGCACGACGTCGTCCGGGAACCGGTCCTCCAGGTACGCGAGCGCCGTGCCCCACCGCGCCACCGACGCCGCGTCGTGCGGCAGCACCAGGCGCGTCGGGTTCAGTCCGTCGCGCACGGGAAGAGGCTGGTAGGGCACGGCCCCATGGTCCCATCACGGGTGCAGGATGGGCGGTATGGGTACAGAGATCTACGACATCCCGTTCCAGCGCATGGACGGGTCGACGACGTCGCTGGCCGACCACAAGGACGACGTCGTGCTGGTGGTGAACGTGGCCTCCCGCTGCGGGCTGGCCCCGCAGTACGCCACGCTCGAGGAGCTCCAGAAGACGTACTCCGACCGCGGGTTCACCGTGATCGGCTTCCCGTCCAACCAGTTCCTTCAGGAGCTGTCCTCCAACGAGGCGATCGCCGAGTTCTGCTCGACGACGTACGGCGTCACGTTCCCGGTCATGGACCGGGTCCGCGTCAACGGCCGGCGCACCGCCCCCCTGTACGAGGAGCTCAAGAAGACCGGTGACGCCGGCGGCCACGACGGCCGGATCCGCTGGAACTTCGAGAAGTTCCTGGTGCTGCCCGGCGGCGAGGTGCGCCGGTTCGACCCGCGCACCGTGCCCGACGACCCCACGATCGTCGGGGAGATCGAGGCGCACCTGCCGCGCTGAGCCCGGTCAGGCCGGGTCCGGGTCCCGGTCCGCGTAGCCCGTCGCCAGCGGGATCACGACGTCCTCCGTCAGGGCGGTGAGGAACGCCGGGTCCAGGGGCTCGCCCGTGAGCTTGAGCCGGTAGATGATCATCGCCGTCGGCACGCCGGCGATGAGGTCGAGGTCGGCGCCCGGCACCGTCTCGCCGCGCGCCTCGGCGCGGGCCAGCAGCGCCCGCACCAGGGCCTGGCGGGGGCAGATGAGGCGCTCGTGGACGGCCTCGCGCAGCTCCGGGGAGTGCCCGATCTCCGAGATCAGGCCCGTGAGCGCGCCCCACACGGCGTCGTCGCGGGAGGCGAGCGCCTTGACGCGCGCGAAGTCGCCGCGCAGCGACCCGGTGTCGGGCACGTCGCCGATACCGAGCGCCGCCTCCGAGGCGCACATGATCGAGTCGATCACCAGGTCGGCCTTGGACGGCCAGCGCCGGTACACGGTGGCCTTGCCGGCCCCCGCCCGTGCGGCCACGCCCGCCATCGTCATGCGCGCGTAGCCGCGCTCGGCGAGCTCTAGCCGGGCCGCCTCGAGGATGTCCGCGTCGCGAGACTCGTCACGCGGCCGCCCGGCGCGGCGCACGGTGCCTACGTGTGCGGTGTCCACTGCCATGGTCGCGATCCTCCCCGACGGCATCATCGCCGTCACGTCCCATTGTGCCCTCGGCATTCTGCTCTGGGCGATCACGTCCCTCAAATACGGAACTAATGGGTTTCGAAATCGGTTCCAGTGTGCCTACCGTGGTCTCAGCGGCGCACGCCACGGCGCCGACAACCCCCGCAGGAGCCCCGATGTCAGCCACCTTGCCCGCCTCCGCGACCGATCACACGGTGCACGACCCCCGCCGATGGTGGGTCCTCGCCACCGTCGCCCTCGCCCAGCTCATGGTGGTGCTCGACGCCACCATCGTGAACATCGCCATGCCGTCCGCCCAGCGCGCCCTGGCGTTCAACGACAACGACCGCCAGTGGGTCGTCACCGCGTACGCCCTCGCCTTCGGCTCGCTGCTGCTGCTCGGCGGCCGGCTCTCCGACCTCATCGGGCGGCGCCGCACCTTCATCATCGGCCTCATCGGCTTCGCCGGGGCCTCCGCCATCGGCGGCGCCTCGCAGTCGTTCGCGATGCTGGTTGGCGCCCGCGCCCTGCAGGGTGCGTTCGGCGCCGTGCTCGCGCCGGCGGCCCTGTCCGTGCTGACCACCACCTTCACCGACCCCAAGGAACGCTCCCGCGCGTTCGGCGTCTTCGGTGGCCTGGCCGGCGCCGGCGGCGCCATCGGCCTGCTGCTCGGCGGGTTCCTCACCGAGCACTTCAGCTGGCGCTGGACCCTGTACGTCAACCTGATCTTCGCGATCCTCGCCGTGATCGGCGCGACCGCGTTCCTGCACTCCGGCCGTGGGCGCTCGCAGCGCCTCGACATCACCGGCGCCGTGCTGGGCGGGGCGGGCCTGTTCGCGCTGGTCTACGGGTTCTCGCGCGCCGAGCCGGAGGGCTGGGGCTCCGCCTGGACCTGGGCCCCGCTCACCGCCGCCGGCATCCTGCTCGTCTCGATGGTGCTGTGGCTGCGCCGCGCGGGCAACAACGCGCTGCTGCCGCTGCACATCGTCACCGACCGCAACCGCGGGGCGTCGTTCCTCGCGATCCTCGTCACCGGCGCCGGCATGTTCGGCGCGATGCTGTTCGGCACGTTCTACCTGCAGTCCCAGCTCGGGTACTCGCCGTGGCAGACGGGCCTCGCGTTCCTGCCGCAGATCGTGGTGCTGGCCGGCTGCGCCCAGCTCTCCACCAACGTGCTGCTGCCCCGCCTGGGCCCGAAGGTCATGGTGCCGATCGGCCTCACCCTCGCCGCGCTGGGCATGGTCTGGCTGACCCAGATCGACGTCCACTCGACCTACGGGGCGAACGTGCTGCCCGGCCTGCTGGTGCTCGGCGCCGGCATGGGCACCGCGATGCCGGCCGCCATCCAGACGGCCACCCTCGGCGTCGACAGGGAGCACGCGGGCGTCGCCTCCGCGGTCGTGTCCACGGCCCAGCAGGTGGGCGGCGCCATCGGCACCGCCGTGCTCAACACGCTCGCCACCTCGGCGGCGACGGCGTTCGTCGTGGCCCACGCGACCACCAACCCGCCCGCACCGAGCGTGCTGGCCGGGGCGGCGATCGACAGCTACACGACGGCGTTCCGCATCTCGGCGTACATCTTCGCCGGCGGCGCGATCGTCACGGTGTTCCTGTTCCGCCGCCGGGCCGCCACCCTGACGGCGGTGAAGGCGCACGCGGCAGCCGCCGCAGAGCCCGCGCTCGCCGCGGACTGACCCTGTCGGACCGGTAGCTCGTCGTCGGACCGTGCTCTCGGGCGCACGGTCCGACGACGAAGTGCCGGGCCGATCAGCCGACCGGGAGGATCAGTGGCGCGAGGCCTGGGCCAGCGCCGCCGCCTCGGCCTCCGCCTCCGCGACGGACTCGCGGTCCGCCCGCGCCGCGCGCAGGCGGCTCGCGATGACCGCGCCGAACGCGATCGCCGCG
>WRHK01000104.1 GCA_009783295.1 Promicromonosporaceae bacterium
GACCCAGGCCGAGGGCCGGGCAATGCCCGGTCACCTGCGCTCCATCCAGCCGACGTCGCAGTTCGCCGGCGACGACGGCACGGCCGACCCGCAGCTCGCGGCCCTGCTCGAGGGCCACGCGGCGGGCACGGTACCGCTGCGCGCCGTCGTCGAGCGGCTCGCGGTGACGCGCGTGCTCGTGCCGGTGCTCGCCGAGCTCGAGGTGGGCGGCGTCGCCGAGACCACCGCGGCCGACGGCGGCGAGCTGCACGTGGACAAGGAGGCGTCGTCCGGCGTCGTGGCGCTCGAGGCGCCCGACGGCCGCCGCGCGCTGCCCGTGTTCACGAGCGTCGCGTCGATGCAGGCCTGGCGGGCGACGGCACGCCCGGTGCCCGTCGAGGCCGCCCGCGCGGCGCTGTCCGCGGTGGGGGAGGACTGGTCGCTCCTCGTGGTCGACCCGGCCGGGCCCGTCACGGTGACCGTGCCCCGGCCGGCCGTGTGGGCGATGGCGCAGGGCAAGGCCTGGGCGCCGGCGCTCGTGCAGACGGACGCCGGGCTCGTGGTCGACGACGAGGTGGTGGCCGCGGTGCGGCTCGCCGCCGAGCCCGTCCAGCACGTGGTGCGGGTGGGCGCGCAGCCGGGGCGGACGGCGGAGGTCGCCGTGGTGCTCGGGATCGACGCGGGCCTGGACCGCGCCGGGCTCGACGCGGTGCTGCGCCAGGTCAACGCCCGCCTGGGCGCGTCCGACGTCGTCGCCGAGCGCGTCGACTCGCTTGAGCTCAGGATCGCCGCGGCCCGCTGACCGGCGGCTCAGCCGTAGAGGTGCTCGGCGTACTGCGGCCCGTAGTACGTGTCGAGCTCCTCGACGGGCGTCTCGGGGCGCTCGAGCGAGTGCGCGATGACGGCCCTGCGGGGCGCGGCCTCGGGCGTCCAGGTGTCGGGGTCCCAGGTCTTCGACCGCAGGAACGCCTTGGAGCAGTGGAAGAACACCTGCTCGACGGCCACCTCGACCACGAAGGTCGGCACGCTGCCGCGCACGGCCATCCGCTCGGCGTACGGGGCGTCGCGCAGCACGCGGGCCTGGCCGTTGATGCGCAACGTGTCGCCGCGCCCTGGGATCACGTAGATCAGCCCCACGTGCGGGTTCTGGAGCAGGTTGTGGAACCCGTCGGCCCGGCGGTTGCCCGGCCGCTCGGGGAGGGCGATCGTCGTGTCGTCGAGCACCAGCGTGAAGCCGGGCGGGTCGCCCTTGGGCGACACGTCGGCGTTCCCGGCGGCGTCGGCGGTGGCGACGAACACGAGCGGCGAGGCAGCGAGCCACGCCCGGTCGATGTCGTGCAGCCGGGTGCGCTCCTTGCGGCGCGCGGCCGGCGTGGGCTCTCCGAGCACCTGCTCGAGCTCCGCGGCCGACGTGACAGGCGTTCCTCCGTGACCCATGTCACACACCGTAGCGCGTGACGGCGCCGCCTCTTCTAGGGTCAGGGCATGGTCGCCTTCGTCTCGCACGTCACCGTGGACTGCCAGAACGCCTACACGCTCTCCGAGTGGTGGAAGCCCGTGCTCGGCTACCAGGACGACCCGGACGACCCCAACCACCCCGGCCACTCCGAGTGCCTGATCGTCGACCCTACGGGCCGCGGCATCGGCGTCCTGTTCATCGAGGTGCCGGAGCCGCGCTCGGTGAAGAACCGCGTGCACCTCGACCTGCGTCCGGCGGTCGACCGGCGCGACGCCGAGCTCGAACGGCTGCTCGAGCACGGGGCGACCGTGGTGCGCGACCTGCGGGCGACGGACGGGTCCGGGACCGGCTGGGTCTGGCTGGCCGACCCGGAGGGCAACGACTTCTGCATCCTGCGGTCGGCGGCCGAGGTCGCGCAGGCGACGGCCTGAGTCAGGAGCAGGGCGTGACGGGCGTGAACTGCGAGGCGTCCGCCAGGATCGAGCGCAGCGTCGAGACCGGCACCAGCAGCGAGTGCCCGTCGTCGGTCTTGGCGTAGACGACGCCCACCACGCGCCCGGCGTCGTCGAGCGCGGCGGACCCGGACGACCCGGGCTCCACCGGCGCGTCGGTCACGAGCACCTCGCCGAGGTTCTCGTTGAGCGGGTCCTTCGTGGTGCCGACCACCGTGCCCTGCGTGATGGTCAGCGCGCCGCCCTCGGGGTAGCCCACCACGGTCACGCGCGAGCCGGTCGCGGGGTCCGTGTCGCCGAGCTGCGGGGCCGACGGCAGGGCGTCCCTGGTGCGCACCACCGCGAGGTCGGCCAGCTTGGCGGTGCTCGCGGTGGCGACGGCGACGTCCCGGCCGTCGTAGGTGCTCACCTGCAGCGACTGGGCCTCGGCGACCACGTGCCGGTTGGTGATGAGGGTGTGGGAGTCGACGGCGAAGCCCGACCCGGTCGAGAGCTTGCCGCACCCGACGTTCCGGATCCGCACCGCCATGCGCTGCACGGTGTCGAACCCGTCGGGGGACAGGGCCGCGGCGGCGGACGGGTCGACGGTCGGCGCGGCGGGCGCGGGCGACGCCGGCACGAGCTGGCTCGCCTCGATCTGCGACGGGGCCGCGCTGGGCAGCCCGGGGAAGCCGGGCACGACGCCGCACCCGGCCAGCAGCAGGGCGATCGACGCCCCGGCGGCGGCGACGGCGGCCCGGTGCCTCACTGCTGCAGCTCCTGCTGGAGCTGGGTGTTCGCGTCGGTCGCCTGCTTGCACAGCGTCGCGACCTGGTCGGCGAACCGCTGCACGTCCGCTGCGTCGTACTGGTCGGGCGTGCGCAGCGCCTGGATGAGCTGCTGCTGGCCGCTGGTGCACCGCGTGAGCGCGTCGGCGACGGTGCCGGCGGCCGTGCTGACGCGCTTCTGGTAGTCGAGGTACTGCTGCGAGGCGGCGTTCGTGTCGCCGAGCTGGGCCTTCTCGTTGGCGAGCTGCGTGATGCGTGTGGTCGCCGTCGCGAGCTGGTCGCGGGCCGACGCGAGCTCCTGCGCGCTCGCGTCGAGCTTCGCCTGGAGGTCCACCACCTTCGCGGCGTGGGTCCGCGCCTGCGCCTGCCAGGCGTCGGAGTCCGCGTGCCAGTGGTCGGCCGAGTACCAGAGGTACCCGGCCAGCACGAGCGCCGCCACGAGCAGGACCGCGAGCACGACGGCGGCACGCCGTCGGCGCGGCGCGGGCCGCGAAGCCGGCGCGGGCTCGGGTGCCGGCCTCGCCAGGCCGAACCCCTCGAACGGCTGCTCGTCGCTCACGGTCCCTCCCAGGTCAGACGACCGAGCCGGTGTACTTCTCGCCAGGGCCCTCGCCCGGGGCGTCGGGGATCACGGACGCCTCGCGGAACGCGAGCTGGAGCGAGCGCAGCCCGTCGCGCAGCGAGCGGGCGTGCATGGTGCCGATGTCGGGTGCCGACGCGGTCACCAGGGCGGCGAGCGCGGTGATGAGCTTGCGCGCCTCGTCCAGGTCGAGGTGGTCCTGCTCCTGCGCGTCCTCCGCCAGGCCGCACTTCACGGCGGCGGCGCTCATCAGGTGCACGGCGGCGGCCGTGATGATCTCGACGGCGGGCACGTCCGCGATGTCGCGGGTGGCCTGGTCGGCGTCGGTGGGGGTCGCGTCGGGGGCGGTGCTCATGCCTGGCATCCTAGGTGGCGGGGCGTCGCGCGCCGCGTCCGCGCCGGGCGGTGTCGCCCACCTCACGGCCCCCGGCTTCGGGCCGGCCGCTGCGCCGTGCTAGCCTTGACGGCTGACCGACCCGACGTGCCCGCGTGACGCTCCTAGCGATGCTCACCGGACGTGCCGGGTGCATCAAAGTGGAGAACCTCCCACCCGAGTTCCGACTGGCGCACGTCGCCGACAGGGGCCGGGTCCGGTCGCCCGGACGGGCACGGCGTCATCGCCGTCCCCGCTGTTCGGGCATGCCGAAGGCCTCCACCTGATGTTCAGGGCGGGGGCCTTTTCTCGTTCCTGGTGGTCCACCGACGATTCCTAGGAGCATCACCATCAGCGAGCCCCGCATCAACGACCGGATCCGCGTCTCCGAGGTCCGGCTCATCGGTCCCGGTGGAGAGCAGGTCGGCGTTGTCGCTACGGCGGTCGCCCTGAAGCTCGCCCAGGACGCCGACCTCGACCTCGTCGAGGTCGCCCCGGACGCACGCCCGCCCGTCGCCAAGCTCATGGACTACGGCAAGTTCAAGTACGAGGCCGACATGAAGGCCCGTGAGGCGCGCCGGAACCAGGCGAACACGGTCCTCAAGGAGATCCGGTTCCGCCTCAAGATCGACCCGCACGACTACGAGACCAAGAAGGGCCACGTCGTCCGGTTCCTCGAGGGCGGCGACAAGGTCAAGGTCATGATCATGTTCCGTGGCCGTGAGCAGTCGCGCCCCGAGATGGGCGTGCGCCTGCTGACGCGTCTCGCGGACGAGGTCTCGAACCTCGGCTCGGTCGAGTCCATGCCCAAGCAGGACGGCCGCAACATGACGATGGTGCTCGGCCCGGTCAAGAAGAAGGCCGACGCCAAGGCCGAGCAGCGCAAGCGTGCGGACGAGGTCAACGCCGGTCGCATCACCAAGTCGGAGGCCCGCCGTGCGGCCGCCGGTGGGGACGCGCCCGACGAGCCCGAGGTCCCCGCCGAGGTCGAGGTCGAGGTCGTGAACGACGCCGTCGAGGTGCCGTTCGAGGACGTGGTCGCGGCCGCCGTCGAGCAGACGGCGGCGCAGGCCGCGCAGGCTGCCCCCGCCCCGGTCGAGCAGCCCGTCGAGGCCCCCGTCGCGCCGCGTTCGCCGGCGCCGCGTCAGGCCCCGGCTCGCCCGGCCGCTGCCCGTCCGGCCGCCGCACGGCCCGCCGCTGCAGCACCGCGTCCGGCTGCTGCCGCGCCGCGCCCGGCTGCTGCCGCGCCGCGCCCGGCTGCTGCCGCGCCGCGTCCCGCCGCGACGCCCCGCCCAGCAGCGCCGAGCCCCAGCGCCGCGACCCCCAAGCCGGCCGCCCCGAAGCCCGTGGCTCCGAAGCCGGCCCCCAAGCCCAGCCCGCGCAGCCCCCGCTGAGCAGGTTGCACACCACTGATTGAATCCGGGCGACGGCAACCCGTCGCCCGCACCACGTCCCTCGCCGCTCGCGGTGGGTGACCGACCCGAGGAGAGACGGCAGTCATGCCGAAGAACAAGACGCACTCCGGCGCCAAGAAGCGCTTCCGGATCACCGGGAGCGGCAAGGTCATGCGCGAGCAGGCGAACGCCCGCCACCTGTTCGAGCACAAGCCGAGCACCCGCACGCGCCGTCTGGCCCAGGACCAGGTCGTCGCGCCCGCTGACGTCAAGAAGATCAAGAAGCTGCTCGGCAAGTGACCTCCCGCCGCGGTCTGAACTGACCGCGAGGATCACTTCCGGACCCGGAAAAGCAAGGAGCATCACGTGGCACGCGTGAAGCGGGCGGTCAACGCCCAGAAGAAGCGCCGTACGACCCTCGAGCGCGCCGCTGGCTACCGCGGCCAGCGCTCGCGCCTCTACCGCAAGGCGAAGGAGCAGGTCACCCACTCCCTCGTCTACGCCTACCGTGACCGCAAGGTCAAGAAGGGCGACTTCCGCAAGCTGTGGATCCAGCGCATCAACGCTGCGGCCCGCGCCCAGGGGATCACCTACAACCGCTTCATCCAGGGCCTCGGCCTCGCGGGTGTCGAGGTCGACCGCCGCATGCTCGCCGAGCTCGCGGTCAACGACATCGCTGCGTTCAACGCGCTCGTCGAGGTCGCCAAGAAGGCGCTCCCCGCCGACGTGAACGCGCCCAAGGCTGCTGCCTGAGTTGAGCACCCCGGACGCCCGGACGGGCCCCACCCCTCCACCCCAGGAGTCTCCTCGCTTCGCCGCGGGGACTCCTGGGGGCCCCGGAGGAGCTGACGTCACGCTCGCGAACCCGCGAGCCGACCGCGTCAAGCAGGTGAGGGCACTGTCCGGGCGTTCTGCGCGCCTGCGCCACGGCCGGTTCCTCGTGGAGGGCCCCCAGGGCGTCCGCGAGGCCGTCCGGTGCTCGCCCGACGCCGTCCGCGACGTCTACCTGACGCCCGCGACGGCGGAGCGGTACGACGAGATCGTCGAGGAGGCGCGCGCCGCGGGGCTGTACGTCCACGTGGGCACCCGTGAGGTGCTCGAGGCGATGAGCCCGGACGCCCAGGGCGTGCTCGCCGTCGTCGACGCGCGCCCGCTGGGGCTGACGGAGGCGCTCACCGCGCTCGACGACCCCGACGGCGGACGCCGCCGGGCGCTGCTCGTCGCGATCCTCGCCACGGTGCGCGACCCCGGCAACGCGGGCACCGTGATCCGGGCCGCCGACGCCGCGGGCGCCGACCTGGTGGTCCTGGCCGGCGACAGCGTCGACGTGCACAACCCCAAGGTGGTCCGCTCCACGGCGGGGTCGCTGTTCCACCTCCCGGTCGTGGCGGGCGTCCCGTTGGCCGACGTGGTCGACGCGGTGCACGACGCCGGGCTGACCGTGCTGGCCGCCGACGGGTCGGGCGACCACGACCTCGACGACCTGCTCGACGTCGCCGGGCCGCACCGGGACCGCTCGCCCGGCACCCCCGACCTTGCCGCCTCCACCGCGTGGGTCTTCGGCAACGAGGCGTGGGGCCTGCCGGCCGGGGACCGGGAGCTCGCGGACGCCGTCGTCCGCGTGCCGATCCGCGGCAAGGCGGAGTCGCTCAACCTCGCGACCGCCGCGACTGTCTGCCTCTACGCGTCGAGCCGCGCTCAGCGCTGAGAACCTGCAACCCAGGGGTTGCGGGACTTGCGCGCGGGGTGCAACCTGGGAGTTGCACCCCAAGGAGGTCCACCGTGTCCCAGCACCCCGTCGAGACCGTCCCCGACGCGATCGAGCGCACCGTCGACATCGACGCGCCGGTCGAGCGCGTCTGGACCCTGGTGAGCCAGCCCGGCTGGTTCATCAACGGCGGCCAGATCGTCGAGCACGTCATCGAGCGCGTCTCCGACGACGTCGTCGTCGTGCACGACGCGACCGTCGGCCGGTTCCGCATCCAGACCGTGCGGCTCGAGCCGCCCACCTACGCGGCCTTCCGCTGGGAGGCCGGGGAGCGGCTCGACGGCGACCCGTACGACGGCCCCACCACCCTGGTCGAGTTCTTCCTCGCCGAGCGCCCCGGGGGCGCGACCGTGCGCGTGGTCGAGTCCGGGTTCGCCGGCTGGGGCGACGACGAGGCCCGACGGCGCAAGGCGTTCGACGACAACACCGAGGGCTGGGAGCTCGAGTTCGCCGAGGCGAAGCGGCTCCTGGAGCAGGGATGAGCCCCGCGCCGGCCCAGGTCTTCGCCGCGCTGGGCGACCCCCAGCGGCTGGAGCTGCTGCGGCGCCTCGGTGCCGGCGCGGAGTCCGCGACGGCGCTCGCCCAGCACGCGACGATCTCCCGGCAGGCCGTGGTCAAGCACCTGCGGGTGCTCGAGTCCGCGGGCGTGGTCGCCGCGCACCGTGACGGCCGCGAGGTGCTCTTCGCGGTGCGGCCCGAGGCCCTGGCGGAGTCGTCGCGGTGGCTCGACGACGTCGCGGCCGGGTGGGACCGCCGTCTGGCGGACCTGAAGAAGGCGGCAGAACTCGGCTGACGGCGTCGGTCGCGCCTGGGACGATCGCACCATGCGCCTCTTCACCGCCGTCTACCCGTCGCCCGAGGCCTCCGCCCACCTCGACCTCGCGCTCGCGAGCGTCGGCGGCCCCGCCGTCGCCGACCCCGGCGCGGGGCTGCGCTGGGTGCCCAAGGAGCAGCGCCACGTCACGCTCGTGTTCCACGGCGAGGTGCCCGACGGCGCCGTGCCGGAGTACGTCGACGCCCTCGCGCCGGTCGTCGCCGAGGCGCCGCCGTTCGACGTCGTCCTCGCGGGCGGCGGCTCGTTCTCGGGCCGGACGCTGTGGGTGGGGCTCGCCGCGGGCGTGCCGGGGCTCGCCGCCCTGGCGGCGGCCGCCGAGGACGCCGCCGACGAGG
>WRHK01000105.1 GCA_009783295.1 Promicromonosporaceae bacterium
GCGTAAAATCTGCGTCAGGTATCCTGATCTGGCCGCGGACCTGGCTTTGCTCGATGAGTTGCGCGCTGCGAGCCCGCTGCCTGCCGAGCTGCTGACCCGGGTCATCGAACAGTACCGCCCCCGCCTGGAAAGCATGTATCCTGATGATTGGCCCCGGCGCCTGCAAGGCTTGGACGAACTGCGCCACATTGCCTCCTCGTATGCGGAAGCGGATCAGCTTGTGGCCGATCTTTCACTGGAAACGCCGGATGAAGAAGCGGATGAGGCAGGCGCCGTGGTCTTGTCCACCATCCATTCGGCCAAGGGCTTGGAATGGGACGCTGTGTTGATCATTGATCTGGTCGAGGATCGTTTTCCTTCCCGCCACGCTCTGGCTCGGGCTGAAGATTTTGAGGAAGAGCGGCGTCTGATGTATGTGGCCTGCACCAGAGCGCGGGAACGCCTCGAACTGTTTGTGCCCCAGATGGTTCACGGCCGGGGCGGCGGCTCGGAACACGCGGCGGAAAGTCCTTTTGTGCGCGAACTGCCTCCGGACTTGTACGAGGAGTGGCAGGAAGGGTATACCGGTCGTATCCAGAGGCGCGCAAGAACCTCCGCGTACCGGCCGGAATCGTTGTCCGGTTCAATTGATCCGCCCGCCGGGCGGAATCCGGCGCTCTGCAGTTACTGTCGGCATAAAATTTTCGGTCGAGGCAAGATTGTGGAACGCATTCCACCGGATAAGTGTCGGGTCAACTTTCCCGGCCTGGGACTCAAGGTCATTTTAAGCAGCTTTCTTACTTTGGAAGAATAGAAGCGGTTCTCAAGCAATTTCACAGGACGTGCCGATGTGTTTCATTTCCGAAGATCACGTGCTGGCGGCCATTGCCCATTTTTTCCCCGAATCTCTAGACAATTCGCGGGTGCTGACCGCGCGCGACGACGACTGCGCCGTGCTGCACGCAGTCGATCCTCTGTGCGTCAGTACAGACCTGTTCATTGAAGATGTGCATTTTCGACGTCGATACTTCAGTCATGAAGACGCAGGCTGGAAAGCCCTGGCCGTCAATCTGAGCGATCTCGCCGCCTGCGGGGCCAAGCCGCTTGGCTTTTCTCTGGGACTCGGATTGCCTCGGAATGCGGGGATGGATCTCTTGCACGGTCTGCTCCGGGGTATGGCCGAATTGGCCAGATGGGCCGGCATTCCGCTCATTGGCGGCGATTTGAGCCGCTCGGACAAGCTGTATCTGTGCATTACTGTGGTCGGTGAGGCTGTCCGCCCTCTGCGCCGAGGGGAAGCCAAGCCTGGCGACACGCTGTTCGCCATCGGGCAGACCGGCTTGGCCCGCACCGGATTTTTGCGCCCGGAAGCCGACGGCCCGGCGGCCCCGCGCCCCCCCGGGGGCGCACGTCGGCGGGAAAAGAGGCCCGACCCCGGGGGATGCGGGGGTTTCGGGCCTCCCCTGTGCGGGGGGACTGTCAGAAGTCCCAGTCGTCGTCCGTGGTGTCGACGGCCTTGCCGATGACGTACGACGAGCCGGACCCCGAGAAGAAGTCGTGGTTCTCGTCCGCGTTCGGCGAGAGGGCCGCGAGGATGGCCGGGTTGACGTCCGTCTCCTCCTTGGGGAAGAGCGCCTCGTAGCCCAGGTTCATGAGGGCCTTGTTGGCGTTGTACCGCAGGAACTTCTTGACGTCCTCGGTGAGGCCGAGCTCGCCGTACAGCGACTCGGTGTACTCGACCTCGTTCTCGTACAGCTCGAAGAGCAGCTCGAACGTGTAGGCCTTGATCTCGTCCTGCTCGGCCTGCGTGATGCGCTGCAGGCCCTTCTGGAACTTGTAGCCGATGTAGTACCCGTGCACGGCCTCGTCGCGGATGATGAGGCGGATCAGGTCGGCCGTGTTGGTGAGCTTCGCCCGGCTCGACCAGTACATCGGGGCGTAGAAGCCCGAGTAGAACAGGAACGACTCGAGCATGGTCGAGGCGACCTTGCGCTTCAGCGGGTCGTCGCCCCGGTAGTACTCGAGCACGATCTCGGCCTTGCGCTGCAGGTTCGCGTTCTCCTCCGACCACGCGAACGCCTCGTCGATCTCCTTCGTAGAGATGAGCGTCGAGAAGATCGAGGAGTACGACTTCGCGTGCACCGACTCCATGAACGCGATGTTGGTGTACACCGCCTCCTCGTGCGGGGTCAGCGCGTCGGGGATGAGCGAGACCGCGCCCACCGTGCCCTGGATGGTGTCCAGCAGCGTGAGGCCGGTGAACACGCGCGTGGTCATGAGCTTCTCGGCCTGGTTGAGCGTGGCCCACGACTGGATGTCGTTGGACACCGGCACCTTCTCGGGCAGCCAGAAGTTGCCGACCAGGCGGTCCCAGACCTCGGCGTCCTTCTCGTCCTCGAGGCGGTTCCAGTTGATCGCGGTGACGCGATCGATGAGCTTGAGCTTGCCAGTGGGCGACATCGTGTTCTCTTCCCGGAGTTCCAGATAGTTGCTCAGAGCATGCAGGAGACGCAGTTCTCCACTTCAGTGCCCTCGAGGGCCTGCTGGCGGAGACGGATGTAGTACAGCGTCTTGATGCCCTTGCGCCACGCGTAGATCTGAGCACGGTTGACGTCGCGCGTGGTGACGGTGTCCTTGAAGAACAGCGTCAGGGACAGGCCCTGGTCCACGTGCTGCGTCGCCGCGGCGTACGTGTCGATGATCTTCTCGTACCCGATCTCGTACGCGTCCTGGTAGTACTCCACGTTGTCGTTCGTCATGTAGGGCGCCGGGTAGTAGACGCGACCCAGCTTGCCCTCCTTGCGGATCTCGATCTTGGCCGGCACCGGGTGGATCGACGACGTCGAGTTGTTGATGTAGCTGATCGAGCCCGTGGGCGGCACGGCCTGGAGGTTCTGGTTGTAGATGCCGTGCTCCATGACCGAGGCCTTGAGCGCGCGCCAGTCGTCCTGCGTCGGGATGGCGACGCCGGCGTCGGCGAAGATCTGCGCGACGCGGGGCGTGGCCGGCGCCCACTCCTGCTCGGTGTACTTGTCGAAGTACGTGCCGCTCGCGTAGGTCGAGTCCTCGAACCCGCCGAACGCGCGGCCCCGCTCGATCGCGAGGCGGTTCGACGCCGCGATCGCGTGGTACGCCACCGTGTAGAAGTAGATGTTGGTGAAGTCGACGCCCTCGTCGGAGCCGTAGAAGACCCGCTCGCGGGCCAGGTAGCCGTGCAGGTTCATCTGGCCCAGGCCGATGGCGTGGCCCAGCTCGTTGGCGAGCTTGACCGACGGCACGGACTCGATCGACGTCTGGTCGCTCACGGCGGTCAGCGCGCGGATGGCGGTGTCGATCGTGCGGCCGAAGTCGGGCGAGTCCATCGCCTTGGCGATGTTGAGCGAGCCGAGGTTGCAGGAGATGTCGCGGCCCACGGTGTCGTACGAGAGGTCCTCGTTGAACGTGGACGGCGTCGAGACCTGCAGGATCTCCGAGCACAGGTTCGAGTGGGTGATGCGGCCCTTGATCGGGTTCGCCTTGTTCACCGTGTCCTCGAACATGATGTACGGGTAGCCCGACTCGAACTGCAGCTCCGCGAGCGTCTGGAAGAAGTCGCGGGCGCTGATGGTCGTCTTGGTGATGCGGTCGTCGGCGACGAGCTCGTCGTACTTCTCCGAGATCGAGATGTCGGCGAAGGGCACGCCGTAGACGCGCTCGACGTCGTACGGCGAGAACAGGTGCATGTCCTTGTTCTGCTTGGCCAGCTCGAACGTGATGTCGGGGATGACGACGCCGAGCGAGAGCGTCTTGATGCGGATCTTCTCGTCCGCGTTCTCGCGCTTGGTGTCGAGGAACCGCAGGATGTCCGGGTGGTGCGCGTGCAGGTACACCGCGCCTGCGCCCTGGCGCGCGCCGAGCTGGTTGGCGTAGCTGAACGAGTCCTCGAGCAGCTTCATCACGGGGATGACGCCGGACGACTGGTTCTGGATGTGCTTGATCGGGGCGCCGTGCTCGCGGATGTTGCTCAGCAGCAGGGCCACGCCGCCGCCGCGCTTCGACAGCTGCAGGGCGGAGTTGATGCCACGCGCGATGGACTCCATGTTGTCCTCGATGCGCAGCAGGAAGCAGCTCACGGGCTCGCCGCGCTGCGCCTTGCCGACGTTGAGGAACGTCGGGGTCGCAGGCTGGAAGCGGCCGGAGACGACCTCCTCGACGATCTCGCGCGCGAGCCTCTCGTCGCCGTCGGCCAGGCCGAGCGCCACCATCGAGACGCGGTCCTCGAAGCGCTCCAGGTACTTCTTCCCGTCGAACGTCTTGAGCGTGTACGACGTGTAGTACTTGAACGCGCCCAGGAACGTGTCGAAGCGGAAGTCCTTCGAGTACGCGAGCTGGAACAGCTCCTTGACGAAGGCGGGCGAGTACTTGTCCAGCACCGCGGCCTCGTAGTACTTGTTCTCGACGAGGTACGCGAGCTTGGCCTCGAGCGTCTCGAACTGCACCGTGTTGGGGATGACGTGCTGCAGGAAGTACTGGCGGGCGGCCTCGCGGTCCTTCTCGAACTGGATCTTCCCGTCCGCGCCGTACAGGTTCAGCATCGCGTTGAGCGCGTGGTAGTCCAGCTGGACCTGCAGGGGCACGCTCACGCCGACCTCAGTGACTGTCGTTGCCAAAATCGTCCCAATCCGTCACGGACGCGTGAAACGTCCTCAATCGTCCCGAGGAGCTCGAAGGCGTACAGGTACGGGACCTGGCACTTCTCGCTGATGATGTCGCCGGCGATGCAGTAGGCGGCGCCGAAGTTGGTGTTGCCCGCGGCGATCACGCCGCGGATCAACGACCGGTTCTGCCCGTCGCCCAGGAACCGGCGCACCTGCCGCGGGACGGCCCCGCCCTCGTTGCCCCCGCCATAGGTGGGGGCCAGGAGGACGTATGGCTCGTCCACGGTCAGGAAGCCGTCGGTGGGGCGGAGCGGGATGCGGTGAACGCTCATGCCGAGCTCGTCCAGCCGCAGCTTCTGGACGAACCGGTGCGTGTTCTCGGACACGCTGGAGAAGTAGACGAGCGAGCCCATGTCAGCCTCCCTCGTGGCGCCAGGGTCAGCCGGCGCCCGGTGCGGTGACGTCAGGCGGTGGCAGCCTGGCGGGCGGCGGCGAGAGCGCCGATCTGGTCCGGGCGGAAGCCCGACCAGTGGGTCTCGCCGGCGACGACGACGGGAGCCTGGAGGTAGCCGAGCCCACGGACCATCTCCAGCGCCTCGGCGTCCTGCGTGATGTCGACGACCGTGTACTCGATGCCCTTCTTGTCGAGGGCCCGGTAGGTCGCGTCGCACTGCACGCAAGCCGGCTTGCTGTAGACGGTGATGTTCATGGCTCGTCTCCCCTGTCTTGCCCTCGTGGCTGGTACTTCCGGATCAGGCCTGGACCACTCTGACCTGGACTGACACCGGTGAAGTTACGCCGATGTGGTTCGTGTGCGGGCCCAACGACCCCGCAGAGCCCAAACACTACACCTAGTAGTACACCGGCGCGCGACAACGACATGTAGTGGTTGCCGCGCGCCGGTGTGACCATGCGCACCATGCTGCCACGGGCCACCGACAGGGCCCGTGACGCCAGGGATCAGGCCGGTTCTGCGGCCGTGACCGGGGGGAGGGAGCCGGTCGTGACGAGGTTGCGGTACCAGTGCGCGGAGTCCTTCCAGACCCGCTCGAGCGTGTCGTAGTCCACACGGATGATGCCGAACCGCTTGGAGTAGCCCCAGCCCCACTCGAAGTTGTCGAGCAGCGACCAGGCGAAGTAGCCCCGCACGTCCACGCCGGCGTCGAGCGCGGCGCCGACGGCGTCGATGTGGTCGTGCAGGTAGGTCACGCGGTCGGCGTCGTGCACGCGCGTGCGGCCCTCGGCGTCGACCGACACCTCGTCCTCGAACGCGGCGCCGTTCTCGGTGACCATCATCGGCTGGCCCGGGTACTGCTTGGCCAGCTCGCTCAGCAGCTCCGTGAGCCCGGCGGGCTCCTGGTTCCAGCCCATCGACGTCAGCGGGCCCTCGGGGGCCGCGAACTTCACGTCGTCGGCGCCCACCCACGCGGAGTGGTCCGACGGGCGGTGGCCGTCCGCGGCCGTGGACTCGACGCCCCGGTCCTCCGGGGCGGCTGCGCCGTCGCCGGCGTAGACCGTCGTCGTCGAGTAGTAGTTGACGCCCAGCACGTCGATCGGCGCGCTGATGACGGCCAGGTCGCCGTCGTGCACGAAGCCCCAGTCGGTCACGGCGTCCGTGTCGGCCAGCAGGTCGGCCGGGTAGACGCCCTCCAGCAGCGGGGCGAGGAACGCGCGGTTGCCGAGCGCGTCGATGCGGCGCACCGCGTCCAGGTCGCCCTCGGACGAGGGGTCGGCCGCGCGCAGCACGTGGAGGTTGAGCGTGATCGACACCTGGGCGTCGGGCTTGACCTCGCGGATCGCCGCGGCGGCGAGGCCGTGCGCCAGGTTGAGGTGGTGCACGGCGGCGAGGGCGCCGGCCGGGTCGTTGCGCCCCGGGGCGTGGACGCCCGACGCGTAGCCGAGGTAGGCCGAGCACCACGGCTCGTTGAGCGTGGTCCACACCTCGACCAGGTCGCCGAACTCCGTGACCATGGCGCGGGCGTACTCGGCGAAGGCCTCCGCCGTCGAGCGCACGGGCCAGCCGCCCTCGTCCTCGAGCTCCTGGGGCAGGTCCCAGTGGTAGAGCGTGACGAACGGCTTGATGCCGCGCTCGCGCAGCGCCGTGAGCAGCGTGCGGTAGAACGCGACGCCCTCGGGGTTGAGCGGCCCGCGGCCGCCGGGCATGACGCGCGACCACGAGATCGACAGGCGGTAGGCGTCCACGCCCAGGCGGGTCAGGTGGTCGACGTCCTCCTGCCAGCGGTGGTAGTGGTCGTCGGCGACGTCGCCCGAGTCGTTGCGGTCCACCCGGCCGGAGAAGTGGGCGTAGGTGTCCCAGATCGACGGCGTGCGCCCGCCCTCGGCGGCGGCGCCCTCGATCTGGTAGGCGGCGGTGGCGGTGCCCCAGACGAAGTCGGCCGGGAACGAGCGCTCAAAGGTGTTATCAGTCACGGGACTCAGTGTGCCTTCTCGGAGAGGTGGATGACGACGGTGTCCGCCCCGGAGCCCTCGGCCCGCAGGCCGCCGGCCTCGAGCGCCCAGCCCGCCGGGGCGTCCGTCGTCGTCGCGACGACGGTGTCACCCTCGCGGCGCACGCGGAACGACGCCAGGGCGCCGGTGCCGCCCGGCACCGTGACGACCTGGTCGAACCCGTCGGGCAGCTCGTAGCAGCGCAGGGTGACGCCGTCCGCCCAGGCGTACTCGGGGGCGTCGTGGCGGGCGCCGACGGGCGGCACCGTGCCGGGGCGCCCGGACAGCGGCAGCGAGGCCAAGCGGGGCGCCCGCCGCCC
>WRHK01000106.1 GCA_009783295.1 Promicromonosporaceae bacterium
CAGCGCCCCCGGGTAGCCGGCCGGCCCCCCCCCCAGCCGGTCCGTGCTGGCCAGGTCGAGGTTGTTGGTCGGCTCGTCGAGCACCAGCAGCTGGGCGGGCGGGTCGGCGAGCAGCAGCCGCGCCAGCGTCACCCGGAACCGCTCACCGCCGCTGAGCGTCGCGACGGGCCGGTCGACGGCGTCGCCGCGCACCAGGAAGCGAGCCAGCCGGCCGCGCAGCACGCCCGGCGGCACCTCCGGCGCGCCCGCACGGACGGCGTCGAGCACGGTGTCGTCGTCGTCCAGCAGGTCCAGGCGCTGCGGCAGGTACGCCACCCGGTCGGTCAGCAGGCCGTCGCCGCCCACCAGCTTCTCCAGCAGGGTGGTCTTGCCCGACCCGTTCGCGCCTGTCAGCGCCACGCGCTCCGGGCCCTGCACCACGTGCTCGCCGCCACCCGGGCCGCGCAGCACCGCCAGGCGGCGGCCGCTGCCCACGCCCGGGTCGGGCAGGTCGACGACGATCCGGTCGTCGTCGCGCACCGCCCGCTCCGCCGCGTCGACCGCCGCGCGGGCGGCCTCCTCCTTCGCGTTCGCCTGGCCGCGTCGGGCGGCCTGCGACTTCTCCGCGGAGTTGCGCCGGTCGTTGATGGCCGCCTTGACGTAGCGCGCGTCGGCGACGTCCTGGCGCCCGCGGCGCTCCGAGTGCGCGATGCGCTCGGCCAGCTTGATGCGCTCGGCCTTCTCCTTGCGCAGCGTCGCCTCCGCGTCGCGCAGCGTGCGGCGGGCCGCGTCCTGCTCCGCCGCGAGCGCCGCCTCGTAGGCCGAGTACGTGCCGCCGTACGTCGTCAGAGAGCCCGTGCGCAGCTCGGCGGTGTCGTCCACCAGCTCGAGCAGCTCCCGGTCGTGGGACACGACCACGAGCGCGCCCTTCCAGGTGCGCACCACTTCGTGGAGGCGCTCGCGCGCGGCGCCGTCGAGGTTGTTGGAGGGCTCGTCCAGCAGCGCGACGTCGGCACCGCGCAGCCGCACGCCGGTGACGGCCGTGAGCACGGCCTCCCCACCGGACAGGGTGCCGACCGGACGGTCGACGTCATCGGGCAGGTCGAGGGCGGCGAGCGCCGCGCGGGCGCGCTCCTCGGCATCCCAGTCGTCGCCGACGGCGTCGAACAGCTCGGGCCGCACGTCGCCGCTCTCGATGGCGCGCACGGCGTCGACCGCGGCACGCACGCCGAGCAGGTCGGCCACGGTCAGGTGGGTGTCAAGGGTGAGGCGCTGCGGCAGATAGTCGACCACGCCGGTCACGGCGACGGAGCCCGACGCCGGGCGGAGCAGGCCCGCGACCAGCCGCAGCAGGGTGGACTTGCCGGCACCGTTGAGACCGACCAGGCCGGTGCGGCCGGCGCCGAACGCGCCCGAGACGTGGTCGATCGGGGTCGCGCCGTCGGGCCAGGCGAAGGTGAGGTCGCGCAGGACGACAGAGGGGGAAGGCATGTGAGAGGTCTCCGAAGGTCGGCTGGTGCGCCGACTGCCCTGGTCGTACATCACGTACGGCAGGGTGCGGCGCCGGTCAGGCGGCGGTCGGAAGACCCGTCATCTCACGTCCTGGAAGTCGAAGACCGTCCCCTCTCACGCGCAGGCGATGCCCGCGGGGACCTCCCGAGGTTCGCACAGCCTGCCGGCTGGGCGCAACCCCGTTGCGGGGCGTCACACCCCTGCGCGGCGTCGGCGCGCCGCGGCGACGAGCACGCACCCCACCACGAGCGCGGCGGCGGCCGCGGGCACCAGCTCCAGGCCGCCGCCTGTGCGCGGCAGCGGGCCGCCGCCGGGCACGTGCGAGGCCGTCGGGTCAGGCGTCGGGGTGGGGTCGGGCGCCGGCGGATCGAGCGGCTCCGAGACTGCGCTGACGGTGAACGGGTCGCTCTTGGGCCGCGCGTCCACGACGTAGTACAGCGCCCCGCTGCCCTCAGGGTCCGGCTCTGGGAGCAGCACGAAGAACGGGTCGCACAGCTCGACCACGAACGGCAGGTTCGCCGGGACGGCCAGCTCCTCGACCCAGTAGAGCCCGATCGACAGGCCGGCGAACCGGGCGACGCCGTCGGCCCCGGTGGTGGCCTCGCGGGACGCTCCGAGCGCGGACCCGCCGGGGCTGCCGGCGTCGATCACACCGGCGGCCCGGTCCCACCCCGTGGCGGTGGTGAGGTCGAGCGGGGCGCCGGCCCCGTCGCGCTCCAGGAGCGTGGCCCGGAACCGGGACCCGGGGACCACTGCGGCCGCGCCCTCCACCACCTCGACCCGGGTGATCGTCAGGGCTGCCGCGCGGCTGCCGTCCGGGAGCTGGCTGGGGGCGGCCTCGGCGGGCCTGGCGACCGTGAGCAGCAGCGTCGCCGCCGCCAGGAGCGCGGACGTCCTACGGAGCCACGTCATCGGGCACCTCCTCCGGTGGGTCGGAACCGCGCCACGATCTGGGCGACGGCGGCGCGGGCCCGCGGGGAACGCCAGGCCAGGACGCCGGTGGCGCCGGCGAGAAGCACTGTCAGTCCGGCAACCACGTACGGGAACTGGGGGCCGGAGCCGGTGTGCGGCATGGCCATCGCGAACACGCACGCATCGAGGTAGCCATCGCCGTCGGAGTCCCACGGCTGCTCGGCCGGCAGGCAGTTCGGCACGTTGAGGTCCACGGTGCCGTCGGCCGGGCCGGTCAGGGTGAAGGGGATCGGGTCGGTGAGCCGCCGGTACCCGCCCGGTGCCGCGAGCTCGACCAGGTAGTACGTCGGGTTGGGGTTGTCGCCGTCGGCGTCCACGTGGCCCTCGGGCACGTAGCGCAGCCCGGTCAGGTGCAGCGCGCCGTCGTCGCCCGACGTGAACGTCGCCTCCCCGGCGCCGTCGCCGTCGGTGTCGACCAGCACGGCCGCCGCGGTCACCGTGCCGGATGCGGCCGCGGCCGCGGCGTCGGCCTCTGTCGCGTAGACCGCGAACTGGGCGCCGGCGAGCGGCTGGGTGAGCACGCCGCCGTCGGTCTTGACGACATCGAGGCCGCCGAAGTGCGTGTCGACCGGGTTGGTCTGGTAAGGGGCCACCGTCACGCCCGTCGCGGACGTGGTGACCGTCGCCTGGTTGACGACGGCGCCGTCGAGCACGGTCGACGCCGCCCGGAAGGTGACGACGAGCGGCGTCCCGGCGAGCGCCGCCTCCGAGAGGTACTGGAGGGACGACGGCGCGCCGGCCGCGGCGGTGTTCGTGAAGGTCACCGTGAGCCCAGCCTCGGTGTAGCTCGTCGCGTAGGCCGTGTCGGCCAGCACCCGGTCCCCGAGCCGGACCGCGATCGCCGGGTCCGCCACGGGCGCGAGCCCGGCGAACGGGTCGGCAACCACGAACGAGGCGAGGTCGGTCGCCTTCGGCAGCCCGACGGTCAGCGTGTAGGCGAGGTACCCGCCGGCGTCGCCCGCCGACGACACCGAGGCCGACTCGTCCACCGCCTTCGTGGCGGCCGGGTCCGTCGTGACCGTGAGGGTCGCCGGCTCGCAGCCATCGACCGTGGCGCCGTCGGCGGCGGGGTCGCGGGACTCGCACGGCTCCCACAGGCCGATCGTCTCCAGGTTGTCGCGCCCGTTCTCGTACACGCCCGCGTAGTCGGCCACGACGTCGACGCTCACGGTGCACCACGACTCGCCCATCCGCAGGTCGCCCTGCGCGGTGACGACGCCGGAGCCGGGCTCGGCCGACCAGGTCAGGGTCGTGGGGTCGCACGTCGACACGACGTTCGGGTCGTCGGCGACGCGCAGCCCTGTGGCGAGCGTGTCGGTGAGCTGCCAGGCCTTCTTGGAGAGCAGCTCGGACGTGTTGGTGACGGTGATGACCAGCGTCGACGTCTGCTGCGCCTCGACCTGGGCCGGCACGAACGCCTTGGCGAGGCTGGGGGTGACGTCGAGGATCTCCGGGTTGTCGAACGCGGCGTCGTTGCCCATGTTCCCGGTGCTCAGGTTCTCGAGCCGCACACCCAGGGGAACGCCGTCGGCCGTCGCGCGGTAGACGTCCTCGGGGTTCAGGGCCGTCGACATGAGCAGCAGCGACCCGCCCCAGATGGGGCTCATGGTCCCGTCCGACGACGCGATGCGCCAGACCGCCGGGTTCCCGGCCGCGGCCATCGAGAAGACGTTGAGCGGGGTGTTGTTCCACCACACCGGCTGCCCGCCGACCAGCAGCGAGACCACCTGCTGGGGGTCCTGGCGGTTGTTGGCGTTGGTGGTGCTCGCGTTGGTCGGCCAGACCCCCAGGCTCGGGTTGGAGTCGTGGTCGGGGTTCATCGCGGCGAGCCACGCCGTGGCGGCGTAGTAGTGCCCGGCCCGGGTGGTGGCCACCTCGGTCGCCTCGAACTGCAGGTGGTCGTTCGCGTGCCCGGCGCCGGGAGGGCCGTTCGTGTACGACGACAGGACGGCGTTGGTGCCCTTCGGCAGCCCCTGCATCGTGCCCAGGCCGTCGGCCAGCAGCCGCAGCGACGACCACGCCGGGTCGGCGCAGTTGAGCATCAGGGTGATGTGGTCCTGGAGGTTGGTCCGCTGGGCGGCGCTCGCTCCGGTCGCCGCCGTGAACGCCGCGTCGGTCATCGTGCGCAGGGCCTCGGGGTCGGCGTTGACGATCGCCGTCCAGATCGCGGCCGTGGCCCCCGGGATCGCGATCTGCACCAGGTCGTACTTCTGCTGCCAGCTCAGGTCGGTCGACTTCAGCAGGTCGTAGGCCCCCGGCTGGGTGCTGTTCGACCTGAGCATCCAGCCGTTGCACTGACCGGTGGTGTTGGAGTACGTCGGGTTCGCGGACTCGGCGGTCGCCAGGCCCAGCCCGGGCACCCACAGCGGGTCGACCTTGTAGTTCTCGGCGTCGCCGTTGGCGCTCGAGATCGGCAGCGGGTGCGTGAGGTCGAGCTCGTCGAACCGCTCCCCCCAGACAGTGACGGGGGCGGGGGGCACGGGGTCGCCGGCCGCCCCCTCGGCGGGGCCTGGCTGCGCCGCGACGACGGCGAGCGCGCCGAGCATCACGACCGCCACCGCCGCCGTCGCCCGCTGGTCCGGCCTACGCCGGGACGAGTGCATGCCTGCCACGGCAGCCACCTCCTTCGTGTCCGTCGTCGGGCCCGGACCTCCGGGACCGACGGCCGATCAGCTCGCTCGCCGTCACCGTGAGCGCGACGCCGCCCCCGACGATCAGCAGCCACCACGGGAACCCGGCCGTCCCGACCCGCCCCGACGCGGCGGCGGTCGCCGGCGGGGCCTCGGTCCGGGCACCGCGCACCAGGAGCCGGTGCGAGTTGAGCCCGATGGGGGTGCAGGTCATGAGGGTCACGTGGTCCTCGCCGTCCACCGGGCGCAGCTTCTCGACGTGCTCGGGCGTGACCACCTCGACGCGGTCGACCTCGTAGTAGAGCCGCTCCCCCGCGACGTCCAGATGGAAGGTGTCGCCCACCTCGAGGTCGTCCAGGTCCGTGAACAGCCTCGCCGACGTCAGCCCCGCGTGAGCGGAGATCACCGCGTGCGACGCGGGCCCGCCCACCGGCAGCGACGTGCCGTACAGGTGGCCCGCCCCGATCGCCAGGATCTTCGCGTCGGTGCCGTGGTAGACGGCGAGCGACGCGTCGATCTTCGGGATCGTCAGGTTCGCCATCATGTTGTAGCCGCCGCCGACACCGGACCTCAGCTCGTCCTGGTAGGCGGCGTCGTCCTCGGCGTCGGTGAGGTGCACCGCCCCGACGGCCAGGCGGGCGTTGTAGTCGAGCGCCTCGTCGAACATCCGGCTGCGCTGGCCGGGCTCAAGCTGTGTGACGAACCGCTCGTAGCGGGTCCCGAGCTCGTCGTGCGCCCGTCGGGAGAACCAGTCGGCCGCGGTCGGGAACATCGTGAGCCCCAGGCCCGCCAGGGCGACGACCGCCAGCGCGACGCTTCGCTTCTGCATGGATGCTCCCTTCTCACCAGGCCGGATGGTGCGTGGCCCCCGCCGCGCGGGGGCCACGCGTGACGTCAGGCGGTCGCCCGGCGCTTCTTCTTGGTCAGGTGGAGGGCCAGGAAAGAGCCCCCGCCCAGGACGACGGCGCCCAGCGCCCACCACATCGCGGTGCCCGTGCCGCCCGTGAACGGCATCGGGAACACCGAGAGCGGGATGTTGGTGACCGTCACGGCGATCTCGCCCTGCGCCGCGCTCGTGTCGGGGTCGTCGGTGTTGGCCGTCTGGAACATCGCAGCCGTGAGGTGGATCGGGGCCGGTTCGAGCTCGTAGTGGTCGGGGGCCTTCGTCTCGACGAGCCAGTACTCGTCGTAGAGGAGGCCGTCGATCGTCAGCACACCGCCAGCTCCCGTCGTCAGGCCCTGTGCGATCGGCGTCGAGCCCGACGACGACGGGTCGGCCGCGTAGAGGTCGAAGACGGCGCCCGGGAGCGTCGCGGCCGTCGCCGTCGCGTCGACCTTGGTGAGCTTGATCCGCCCGTAGTCCACGTCGACCGGCGGGCTGGTGACCTTCGTGGACGTGGTGTTTGTCGCGAACTTCGTGGTGAGCGAGGCGGCGTTGGGGATCGCTCCCGGCTTGCCGTCGCGGTAAGCGTCGACACGGACAGTGACTTCGGCCTCGATCCGCATCTCCGGGTCGGCGCTGCCCTTGGGCGGGTTGAGGTCATGGATCGTCTTCAGCGCGGCGGGAGTCAACGTCCACGTCACCGGCGGGCCATTCGTCACGATCCCAGCGGCCGGTGTGACGGTGTAGTCGCTCCCCGGGAGGAACTTCACCAGCTCGGCGCCGGTGTTGTCGACGAGTATCAGGCTGTTCGCGCTCACGAACGAGAGAGCCGGGTCGAGATCGTCCTCGATCACGTAGGTGTCGATCGCCGAGCCGTCGACGTCATACGGCACGTGCGACGAGATCGTGTAAGTCATCTGGTCGCCGAACATCTGCGCCGGGTCGGTCTTAAGGATCTTCTTGACATCGAGCACGTCGTTCTTCGGGTACGCCCAGATGTCGTAGAGCCAGGTGGTGTCGTCCGACGTCGGCGCAGTGACGTCGGGGCTGGTCATCGGGATGGTGACCAGGAACGGTGTACCCGGTACGAGGGGCTTCGCCCCTGCCGCCGGCGCC
>WRHK01000107.1 GCA_009783295.1 Promicromonosporaceae bacterium
AAGTTCACCGACAACTACTCGGAGTTCCAGCAGTTCAAGTCGGAGTACCAGGCTTGGGCGGCGTCGAAGGGCAAGGGCTGACCCGGTGCCCACCCCCGTCCGCCGAGCCGCCGTGCTCGGCCACCCGATCGCGCACTCGCTCTCCCCGGTGCTGCACCGCGCCGCCTACGAGGCCCTCGGCCTGGACGGTTGGCAGTACACGGCGATCGACACGACGTCGGACACGCTGCGAGACGTGGTCGACGACCTGGACCTGTCGTGGGCCGGCCTGAGCCTGACGATGCCGCTCAAGCAGACGGTCATCCCGATGCTCGGGGACGTCGACCCGGTGGCCGCGGCCACGGGGGCCGTGAACACCGTGGTGGTGCGGCCGTCGTCGTGCAGCATCGCGCTGGCGGGCTACAACACGGACGTGCACGGGCTGGTCGCGGCGCTGCGCGAGGGTCTCGGCTCCGTCCAGGTGTCCAGGGCGGTCGTGCTGGGAGCCGGGGCGACCGCGGCGTCGGCCGTCGCGGCGCTGGCGCAGCTCGGCTGCGCGAGCCCGCTGGTGCTGGCCCGCTCCCTGGCGCGGACGGCGGGCGTGCAGGAGGCGGGCGAGCGCCTGGGCACGACGCCGGTCTTCGGCCTGCTCGAGTCGGCCCCGGAGGCGCTGGCCGGCGCGGACGTCGTCATCTCGACGCTGCCGGCCCACGCGGCGGACCCGATCGCCGACGCCCTGGCCGCGCCGGTGGGGGGCGTGCTGCTCGACGTCGTCTACGACCCGCGGCCCACGGCCCTGTCCCGGGCGTGGGAGCGGCAGGGCGGCACCGTCGTCGGCGGGGAGCGCATGCTGCTGCACCAGGCCGCGGAGCAGGTGCGGCTCATGACGGGCCGCCCGGCGCCCCTGGCCGCGATGGACGCGGCGCTGGGCGCCGCCCTGGGCGTCGCCTCCTGAGACGCGGGACCTGCGGCGGCGGGGCACGTGGAACAATCGCCGCATGCTGCGCTGGTTGACGTCGGGGGAGTCGCACGGTCCGTCGCTCGTGGGGGTGATGGAGGGGCTGCCCGCGGGCGTCGAGCTGATGACGGCGGACATCCAGGCCGCGCTGGCCCGCCGCCGCCTCGGCTACGGCCGCGGCGCCCGCATGAAGTTCGAGCAGGACGTGGTTCGCGTGCTCGGCGGCCTGCGCCACGGGCTGACGCAGGGCGGCCCGCTGGCCATCGAGATCGGCAACACCGAGTGGCCCAAGTGGACCGACGTCATGTCGCCCGACCCGGTCGAGGCGGACGCGCTGCAGGTCGACGCCGGCACGGGTGACGTGCGCGAGGTGGCCCGCAACAAGAAGCTCACGCGCCCGCGTCCGGGCCATGCCGACCTGATCGGCATGCGCAAGTACGGATTCGACGACGCCCGCCCGGTGCTGGAGCGCGCCAGCGCCCGCGAGACCGCGGCGCGCGTGGCGCTCGGCGTGGCCGCCGCCCACCTGCTGGAGCAGGCCGCCGGCATCCGCCTGGTCTCCCACGTCGTGGCGATCGGCGAGGCGGAGGTTCCCGAGGGCACCGCGCTGCCCGTGCCCGAGGACCTGGAGCGCCTGGACGCCGACCCGGTGCGCTGCCTCGACGAGGCGTCGAGCGCGGCGATGGTGGCGGAGATCGACCAGGCGCACAAGGACGGCGACACGCTGGGCGGCATCGTCGAGGTGCTCGCCTACGGCGTGCCGTCGGGCCTGGGCAGCTACGTGCAGGGCGACCGCCGCCTGGACGCGCGCCTCGCCGCCGCGCTCATGGGCATCCAGGCCATCAAGGGCGTCGAGGTGGGCGACGGGTTCCGCACCGCGCGCCGCCGCGGCTCGGCCGCGCACGACGAGATCGTGCGGGGCGCCGACGGCCACGTGGAGCGCCTGAGCAACCGCGCCGGCGGTATCGAGGGCGGCATGTCGAACGGCGAGGTGCTGCGCGTGCGCGCCGCCATGAAGCCGATCTCGACGGTGCCGCGCGCGCTGCGCACCATCGACACGGCCACGGGCGAGGCCGCGACGGCCAACCACCAGCGCTCGGACGTGTGCGCGGTGCCGCCGGCGGCCGTGGTGGCCGAGGCGATGGTCGCGCTGGTGCTCGCCGAGGCCCTCGTGGAGAAGTTCGGCGGCGACTCGGTGGCCGAGGTGCGCCGCAACGTCGAGTCGTACCTGGCCGCCGTGCCGGAGCTGCTCCGGTGACCGGTCCCGCGACGCGTCCGGTCGTGGTGCTGGTGGGCCCGCCCGGCAGCGGAAAGACGACGGTGGGCGAGCTGCTGGCCCAGTCCCGCGGCGTCGCGTTCCGGGACACCGACCACGACATCGAGGTCACGGCCGGCAAGCCGGTCACGGAGATCTTCGTGGACGACGGCGAGCCCGCCTTCCGCGCGCTGGAGCGCGCCGCGGTGGCGACGGCGGTCGCCGAGCACGACGGCGTCCTGGCCCTGGGCGGCGGCGCGGTGCTCGACGAGGCGACCCAGCAGGTGCTGGCCGCCTACACGGCCGAGGGCGGCACGGTCGTGTTCCTCGACGTGTCGCTCGCGCACGCCGCCCCCCGCGTCGGGTTCAACCAGTCGCGGCCCCTGCTGCTGGGCAACCCGCGCGCCCGCTGGGCCGCGCTCATGGAGGCGCGCCGCCCCGTGTACGAGCAGGTGAGCACGGTGCGCGTGCTCACCGACGGGCTCGAGCCCGCCGTCGTCGTCGCACAGATCGAGGAAGGCCTGACGTCATGACGATCGAGACCACCCGCGTCACCGTGCAGGGCGCCACGCCGTACGAGGTCGTCATCGGGCGGCACCTGCTGGGCGAGCTGCCCGCCATGCTCGGCCAGAAGGTGCGCCGCGTGCTGGTGATGCACCCCGCGTCGCTCGGCGCCACGGGCGAGGCGATCCGCGAGGACCTCGCGGCGCAGGGCTACGAGGCGTTCGCCGTCGAGCTGCCCGACGCCGAGGAGCAGAAGACGGCGCAGGTCGCGGCCTTCTGCTGGGGCGTGCTGGGGCAGGCGGACTTCACGCGCTCGGACGCGATCGTGTCCGTGGGCGGCGGCGCCACCACCGACCTGGCCGGGTTCGTCGCCGCGACGTGGCTGCGCGGCATCAAGGTGGTGCACGTGCCCACCACGCTGCTGGCCATGGTCGACGCGGCTGTCGGCGGCAAGACGGGCATCAACACGGCCGAGGGCAAGAACCTGGTGGGCTCCTTCCACCCGCCGGCGGGCGTGCTGTGCGACCTGGCGTCCCTCGAGTCGCTCGACCGGTGGGACCTCGTGGCCGGCATGGCCGAGGTGGTCAAGACGGGGTTCATCGCCGACCCGCGCATCCTCGAGCTGACCGAGGCGCACGCCGCCGAGCTGCGCGACTGGAAGGGCGCCGACGCCACGCCGGAGGTCTGGGCGGTGCTCGCCGAGCTCGTCCAGCGCTCCGTCGCGGTCAAGGCCCGCGTGGTGGGGGAGGACCTCACCGAGCAGGGCCTGCGCGAGATCCTCAACTACGGGCACACGTTCGGCCACGCCGTCGAGCTGGTCGAGCGCTACCAGTGGCGCCACGGCGCCGCCGTGGCGGTCGGCATGGTGTTCGTGGCCGAGCTGGCGCGCCTGGCCGGCAAGCTGCCCGACGACGTCGTCGCCCGCCACCGGGCGATCCTCGAGTCGCTGGGGCTGCCGACGTCGTACCGCGGCGACCGGTGGGACCAGCTGCTCGCCGCCATGCGCCGGGACAAGAAGTCGCGCGGCGACCTGCTGCGCTTCGTGGTGCTCGACGGGATCGCCAAGCCGGTGCGCCTGGAGGGCCCGGACCCGACGCTGCTGGCGGCCGCCTACGCCGAGGTGTCGAAGGAGCCCCCGACGGGCAACCCGGGCACCCGGGTGACGCTCACGCTCTGAGGCGGCTCACGCCCACAGGTCGCGGGCGACCAGCACCTCCTTGAGCAGGTCGGCGCGGTCCGTGACCAGCCCGTCCACGCCCAGGTCGATGAGCCGCTCCATCTCGGGCTTGTCGTTGATGGTCCACACGTGCACCTGCCGCCCGGCGGCGTGCGCGGCCGCGAGCGTGGCGGCGTCGACGACCGTGAGGTGCGCCGGCCCGGCCGACTGCCCGACGGGCACCTGCATGGCGTCGACGTCGCGCAGCGCCCCGCGCACGATCGCGCGCACCTGGGTGCGCGCGCCGAGCAGGAACCGCGCCACCTCGGCCGACCCGGCGCTCGTGGCCACGGGCCGCGACAGGCGCGCGAGCGTGGCGCGGCGGCGGGACACCGAGAACGAGGTCACGCACACGCGGTCGTGCGCCGCGGTGCGCTCGATGGCCTGCGCGACCGGGTCGATGCCGGAGGTGGCCTTGACGTCGATGTTGACGAACAGGGCAGGCCAGGTGCCCAGCACGTCCTCGAGCGCGGGGACGGGCTCGACGCCGCCGATGCGGGCCTGGCGCACCTGCGACCACGGCAGGTCGGCGACCAGGCCGTGGGCATCCGTGGTGCGGTCCAGGGACTCGTCGTGCAGGGCCACGGCGACGCCGTCGGACGTGCCGTGCGCGTCGGTCTCCACATACCGGAAGCCGAGGGCCACGGCCGCGCCGAACGCGGCGAGGGAGTTCTCCAGACCCGAGTCGACGCCGCCGGGGCGGGCGAAGCCCCGGTGGGCGAGCGCCGCGACGCCGCGGCGCCCGTCGGGCAGGGTCGTGTCGAAGTAGGGGTGCGTCACGGCAGCACCGTATCCAGCCAGGCGAGCATCTCGCGCAGGTAGGCCTCGCGGGGCTCCGGCGCGGACAGCGCCAGGTCGTGCACGCCGCCGGCGATGCGCAGCACCGTGACCTGGCGGCCCAGCCGCGGGGCGCGGGCCACGATCTGCGCGACGTCCAGCACGGTGTCGGTAGACCCGACGCGGGGGTTGCCGGGCCCGTCGGGGCTCGACGCCGTCGACGCCGCCAGGAGCACCGGGCAGCGGATGGACAGCCCCCGCGCCACCCGCGCCTGCGCCCGCCGTACCGCCCTCAGCCACCCGGCCCGGGCGGGCACCCCGCCGGGGCGCTTGAGGCCGCTGTCGAACTCCCACTCCCCGCCGTTCTCGCGCAGCAGCGCCATCGCGTACCAGGACGGGCCGTGCGAGAGCTCGGTCAGGGGCCGCAGCGGGCCGAGCCGGTCGAGCACCGGCGTGCCGATCGCCTTCGCGACGGCCGACCCGGGCAGCTCCAGGAACGGCGAGTCCAGCACCAGGGCGTCGGGGCCGGCGTCCACGCCGCGCTGGTTGCGGTGCGCGTGCGCCCACAGCGACGTCGTCAGCCCGCCCGTCGAGTGCGCGTGCACCACCAGGGGCAGGCCGGGGTGCAGGGAGCGCAGGGTGCGGGCCGCCAGGGCGACGTCGGACGCCTGCTCGCGCAGGTCGGTCACGTAGTGCGGCAGCTGCTCGGGCCGCAGGGACCGGCCCGCCGCGCGCAGGTCGACGGCGTAGAACAGGTACCCCGCCGCTGCGAAGGCGCGCGCCAGGTGCGCCTGGAAGAAGTAGTCGTTGTAGCCGTGCACGTGCAGCACCACGCCGCGGGCCGACGCCGGCCCCCCGGTGAGGCGCACGAGCGTCGCCTCGCCCAGGGTCGCCTGCTCGAACGGCGCGCCCAGCTGTGTGTCGATGCCCCAGGTCAGGTCCGGTTCCACGCTCGGATCGTACGTGGGGGCATCCGTGTGGGAGCATCGCGCCGTGACGGGACGCGACATCCAGAGCGCCATCTATCTCGGCGGGGTGCTGGGCCGCGGCCCCGTCGTCCCCGTGGCCCCCGACGCCCTCGAGTCGGCCGCCCGCCGGCGCATGACGGCGCGCGGCTGGGCGTACGTCGCCGGGGGAGCGGGAGCCGAGCGCACCCTGGCCGCCAACCGCGCCGCGTTCGGCCGCCACCGCATCGTGCCGCGGCAGCTCGTCGACGTCGCCGAGCGGTCCCTGGCCACCACGCTGCTGGGCCGCCGGCTGCCCGCCCCGCTGCTGCTCGCGCCCGTCGGCGCCCTCGAACTCGCCGTGCGCGGCGGGCCCGCCCACGCCGAGCCGCCCGTCGCGCGCGCCGCCCGCGAGCTCGGGCTGCCCGTGGTCATCTCCTCCCAGGCCTCCACCCCCATGGAGACCACCGCCGCCGAGCTCGGCGACAGCCCCCGCTGGTTCCAGCTCTACTGGTCGCACGACGACTCCGTCGCCGCGTCGTTCGTCGAGCGCGCCGAGGCCGCCGGTGCCGAGGCCATCGTCGTCACCCTCGACACGCACGTGCTCGGCTGGCGGCCCCGCGACCTCGACCTCGCCTACCTGCCCTTCGCCCGCGGCGAGGGCATCGCCCAGTACACGTCCGACCCCGCGTTCCGCCGGCTCGCCGCCGCCCGCCCCGCCGCCACCGGCCCCCGCCCGCGCCCCACCCCCACCGCGCTGCGCACCCTGCGCACCCTCCGCCGCCACGGCGCCACCCGCGCCGACGTCCAGACCTTCCTCGACGTCTTCTCCCGCTCCACGCTCACCTGGGACGACCTCGCCTGGCTGCGCGCCCGCACCCGCCTCCCCATCCTCGTCAAGGGCATCCAGCACCCCGACGACGCCCGCCGCGCCCTCGAGTCCGGCGTCGACGGCATCGTCGTGTCCAACCACGGCGGCCGCCAGGTCGACAACGCCGTCGCCTCCCTCCACGCGCTCCCCGGCGTCGTCGCA
>WRHK01000108.1 GCA_009783295.1 Promicromonosporaceae bacterium
TCGGGGCCGTGGAGCGGCTGACGGGCGGCCTCTTCGCGACGACGTTCGGGGTCACGCTCGACGACGGCCGCCGCGTGGTGGTCAAGACCGCCCCCACCGACACCGCCCGCCTGCTCACCTACGAGCGCGACCTGGTGCGGGCCGAGGCGCTCGTCTACGCCCTCGGCGGCGAACGGCCCGGGCTGCTCACGCCCCGCCTGCTGGCCGAGGACTTCACGCGCACCGTGTTCGAGGGCGACGTCGTCGTCGCCTCCTACCTGGACGGCGTGCCGTGGGAACGGGCCGGGTTCGGCGGCGTCGCCGACGACGCCCGTGCGGCCCGCGCCCAGCACGACCTGGGCGCCGCCATGGCGCGGTGGCACACCGTGACCGGCCCGCAGTTCGGCTACCTCGCCGAGGGGTCCACCCTCGTGGCGGACACCTGGCCCGAGGCGTTCGAGCGCATCACCGAGGCCCTGCTGGCCGACGCCGGGCGCTGGGCCGTCGACGTCCCCGCCGCCGAGGTCCGCGCCGCGCTCGCGGCCCACCACGATGCGCTCGCCGAGGTGACCACCCCCGTGCTGGTCCACCACGACCTGTGGCCGGGCAACCTGTTCGTGGACCCCGCCACGGGCGAGCTGGTCGGCATCATCGACCCCGAGCGGGCCGTGTGGGGCGACCCGCTGCTCGAGCTGCTGGGCGCCGACCAAGCCGGCGGCAACACGCTGCCCGAGGGCCTGCTCGCGGGCTACGCGGCGCAGGCGGGCGCCGCGCTGGACGTGGGGTCGCCCGCGGCGCAGGCGCGGCTGGGCCTGTACCGGGTGCTGTGGAGCCTCATCTGGATCGTCGAGGCGACCCCGCGCGCGTACGCGGCGGACTTCGCCACCTGGTACGTCGGCACCGCCCGGGCCAACCTGCGGTCCGCGCTCGACGCGCTCGCCGCCTGAGGCCCGGTCCCGCCCCGTCAGGCGGGCATGGATGTGAGCAGCCGCTCCCGCACCGCGCGGCGCAGCACCTTGCCGATCGCGGAGTGCGGCAGCTCGGTCACCACCACGAGGCTCCGGGGCAGCGCGTACCGCGCGAGGTTCGCCGACGCCCACTCCCGCACGGTCGCCAGGTCGAGCGTCGTCACGCCCTTGGCCAGCACGATCGCGGCGACCACGCGCTCCCCGAGGTCCCCGGCCGGCATCCCGACGACGGCGACCTCCGCGATCTGCGGCATGTCCAGCAGGCGGGCCTCGACCTGCGACGGGTACACCTTGAACCCGCCCGTGACGATGACCTCCTTGGTGCGGTCGACGAGCGTCACGAAGCCGTCGTCGTCCACCGTGACGATGTCGCCCGTGCGCAGCCAGCCGCCCGGCAGCAGCGCCTGCGCCGTCTCCTCGGGGCGCTGCCAGTAGCCGTCGAACACCTGCGGGCCGGCGATCAGCAGCTCGCCGCGCTCGCCCGGGGCCACCTCGCGCGTGGGGTCGTCCTGGTCCACGACGCGGATCTGCGTCGACGGGAACGGCAGGCCCAGAGCGCCCGGACGGCGGCGTGCGTCGAGCGGGTTGCCGAGCGCCACCGGCGACGTCTCCGTCATCCCGTAGCCCTCGATCACCAGGCCCCCGGTGGTCCGCTCCCACGCCTGGGCGATCTCGGCGGGCAGCGCCATCGACCCGGAGATCGCGATCTTGAAGCTGCTCAGGTCGGCGCGGCCCTCGCGGGCGGCGTCGGACAGCCGGGCGAGCATCGGCGGGACGGCAGGCAGGAACGTGCCCGGCCGGCGCCGCTGCGCGGCGAGCACGGCCTTCGCGTCGAACCGCGGGAACACCACCACGGTGGCCGCGACGAGCGTCGCGTACACGAGGCACAGCTGCAGGCCGAACGCGTGGAAGTAGGGGAGCACGCCGTAGACGACCTCGGGCGTGGCGGCGTCGTGGCCCGTCCAGGCCTGGCCCTGCACCGCGTTGACCGTGAGGTTGCGGTGGCGCAGCATCACGGCCTTGGGGTCGCCGGTGGTGCCGCCCGTGTACATGAGCAGGGCCAGGTCGTCGGCCGCGGCGGCGGGGTGGTCGATGGGCAGCGGGCTCGCGGAGGCCACGAGCGCGTGCCAGCGCGGGGTCTCGCGGGGGAGGGGGTCGCCCACCATGGCGTCGCGCTGCGTGCGCGCGGCCTTGACGGGCAGCCGCAGCAGCCACTGCTGTCGGCGCGGCAGGTCGCGGCTGATGTCGACCGCGACGACGTCGTCGTGCGGGAGCTCCGCGGCGATGCTCGCGGCCGTCTTGGCCCAGGCCAGCACCACGTGGGCGCCGGAGTCGGTGACCAGCCGGGCCGACTCCGCGGCGCCCAGCGTCGGGTTGAGCTCGACGACGACGGCACCGAGCCGCAGCACGGCCCAGAACGCGACCACGTGGCTGGGGCTGTTCGGCAGGGCGACGGCTACCCGGTCGCCGGCCTTCACGCCGCGCGCCTGGAGCACGGCCGCCGCCCGGTCGACGGTGTCCGACAGGTCGCGGTAGGTGGTGGTCGCCCCGAAGAAGTCGAGGGCGACGCGACCGGGGTGCTCGCTCGCCGCCCGGTCGAGGGCCGCGGTCAGCGGCCAGTCCGGGACGGCGACGGTCTGCGGGGTGGGGTTCACCTCCTCACTGTACCTACGGATGCGTAGGTTACGGTGGCGTAGGTTAGTGGTGCGCGTGTCGCTGACGCAGTTCGTCCGGCCGCCGGCGAGCGGCGGGCGCCAGGCCCCCGGCGCCGTGGTCCCGGGCGCGCGCATACTCCGGGCACGGGCCCGCCGCGGCTGCCGGATCTCCGCGACGCCCGCGGACGAAGGAGCCACCATGCCCGCACGCATCCTGGTCCTCGGCGGGAGCTTCGCCGGGATGACCGCCGCGGTGTCGATCAAGAGCCAGCTCGGCGCCGAGGCGGAGGTCACGGTGGTCGCCGACCGCGACCTGTTCGTCTTCAACCCGTCGCTCATCTGGGTGCCGTTCGGCAACCGGGCCCGCGCCGGGATCTCGTTCCCGCTGGCGCCGACGTTCGCGAGGCGCGGCGTGCGGTTCGTCCACGCCGCGGCGACGGCCGTCGACGCCGATGCCCACCGCGTCGACACCACCGAGGGCTCGTTCGACTACGACTACCTCGTCATCGCCACCGGGTACCGCAACGACCTCGACGTCGTGCCCGGCATGCGCGAGACCAACACGATCACGAGCCTGCCGGCCGCTGAGCGCACCGCCACCGCCTGGACCGAGTTCCTCAAGGACCCGGGCGACGTCGTCATCGGCGCCACGCAGAGCGCCTCCTGCTTCGGGGCCGCCTACGAGTTCCTGTTCAACACGTCCTACCAGCTGCGCAAGCTGGGCCTGCACAAGCAGGTGACGCTCACCTACGTGACCGCCGAGCCCTACGCCGGGCACTTCGGCATCGACGGCATGCCCGGGGCCAAGGCGATGATGGGCATGTTCGCCAGGATGGAGGGCATCCGGGTGGTCACCGGGAAGGCCATGGAGGCGATCCACCCCGACAGGATCGTGCTCGACGACGGCGACGAGCTGCCGTACCGGTTCTCGATGGTGGTGCCGCCGTTCCGCGGCCAGGACTTCCTCGCCGCGACGCCCGGCCTGGTCGACGCAGGGAGCTACGTGCCGGTGCGCCCCACCTACCAGTCGCAGCGGTACGACGACGTCTACGCCGTCGGCATCGCGGCGGCAGTGCCCGTCCCGTGGACCACGGCCGTGCCGGTCGGCATCCCGAAGACGGGCTTCCCGAGCGAGCAGCAGGCGCACGTGGCTGCCAAGAACGTCGTGGCGCAGGTGCGCGGCGGCGCCCCGACGCACGAGAAGCCGTTCGACCGCATCCCGGCCCTGTGCATCATGGACGCCGGGAACAACGGCGTGGCGATGGTGGCCGACGCGATGCTGCCGCCTCGAAAGGCCGCCGTGATGATCCCGGGGCCGCAGAACCACCTCGCGAAGATCGCCTTCGAGAAGTACTCGCTCGCCAAGATGCGGGCGGGAGCCGTCGCGCTGCCCTGACCTGGCCCGGAGACGACGACGAGGCCCGGCCGTCGGTGGCCGGGCCTCGTCGTCGGTGCGGGGCGTCAGCGGCCGAAGAGCCGCGAGAAGAACCCGCCGGACTGCGGGGCGTCGTCGTGGCCGCTGCACCACTGCGCGGCGGGCACCTGCGCCTTGACGCTGTCGACGTGCTGGCCGCAGCCGGCCCAGGTCGTCTTGCCGCAGGTCTTGCACGTGGCGGGGTAACACATAGGGGTCTTTCCTCCGTGGTGATGCGGGTGGGGGAGCGGCCGGTCTCGGACGCCCGGGTCGGGGGATGCTCAGGCGAGCATGAGGAAGAGCTTCTCCAGCTCGTCCGGGGTCAGGCCCTGCTCGGCCTGGCTGGCGGGGTCGACCATGCAGTCGCGCATCGCCGAGCTGACGATCGCGAACCCGGCGCGGTCCAGCGCGCTGGACACCGCGGCGAGCTGCGTGACGACGTCGCGGCACTGGCCGCCGCCCTCGACGGCCGCGATCACGGCGTCGAGCTGGCCGCGGGCGCGGCGCAGGCGGTTGACGATCTTGCGCTGGGCGGCGGCGTGCGCGGCCTGCGGGTCGACCGGGGGAGCGACGGTCTCGTCGGTGCTCATGCTGCTGCCTCCTCGAGGGTGGGGACGACCAGGCGTGCCGCGGCCTCCAGGCCGAGCGTGGCACGGAGCGTGAGCATGCCACCCGAGAGCGACGACGACTCGAACCCGTGCTGGGCGAGCACGCGGTGGGCGATGTTCGACCGCACCCCGGACTGGCACATCACGGCGACCGGGCGCCCGGCAGCGGCCTCGCGCACCTCGTCGAGCCGCTCGCGCAGCTGCGTGTGCGGCACGTGGAGGATGCCCGGCAGGTGGCCGGTGGCCACCTCGGCGTCGGTGCGCACGTCGAGGATCAGCGACGACGCGGCGACGGCGTCGAGGTCGGCGGCGTGCCACAGCGTCAGGGTGCCGTCGAGCACGTTGCTCGCGGCCATGCCGGCCAGGTTGACCGGGTCCTTGGCGGCGCCGAACGGCGGGGCGTAGGCGAGGTCGAGGTCGATGAGGTCCTCGACCGAGAGCCCGCCGCGGATCGCGGTGGCGATGATGTCGAGGCGCTTGTCGACGCCGTCCTCGCCCACCGCCTGCGCACCGAGGATGCGGCCGTCGGCGGCGAAGTGGAGCACCAGGTGCACCTGCGTGGCACCCGGGAACCAGCCGGCGTGCTGCGCGGGGTGCAGGTGCAGCGTGTGGTGCTCGATGCCGGCGGCCGCGAGGGCCGTGCGGTTGGCGCCCGTCATGCCGGCGGCGAGCCGGCCGACGCGCACGATGGCGGTGCCGACGGCGGCCGGGATGGGCCGAGCGGTCTCGGGGCGCAGGATCGCGTCGGCGATCTGGCGTCCGGCGCGGTTGGCCGGGCCTGCGAGCGGCACCGGGCGGCGCACGCCCGTGATCGCGTCGGTGGACACGACTGCGTCGCCGCCCGCGTAGACGCCGGGCAGGTTGGTGCGCCCGTGCTCGTCGACCACGATCGCGCCGCGCTCGGTGGCGACGCCCGCCGCCTCGAACGCGGCGGTGTCCGGGCGCACGCCCACGGAGAGGATCACGAGGTCGGCGTCCAGGCGCGTGCCGTCGCCGAGCACGACGACGTCGCCGTCGGTGCCCGCCTCGACCGCGGTGGCCGCGACGCCGTCGTGCACCGCGATGCCGAGGTTCCTCAGCTCGTCGGTCACGAGCGAGGCCATCTCGGCCTCGAGCGGGGGCAGCACGTGCTCGGCGAGCTCGACGAGCGCGACCTCGAGGCCCGCGGCGGCGAGCTGCTCGGCGGCCTCCAGGCCGATGAAGCCGGCGCCGAGCACCACGGCGCGGCGGGCGCCGCCGTCGACCCAGGAGCGGACCGTCACGGCGTCGGGCACCG
>WRHK01000109.1 GCA_009783295.1 Promicromonosporaceae bacterium
CCATCTGGGGGAGGGAGAAGGACGGCCGGCCGCACCCCCCCCCGGGGCAGAGGGCGCCCCGGCCCACCGGCCCCCCGGCGGCGCCCGCCCCCCGGGCCGCCCGCCGCCCCTGTTCGACCTCGAGCACTGGCTCGCACGACCTCGACGAGGAGGACGTCCATGACGACCGAGGACACGGTCCCCACCGCGGCACCCGCCGCGACCCGAACACCTGACGGCGACGCCACGCGCGTGCCGGACGCCCGGCGGGTGCGGCGCCTGAGCCTCGCGTTCATGGGCCTGGCGCACCTGACCGTGCTCGGCAAGCGCGGCAAGGGCGCCGCGTTCGCCGCCGTCGAGGTGCTGTTCCTGGCGACGCTGCCGCTGACGCTCGGCCGCATCATCGACCTGGTCACGCTCGGCACGCCCGCGCCCGACCTGCCCGTCATGTTCCGGCCCAACTCGCTGTTCATGCTCATCGACGGCGTGATGGTGCTGATGGTGTTCGCCGTGTTCGCAGCGCTCTACGCCGTCTCCGTGCGCTCGGCGCGGGCGGACCTGGCCGAGCTGCGCGACGGCACCCGCGCCACGACGGCGCGCGGGCGCAACCCCCTGGACTCGCTCGCCAACCGCGGGTTCCCCATCGCGGGCCTGGCGCCCACGTTCCTGCTCATCGCCTTCTTCGTGGTGGTGCCGCTGGTGTTCGCCGCGCTCGTCGCGTTCACCAACTACTCCTCGCCGTCGAACGTGCCCCCGGCCGCGACCATCGACTGGGTGGGGCTGACCAACTTCAAGACGCTGTTCGGCGGCGACGCCCTGTGGACCGGCGCGCTGGTGCGCGTGTTCCTCTGGACGGTGGTCTGGGCGCTCGTCGCGACCGTGACGTGCTACGCCGGCGGCCTGCTCATGGCGGTGCTGCTGCAGAACTCGCGCCTGCGGATCACCGGGTTCTTCCGGGCGCTGTTCATCCTCCCGTACGCCATCCCCGGCGTCGTCTCCCTGCTGGTGTGGCGCAACCTTCTCAACGGCTCCTTTGGCACCGTGAACCGCACGCTCCAGGCGCTGCACATCATCCACGGCAACATCGGCTGGCTGAGCGACCCGTGGCTCGCCAAGTTCACCGTCGTGCTGATCAACCTGTGGTGCGGCTTCCCGTACTTCATGCTGCTGGCGACGGGCACGATGACGTCGATCTCGCAGGACGTGATCGACGCGGCCCGCATCGACGGGGCGAACGCCTTCCAGGTGTTCCGGCGCATCCAGGTGCCGATCATCCTGTACCAGACGATGCCGCTGATCATCATGAGCTTCGCCGCCAACATCAATAACTTCGGGGCGATCTTCTTCCTCACCGGCGGCGGGCCAGCCAGCTCCGACACCGTGACCACCGGTGCGGGCAGCACCGACATCATGGTGTCCTGGATCTACAAGCTCACGATCAACCTGCAGCAGTACCAGAACGCATCCGTGCTGGCGATCATGATCTTCCTGATCATCGCGCCCTTCGCCATCTACAACTTCCGCCGGACGAAGTCGTTCAAGGAGGGGGAGCTGTGAGCTCGCAGCAGCCAGTGCGCCGGTCGTCCGCGACCGCCGTCGTCAACACCGTGGTGCTCACGGCCGTCCTCGTCATCGTGGCGATCGCCGTGATCTGGCCCGTGGTCCACATGATCGCCGCCGCGTTCACGCCGGGGCAGTCGATCGCGAACATGCCCGTGGTGCCCTTCACCGAAGGCTTCACCACCGACCACTTCACGTTCGTGTTCACCCAGACGGACTACCCGCTGTGGTTCCTGAACACGTTCATCATCGCGTCGCTCACGTGCATCGGGACGCTCGTCTTCGCGTCGATGGGGGCGTACATCTTCAGCCGGTTCAACTTCGTGTTCAAGAAGTCGTTCCTCATGGGGCTGCTGATCCTCAACGTGTTCCCGTCGATCGTGGGAATGGTCGCGATCTACGTGGTGCTGCTGCGCATCGGCGGGCTCGACACGCTGTGGGGCCTGGTGCTCGTGTACCTCGCCGGCAACCTGCCGTACACGACGTGGATGGTGAAGTCCTACATGGACAACATCCCGCGCTCGCTGGACGAGGCGGCCCGGCTCGACGGGGCGTCGTCGTTCCGCATCTACCGGCAGATCATCCTGCCCGTCGCGCGGCCCATCCTGGTGTTCCTCGCCGTCACGAGCTTCACGCTCCCGTGGATGGACTTCATCTTCCCGAAGCTGGTGCTGCGCTCGCCGGAGAAGCAGACCATCGCGCTGGGGCTGTTCAACTTCGTGACCGACAAGAACAACTTCTTCACCAACTTCGCCGCCGGCTCGTTGATCGTGGCCGTGCCGTTCATCATCTTCTTCGTCTTCACCCAGAAGATGCTGGTCGCCTCCCTCGCGGGCGCCGCCGTCAAGGGATGATGGCGCGGTGACCGAACGCACCGATCACCACAGACGGCCGACGATCCGCGACGTCGCCGACGCCGCCGGCGTGTCCCGTGGCACCGTCTCCCGGGTGATCAACGGCGGGCACTGGGTGTCGCCCGACTCCCGCAGCGCCGTCGAGGCGGCCATCGCCTCGATCGGGTACAGCGCCAACCCGCACGCCCGCTCCCTGGTGACGGGCCGCTCGAACTCGATCGCGTTCCTGCTGACCGAGCCGCAGCACCTGCTGTTCGAGGACCCGACGTTCGCGCTCCTGCTGCGCGGCGCCACCGAGGCGGCGGCGCGGCGCGAGATGCCGATGGTGCTGCTGGTGGCGGGCACCGTCCAGGAGCGGCGCCGCGCCGTGCAGTACGTCACGGGCGGGCACGTCGACGGCGTGCTCGTCATCAGCTCGCACCGCGGCAACCCGATCATCGCGGAGCTGCTGCGCTCCCAGGTGCCGCTGGTGTCCTGTGGCGTGCCGCTCGGGTTCGAGACCAAGGTGTCGTCCGTCGCCGCCGACGACCGCGCCGGCGGTGCCGAGATGACGCGCTACCTGATCGGCACGGGGCGGCGCCGCGTCGCCACGATCACCGGGCCCATGGACACGCCCGGCGGTGTGTTCCGGCTCGACGGCTACCGTGACGTGCTCGGCGACGCGTTCGACCCCGACCTCGTCGCGCACGGCGACTACAGCGCCGCGTCCGGCCGTCGCGCCATGGCCGAGCTGCTCGGGCGGACCCCCGACCTCGACGCCGTGTTCGCCCACAACGACCGCATGGCCGCCGGGGCCCTCGAGGCGCTCACCGAGGCCGGGCGCCGCGTGCCTGACGACGTCGCCGTCGCCGGGTTCGACGACTCCGGCCAGGCCGCCGCGCTCACCCCGGCCCTGACGACGATGCGCCAGCCCTACGAGCGCATCAGTGCGGAGATGGTGCGCCTGCTGCTCGAGGCCGTGGAGGGCGAGCCGCCCACGTCGGTCACGCTCCCGGCCACGCTGGTGCCCCGCGAGAGCGCCTGAGCACGGCGGGGAAAGGACCTTCCCGAGCCGCCGCGCTGCCGGTTACCCTCACAGCATGACCCCGCGGCGTTCCTGGTGGTGGCTGCCCCCGCAGCCGTGACCCGACGCGCCCCCGCACGCCGTCCCGAGCTGCCTGCCGCAGCCCGGGACGTCCTGCATCACGGGGACGGTCCCTGGTCCGCGACAGGCGCGACCACGAGGAGACCCGACCCATGAACTCGCCAGCCGTAGGCCATGGCATCGACACCGCCGCCCGGGCGCGCTCCGCGGCCCTCGAGCAGCAGATCCTCGCCGACCCGCCCCGGTTCCGGGTGCTGACCGGCGAGCGCCCCACGGGGGCCCTGCACCTGGGCCACCTGATCGCCACGCTCGCCAGCCGCGTGCGCCTCCAGGCGCAGGGCGTCGAGGTGTTCCTCGTCGTCGCGGACTACCAGGCGATCACAGACCGCGACGCCTCGGGTGACCTGCCGGGCGTCGTGCGCGGGGTGCTGCTGGACTACCTCGCCGCGGGGATCGACCCGCAAGCTACGACGATCTTCACGCACTCCGCCGTTCCCGCGCTGAACCAGCTGCTGCTGCCGTTCCTGTCGCTCGTCACCGTCGCGGAGCTGGAGCGCAACCCCACCGTCAAGGCGGAGACCGCCGCCGCGGAGGCACGCGGCCGCCGCGGCATGTCTGGGCTGATGTTCACCTACCCGGCGCACCAGGCCGCCGACATCCTGTTCTGCCACGGCAACCTGGTCCCCGTCGGGCAGGACCAGCTCCCACACTTGGAGCTCACCCGCACGGTCGCGCGCCGGTTCAACGCCCGGTACTCAGCGGGCCGCCCGTACTTCCCCGAGCCGGACGCGCTCATCGTCCCGACCCCCACGATCCTCGGCGACGACGGCGCCAAGATGTCCAAGTCGGCCGGCAACACGCTGGAGCTCCGGGCCACGGAGGACGAGACCGTCCGGTTCGTGAGGCGCGCCAGGACCGACTCGGAACGGCACATCACCTACGAGCCCGACCGCCGGCCGGAGGTCGCGAACCTCCTGACGATCGGCGCCCACTTCGCCGGGACGACTCCGGAGGCGCTGGCCGAGGAGGTCGGCCCGGCCGGAGCCGGGCGGCTCAAGCGGGTCGTCACGGAGGCCCTGGTCGAGGGGCTGCGCCCGATGCGCGCCCGCCGGGCGGAGGCGGCCGCCCACGGCCCGGAGTACCTGGACGCGATCCTCCGCCGCGGCAACGCCCGCGCGAACCAGATCGCCGACCGCACTTTGGACGAGGTCCGGGACCTCATGGGCATGAGGTACTGAGGGCGACCGAGCGTCGAACCGGCAGTCCGTCGTCGGACCGTGCCCCCGAGCGCACGATCCGACGACGGACTGCCGGTCCGAGCATCACCCCCGCGGCAGCGCCTGCCGCACCAGCGCCGTCGCCCGCGCCACGTCGTCGGCGGTCGGCCACTGGGCCGCCGTCACCACGTCGCCGACCGCCACCGCGGAGTCCAGCGCGGCCAGGGCCGACGCGGACAGGGCACCGCGGTCGACGGAGGCCGCCGCGCCGAGCGCCGCCTGGAGCGCGGCCGTGACCGCTGCGGGCGCCGTCGTCGCCGGCAGCCTGAACAGCGCGACGTCGTCGATCGTGCCCCACGCCCCGGCGGGCAGGTGGCCCGTGATCGTGACGGTCACGGCGTCGGCGGGCGTGACCTGCACCCCGGCCGTGCTCGGCGACGACCAGACGCGCCAGCCGTTCATGGCGAACGGCGCGGACGCCGTCAGGCCCTTGCTGGTGCTCACCGTGATGGTCACCGACGAGGCGGCGTCCTCGCCGTCGCCCTGGAGGGACGCGGTGGCGGCGTACCGGCCGGCGGGCAGGCCCGTGACGGTCTGGGTCATGCTGAAGTCGAACGGGGTGCCGAGCCAGAAGTGGGCGGAGTGCGTGCCGCTGTGCGGGTCGTCCCAGGCGCCGAGGCCGAGCGCCCCGCCGGTGGAGGTGGCGGTCCAGGCGCTGGGCTCGGGGTCCTCGAAACCGGGGTCGGCGAGCGCGTTCGCGGGCAGCACGGTGACGGTCGCCGTCGTGCTCAGGCCCGTGGTCGTGGTGCCCTGGATGTTGTAGGTGCCGGGGCCGTGGATCCATGCCGCGGCGCCGGACCACGAGACGGGCACGTGCTCCGAGGTGCCGTCCGAGTAGGCGACGGCGATGGTGGCAGGCAGGGCGACCGGCGTCGTGGAGGTGGTGACGCGCGGCTGCTCGACCGTGTCGACGGTGCGCGGCCCGATCGACCCGGTGTGCACCAGGTTGAACACGTCGAGGGAGGCCAGCGGCGTCCCGTCGGCCGCGAACAGCGCCTGGTTGTCGACGGCGGAGCC
>WRHK01000110.1 GCA_009783295.1 Promicromonosporaceae bacterium
GGGAGGCCCCCCGCCCGTACGCCCCCCCGCCGCTGTCGAAGGACTATCTGCGCGGGGAGGCGGAGCGTGACTCGGTGTTCCCGCTGGCGGAGGACTGGTACGGCCAGCACCACGTCGACCTGCGGGTGAACGCGACGGCCGTCGGCCTGGCTCCCGCTGACAAGCGGCTGACGCTCGCGGACGGCACGGTGCTGCCGTACGGCCGCCTGCTGCTGGCGACGGGCTCGTCGCCGCGCACGCTGCCCATCCCCGGCAACGATCTGCGCGGGGTGCACCTGCTGCGCACCATCGACGACTCGGACCGGATCGGCGCGCTGCTGCACCGGGCGGTGCATGCGGGCGGCGCCCAGGTGGCGATCGTGGGCGACGGTTGGATCGGGCTCGAGGTGGCGGCGTCGGCGCGGCAGCTGGGGCTGGACGTGACGATCGTCGGCCATGGCGCGCAGCCGCTCGAGCGGGTGCTCGGCCCGGAGATGGGCGCGGTGTACGGGCGGCTGCACGAGCGGCAGGGGGTGCGGCTGATGCGCCAGGCGGACGCGGTCGCGTTCACGGGGTCGGGCGGCCACGTCACGGGCGTCGACCTGGACGACGGCACGCACGTCGAGGCGTCGATCGTGGTGCTGGGCGTGGGTGCGTCGCCAAACGTCGGGCTGGCGGCGGCGGCAGGGCTGGAGCTGCGGGACCCGGCGGAGGGCGGCGGCGTGGTCGTTGACGGGACGCTGTGGACGGGCTACCCGGACATCTGGGCGGCGGGCGACATCGCGTCGATCCCGTCGCTGACGTACGGGCGGCCGCTGCGCGTGGAGCACTGGGCGCGGGCCAACGACACGGGCCCGCACGCCGCGAAGGCGATGCTGGGGTCCACGGAGGCGTACGACATCCTGCCGTACTTCTACTCCGACCAGTACGACCTGGGGATGGAGTACACGGGGTTCGTGGACGGCCCCGACGGCTACGACGAGGTGCTGGTCAGCGGCGACGCCGACGCCGGGAACGCGTTCACGTTCTGGCTGCGCGAGGGCCGCGTGCTCGCCGGCATGGGCCTCAACGTGTGGGACCGCATGGACGAGGTCGGGGCGATGATCCGCGCCTCGGAGCCCCCGGCCCGGGCGGTGCTGGAGGGGTTCGTCAGCTGACACGGGTGGGGCCCGTCGAGACGGGCCCCACCGGGCGGAGTCAGAGCGCGCGGCGCGCCCGGATCGACGTCGCGAGCTCGCGCAGCAGGTCGGCCGTCGTGTCCCAGTCGATGCACTTGTCCGTGACCGACTTGCCGTACACGAGCGTGGGGAGCGGGCCCGGGGCCTGGGCGCCGGCCTCGATGAAGCTCTCCATCATCAGGCCGGTGATGCCCTGCTCGCCCTCGGCGAGCCGGGCCGCGATCTCGCGCACGACGGCGGCCTGGCGCACGTGGTCCTTGCCCGAGTTGCCGTGCGAGGCGTCGACGACAAGGCCGGCCTCGACCGCGCCGCCCAGCCCGGACGCGCGCGCCACCCCGAGGGCGGCCTCGACGTCGGTGCGCGCGTAGTTGGGGCCGCCGCGGCCGCCGCGCAGGATCACGTGGCAGTCCGGGTTGCCGGTGGTCTCGACGGCGGCGGCGCGGCCCTCGGAGTCGGCGCCGAAGAACGTGTGCTCGCTGGCGGCGGTGATGCAGGCGTCGACGGCGGTCTGCACGTCGCCGTCCGTCGCGTTCTTCATGCCGACCGGCATCGACAGGCCGGACGCGAGCTGGCGGTGCACCTGCGACTCGACGTTGCGGGCGCCGATCGCGCCCCACGTGACGGCGTCGGCGATGTACTGCGGGCTGGTGGGCTCGAGGAACTCGGTGGCGGCGGGGACGCCGGCGTCGAGCACACCCAGCAGCACCTCGCGGGCCAGGCGCAGGCCGTGCAGCACGTCGTGCGACCCGTCGAGGTGCGGGTCGTTGATGAGGCCCTTCCAGCCCACGGTGGTGCGCGGCTTCTCGAAGTACACGCGCATGACGACGACGAGCTCGTCGGCCAGCTCGCGGGCGAGCGGTGCGAGGCGGGAGGCGTAGTCGAGGGCGGCGGCCGGGTCGTGCACCGAGCACGGGCCGACGATCACCAGCAGGCGGTCGTCCTCGCCCACCAGCACGTCGCGCACGGCACGCCGCGAGGTGGCCACGAGGTCGCTGCGCTCGGTGCCCAGCGGCTGCTCGACGCGCACGTCCTGCGGGGCGGGCAGCGCGTCGAGGGCGCGGATGCGGAGGTCGGAGGTCTCGGCCAACAGCTCAGCCTTCCGGTTGCGGGCGATGCCGCCGGGGACGGTTCCCGGGGCGTCGGCAAGGCTATCGCTCAGGGCTTCGTGGCTCACGGTCATGGCGTCTGGCTCCTGGGGTTCCGGGTCTGGTCGGTCGGGTGGGCGTCGTCGTCGTGCGGCGTCCCAGCCCCGGGACTGACCCGGGCGGCGACCGGAGCGCCTCGTCTCACGACGAAGGCCCCCGACGCATCCTGCGTCGAAGGCCTCTGCTGGCTCCGGTGGGGGGTGTTGGTCAGGCGTCAGCCCGCCACGCTCCACACGGAGCCGGCGTAAAGCGCCAATACCAACGAACGGTCACGGTGGCACCCTACGCGCCGGGGCGGCGCGGTCCAGCCGTTTGTCCACGATGTGGCTAGGCGGAGAACACCGCAGCGCCCGACCCGGCCGACTCGAACCGCTCCAGCAGCCCGAGCCGGAACCGCGTCGAGGGCATGAGGTCCTCGGGCAGGGCCGCCGGGTCGAACCAGCCGACGGCCAGGTTCTCCTCGTCGCCCACGGCCGCCGCCGCGACCGCCGCGGGTGACACCGGCCGGGCCGTGAACAGCAGGTCCAGGTACACCGAGCGGTCCCCGTTCTCGTAGACGACCTGCTCCGTGGTCGACACGGCCGCGAGCGCCTCGACGACGACGTCGACGCACGTCTCCTCGGCGACCTCGCGCGCGGCGGCGACGGCGGGCTCCTCGCCGGGGTCGACGATGCCGCTGACCAGCGCCCACTTGCGGGTGTCGGAGCGCTGCGCCAGGAGAAGGCGGCCGTCGTCGTCGCGGACGACGGCGGTGACGCCGGGCAGCCAGAGGAGCTCGTGCCCGACCAGGGAACGCAGGCCGGCGACGTAGGGCGGGATCGGCATGGGCCGAGCGTAGAGCCGGAGTGCTAACCTAATCCTATTAGGAACTGTCCAACAGGAATCAGGAAGCCATGTCACCCGACCTCGTCCACGGCGCCCTCGAGCTCGAGCGCACCGCCGTCGGCCTGCTGCCGCACCGCCTGCCCGCGTGGGCCCGCCGCCGCGGCGACGCCCAGCTCAAGCTCGTGGAGGCGCAGCCCGCCGGCGTGCGGGTCGCGTTCACGACGACGGCCCCGCAGGTGACGCTCACGGCCCTCGCCACCCGGTTCGGGTACGTGGGCGTGCCGCTGCGCGCGCCTGGCGTGTTCGACGTCGTCGTGGACGGCGTCCTCACGGCGAGCGCGAGCCTGGAGGACGCCGTCGTCGTCATGCTGGACATGACCACGGGCCGCACCACGACGACGCCGGCCGAGCCGTCCGCCCTGACGTTCCCGCTGGGGCCCGACGACGGGCGCAACCGCCGCGTGGAGATCTGGCTGCCGCACAACGAGTCCGTGGAGCTGGTGGCCCTGGAGGCGCCGGCGCCGGTGCGCGCCGTCCCGGCGGCGGGGCGGACGTGGCTGCACCACGGGTCGTCGATCAGCCAGGGGTCCAACGCGGCGACGCCCACGGGCACGTGGCCGGTGGCGGCCGCGCGGGCGGCGGGCGTGGACCTGGTGAACCTGGGCTTCGGCGGCTCGGCGCTGCTCGACCCGTTCGTGGCGCGGACCCTGCGGGACACGCCCGCCGACCTGGTCTCGCTGGCGTTCGGCATCAACGTCGTGAACGCCGACCTGATGCGGCGCCGGGCCTTCGCGCCGGCGGTGCACGGCTTCCTCGACACGGTCCGCGACGGGCACCCGGACGCCCCGCTGATGCTCGTCACGCCGATCCTGTGCCCCATCCACGAGGACACGCCCGGCCCGGGTGCGTTCGACCTCGAGGCCCTGGCCCGCGGGGAGACGCGGTTCACGGCGACGGGCGACCCGGCCGAGGTCGCGGCGGGCAAGCTGACGCTCACGGTGGTCCGCACGGAGCTGGCGCGCGTGGTCCGCGAGCGCAAGGACCCGAACCTGCACCTGCTGGACGGCCTGGCCCTCTACGGCCCCGACGACGCCGAGGCCCACCCGCTCCCGGACAACCTGCACCCGGACGCGGCGACGCACGCGCTGATGGGCGAGCGCTTCGTGCGCCTGGCGTTCGCGACGGGGCGCCCCTTCGCCGCCTAGCACCGCCCCCCGGTTCAGCGCGAGGCGCGGTGGCGGGCCCGCAGCACGAAGAACACGGTCGCCACCGTCGGCAGCAGCCAGACGCGGGCCACGCCCGCCGACGCGACCAGCCACGCGATCCCCGCGAGCACGAGCCACGCCCGCACGAAGTACATCCCGACGACGGCGATCGACAGGTCGCCCAGGGGCGTGACCATCGGCGTGTAGAGAGCGGGCGGCACGGTGGACCCGCCGGCCGCCCAGGCGCGCGCGGCGAGGGCCACCGCCGCGACGACCGCCACCGACGCGTACGCGTGCCCGGCGGGCTGCTGCCCGAGCACGTCGGCCACGGCACGGCCGAGCACCACCATGACGACGGTGGCGACGCCCGGCACGGCGAGGTGCCGCGCCAGCCCGCGCGGCCCGCTGCCCGGCAGCAGCCCGCCCGGCACCGGCTGGCGGAAGAACGCGGTGAGCCCGAGCCCCGTCGCCCCGAGCGCCGCGTAGAGGAGCAGCGCCGCCAGCGCCACCGCCGCGGCCGACGTCGAGGTGAGCACCAGCCACGACCCGGCCGCCCCCGCCACCAGCCCGGCCAGGGTCGCGAAGGGCCGGCGTCGCTGACCCACGAGGTCGCGCGCCACCACAGGAAGCGTCCGCGTGAGCCACGCCCACGCCCCCGACCCGAGCAGTCGCCGCGGCCCGCGGTACCGCACGGGGATCGCCCGGCCCGCCGCCTGGAGGTCTCCGGCCGCCATGCCCAGCCCCACGCCCACCGACCCGGCGCCGCGGGCGGCGACGTCGTCGACGTCCAGCCGGGACGGGACGGTGCGCAGCACCACCCACCAGGCCACGACGGCCGCCGCGAGCGCCACGACCATCACCGGCACCCCGGCCGGCACCGCGAGCCGCGGCACTGCGGCGACCGCGACCCCGGCGAGCAGCACGGCCCCGGCGAGGACGTCGGCAACCAGCCGCCGGCGACGCACCTGCGCCACCGCCCCCACGGCGACGGGCACGCTCGCGAGCGCCGCCGCGACCACCGCCCAGGTCGCCGTCGCCGCGCCGGTCCCCCCGCCCGCGGCGGCCGCCGCCCCGGCGAGCGCGCCCACGAGCGCCGTGCTGACCAGCAGCATCGAGGCCCGCCCGCGCAGCACCACGCGGGGCGCGAACTGCCCGCTCAGCGCGAACACGGTCTCGCGCCGCGACACCCACAGCGGCGCCCCGTTGCGCGCCGCCAGCACCCCGAGCACGGCCAGCACGCCCACCGCCAGCACCACGACCCGGCCCACGGGCCACCGGCCCGCCCCGCCGAGC
>WRHK01000111.1 GCA_009783295.1 Promicromonosporaceae bacterium
GGCTCGGGATGACGGTGCGGCGGGCGGCGGCGTGCTCGAGCGCAGCCACGGCCAGGGAAGACTTCATCCGCGCGTCCATCGAGTACCCCACGATGCGCCCGGACCAGACGTCCTTGATCGCGCACAGGTAGAGCTTGCCCTCACCGGTGGGGTGCTCGGTGATGTCCGTGAGCCACAACCGGTCCGGCCCGGTGGCGGTGAAGTCGCGTTGGACGAGGTCATCGTGCACGGGCGGGCCGGCCTTCTTCCCCGAGCGGCGGCTGCGCTGGATCACCGAGACGATCCCGGCCTCACGGCACAGCGACCACACGGTGTTGCGGGAGACCTCCATGCCGGCGGCCTGGAGCTCGTCGGCGATGAACCGGTACCCGAACTCCGGATCGTCGCGGTGCACGTCCCAGGCGGCGTTGATCAGGTACGCGCGCTCAAGATCGGCGGGCGTGACCGGGTTGGCCTTCCACTTGTAGTACGCCTGCTTGGAGAACCCGAGAACCCGGCAGGTCACCGCGACGGGGATCCCGTCCGCGGCCAGGTCACCGACCAGCGGGTACGTCATTTTGGGGAGATTTCCTTGGCGAAGTACGCCGCGGCCCGCCGCAGGATCTCGTTCTCCTGCTCGAGCTGACGGTTACGCCGCCTGAGCTCACGCAGCTCGGCAGACTCCTGCTTCGTGACCCCGGGCGTGGCGCCGCTCTCGACGTCATCGACGGCCAGCCACCGGCGCAGGCACGACTCGGTGATACCGAAGTCCTTCGCGATCTGAGCGATCGAGCCACCCTGACGGGCGACCGCGATCACGTCACGACGGAACTCGGCGGGATAGGGCTTGGGCACAGCCACATCCTTCCAGCGGCCACCTCACGGCACCGCAGGTAAGGAGTCAACTGATCGTGGGGCAGTCCCGACCTCGCTGCTCGTGTGCAACCGCTGACCGAGGCAGCCTAGCCGTCCGCGGCGCCACGCCGCCAGCCCCAGAATCTCGCAACCCCGCGTCGGACAACACCTCACCACACGGGAGATCGGATGGTAGCCAGGCCTTCAACTTCCAGTTCAGGCGACGGTTACGCGCTGCGGATCCCAGAACCTGATCGCCGCGGCCTCGAAGCGCTGCTCGAGTTGCTCCTGCCCGTGCTCCGCCTTGAAGTCACGCTCCGAGGCCGTGATGGGCACCAGCCACAGGAAGTCCACATGCGTCCCCTCGATGTGCGCGACTTCCAGTTCCGGCCCCCACGGGTAGGGCGGGCTGATCAGCCAGTGGTCGCAAGCTGAACCCGGCAACCACGGCTCCCCGATCGGGACCGTGTGCCCCAGCCCCAGAGTGCCGGTGCGGTCGTACCAGCTGTTCCACGCCAGCAGCTCGACCGCACGCTCCGTCGGCGTCGCGGTCGCGAGCACGAACTCCAGGCCTCTGCCGCCGTCGCTCTCCCAGGCCCAGTTCCCGATCGACACGTACGTCCACAGATCGTCACCGTTGCCGGGCGCGACACGAAGGACGTGGAAGTGCGGGTTCCGCTCGCCGATAGGACCGCCCCCGGTCCACTCAACACGATCGATCCGGCGACCGACGAAGAACGCACGGACGTGATCCTCCAAGCCCTCGCAGCGAGGGCACGCTCCTGCCCGATGCACAAGATCGGAGCGTAGCCGGTGCATCGGTCCTGGGAGTGCTCCACGATCGGTCACGCGACTGGCACCCAACTGAGACTCTCCGAGCTACAACGCGAAAGCACGTACAGCTGAGCTCCGTTCGCCCGCGATCCGGACTTCTGCAACTTCGATGCTTGGCACGCCCGTGGGCGGATCCCACTGCGGGCGTCGACGCGCTCACCCGATGAGCGCCCACGGGCGTACAGAGCGTTGCACGCGCGCGGGATACGCTCAGAGGGTGACCGTGCCTGAGTCGTCGACGTATGACGCACACCGCAGCCGCGCTCGAGCCGCAGTTAGGCGGCAGGCGAAGGCCGCCGAGGCTGACCGTCGAGCCCGAGCAGATCGCGATGCCGAGGTGCTCGCGATGCTCGACTTTCCCGGCACGTCCCTAGCTTCGGTTGCCGCGGACGTAGGTCTCTCAAAGTCGATGGTCGCCTATATCCAGCGAACCGCCGCCGCCACGATCGCCACCGCCGAGCAGGCGCGCTCCTTTCTCGCGCGGAACCCGGACGCCTGACCGGATTCCCCCTTCCCCGGCGCGCCGCCCCGCCGGCGCCGCTGCCTTGCGCTGCACTGTGAGTGAAGTGAGCGCGGACCTGGCTCCGCACCCGGCGTCCATCGCCACGCATCTGGACAATCCCAGACTGGTTCACTACCCCGGCCCTCAGTGGCACCTCAAGCCCTGATCCGGCGGTCTGACAACCCCTCGCGCGCAGCGACCATGCGCACTCTGGCGGCCGTCGAGTCCCGGGTGTAGCGTGTAATGCGTTGCACGCTGTTCTCGGCGAAGGAGCAGATCATGTTCGGTACCGGCGGCATCGCTCAGTGGATCCAGGACAACGTGGTTCCACTGATCCTCATCGTCATCGCGGTCGGCGTCCTCTGGGCCGGCAACGCGGGCAACATCTCCAAGGCAGTCACGAAGGTCGGCGTCACGCTCGTGGGCATCGCGTTCCTGGCGATGGTCGTGACCGGCTCGTCCGACAACGTCGGCCGCTGGCTCCTCGGGCTCTTCCAGAAGGCCTGAGCCATGCGCCTGCCGGACGACGACGAGATCTACGACGTCGACCAGACCTACCTGGGCCCTCCCGGGTACTACATCGGCCGGCTGCGCTACCGGATGATCGCGGTCGCTCCGGTGATGATCCTGTTCGGCCTCGCCGTGCTGGAGAAGACCGGCATCGGGTTCTCGCTCCTGTCCGTCGCCCTTACCGTGCTCGTCGCGCTGCGGCTGTCACAGTGGATCGTCGACAAGACCAACCATGAGCGGCCGATGAGCGTGCTGCTCACCACCTTCTGGCACGAGCTGACTGCCGTCCGGTTCCCGGGCAAGGGGCTTCGCTCGTGCCGTCCGACCGCCTTCCGTCGTCGGACCACCAGCCTCGGCGATCACCACGTCCTGCTCACCGGCCACCGGTGGACGTGGCGCTCCCACGCGAACCAGCGCTCGGCCGTCCACCAGGGGGAATGATGGCGCTCACGCTCAGCGGACTGCTCGGGCTCAAGGGCAGGGCCGACGACGATGACGACGTCGTGCCCCTCGCGTACGACCCGTCCGAGGACCTCGCCGACGCCGCTCCAACCGCACCGCGATGGTCGAAGGGCCGGGGGCGCTGGCCCGACACTCCGCGGTTCACCTCACCGATGAAGTGGTCCCTCTCCCGGGTCGCCGAGCACGTCACCTTCTCCGACAAGCGGATGGTGGCCTGGTACCTGCTGGACCCGCAGCGCTGGTCGTTCCGCACGGTTGCCGACGGCGAGGCGCTGATCGAGGCGTTCGCATCGCAGATCGCGGAGCTCGTTGGCCGCACGGTGTACGGGCGCATCACCACCCGACCGTACCCCGTGCAGACCTGGGCCAAGGCCGCCTGGGAGAACTCCCCCTCGGCCACCCAGGGCTTCGCCCGCATCCTCGAGCGCGACCAGCGCCAGCTCGCGTCGCGCATGCAGAGCGACAAGCTCGTGTACCTCGGCGTCGACCTCGGCTCGCGTTCCGCCGCGCTCAGCCTGACGGCGCGCGTCGTGCCCGACGTCGCACGCCGCGAGTTGGACGCGCTGCGCCACCGGCTGGACGACCTCGAGGAGATCATGGCCGGCCCGGGCATCGAGGCGATCCCCGCCGTCGGGAACGACATGGCTTGGCTGCTCGCACGGTCCTTTGCCCTCGGCTGCCCGGCGCCCGAGCAGGACACGGTCGAGGCGACGCACTGGACCGCCGAGGACCTTCACGAGTTCACCGGCGCGACCCACTGGAGCGCCGAGCCGCTCGCGCAGTCGGTGCGCATCGACTCCACGCTTGGCGACCAGCCAATCACGCGGCACGTCGTCGTGCTGACGGTCGGGCGTATGGGCGAGCTGCGGATCCCGGAGGAGGACGAGCCGTGGATCGCCAAGACCGACAAGCTGCCGTTCCCGGTGGAGTGGGCGTTCCGGGTCGACGTGCGCTCGTCGGAGGAGACGAGCAAGGAGATGAACAAGCTCTCCGACCGCGTGCTGGCTCAGCGTGACCACTACCTCGACGACCACGGCAAGCAGCCGCCGCGCCAGCTCGCCCGGCAGGCCGAGCGCGCCTCCGCCGTCGAGGACGAGCAGCGGTCCGGGTTTGACGGCCTAGCCACGCGCACGCGCGGCTGGTACCGCATTGCCGTCTCCGCCCCGACGCAGGAGGAGGCCCTCGCGCGGGCCAAGGTGGTCCAGAAGATCTACAAGCCGGCGATCAAGATCGAGCGCGAGTTCGACCAGTTTCGGCTCGCGCGCGAGTTCGTGCCGATGGAGCCGCTGGCCAATACCGGGCACACCCGGCACCTGCCGATCCTCAAGCTCGCCGCCGGCGTGCCCGCCGCGACCGCCGAGGTCGGAGATAAGCGCGGGGTGCTGATCGGGTACACGTCCGGGTTCGCGGAGCGGCCGGTGACGTGGGACCCCTGGTTCGG
>WRHK01000112.1 GCA_009783295.1 Promicromonosporaceae bacterium
CGACATCGCCAACCCGTTCTTCACCGCCGCCGCCCAGGCGCTCCAGCACCGCCTGGCGCAGGACGACTGGACGCTCATGCTCGCGGCGTCGGACGACGACGCCGAGGCCGAGGCCCGCGTGCTGCGCCTGTTCGAGCAGCACGGCCTGCAGGGCGTCGCCGTCGTGCCGGCGGGCGACGACGTCAGCCACCTGGCCCGGCTCGCCGAGCGGGCGGTCGCCGTCGTGCTGCTGGACCGCCCCTCCCCCGTCGAGACGCTGAGCTCGGTCGCGGTCGACGACGTCGCGGGCGGGCGGCTCGCGGCCGAGCACCTGCTGGCGCTGGGGCACGAGCGCATCGTGCTGCTCAACGGCCCGCACTCGGTGCGCCAGTGCGCCGACCGGCACGCGGGCGTGGTCGCCGCGCTCGTCGCGGCAGGCCGGGACCCGGAGGTGGCGCTCGAGGAGATCACGGTCCGCCTCGACGCGTCCGGCGGCGAGGCCGGGGCGGAGGCGCTGCTGGCCCGGGCCGAGCGGCCGAGCGCCGTGTTCTGCGTCAACGACCTCGTGGCGCTGGGGGTGCTGCGGACGCTGCGCCGCTCGGGCGTGTCCGTGCCGCGCGACGTCGCCGTCGTCGGCTACGACGACGTGTCGTTCGCCGCCGAGCTCACCGTGCCGCTCACGAGCGTGCGCCAGCCGGGCCACGACCTGGGCCGGACGGCCGCCGAGCTTTTGCTCCGCGGCCCGGGCGCCGCGCCCCAGCAGGTGGTGTTCCAGCCCGAGCTGGTGGTGCGCGACTCCTCGGGGCGCTGAACGCGCCGAGGGCCGGCGCCCCGTTGCGGAGCACCGGCCCTCGGCTGGTCGCCGGCCGAGGTTCCCCCGGCCGCATCCCAGGCGCGCTCTCTGAGCACACCGGACGCCGTCGGCACGGCCGACTGGGCCCCGGCGGACCGGGGCAGCGCGGCTGGCCTCATCTCACCCCCGGGTGCGAGCGCTGTCAAAGGGAAGCGCGTGCTGCTTCACCCGTGGACTCGCGGACCACCAGCGTGGTGGGCAGGCTCAGCGACGCCGTGGTCTCGAGCTCGCCCGCCAGGCGCGCGACCAGCAGGTCCGTGGCCCGCCGCCCGACCTCCCGCAGGTCGGCGCCGACGCTGGTCAGCGCGGGTGTCACGAGGGGGGCGAGGAACGTGTCGTCGAACCCCACGACCGACAGGTCCTCCGGTACGCGCAGGCCTTGCTCGCGCACGGCGCGCACCAGGCCGACGGCCACGACGTCGTTGAACGTGATCACGGCCGTCGCACCGGAGCCGACCACCTCGGCCGCGGCCGACGCCCCGCCCTCGACGGTGGGCGGGTGCGCTCCGAGCGGCACCACCTCGACCCCCGACTCGGCCGCGACGGCGGCCAGCGCGTGCCGCCGCTGCCCGTCCGACCACGACGTCGCCGGGCCGCCCACGTAGGCGACGCGACGGTGCCCGAGGCCGGCGAGGTGCGCGAGCGCGAGCGTCACGCCGGCCGCGGCGTCCGTGACGACGGACAGCGGCCCGTCCTGGTTGACCACGACGAGCGGCTTGGTGCCCGCCGCCACGCGGTCGGCCTCGAGGGCGCGCGGCGACGCGAGGATCACGCCGTCCGTCTGGTGCGCGAGCCCGCGCAGCACCTCGCCCTCGAGCGCCTCGTCCTCCTGGGAGTCGACCACGAACACGCCCAGCCCGTGCTCGCGCGCCCGCTGCGCGACGCCCTTGGCGACGGCCGCGAAGTAGGGGTTGGCGAGGTCGGGGACGAGCAGGCCGAGCGCGCCCGTGCGCCCCGCGCGCAGGCCCGCCGCGGCGCGGTTGGGCTGGTAGCCGAGCTGCGCGGCGACGGCGGCGACGCGGTCGCGGGTCTCGGGCGCCACCTTCTCGGGGGCCGAGAGCGCGCGCGAGACCGTCGAGATCGAGACGCCCGCGGAGCGGGCGACGTCGCGGACCGTGACCACGGCGGGACTCCTTCTGCAAACGTTTCCCGCACCCTACCCGGCCGGGGTCCGCGGTCAGGTGACGGACTATGCTGCAAACGTTCTCAGTCTGCGGCCGACGCCGCACCCCAACCCGAGGAGCACAGCGCCGTGACCACCCGTGTGCCGGCCTTCCCTGTCGTCGACCCCGCCGTCCATCCCGCCTGGCTGCCCGGCTCCGCCTTCGCGCCGCTGGGATCGCGCCGGGTCGCGCTCGACCTGCGGGACGACGAGTCCCCCGTCGCCGCGACGGTCCACGCCGAGGTCGCGGCCGCCGTCGCAACCCACGGGGGCGCCGTCGTCGCCGTCGAGCACGGCATGGCCGACGTCGTCCTCGCGATCGTGCCCGGCGACGCCGACCCCGAGGCGTTCACCGTCACGCGGGCCGGCGGCGCGGTGACCGTCGCGGCGTCGGACGCCCGCGGTCTGCTGTACGGGCTGTTCCACCTGGTGCGCGGCGGCGAGGCGTCGTTTGACGCCGCCGACGGCACCGAGCGCCACGCCCCCGCGACGTCCCTGCGCATGCTCGACCACTGGGACAACGTGGTGGTGCACCCCCGCATGGGGCAGGTCGAGCGCGGCTACTCGGGCGGCTCGATCTTCTACGAGGCGGGCGTCGTGCGGGAGGACCTCACGCGCGTGGCCCAGTACGCACGCCTGCTCGCGGCGTCGGGCATCAACCACGTGGCGATCAACAACGTGAACGTCGGCCCGCTGGAGACGCGGCTCATCGGCGACCTGCTGCCCGACGTCGCGCGGATCGCCGACGCGTTCCGGCCCTACGGCATCACCACGCACGTGTCGGTGTCGTGGGCCGCGCCCGTGCGGCTGGGCGGGCTCGCGACGTCCGACCCGTTCGACCCCGAGGTCCAGGCCTGGTGGGCCGGCGCCGCGTCCCGCGTGTGGGAGGCGATCCCCGACTTCGGCGGGTTCGTCATCAAGGCCGACTCCGAGGGCCAGCCCGGCCCCTTCGCCTACGGCCGCACCCACGCCGACGGCGCCAACATGCTCGCCGCCGCCGTCGCCCCGCACGGCGGGCTGATCCACTGGCGCGCCTTCGTCTACAACCACGAGCAGGACTGGCGCGACCGTCGCACCGACCGGGCCAAGGCCGCCTACCAGCACTTCGCCCCGTACGACGGCACCTTCGCCGAGAACGTCATCGTGCAGATCAAGCACGGCCCGCTGGACTTCCAGGTGCGCGAGGCGACCTCCCCGGCGATCGCCGCCCTGCCCGCCACACGCGTGGCCGCCGAGTTCCAGGTCACCACCGAGTACCTGGGCCACCAGCTGCACGCCGTCTACCTGGGCCGCATGTGGAGCGAGCTGCTCTCCTTCCCGTACTGGGGCGAGGGCTCGGCCACGATGGCCGACATCGCGACGGGCCGCGGCCCGGGCGGGCGAGCCGGCGGGTTCGCCGCCGTCTCCAACGTGGGCGACGACGTCTTCTGGACCGGCCACCCGTTCTCGCAGGCCAACCTGTACGCATGGGGCCGCCTCACCTGGGACCCGACGGCCGACCCGATCGCCGTGCTCGACGAGTGGGTCGGCCTCACCTTCCCCGGCCTCCCGGCCGCCGGCCGCCAGGTGGTGCACGCGATCCTCGACGAGTCGTGGCAGACGTACGAGAAGTACACCGCCCCGCTCGGCGTGTGCTTCATGGTCTACCCGCACAGCCACTACGGCCCCTCGCCCGACGGGTACGAGTACACCCCGTGGGGCACCTACCACTTCGCCGACCGTGACGGCATCGGCGTCGACCGCACCGTCGCGACCGGCACGGGCTACACGGCCCAGTACCCGGCGCCGTGGTCGTCGGTGTACGAGTCGCTGGAGACGTGCCCCGACGAGCTCGTGCTCTTCTTCCACCACGTGCCGTACACGCACGTGCTGCACAGCGGAAAGACCGTGGTCCAGCACGTGTACGACACGCACTTCGAGGGCCTCGAGCGGGTCGAGGGGTCGGTCGCAGCGTGGAAGGCGGCGTCGTCGCTGTTCCCGGCCGACGTCGCGGACCGCGTCTCGGAGCGCTTCGTCGAGCAGCTCCGCTCGACGACGGACTGGCGCGACATCATCAACACGTACTTCCTGCGCCACTCGGGCATCCCGGACGCCCACGGCCGAGCGATCTACTGACGCCCCTCCCCGCGAGTTAGAGCCGGAGCCCGCGAGTTAGAGTCGGAGCCCGCGAATTAGAGCCCGAGCCCGCGAGCTAGA
>WRHK01000113.1 GCA_009783295.1 Promicromonosporaceae bacterium
GCTGCGACGCCTCGCCGAACGCGGCCTGCTGTCCCTGGACCGCTCGCCGACCGACGCCCGCAGCGTCGTCGCCTCGCTGACCGCCCACGGCGAGGCCCTGCGCCCCGTGCTGCACGACGCCGAGTGCCGCATCCGCGACTCGCTCGGCATGAGCGAGGCGGAGGTCCGCCGGCTGCAGGACACCCTGCACCGGCTGGCCGACCACCTCGACACCGTCAGGAGCTAGCCTCGGGCCGGACAAGCTCCACCATTCGGTACGACAAGGTATTCCTTCAATGTATACACCGGGTGTACTGTCCGGAACATGACGGTTCCCATGGCGCTCCTGGCGCTCCTCGACGAGGGCCCCACGCACGGCTTCGACCTCAAGCGGCGCTACGACGCGCTTCTCGGCCATGAGCGCGAGCTCAAGTACGGGCAGGTCTATTCGACGCTCCAGCGCCTCGAGCGCGACGGCCTCGCCGCCGGCGTCGGCATCGAGGCCGGCGGCGGCGCCGACCGTAAGCTCTACGCGATCACGGCCCAAGGTGTCACCGAGCTCGACCAGTGGCTCACCACCCCCGATCCGGTGAGCGGCCGCCCCGCCGAAGTCTTCACGCGCGTCGTGCTCGCCCTCGTCAGCGGCCGCGACGCAGACCAGGTGCTCGAGGCGCACCGTCGCGCCTTCCTGGACCGCATGCGCGTGCTCACCGCCCGCCGCCATGCGGGCGACGTCGTCGACCGGCTCGCCGGCGACTACGAGGTCGCCCACCTGGATGCCGACCTGCGATGGATCGAGTTGGCATCCGTGCGACTCAAGGACATCGCTGAGAAGGTTCGCGCGACCGGATCGAAGGGAACGGACGCATGAGCGACCTCGTCCTGGAAGGCCGTCGCCTCAGGCACTCCTTCGGTCGGACTCGCGTGCTCGACGACGTCGACCTCGCCGTCCGCGCCGGGGAGATCGTGGCGGTCATGGGCCCGTCCGGATCCGGCAAGTCAACCTTGCTGCACCTGCTCGCCGGGCTGCTGCGGCCTGACGCCGGAGAAGTCTGGCTCGCGGGAGAGCGGTTCGACACCCTCTCCGAGCGCCGCCGCTCCGAGCGCCGACTGGCAGAGCTCGGGTTCGTGTTCCAGTTTGGCGACCTGGTCCCCGAGCTCACCGTTGAGGAGAACGTCGAGCTGCCGCTACGGCTCATGGGCGTGCACGCCCGTGCTGCGCGGGCCCGGGCGTCCGTCATGCTCGAACGACTCGGCGTCGTCGAGCACGCTTCCAAGCGGCTCGGCGAGGTCTCTGGCGGCCAGGCGCAGCGCGCCGCCGTTGCACGGGCGCTCGTGCACACCCCGCCGGTGATTCTCGCCGACGAGCCCACAGGCGCGCTCGACACGACCACGGGCGAGCTCGTCCTGGAGGCCTTCGTGCACGCCGCCCGGGAGCAGGGCACCGCCGTCGTCCTCGTCACGCACGAGCTGCGGGTCGCCTCGTGGGCGACGCGGGACGTGCTCCTGCGCGACGGGCGCATCGTCGGAGGGTCCGCGGCGCCGTCGTCGGGGCCGTCCGAGCCGCTCGCCGAGGTGGCCCCATGAGCGCGCTCGTCACCCTGGGCCTGCGTCTCGCGCGGGCCGGCGGGCCGCTGCGCGCGTGGTCGGTGGCGCTCGGCAACGCATTCGGCGCATTCCTCGTGCTGCTGACGTTCGCGCTCCCGGAGGCGCTGTATCCGGACCCGGCCCGGCGCGCGGACGTGCGCGTCAACCTCGTCGCATCGCTCCTGTTCCTCGTCGTCCCGGCGGTCGTGCTGCTCGTGACCGTGGGCCGCCTCTCGTCGGGCGTGCGCGACCGCCGGCTCGCGGCACTGCGGATGATCGGCGTGACACCGGTGCGTGTGCGCGTCGTGGCCGCGGTCGAGAACGGGGTGCTCGCTGCCGGCGGCGCCGTCGCAGGGGCAGTGCTGTTCCTCGTCGCGGCCCCGCCCGTCGGTGCCGCGGTGAGCCGCGGTCCCGGATGGCTCAAGGCGCCGCTGACGCTCCCGCCGGGGACCGTCGCGCTGGTCACGGTCGCCATCGTCATCCTGTCCGTGGTTCTCGGCACCGCCGCGACGTGGCAGCGGGAGCTTCCCACCGCCGGCCGCTCCGAGTCGACTCGCCGTGCGCCGAGCCCATGGCGGCTGGTCGTCCTGGCCGGAGGCGCCAGGCTGCTCGTCGTCGTGGACCGGCTGGACTCCACCGCCGCGCGCGAGGCGACGCTGATGCTGCTGCTCGTCGTGGGTGTGCTGGTCACTGCCGTCGGGATCGCGATCATGACGCCGCTCGTTACCGGCTGGGTCGCGGACGCCCTTCTGGCGCGCCGGCCCAGCGTCGGCATCACGCTCGCCGCCCGGTCGATGCAGTCCGACGCCGTGGGCGCGTCGCGCGTCGTCGCCGGCCTGGGCGTCGCCGTCTTCCTCATCACCGGCGGGCTCGGTTTCATGGGCTTCATCGCACATCTGCCGCACCTGCGTGCCGCCGACCTGGCCTACGGCACGGGACCGCAGCAGATCATCATCACCGCGTCGTCCGGCGGCGGGGCCGTCCCAGCGGCTGCGCTCGACGGCGTGGCGAATCTCAGCTTCGATGGTCGGAGCAGCTGCTCGTGACGCTTCCGCGCTGCTGCTGGGGCCGCGCGGGCGTCGGCTGTGCCTGGAACTGGCCACGATGCTCGATGCCGGAACGAGGCAGGCGGTCCCCTCAGCAGCACATGCGCTCGACCCTGGCGCCGGCACCTCCCGTCTGCTCCTGTCGTCCGCCTCGGAGGGTGGCCCGCCGCAGACGTCCGTCGACGACGTCGTCTCGACGCTCGCCGCGGCGCGGTGGCCAGTGCCGGGACCGCGCGAGCTACTCGCGGCCCTCGACCGAGCAGTGGGCAGTGCGCGCTACTGGCAAGAGCCCGACGGCGAGGACGTGCTTGCGGCGGTCCCTGCCGTGCGTGCCGCTCTGACGCCGGTGGCGCAGCTGATCGCGGACTCTGCGCACACGGCCTGCTGGGCGCAGCCGTTCCTCCCCTCGGCCCAGTGGTCCGTCGTCTGGCACGAGGAGGGCCGGCCAGACCTGGATCGCGCCGGACGCACCGCGGACCTGGACACGTGGTACGCCGAAGCCCTGGCCGAAGAGGCGCGAGCCCGACGGGAGCGGCCCGCAGACCCGGCGGCAAACCTCTCCGGGATGTGGTGGTCGGCGCCGCCGTCGGTGCTCCCGCGCACGACCCGCGATCTGGGCGCAACGGGTCCGGTCGGGCTGTGGCTCGTCGAGGACTCGTTCGGATGGCGAAGCGCGACCGTGCGCCGCGTCGCGGTGCCGCCGGGAACGCGCGTGACCGAGATCGACGGCGCCGAAGCATGGGTCGACCTGTGCCGCCGCTTCCCGCTGGACGTCACCGCCTCACGCAGGCACGACTGGTACCGCACGACGGGCCGCGGCCAGGGCAGCTGGGTCCAGCCGAACTGGGCCGCAGTCGCGCGCGAGGCCGACGCCGTGCACCTGAGCACTGCCGCGTACCTGTCGACGGCCGGCAGGGCGCTGCCGGTCGGTCAGGGCGCCGCCACGGCTCTGGCTGGGTGGGACCCCGACGCGACCGTCTGGCTCAACGGTCTCTCTCAGTCCGATGACGAGGAGTCGACCGTTCAACGCTGGGCGTTCGACCAAGATCATGACTGCTGGAGACCCGCCGGGTAGCCACTGGCGCATCACGTCGACGAGCGAGAGGCCGAACCCTGACCGCCACCCAGAAGGCCCCAAGCAGGCGGGCGAACACTCTCGCCCGCCGCAGCCGCAAGGCTGGGACCACCCCCCAGTTTTCCCCCCCCCCTGAAGCAGTCCCCTCTCCGTGAAGCAGTTCGTGAAGCAGTCCCC
>WRHK01000114.1 GCA_009783295.1 Promicromonosporaceae bacterium
GGGCCGGGTGGCTGGCGCCCCCGCCCGCCGGCACGACGGCGACGCCCTGCAGGCCGTGCTGCTCGAACAGGCGCAGCACGCGGGCCTCGGCCTCGGCGTCGTCGTCCGACGCCGCGAGCATGAGCGTCCAGTCGTCCTGTGCCAGGCGGTGCTGGAGCGCCTGTGCGGCGGCGGTGAAGAACGGGTTGGCGATGTCGGGCACCACGGCGCCGGCGGTCGTCGTCGTGCCGACGCGGAGCTGGCGCGCCGGGCCGTTGGGGACGAAGTCCAGCTCGGCGATCGCGGCCTCGACACGCGTGCGGGTCGAGTCGGACACGCGCCCGGGCCGGTTGAGCACGTTCGACACGGTGCCGACCGACACCCCCGCGACCTGCGCGACGTCGGCGATCGAGGCGCGGCGGGGTACCGCGGTTCGGGGCATGCTTCCTCCGGTGCTCGGGACGACGAGCACCAGTATGAAACGTCTCAAGTCAGACGCGGGAGAGCGCCCCGCGGTGGACGTGCTCCAGCACCGACGTGTACCCGGCGAGCATGCGGACGTGGCTGAACCGCGCGCGCGCCGCGGCGAGCGCCGGCGTGAGCTCGCGGCGCCGCGCGGCGGCCTCGATCCACGTCTCGGCGATCTCCGCCGGGTCGAACCCGGTGACGAACCCGATCCCGGCGACGATGCGCGCCGAGTCCCCGACCGGCGTCGTCACGGGGATCGCGCCGCACATCGCGCCCTCGATGAGGCACAGCGGCGCGGCCTCGCCGAAGGCCGAGGTGAGGGCCACGACGTCGGCCGCCGCGTAGACGAGCTCCATGTCGGAGCGCACGCCCAGGGCGTGGACGCGCGCGAGCAGGTCGGGGCGGTCGCCGAGCTGCAGCGCGAGCTCCGCGACGAGGTCGGGGTTGGCGGTGCTCATCCCGGCGCCGCACATCACGACGTGGCCGCCGGCGTCGCGCTCCAGGTACTGGCGGGCCGCGGCGACGAACAGGCCGGGGTTCTTCATCGCGTCGAACCGCGCGGCGTACACGACGAGGGTCGCGTCGGCGGGCACGCTCAGGTCGGCGCGCAGCGCCAGCCGGCGCGAGCCGGAGACGGGGCGGAACCGCGCCAGGTTGATGCCGTTGGGCACCACGCGCAGCAGCGACGCCGGCACCCCGGCCTCGCGGTAGGCGTCGCGCGTCGACTCGGCGCAGCAGATCACGGCGGCCAGCCGGCCGGAGTCGGCGGCGTGCAGCAGCTCGCCGAGCGCGGTGCCCTGGTGCTCGGGGTCGGAGCGGTGCAGGCACGCGACGACGGGCCGGTCGACGTCGATCCGGTTGACCAGCCGCAGCGGCTGCTCCTTGAGCGACATCACCACGTCGGACGCGCGCAGGTGCGCGGCCGTGACCTCGAGCTCCGCGTCGCTGAAGTCGGCCGGCTGCGGGCGGGCCGTGCTGCGGCCGAGGGTGGAGACGCGCACGCCCGCGGACCGCAGCAGGCGGTAGCGCTGGTCGTCCTCCATGCGCTGGAGCGTGGCCTCGCGCAGCACCTCGTCGTGGATGCTCAGCGCCGTGTGGCGCTGGCGGCCGCTGGCGTGCAGGCCCGCCACCACGGTGGTGTGGAGCTGGCGGGCGCCGCCAGAGAAGAAGCCCTCGTACAACGAGAGCACGCGCAGACCGCGCGTCGCAGAGCTCAGGGTCACGGGACCACCTCCGACCTCCAGCGTCGGCGGCCCCGATGAGGCGTGCATGTCCATGAGGTGAACTTCCTATGACGGCTGGGGACGGTCGGCGAGGGCGCGGATGGCGCGCTCGGCGTCGGCGGGCGTCGCCGCCCGGCAGCCGAGCGCGACCCAGCCCGCGATGAGGCCGGGCTCGGCGCGCAGCAGCGCCCACCCCCGGCGGAGCAGCGTCACCACGGGCTTGCGGGCCTCGGCGACGTCGCGCAGCAGACGGAACCAGAACGTCACGAGCGCGGGGCGGCGCAGGCAGATCGCGTCGGCCAGCACGTCGGCCTCACGGCACGCGGCGACGAGCTGGGCGGCGAAGATCCCCTCGGCCACCACCACGCACGAGCCGCGCGCGTCGAGCCGCACGGACCCCGTGCGCGCGTTGCTCGGGATGTCGTACACCGGCACGTCCACGCTCCCGTGCGCGGCCAGCTCCGTGATCGCCGCCATGGCCCCGGCGCCGTCCCACGACCGCGGGTCGTCCCAGTCCACGATGCCGAAACGGTGCGGCAGGTCGGGGTGGTCGCCGTCCAGGTAGAAGTCGTCCAGGCGCATGACGGGGAGCCCCAGGCGGCGCGTCAGCGCCGTCTTGCCCGACCCCGACGGGCCGGTCAGCAGCACCACCCGGACGAGGGGTCCGGGACCGGGGGCGGAGGTCATGGCGGCCATTGTGCGGCACGTTCGCTGGCGCGTCCTGCCCCCTGTGGTCAATCCACAGCCCGTAGACTGGCGCCGTGCGCACCCACGAGAGAGTCCTGGCCCAGATCGAGGAGAACCTGCGCACCGGCACGTGGTCGCTCGGGGAGCGTCTGCCCGGTGAGCGGGCCCTCGCGGAGCAGATGGGCGTGTCCCGCCCGTCCGTCCGTGAGGCCGTCCGTGTGCTCGAGGCGATGGGCATCGTCCGCACGGCCGTCGGCTCCGGGCCCGACGCCGGCGCCACCGTCGTCGACCGGCCCGCCGCCGGCCTCGGCGCGGCCGTCCGCCTGCACGTCGCCTCCGGGACGCTGCCCGTGCGCGACGTCGTCGCGACGCGCGCCGCGCTCGAGACGTGGGCCGTGGGCCAGGCGTCCGCCCGGTTCGTCGAGGGCACCGACCTCGACGAGATCGAGCGCATGCTCGCCCAGATGAACGACCCCGCGCTCAGCACGGCCGAGTTCGTCCAGGTCGACCAGGACTTCCACCTCGCACTCGTGCAGCTGGGCGGCAACCAGCTGGTCGAGGCCATCCTGGTGGGCCTGCGCTCCGCCGTCGGGCCCTACGCGTCCGCGGGCGCCGCGCGGCCCCGGGCGGGGGGGGGGCTGGTGCTCGGGGTGTCGCGGGGATGCTCAGTCTGTCGCGGTGACCTCGGCGATGGCGGCCCTGGCGGAGGCGTGGTCGACGAGGCTCTTGTCGGCGCCGGCGGTGGCGATCAGGGCGGCGGTGCAGATGTTGTTGACGGTTCTGGGCTTGCCGCGGGCGGCCTGGTGGATCTGGGTGACCGCCTCGTCGGTGAAGAGGTCGGTTGTGCGGCCTGCCTGCTCGATGTGGTGGCGGATGTAGCCGGCTGTCTCGTCGGGGGTCATGCCCTTCATCTGGTATCTCACGGTGATCCGCTGCTCCAGGGCGAGGCGGTAATTAGCGATGATGAAGTCCACCCAGTCTTTCGACACCAGGTCGGTGAAGATCTCGGTGAAGTGCTTGCCGCTGACCAGGCCGGAGCCGGCGATGCCGGTCACGGTCAGGAATGTGTGGGTGAAGTAGGAGAAGCAGCCGTCTTTGTCGAAGAGCAGGATGATGTCGGCGCTGTTTTCCAGGAGCAGGCTCATGTTCCTATCCATGAGCTTCTGCTCGGACTCTAAGATGGAGTTGACCGTGACCCTGGCGGCCAGCATGGCCTTGTTCCGCTGGAGGGTGGTCTCCAGATTTCGCAGTTGGCGCTTAAGGCTCCTGTTCTCCTTCATGAGCTCTTCTTGGCTCAGTGGGCTTTCGGCCCTGGTGTCGTCGGGCATGATGAGCTCCCTCTATATCCTGGCAATGAATTGATATGGGATGCTGAACTTTATTAGATCGATAAACCTATGTACGTGAAGTTGTGAAAGCGATTGACCG
>WRHK01000115.1 GCA_009783295.1 Promicromonosporaceae bacterium
GGGGGGGCGCAGGGGCGCCCCACCCGGGAGGGAGCGCGCGCCCGGGCTCTCCCCCCCCCCCCCCTTCTTTTTCCCGCGGGGGGCCGGGCTCTATCTCGCGGTCAGACGGTCTCGCCCCCCGTGCTCCCTGCCCGCACCAGCGATCGCGAGCACGGGGCCGAGGCGCCCGCACGCCTCGGCCCCGCGTCTGGGTGCCTCAGCGGGCCGTCGTACCCAGGGCCTCGCCGAGGAACGCCACCGCCTGCGCGACCGCGGCCTTGGCGGCGTGCGTGTCGTGCAGCGAGTTGACCATGACGAAGTCGTGCACGATGCCCTGGTAGCGCACCGCGGTCACCGGGACGCCCGCGGCGCGGAGGTGGGCGGCGTAGGCCTCGCCCTCGTCGCGCAGCACGTCGGCCTCGGCCGTGATGACCAGAGCCTGCGGCAGGCCGGCGAGCTGCTCGAGCGAGGCCCGCAGGGGTGACGCCGTGATCTGCGCGCGGTCCTCGTCGCTGGTCGTGTACTGGTCCCAGAACCACTTCATGCCCTCGCGGCTGAGGAAGTAGCCCTCGGAGAACTCCAGGTACGAGGCGGTGTCGAACGACGCGTCGGTCACCGGGTAGAACAGCACCTGCGCGGCGAGGTCCACGCCGCCGCGCTCCTTGGCGAGCAGCGTGAGGGCCGTCGTCATGTTGCCGCCCACGGAGTCGCCGGCGACGGCGATGCGGGTGGCGTCGAGGCCCTCGGACGCGCCGTCGGCCACGATCCACCGGGCGGCGGCCCAGACCTGCTCGAGGGCGTGCGGGTAGCGCGCCTCGGGCGAGCGGTCGTACTCGGTGAACACCACGGCGGCGCCGGTGCCGACCGCGAGGTCGCGCACCAGGCGGTCGTGCGTGTGCGCGTCGCCGAAGACCCAGCCGGCGCCGTGCGTGTACAGGATGACGGGCAGGGGGCCGGTCGCGCCCTGCGGCCTGACGATGCGCACCGACACGCTGCCCGTCGGGCCGCCGGTGATCTCGACCCACTTCTCGTCGATCTCGGGCTTGAAGATCGGGTCGTCCTGCACGCCGTCGACGGCCTTGCGGCCCTCCTCCGGGTCCAGCTGGTACAGGAAGGGCGGCTCGCTCGTCGCGTCGACGAACGCCTGCGCCGCGGGCTCGAGGGCGAGGTTGCGGGGGTTTCCGGCCATGGTTGTGCTCCTTGAAAGGGTGGGGCGGGGGTGGTCAGGCGGCCTCGGACGCCGCGCCGGCGGCGCGTACGGCCTTCTCGATGACGTCGGCGACGTCGCTCGGGTGCGTCTGCATGACGAGGTGCGGGGCGTCGATCTCGACCACCTCGGTCAGCCCGGCGCGCTGGTAGCCGAAGCGCTCGACGTCGGGGTTGATGGTGCGGTCGGCGGACGAGACGATGCCCCAGCCGGGCGTGGTCCGCCACGCGGCCTCGGTGGCGGGCTCGGCGAACGCGGCGCCCGAGAGCGGCCGCTGCGACACGGCGAGCACCTCGGCCGCGCGCGGGTCCAGCCCGGCGGCGAAGACGGCGGGGAACGCCTCGACCTTGACGGAGACGTCGGTGCCGGGCTCGCCGCCGGCCACCGGATACGGGGTGAACACGAGGTTCGCGGCGAGGTCAGAGTCGGGGAACCCGCCCTGCAGCTCGCCGAGGCTCTCGCCCACCTCGAGCGCGTAGCCGGCCACGTACACGAGCCCGACGACGTTCTCGGCGACACCCGCGACGGTGATGACCGCGCCGCCGTAGCTGTGGCCCACCAGCACGACCGGCCCGTCGACCTGCTCGGCGACCGCGCGGACCGATGCGGCGTCCTCGGCGAGGCTGCGCAGGTACACCGGCGGGGCGAGCACGGTGTGGCCGCGGTCGAGCAGCTCGCGCGTGACGGGGGCCCAGCTGGCGGCGTCGGCGAAGGCGCCGTGGACGAGGACGATGGCCGGGGTGGTCATGTTCAGCTCCTGAGGGTCGGCTGTGCCCGCCGGCGTCGGGCGGACGGCGCCACGCTAAGGGCAGCCTCACCTGCCCCGCCTGGCCCTGCCAGGGACAGGCACGGCGCCCGCCGGCCTGGTGGGGTGGGAGGCCATGGACCCCGACGCCGCATCCCACGACCACCGGCCGCAGGTCGACGAGCTGCTGGCGGCGCTCGGCCCCGTGCCGGCGTTCGCCCGCGACCGGCACCTGTTCGTCGTGGCGGCCAACCGGGCCGCGCGCGCCCTGTCCCCGTCGTTCCGCCCTGGCGCGAACCTGGCGATCTCCGCGTTCCTGGGCAGGCCCGGCGACTGCGCGCTCACGGACGAGGTGCGGTCCGAGGTCGTGGCGCTCCTCTGCGACTCGCTCGCGCAGCACGAGCACGACGCGCGGTTCTGCGCGCTCGTCGGCGAGCTCGAGGCGAAGAGCGCGGCGTTCGCGACGCTCTGGGCCGCGCAGCGGGGCCCGGCCGCGCACCACGGGCCGATCACCGAACCGGGCTCGCAGAGCCTCCAGTTCCAGGAGGTGCGCGTGGTGAACGACTACGACCTGACGGTCGTGGTGCTGAGCTCGCGCGGCTGAGCGGCGCGCGGGTCCGCCGGGCCCCCACCCGGTCCCCGGCGCGCGGAGGCGTAGGCCAGCGCCCCGGCGGCGTCGCTCCCGGCGGGCGCGAACAGCACCGTGAGCCGCAGGTCCCGCCGGCCCTCGACGGCGAAGTTGCGCCAGCGGAAGCGCGTCACGCCGAAGGGCTCGATCGGCAGATAGCAGTCGCCGTCGACGAACAGGTGCACGTCCTGCCGCGCCCACAGCCGGCGGAAGTCCGCGGACGCGATCGCCAGCTCGCCCACGACCTGCTGGAACCGGGGGTCGTCGGGGTCGCCCGACATCCGCAGCGCGCCCACGAGCTCCTGGGCGCGCTCCTCCCAGCCGGGCAGGCCCTCGCGGCTCCCGGGCTCGAACAGGCCGGTCACCAGGTTCGCGCCGGCCGAGAGGGTGCCCCCGCCGACGGCGTCGGCGAGCGAGTTCGCGACGACGACGTCGAGGTTGCTGTCGACGACGAACGCCGGCGTGTGCGGCCACAGCTCGAGCAGGCCGCCCAGCTCGTCGACCGGCGCGGCGGCCTCGGCGTGCCCGCGACGGCGGTTCTGGGCCAGCCTCCGCAGGTACAGCCGGGCGACGGCGTCGAGCCGGAGCGCCCGCGCGAGCGCGTCGAGCACCTGCTCGGACGGGCGCTTGTCGCGGCCCTGCTCGAGGCGCAGGTAGTACTCGGGGCTGATGCCGGCGAGCTCGGCGACCTCCTCGCGCCGCAGGCCCGCCACGCGCCGCACGCGGTGGTCGACGATCCCGGCGTCGGCCGGGCTCACCAGGGCCCGGCGTGCACGCAGATACTCCCCGACCGGCGAACCGCCCACCTAAACCTCCCGACGCCGTTGCAGTCGGGACAAGCCTGTCGCGGCGCGCACGGCGCTGACCAGCACCTTCGCGGACGGGATAGTGCGCGTTCGCCGCAGGTCAAGACGCGGGCCGGCCGCGCTCCTCCTGCTGCTGTCGCCGCCAGTCGCGCGGCGAGCTGCCGAAGCGCGCGCGGAACGCTCGGCTGAAGCTCGACGGCGAGCCGAACCCCGAGCGCTCGGCGACGCGCTCGATCGACGTGCCGTTCGACGGGCCGGCGAGGAGCGCGGCGGCCCGGGCGAGGCGCGCGTCGAGGATGCTCCCGGAGATGGAGCGCCCCTCCGCCTGGAAGGCCTTCTGCAGCACCCGCAGGGAGACGCC
>WRHK01000116.1 GCA_009783295.1 Promicromonosporaceae bacterium
CCCGAGCCGCCCGCCGAGCCGCGCCGCGGCGCCCCGCGCGGCGTCGCGCCGTTCCCGGCGCAGCGCGTCCCCGGCGGCCCGCAGGGCGTCGCCGGGCGCGGCGCCCTCCTCCCACGCGGGCCGCAGCGCCCGGCCGACGACGTCGAGCCTCGGCGGCACTCCCGCCCACGCCTGCCCCCAGGGCGCGCCGAGCCGCAGCGCGGCCGCCACGGCGGTGAGCGCAACCCCGTCCGCCCCGCCGAGGGCGTCGGCGCAGGCCAGGAGGGCTCGCGGCACGGCGGCCCCGGAGCGGAGCGCGGCCCCGACGAGCTCCAGCAGCACGCCGACGTTGATGGCCTCCCTGGCCGACGGCGGTTCGGCGGCCGGCCGGGACGTCAGCGCGAGCGCCCGACGCCGGCGCTCGCGCTCGGCCGCCGCCCACGGAACGTTCCCCACCCCGGAGGCCGCGGCCACCGCGAGCCCCACGCCGAGCGCCGTCACGACTCCCCCGCCCGCCGGGCGGCCTCGACCAGCCGCCCCGTCCACCACCGGCCGAGCGCCAGCAGCACCACCCCGGCGCACACGGCGGCCGTGCCGAAGCCGCCGTCGGTCGCGGCGGCGAGCGGGTCGGCGCCGAGCGCCCAGCCGAGCAGCGTGCCCGCGGCGGGGAGCCACAGCAGCACGCGGGCGGTGGTCCGCGGGCCGGCGAGGGCGGCATCCCGTTCGGCGCGGGCCTCGGCGTCCGCGGCGAGCGCGTCCGAGACGGACTCGAGCACCCGGCCGAGCGGCGCGCCGACGTTGAGCGCGAGCCGTGTCGCGGCGACGACCGCCCTGGCCGGCCCGACCCCGGCCACGTCGGCGAGCCCGCGTTCGTCGGGGACGCCGAGCCCGTCGACCCGCACGCCGGCGGCCCGCGTCCACGCGGCGCCGGTCGGCGCACCAGCCCGCAGCAGCGAGGTCACCTGCGCGACGAGCACGCGCACCTCGCCCTCGGCGAAGGCATCGCCCCGCCGCGAGCCGCCAGGCCACCCCCGCATCCGAGCCCACCGCACCCTCATCGACGGGGCCGTGCGGCCCGGCCCCAGAGCTGAGGCCCGTCGCCCACCGGGCAGCAGCGCGATCCCGACGCCCCCGGCCACGCACACCCCGACCGTCACCGCACTCACAGCCCCCACCGCCCCACGACGTGCTCCCACACGCCGGCGTCGACCACAGTCGGCTCGGCCCCGTCCCACCGCGCTGCCTCCCGCACGGCGAAGCCGTCGTCGGCGGGGACCACGGCCCCGATCGCCTCGACGAACCGTCGTCCGCGCGCCCGGCGCACGTGCACCACGACGTCGAGCGCCGCGACGGCCTGCGCGGCCACGGCCTGGCGCGACATCCCGGCGAGCGCTGCGAGCGCCTCCAGCCGGGCGGGCACGTGCTCGACCGCGTTGGCGTGCACGGTGGCGAGGCCGCCGTCGTGCCCCGTGTTCATGGCGAGCAGCACCTCGCGCACCTCGGCGCCGCGGCACTCGCCCACCACGATGCGGTCGGGCCGCATCCGCAGCGCGGCCCGCACCAGATCGGTCAGCCCGACGGCGCCCGCGCCCTCGACGTTGGCCCGCCGCGTCGCGAGCGCGACCACGTGCGGGTGCGAGGGTGCGAGCTCGCGGGCCTCCTCGACAGTGACGACGCGTTCGTCGTGCGGCACGAGGCCGAGCAGCGCGGCGAGCAGCGTCGTCTTGCCCGAGCCGGTGCCTCCGGAGACGAGCACGTTGGCCCGGCGCGCGACCAGGCCACGCAGCAGCCCCTCCCACCCGGGCGGCACCGACCCGGCGGCCACCAGCGCGTCCAGCCCGAGCGTCGACTGACGCAGCACACGCAGCGAGATCACGGCCCCACGCGCGGCGACGGGCTCGACCACGGCGTGCAGCCGGGTCCCGTCGGGGAGCGCGGCGTCGCACACGGGCTCGGCGTCGTCGAGGCGCCGGCCACCGAGTGCCGCCAGCCGCACCGCGAGCGCCCGCACGGCGCCGGGCGTGCCGAGGTCGAGGTCGACGCGCTCGAGCCCGTCGCCCCGGTCGACCCACACGTCCTGCGGGCCGTTGACGAGCACGTCCGTGACCGACGGCAGCTCCAGGAGCGCCTGGAGGGGCCCCGCCCCGGCGAGCTGCGCGCGCGCCGCGCGGGTCAGCTCCCGCAGCGCGGACGACCCGAGCACCCGCCCGCTGGCGGCGAGCGCCGCGCCCACGGCGGCGTCGTCGACGTCCCCGGTACCGAGCCGCCCGCGCACGTCGCTGAGCAGCCCGTCCCCGAGCTCGGCGGCGCTCATCGACCGGCCCCCACCAGCTCGGCGAGCTGCGCGCCGAGGCGTCCGAGGCGCGTCCCCCGCCCCACCCTCGGCCCCTCCCCGCGCTCCACGGCGCCGGGCATGGAACGGTCCTCGCCCACCTGGGCCACCACGTCGAGGCCGGTCAGCGCCTGGAGCTCCATCGCGTCGACCCGCCCGGTCGCGGCGCCGCGCACCACGAGCCCGACCGGTCCGGTGCGCACGCCATCGAGCGCCCGCGCCGCCGCGATCGCCCCGGCCGCACCGGGGAACGTCGACGGGGCGACCAGCAGCACGCGGTCGGCGTCGGCGAGAAGTGCCCGCGCGGCCGCGGTGAGGGCGCCGGGCCGCGGCAGGTCGACCACCACCGCCTCGCCCGCACCGAGCAGCGCGGCGCACACGTCGAGCACCACCTCGTCGGCGGGCGCCGACGGCTCGGACCGCGCGGCCCAGGGCACCGGCCCTGCGCCCCACCCGGGCAGCGCGGTGTTTATCAGCTCCTGTATTGTTTCCACGCGCATTCGCATCCGGCTCTTTTTTGCCTCATAACACATTTCCTTTCCGGCATGAGCCATAATAGGATTCGGGGGATCCACCGCCTTGCACTCAAGACGAAAAAACGAAGCCGATTACAGCAATCGGCTTCGCTCATTGCGGCCTGTGTTACGTTAGGTCTTCCGCGGACCCATGCCCGATGTTCACCACAGTGTTTTTTACATCCTCGGCGGTGCGCTTTACCATGGAATCAAACGTGCCGTCAAATTCTCCGGGGCTCTTTTCGATCGCCAGCTGATACCCAAGTACCAGCGATACCACCGCGCCGGCCACCACCAGCCATGGAACGAACAGGAGCAAAATGATACCGACCAGGACAGGCAGGTTAAGAGGGGTTATG
>WRHK01000117.1 GCA_009783295.1 Promicromonosporaceae bacterium
GAGGGCCTCGTAGGCGGCGCGGTGCAGCACCGGGGAGAGCGAGTGCGCGATCGGGTGGCCGAGCACGGCGGCTCGGCGGACGGGGGTGGGCACCGGGTCAGCCCTTGCCCTTCGACGCGGCCCAGGTTTGGTACTCCGACTTGAACTGCTGGAACTCCGCGTAGTTGTCGGTGAACTTCGTCTCGCCGGTGTCGAGGTTGACAGTCACGTACCAGATCCACGGACCCGGCGTCGGGTGGGACGCGGCGTCTATCGCCTTGAGGCCCGGGTTCCCGATCGGGGTAGGCGGCAGCCCCTTGTGCACGCGCGACGCATAGGGGAGCTTCGTGTCGTTGAACTGCGCCGACGTGATCTGGTTGGACGGAATCCCGAGACCGTACGCGTCGATCGCATCCATCCCCAGCGGGTCGCCGCGGTTGAGCCGATTGGCGATGACCTCAGCCACCTGGCCGAAGTAGTTTGCGGGCGCCTCGCGCTCGACGATCGAGGCCGTCTTCAGGACGTCCTCGCGCTGGGCAGCCGGCACGCCCTGCGCGTCCAGCTCGGCGACCGTCTTGGCGACCATCGACTTGAGCAGCGTCGTCGCCGTGTCGTTCGGCTGGACGGTGTACGTCGCCGGGAAGAGCCAACCCTCGACCTTGCCGCCCGCCTCCGCGGGCAGACCGATCGACCCGGGGTTCGCAACGGCCGCAGAGAGCTGGTCCTTCGTGATCTTCGTGACCGAGGCGATCTTGTCGAGCACCTGAGCGGCTGTGTAGCCCTCGGGGATGGTCACGTTCGTCTCGACCTTCTCGCCCTTGGCGAGCACGGCCACGGCGTCGGACGCCTTCATCTTGGTCTTCAGTGCATACGTCCCCGGCTGGATTCCGGCGGCCGCCGGGTTCTGTGCGAACGCGTTCGTGAACGCCTTCACCGAGGCGACGACGTCGGCCTGCTGGAGCACTGTCCCCATCTGGGCGCCAGTCGCGCCCTTCGGGATCTCGACGTCGACCGCCTTGTCGCCCGGACCCGGGTAGTCCGACGCCGAGTGGGCGAACGGGTTGTGGAACAGCCCCGACATGTGGTCCCAGGTCGTGACGGCCACGCCGCCGGCGAGCACCAGCACCACGAGGATCACCACGGTGGCGCGTGCCCGGCGACGCCGCCGGCGCTTGACCGCGGCCCTCGCTCGGGCGGCCGAACGGCGCCCCGGGGGCGCGTACGGCTGCTGGACGGCAGGGTGGTCGAAGATGTCGGTCACGCAGGAAGCCTATTCTTCGTCGGGACGTGCTCCGTTGCCCGGGGCACGGCACGTCGCGACCCGGCTAGAAGCCGTTGGCGGCGGCCCACCTCTGGTACTGGCGGCGGAACTCGAGGAACTCAGCGTAGTTGTCTGTGAACTGCGTCTCCCCGGTGTGCAGGTCGACGGTGACGAACCATAGCCAGTCTCCCTGCGTGGGTGAAGCCGCAGCCTCGATCGCGGCCACCCCGGGGTTGCCGATGGGGGTGGGCGGCAGCCCCACGTGCACGCGCGACGCGAACGGCAGCGACCGGTCGTTGAACTCGGCACGGGTGATCAGGTGCGCCGGCCTTCCCAGGCCGTACGCGTCGATCGCGTCCATGCCGAGCGGCATCCCGATCGCCAGTCTGTTCTCGATCACGCGGGCGACCTTGCCACGGTACCCCTCCGGCGCCTCGCGTTCGATGATTGACGCCTCGGTGATGATGGACTGCCTCCGCTCGGCGGGCACGCCCAGGCGGTCCAGCTCGGCCGTCGTCTGCGCCACCATGCGCGACAGCACGCCCGCCGCGGTGTCCGCCGGCTGGATCGAGTACGTCGCCGGGAAGAGCCAGCCCTCGACGACGCCGCCGGCCTTCTCCGGCAGCCCGATCGACGCCGGGTCGGCCACGGCGGCGTCGAGGTCCTCGCGCGTCAGGTGCGTCTGGGACTCCAGCCGGTCCAGCACCTGCGCGGCCGTGAACCCCTCGGGCACGGTCACGCGCTCCTCGACGCGCTCGTTGCGGGCGAGGTGCGCGACGGCGTCGGCGGCGCGCATGCGCGTGCGCAGCTCGTAGGTGCCCGGCTGGATGCCGGACGCGCCGGGGTGCTGCGCGAAGGCCGTGGTGAACGCCCGCACGGAGGCGACCACGTCGGCGTCCATGAGGATCCGCGCCATCGCCGCGCCCGTCGAGCCCGCCGGGATCTTGACGTGGACGGGCTCGTAGCCCGGGCCCCGGAAGTCGTTGGCGCCGAACGAGAACGGGCTGCGGACGATGCGCGCGACGTCGCCGCCCGCCGCGACCCCGATGCCCGCCACGAACGCCAGGCAGGCCAGCACCACCATCGTGGTGCGCCGACGACGACGCTGCCGGCGCCGCAGGGCGGCACGTTCTCGCGCACCGGCGCGGGCAGGGAGCGCCGCCGGGGGCTCGAAGAGGTCGCTCACACTGGTCCTGTCGGGTCGGGGGCACGGCACGCACCCCTCCCCTGGGACCCGCTACGCCGGGGGCTCGACGGCCTCCCCGGCGCGCGTCCCCGCGGCCCGCTCGGCATCCAGCGCCGACTGCAGGATGATCACGGCAGCCGCCTGGTCGATCACGGGCCGGTGGCTCTTCGCCTTGCGGCCCGCTGCTCGCAGCTGGCTGGTCGCGGTCACGGTCGACATGCGTTCGTCCACCATACGGACCGGTACCGGGGCCACCGCCAGGGCGAGGCGCACCGCGAACGCCCTCGCGTCCGCCGTCGCCGCCCCCTCCTTACCGGACAGGTGCCGGGGCAGCCCGACATACACGACGGCCGCGAACCGGTCCTCGACGTGCGCGGCGATGGCCCGCACGTCGGCCGAGTCGGCGCCGGTCGCGTCCAGCACGCGCGGGACCGTCTCCACCGGGGTGGCGATCAGCCCGTCGGGGTCGGACGCGGCCAGGCCGATGCGGGCCTTGCCGACGTCGACGCCCAGGCGGGCGCCCCGCGGGAATCCCTCGTGGGTCCCGGGGGCG
>WRHK01000118.1 GCA_009783295.1 Promicromonosporaceae bacterium
GGCGAGGGCGGGGGCGGCCGGGTCGGGGTCGCCGGCGCGGCGGGCGGCGCGGTGCAGCACGGCCCACGCCGTGTCCTTCGAGCCGCGGGCCGGCCCGTCGGCGGCGTTGTTGTGCCACGGCCCGCCCAGGTGCACGCGGTGCGGGAACGCGACGGTCTGGAGCAGGGCTGGCACCGAGGCGGTCGCGTCGAGGCGGCCGGCGGTGGCGTGCGCGAGCAGCTCGAGCGCCTCCAACGTGCGGCCGGCCCCGTTCCACCAGTAGTGGAAGCCCTCGTCGACGGCGCCGTCGTCGGGCAGGTTCGCGACGTAGCGGTCCAGGCCCTCGATCACGAGCGCGACGACGTGCGCGCGCAGCGCGGCGTCGTCGGGGCCGTCGAGCAGCCGCAGCGCCGCCGCGAGCACGTTGCCGTGGATCCACGGGTTCCAGTTGTGCGGGTCGCCGTCGAGTCCGATCCAGTGCCAGTCCCGGCGGCGCACGAACGGGTCGAACACGCGCGTGCGGGTCTCGTGTCGCAGGCGCGCGCGCACGCCGGGCCAGCGGTCGTCGAGCAGCGGGCCGAGCAGCTGGTCGGCCCAGGCGAGCTGGGCGGCGACCTCGCCGGCGCCCAGGTCGAGGAACGGGTCGGTGACCGTGGCCACGACGGCGCCGTGGCTCTCGAACGTGTCGTCGTGCGCGGGCCAGCACCATGACGACTGCTCGCACAGCTGCCAGAGCCCGTCGACCGCCTCGTCGAGCGCCGCGTCGCCGTCGGGCGTGCCCGCCGCGGCAGCGGCGGCGACCACGGCGCGCGACACGCGCTGGGTCCGCGCGAACACGAGCGCCTCGTGCGTGGTGCGGTCGCCGTCGCGCCAGCGCCGCACGGCGGTGCTCGCCAGCGGCTGCGGCCAGGCGGAACCGCGCTCGCGAGACGCGCGCGCGGCCACGTCGTCCAGCGTGAGAGCGTCCGCCGTGCCGCCGGCGCCCCAGACCGAGCGGTCCGTGGCCGGCGCGACGGGCAGCGCCTCGCCGGGGGCGAGCAGCAGCTCGCCGAGCGGCGTCGCGGCGGTGACGTGGGCGAACGCGTCGGCAAGGGGGCCGTGGAACAGGGGCGACGGCATCGTCATGCGCTCCTCTCGGACCGTGTCCGACCTGCGGGGACGCCTCGTCGTCGAGGCTGGAAGCAGACTAGACCAAAACGATCAGAAGCAAACGTAACAGGTAGATAACGATGCTTGCCGATCGAGATGAGGGTGAATACCTTCGCACTCGATCACTTCGACGACGAAGGACGGCAATGACGCACGAGGCCACGAACCTCCTCTTCGGTGGCGGCACCGACGCCCGCACGGACGACGGCGCCGCCGTCCGCGCCCGGCTCGCGGCGCTGGCGGACCGCATGCTCGCCGCCGTGCGCCCCTACGCCTCCGCCGGCCACGGCCGCATCACGCTGCCCGGTCCTGAGGGCGGGTACGGCCGGGCGGTCGACGGCCTCGAGGGCTTCGTGCGCACGTTCCTGCTGGCCGGGTTCCGGCTCGCCGGCGAGCGCGGCGCCGACCCGCAGAACCTCGCCGAGTTCTACGCCCGCGGCCTGGCCACCGGCGTCGACCCCGCCGCCGAGGACCGCTGGGTCCGCATGAGCGAGCACGGGCAGGCCAAGGTCGAGGCCGCCTCGCTGGCGCTGGTGCTCGACATGACCCGCCCGTGGATCTGGGACCGCCTCGACGCCGTGACCCAGGAGCGCCTGGTCGAGTACTTCGCCGAGTGCATCGGCGACACCACGTACCCGCGCAACAACTGGGTGTGGTTCCGGATCGTGGTGCAGACGTTCCTGCGGTCGGTGGGCGGCCCGTGGTCGGCGCAGGACGTCGCCGACGACCTCGCCTCCCACGACTCGTGGTTCCGCACCGACGGCTGGTTCACCGACGGCGACGAGCGGGCCTACGACCACTACGTCGGCTGGGCGATGCACCTGTACCCCGCGGTCTGGGCCCGGATGGAGGGCGCCGCCGACATGGCGGCCCCCCGCCGCGAGACCGACCACCTGCGCCTGGACCGCTTCCTCCAGGACGCGGTCGCGCTGGTGGGCGCCGACGGGTCCCCGCTGATCCAGGGCCGCAGCCTCATCTACCGCTTCGCGGCCGCCGCCCCGTACTGGGTGGGCGCGCTCGACGAGGTGCCCTCGCTGTCCCCGGGGCTGCTGCGCACCGCCGGTGCTGCCGTCGTCGAGCACTTCACCGAGCGGGGCATCCCCGGCCCGGACGGGCTGCTCACCACGGGCTGGCACGGCGTGTGGCGGCCGCTCGCGCAGGCGTACTCCGGCACCGGCTCCCCGTACTGGGCGAGCAAGGGGCTGCTCGGCCTCGCGCTGCCGGCCGACCACGCGGTGTGGACGGCGCCCGCCGAGCCTCTGCCCGTGCGGTCGGACGACGTGCTGCGCGCGGTCGCCGCGCCGGGCTGGATCGTGTCGGGCACCCGGTCGGACGGCATCGTCCGCGTGGTCAACCACGGCACCGACCACGCCCGCGAGGGCGACCGCTCCGGCGACTCGCCGCTGTACGCGCGCCTGGGCTACTCCACGGCCACGAGCCCGCTGCTCGACGCGAGCAGCTGGACGTCGCCCGCCGACGGGTCGGTCGCCCTCGTGGCGACCACCGGCCCGCACGCGGGCACGGCGACGCACCGCACCGGCATGACCCTGCTCGACGCGCGCGTCGACGGCGAGGTCGGCGTCGGCGCGTCGCGGGCCCACGCCCACTGGCTGGTGCCCGACGAGCAGCAGGTCCACCACGGTTCGGGCCGCCACGGCGCGGCGACCGACGCGGGGACCGTGACCGTCGCATCGCTGGTACGCGGCCCCTGGGAGGTGCGGCTGGCCCGCGTGGACTCCCTGGCCGACGGCGTCGAGCCCGCTGACGTGCGGCTGCACGTCAGCGGGGGGGCCGGCGCGGGCGCCGGCGCGCC
>WRHK01000119.1 GCA_009783295.1 Promicromonosporaceae bacterium
CGTCCCGCCCGCCCGGTGGTAGACCTCGACCACGTCGGCGAGCGTCACGAGCCGCGAGGCGAGCAGGATCTGCTCGCCTCGCAGCCCGTGGGGCACTCCCCTGCCGTCCCAGCGCTCGAAGGTCTGCTCGACGGCGTCGCGCACCTGCGCGTCGAGCTGGAGTGCCGCGGCGAGCGAGTCGGCGGCCATCCAGTGGTTGCGCAGCATCGACCCGGCGGCGCGGCTGCCCTCGCCCGGGAACGCGACGGCGAGCCGCGCCCGGTCGAGCGCGCCCTGCCCGGCCCCGAGGTGGCGCAGCACGAACATCGCCTCGGCGGGGCCGGAGCGGAAGTCGGTGCGGCGGAAGTCCGCCTTCAGCGCCGCCTCGTCGCCGAACCACTTGGCCTGCTCGTAGGCGTCCACGTGGCAGCCCACCCACGCGATGAGCGACGCGTAGTAGACGACCGCGCGCTCGGCGTCGTCCAGCCCCAGCCGCTGCGCCAGCCGCAGCGCGATGACGCACTGGCGCAGGGCGTGCTCCATCGGCTGGCCCATGCCCAGGTCCGCCGCGAGCGACAGGACCGCCAGCAGCTCCGCGAGGCGCACGGCCGGCGGGCGCTCGGGTGGTGCCGCAGGGTGCACGAGCCGATTGTGCGCCGGGTGTCAGGCCTCCCGCAGCCTGCGCCGCAGCCAGGGGACGCACACCTCGGCCTGGGCGCGCTGGAACTGGCGGACGTGCGGGACGCCGGGCGGCGGCGGCGCGAGCGACGCGCTGACGAAGTAGCCCGTGAGCAGCGCGACCCACGCGTCCACGGCCTGCGGGTCGGTGTCCCGCGGAAGCGGGTGCGCGGCGAGCACGTCCTCGGGTTCCGGGCCGCCCTCGAGCCGCACCGAGGGCAGCATCCCCACGAGGTCGCACAGCACGTTGCCGCGCACCGCGCCCGGCCAGTCGACGGCGACGGCGTCGGTGACCGCCGCCCCCGCGTGGACGAGCGCGTTGTCGCCCCTCAGGTCGCCGTGCAGCAGGGAGCCGCCGCGGGCGGCGTCGGGCGCTCCGGCGGCCACGGTCGCGAGGCGGTCGAGGTTCGCCGCCACCCACGGGTCGTAGGTGTCGAGGCCCTGCGGCGGGTCGGCCGCGAGCGCCTCCCAGTGCCGGCCCGAGGCCAGCTCGTCGGCCGCCTCGGGCAGCACGCCCTCGGGCACGGTGTGCTCGGCGATACGGGAGGCGAGGCGCACGACGGCCGCCAGCTCGTCGTCCTGCCACGGCATGCGGGGCGGGCGGCCGGGTGCGGCGTCGAACGCGAGCACCTCCCACGGGCCGTCAGGCACGTCCTCGAGCGAGGCCCACCAGCGGAACGCCGGCATCGGCACCCCGGCTGGCAGCAGCGCGACCCGGCGCGCCTCCTCGCGGTACAGCCACCGCGTGAAGTCGTTCTCGCCTCCGACGGCCTTGACGAACACGCGGTCGCCGCCGGCGAGCTCGAGCACCGAGGCGAGGCCGTTCGAGTAGCCGCTGTCGTTCGAGGTCCAGGCGACGGCGCGGCCGCCCAGGCGGGCCTCGACGGCGGCGCGCACGGGCGCGGGCAGCTGCGGCCAGGTGGGGCGCCGTCGGGTCACGGGCGCTTCGGTGGGCGACATGCACGGACGCTCCCACGCGCGCGGTGCCCGGGCACGCGATTTACGTCAGCGGCGGCGGAAGCCGAAGCGGCCGCGCTTCGGGGCGGGCGCCGGGGGGCGCGGCACCGGGGGCGCCCCGGCGGGCGGCCTGGTCGGTCATCGCGGCGGGGGCATCGAGGGCGGCCTCGAGCTGCTGGCGGGGCCGGCTCCGGTCCGGATCGCGCCACCGCGCCGCCGGGTCCGGGGCGGGTACGCGCAGGTCGTCGAGGCTGCCGACGATGTCGACCCCACTCTGCTCGGCCCACTCGGTCCAGCGCGCGGTCTTCTCCTCGAGCCAGGGATGCAGGGCCGGGGGGACCCGGACCCGCTCGCTCTCCCGCTCCACCAGCACCGACTCGGCGAGCATCGTCCGGATCAGGCCGTCGTACTTGCCGCCGGGGCGCTGCGAGCGCTCCAGCCGCCGGTTGAGGCGCCGGATCAGCTGGGTCTCGGCCATGCCGAGCGAGCGGTTGGCGCCCGGTCCTTCATGCGGTGCCCAGGCGGGGTCGATGTCGCAGGCGGCGGCGAACCGGCGCCACAGCTCGTCGCGCGGCACGTCGGCGCCCTCGGGCGGGACGGTCACCAGGTGGAGCTGCGCGGGCGGGAGGTCGGTGCCCCAGGTGGTCAGCACCGAGGGGAAGTCGAAGACCCGGTAGAACCAGATCCGCTCATTCTGGAATCGTTCCAGGAAACGGGCGAAGGTCCAGCGCTGGCCCTGCTTGACGCCCTCCTGCCAGGCGGCCGGCAGCTGCCGGGTCAGGTCCCGGGCGGTGTAGACGATGTGCAGCTCGGTGGTCTCGCCGACCTCGAGGTCCTCCCACAGCCGGGCGACGTTCTTGGGCTTGGCCCCGGCCAGGATCTCGTGGCTGAGGATCACGGTGCCGTTGTGCCGCCGGATCCGCTTGGCCATCGACTCCCAGGCGCCGTCGGACTTGGCGATCGGGCCCTCCCAGTCGGTCCGGCCGAGCAGGTCGAGCGAGGCCCGGAACTGGAACAGGCTGGGCGTCCGGAGCGGCTTGGTGGCGTAGTGGACGTCGTGCTCGGCGAGCGTGGTGAGGTTGGCGGTCAGCCGATTCTGCAGGTACGTCGTGCCCGTCTTGGGTGCCCCCACGTGCACATAGACCCGGCGCTTCATGACGCCAGTCTGTCAGGCCTCCGACTGCCTGGCGCCGAGGGTGACGCGACCCACGGCCGGGGTGGGCTCCCAGCCCGGCGGCATGAAGAGGTA